>JAUMYP010000010.1 GCA_030528565.1 Pseudomonadota bacterium
GCGCTTTGATTAACTACGCCTGAAAACAGAAAATTGCAAGCTGCTGTGCAGCAAATGGCTCAGACTGTTGTCGCTTGGCGTCAGACCAGCAAGCCTGCGGCAGCGCGGTAGCCTTCGGTGCTGCTGATGGTTAGTGGCCAATGCCCAAGCATGCTGGCAATGTGCCCGATTTCGCGCGATGAATTGCCGCATCGGACGGTTTTGCAGCCAGTGCTCGTACAGGCACTGGGGCATGAGTCATGGTTGTTTGCCTCAAGGCTGGAGGTCACTTTTGCCCTGCGCCGGGAAAGGATGCGGCAAGGAATCTCAGGCTGCTGCCCGCTATACTCGCTCGCCCGGTTAGCCGGGCTTTGCATCACAATAACTGCCCATGCGTCTGTCCACCATCAAACTTGCCGGTTTCAAGTCCTTTGTTGACCCGACCACGCTGCACTTGCCGACCAATATGACCGGGGTGGTGGGGCCGAACGGCTGCGGCAAGTCCAATATCATCGACGCGGTGCGCTGGGTGATGGGCGAGTCCTCTGCCAGCCGCCTGCGTGGTGACAGCTCCACCGACGTGATTTTTTCAGGCTCCAACAGCCGCAAGCCGGTCAGCCAGGCCACGGTGGAGCTGATTTTCGACAATAGCGACCACACTATCAGCGGCGAGTACGCTGCCTTCAACGAGATTTCGGTCAAGCGCAGCATTGGCCGTGACGGACAGAGCAGTTATTACCTCAATGGCGGCAAATGCCGGCGCAAGGACATTACCGACTTATTTCTCGGCACCGGGCTTGGTCCGCGCAGCTACTCGATTATCGAGCAGGGCATGATTTCGCAGGTGATTGAGGCGCGTCCGGAAGAATTGCGCGTGTATCTGGAAGAAGCTGCCGGTATTTCCAAATACAAGGAGCGTCGCCGCGAAACCGAGAACCGCATCAAGCACACCCGCGAAAACCTCGAGCGCCTTTCGGACCTGCGCGAAGAAGTCGGCAAGCAATTGAGCCATCTGGCGCGGCAGGCGCGCCAGGCCGAGCAATACACTGCGATTCAGGCCGAGCGCCGCATCAAGGATGCCGAGTGGAAAGCCCTGCAATACCGGGCGCTGGATGAGGAGCTGCAAAAGCACCGGCAGACCCTGGCCGCCGATGAAACCCGTCTGGAGCAATTGGTGGCCGAGCAGCGCCATGCCGAGCGCGAGATTGAAACCGGGCGTGAGCGTCACCAGCAGGCGATTGACGAGCATGCCAGGGCGCAGGCCGAGGTGTATCGCGTCGGCGGCGTGCTGGCGCGGCTGGAGCAGCAAATCCAGCACCAGCAGGAAATGAGCGCCCGGCTTGCCACGGCGCGTGACGAGGCTGAGGCGGCGTTGTCGGAAATCGTCGCGCATATCGGCAGCGATGAAGAAACGCTGATGGTGTTGCAGGAAAGCCTTCTGGAAAACGAGCCGCGGCTTGCCGAACTGCGCGAAGCCGATGTCGAGTATCAGGACGCATTGCGCGCGGCTGAAAGCCAGCTGTCGCAGTGGCAGCAGCGTTGGGAAACGCAGAGCCGCGAGCAGGCCGAGGCCGCGCGCGCCGGTGATGTGGAGCGTACCCGCGTGGACTATCTTGACCGGCAGTTGCTTGATGCCCAGCGCCGCCGCGAACGCCTGGCCGAGGAGCGCAGCCAGCTTGACCTGGAGCAGCTGGCCGAGGCTTTTGCCGCACTGGAATTGCGCCATGAGGAGCAAAAAGCCGGTATCGACACCCTGCAAGAGCAGGTCGAGCAGCGCAAACAGGCGGTGACCGACTTGCAGGACAAGCAGCGGCAGTTGCAAGCGCAGTTGGCCGATGCCCGCAAAACTGCGCAGGAAAAACGTGGCCGCTTGAGCTCGCTGGAAACCCTGCAAAGCGCCGCACTTGGGCAGGAGCAGGGCGCGGCGCTGGCCTGGCTGCGCCAGCGTGGGCTCGATAGCGCGCCGCGTGTGGGCGAGCGCATCCGCGTGGAAAGCGGTTGGGAACAGGCGGTGGAAAGCGCGCTTGGGCAAATGATTGAGGGCGTTCTGCTGCAAGACCCGGCGGCGCTGGTCGATGCCCTGGGCGAGCTGGGCGAAGGCCGCTTGGCGCTGGTGGCCGCTGATGAAGGCGAGGGCGATTTCGCGCCCACTTCGCTGGCCGCCAGGGTCAGCGGGCCGCTGGCCATCCGCCGCATGTTGGCGAACCTGCATGTGGCCCAGACGCTGGATGATGCGCGCGCGCTGCTGCCCAGCCTGCCTGCCGGGGCTTCGGTGATTACCCGCAGCGGTGAGCGTTTCGGGGCTGGCTGGCTGCGGGTGCTGCGCTCGGGCGCGGCCAAGCAGGGCGCATTGCTGCGTGAGCGTGAAATCCAGTCCATGCGCGCGGAAATCGAAAGCCTGCAAGAGAAAGAGCAGGCGCTGGAGCAGGACATCGCCAGCCTGCGCGAGCAGGCATTGGCGGCAGAACAATCGCGCGAAGAAGCGCAGCGCCTGCTGTATCAAAGCCATCGTGCGATGTCGGAGCTGGCCGGGCAATTGCAAAGCCAGAAAGGCCGGCTGGACGCCGCCCGTGGACGGCTGGCGAATATCGAAGCCGAGCTGGCGCAGCTTGCGCAAAGCATCAGCGAAGGCGAAGAACAAACCCGCCAGGCCCGCGAGCGCCTGGAAATCGCCATCGAGCGCATGGCCGAGCTGGAAGATGCCCGCCTGCAACTGGATGGCGAGCGCCGCCAACTGGGTGAAGCCCGCGATGCGGCGCGTGAGCGCGCCCGTGAATCACGCGAGAGCGCACATGCACTGGCGTTGACAGTGGAAACCCAGCGCACCCAGGTCAATGCCCTGACCCAGGCGCTGAACCGCATGAGCCAGCAGCGCGGCCAGCTGGATTCGCGCCTTGGCGAAATCACCGCCCAGCTCTCCCGTGGCGATGACCCGGTGAAAAATCTCAAGGCTGAGCAGCAGGCGGCGCTGGAGGAGAGGGTCAAGGTAGAACAGGCGCTGGCTGCGGCCAGGAACGCACTGGAAACCATCGAGAACGACCTGCGCGGGCATGAGCAGACCCGGCAAAAACGCGATGCCGAGGCACTGGCGCAGCGCGAAACCATTTCGCAGCGCCGCCTTGACCAGCAGGCAGCGATGATTTCCGCCAATCGTCTGGCCAGCGAAGTGGTGGAAGCAGGCTTTGCCCTGGCCGAAGTGGTGGCCAGCCTGCCTGCCCAGGCAAACCCGGCTGAATGGGAAAAGGCCGTCAATGATTTCGATGCGAAACTGCGGCGGCTGGAGCCGGTCAACCTGGCGGCGATTGCCGAACATGCTGAGGCCGAGGAGCGCAAGCAATACCTCGACGCCCAGGATGCGGACCTGACCGTGGCGCTGGAAACGCTGGAAGAGGCCATCCGCAAGATTGACCGCGAGACCCGGGGGCGCTTCAAGGACACCTTCGACCGGGTGAATGCTGGCGTGCAGGAGCTATATCCGCGCCTGTTCGGCGGCGGTCATGCCTATCTGGAGCTGACCGGCGATGACCTGCTGGATACCGGCGTCACCATCATGGCGCGCCCGCCCGGCAAGCGCGTCTCCAGCATCACCCTGCTGTCCGGCGGTGAGAAAGCCATGACCGCGGTGGCACTGGTATTTGCCATTTTCCGCCTGAATCCGGCACCGTTCTGTTTGCTGGACGAAGTGGACGCGCCGCTGGACGAGGCCAATGTTGGCCGCCTGGCGGCGATGGTGAAAGAGATGAGCCAGGCCGTGCAATTTTTGTTCGTGACCCATAACAAGGCCACCATGGAAGCCGCAGAGCAGCTTTCAGGCGTTACCATGCGCGAGCCGGGCGTGAGCCGTCTGGTTTCGGTGGACCTGGCCGAAGCCACGCGCATGGTCGGCGCGGCCTGATACTTTACCAAGAGGTTTTTGCATGTCAGACACCACGCTTATCCGCATCGGCATCCTGCTGGCAGGGCTGATTCTGTTTTTCGGCATCTGGTTTGCCAGTAGCCGCCCGAAAAAGAACGAGCAAGGCCGGCGGGTCGAGTGGCGCGGCGAGCGCAGCGAACCGACCCTGGGCGATGAATTGCGCGATGAGCTGGAAACCGAAGCCGGGCGGGCAGCGGAGGTGCAGCAGGGTGAGCTGGGGCTGGATACCCCGCAGCAGCAAAGTGATTTGGGGCGCCGTCAGGAGGAGAACTTCGACAAAATCGTTTCACTGTTTGTCGCCGCCCGCGCCGGACAAACCCTGCGTGGCCCGGACATCCTGGTGGCCGCCGAAAAAGCCGGTCTGCTGTATGGCCATATGAATGTCTTTCACCGCCTGATTGACAGCCGCCCGGAAGCCGGGCCGATTTTCAGCGTCGCCAATATCATGAAGCCCGGCAGCTTTGACATGAATGAAATCCAGACGCTGGAAACCCCGGCGATTGCCTTCTTCCTGACCCTGCCTGCGCCAGTCAGCGCACTGGAGGCCTGGGAAACCATGGAGCCTGCCGCACAGCGCATGGCCGAACTGCTTGATGGCATCGTGCTGGATGAAGAACGCAATGCGCTGGGACGGCAGCGCATCATGAATATCCGCGAAGAATTGCGCACTTACGACCGCCAGCGCGAAATGCCGCCCTTGAGCCGCTGAACCGGGGCAGCATGGAGCATGATATGAGTGATGCAGCCCGTCGCCACGCCGAGCTTGTGGCGCGTATCCGCGATGCCAATCATCGCTATTACCAGCTGGATGCGCCGGACATCACCGATGCCGAATACGACCGCCTGCTGCGCGAGCTGCAAGCCCTGGAAGCGGCACATCCGGAACTTTTGCAGGCAGATTCTCCCAGCCAGCAGGTGGGCGAGGCGCCCTCGGGCAAGTTTGCCCAGGTGGCGCATCGCGTGCCGATGCTTTCGCTCGCCAATGCTTTCAGTGATACGGAAGTGGCCGAATTCGTCGAGCGCATCAGGCGCGAAACCGGCGATGGCGCGCCGCTTTTTTCGGTAGAGCCCAAGCTCGACGGCTTGGCTATCAGCCTGCGCTATGAGCATGGCGCCTTTGTGCGCGGCGCCACCCGTGGCGATGGCAGCAGCGGCGAAGATGTCACCGCCAATCTGCGCACGGTGAAGTCCATCCCGATGCAGCTTGCCAGCGGCCTGTTTTCGCCGGCAGTGCTGGAAGTGAGGGGTGAAATCATCATGCCGCGCGCCGGGTTCGAGGCCTATAACGAAAAGGCGCGTGCCGAAGGCCGCAAGCCACTGGCCAACCCGCGCAATGGCGCTGCCGGCAGCCTGCGCCAGCTCGATGCGGCAGTGACCGCGCAACGGCCGCTGGCGTTCTATGCCTATGCACTGGGTGAAGTAGAGGGCGCGGACCTGCCCGCCACCCATTCGCAAACCCTGCAATGGCTGCAAACGCTTGGCTTTCCGGTCTGTCCGGAAGTCACGGTCGCCGAGGGCCTGGCCGGGCTTCTGGCCTATTACCAAACGGTTGGCGAGCGCCGCAGCCAACTGCCTTATGACATTGATGGCGTGGTTTACAAACTGGACCGCTTCGACCGGCAGCAGGAAATGGGCTTTGTCTCGCGTGCGCCGCGCTGGGCAATCGCGCACAAGTTTCCGGCTGAAGAAGCCAGCACCACCGTCGAATCCATCGAGGTCAATGTCGGCCGTACCGGCGCGGTCACCCCCTGGGTGCTGATGAAGCCGGTACAGGTGGGCGGGGTGACGGTCAGCCGCGCCACCTTGCATAACGCTGACCAAATCGCCCGGCTGGATGTGCGCGTGGGTGATACCGTCATCATCCGCCGGGCAGGGGATGTCATCCCGGAAGTTATGCGCGTGCTTGAGCGTGAGCGCCCGTCGGGCAGCGTGCCCTGGCAAATGCCCGCCCACTGCCCGGACTGCGGCTCGGCCATCGAGCGCGAAGCTGGCGAAGTGGTCGCACGCTGCACCGGCGGCCTGGTCTGCCCCGCGCAGCGCGTGCAGGCGGTGGTGCATTTCGCATCGCGCCGGGCGATGGATATCGAGGGTCTGGGCGAGCGTTTTGCACAGGACCTGGTGGCCTTTGGCCTGATTCAGAGCGTGGCCGACCTGTACCGCCTGCAAGTGGCCGACTTTCTGGAAATGAAGCGGCAGGCCGAATTGCGCGATGGCAGCACCCCGGCCACCGTCAAGGCTGGCAAGATTGCCGACAAATGGGCGCAGAATCTGGTCACCGCCATCGCTGCCAGCCGCCATACCACGCTGGAGCGACTGCTGTTTGCGCTGGGCATTTCCGATGTGGGCGAGACCACCGCCAAAACCCTGGCACGGCACTTTGGCAGTCTTGAGGCGCTGATGGCCGCCGATGAGGCCGCCTTGCAGCAAGTGCCGGATATCGGCCCGGTGGTGGCCGCGCATATCCTGCATTTCTTTGCCGAGCCGCATAACCGCGAAGTCATTAGCGCCCTGCGCGCGCATGGCGTGCACTGGCCGGAGGGCGCGCCGCAACGCGCCAGCGATGGCCCGCTTTCAGGCAAGACCGTGGTACTGACTGGCACGCTTGAGCGCATGAGCCGCGATGAAGCCAGCGCAAAACTCGAAGCCCTGGGCGCCAAGGTCAGCGGCAGCGTATCGAAAAAAACCGCACTGCTGATTGCTGGTGCGGCGGCCGGTAGCAAACTTGCCAAGGCGCAAGACCTGGGGCTGGAAATCTGGGACGAGGCGCAGCTGCTGGCATTCCTGGCCGCCCAATGAAACAAGCCGCCCGGTGGGGCGGCTTGCTGTGTTGAAAAGATGGGCGCTAGCAATCAGTCGCGCGATTGCAGCTTGGCCAGCAGGCGCAGGAATTCCACATACAGCCATACCAGCGTCACCATCAGCCCGAAAGCCCCATACCACTCCATGTATTTGGGCGCGCCCTGTTCCACGCCGGTTTCGATGAAATCAAAGTCCAGCACCAGGTTCAGCGCGGCAATCACCACCACAAACAGGCTGAAGCCGATACCAATCAGGCCGGACTCATGGATGTAGGGGATGTTGATATTGAAAAAGCCAAGCACCAGGGTGGCCAGATAGACCAGTGCGATACCACCAGTGGCGGCCATCACCCCGAGTTTGAAGTTTTCGGTGGCGCGAATCAGGCCGGAGCGATAGGCAAACAACAGCGCAAACAGCGTGCCGAAGGTCAGCAGCACCGCATTCAGCACAATGCCCTCGAAGCGCGCGTTGTAGATGGCTGAAATAGTCCCCAGAAAGAAGCCTTCGGCCAGCGCATACAGCGGCGCGGTCACCGGCGCCCAGGTTTTCTTGAACACGGTGATAAGCGCCAGCACGAAACCGGCGATGGCGCCGCCAATCATGTAGACCATCGCGCCAGAAGCCACTTCGCCTGTGGCAGTAAAAGTCTGCGACCACGAAAACGCCGCAGTCAGCACCGCCAGCAGCAGCAACAGCCCGGTCTTGTTGACCGTGCCGTTCAAGGTCATGGCCTGGCCGGGCGCTTGACTGAGCGCACCGCTGCCAAGGTCAAGAAAGGTGGATTCTGAAAGTGCCGGATTGCCACTGCGCATGAGGACTATCTCCATTAAGGACAAGAGGCGCCATATTACGCGACAAAACAACACCCGGCATTGCCGGGTGTCATATGTTGCAGCTATTTGGGCCGGGTCAGCCCTTGAAGTCATCATGACAGGCTTTGCATTGCCCGCCGACTTCGCCCATGGTCTTGCCAAGGCTTTCGCAGGACAGCGGCGGGTTGGCCAGCGCCGCATCCAGGGCAGCGCGGAAGTTGGCGCTGTGTTTGGCAAATCGCTCGTCGCTGGCAATGTCGGTGAAAGCAAAATCCACGTCATCGCCCATGCGGCGCAGGGTTTGCAGATGCGGCAGGGCATCGGTGGCATTGCAGCGGTTGGTTTCGATATTGCCCTTGAGCTTGCCCATATGCCAGGCCATGACCGTCATCACGCTATCGGGGAAGTGGTCTTTGCGCGCTTCCAGTGCACGCAACAGCATGACCGTGGCGATGGCGCCGAGCACAAGCCCCACTGCAAGAACAATGAGATAGCGTTTGGCGGCGGAAGATTTTTTGGATGTCTCAGTGGCTGGCGTGGACATGGGGTTCTCCATTCATGCTGGCAGGGGTGTTCAAGCCCGGCACGATAACACGCGCGGACGGTAAAATTCGCCCATGAATATGGCAGCAGAACGATTTTCCGGCATTGAGCGCCTGTACGGGCGCGGCACTTTGGCGCAGTTGGCCGACAAGCAGGTGGCGGTGGTGGGCATTGGCGGCGTGGGTTCCTGGGCAGTGGAGGCGCTGGCGCGCAGCGGAGTCGGCAGTCTCACCCTGATTGATGCCGATGAGCTGTGTGTTTCCAATACCAACCGCCAGCTGCCGGCAATGGACGGGCAATACGGGCGCATCAAGGCCGAAGTCATGGCCGAGCGTTGCCGCGCCATCAATCCCGCTATCGGCGTGAATGTACTGGCCTCTTTCCTGACGCCATCGAACATGGCCGAGCTTTTGCCGGGGCATGACCTGGTGCTGGATGCCTGTGACAGCTTCCGGGTCAAGGTGGAGATGATTGCTTTTTGCCGCCGCCGCAAACTGCCATTGGTCACGGTGGGCGCCGCTGGCGGTCGCAGCGATGTGACGCAAATCCGGGTGCGTGACCTTTCCCGTACCGAGCATGATGCGATGCTGTCGCTGATTCGCAAAAAGCTGCGCGGCGAGTTCAATTTTCCCAAGAATCGTGACCGCTACTTTGGCGTGCCTGCGGTGTATTCACTGGAAAACGTGCGCTATCCGCAGGCCGATGGCACGGTTTGCGGGATTCGCCCTGCGCTGGGCGCAGATGAAGGTTTCAAGCTCGATTGCGGCGCGGGTCTTGGCGCAGCCACCCATGTCACTGGTGCATTCGCCTTTGCTGCGGTGGGCAAGGTGCTGGAGATGCTGTTGAAGCAGAAGCAGTAAAGGATAGTGTTGCCCGTATCGGGGCTTTATTTTGGGATATTTTGCTTATGTATTTGTGGCTGAAAACTTTCCATTTGGTATTTGTCATCGCCTGGATGGCGGTTCTGTTCTATTTGCCGCGTATCTTGGTGAACCTTGCAGAGGCGGGTGATGAGCCTGCTGTGAGAGCGCGGCTGCTGTTGATGGGGCGGCGTTTGGCACGCTTTGGGCATGTCATGTTCGGCGCTTTGTTTGTACTGGGCTTTGCCATGTGGTGGATGCTGGGTTTCCGGGGAGCCTGGATGCACGCCAAATTGACCTTGGTGGCATTGTTGCTGGTTTATGCGGTGATGACCGGGCGCTGGCTGAAAGCAGCGGAAGCCGGGCGGAAACTGCCTGGTGCCCGGCAATTGCGCTTGTTCAACGAGTTGCCATTGCTGGCCTTGATACCGATTATCTGGTTGGTGCTTGCCAAGCCGTTTTAATCATTTGGCATTGCCGGAAAAGCGCTGTCCGGGTTAGGCTGTTGCCATGAACAGTAAATATTTCCTTGTCTTTTCTCCATTGGTGTTGGCGCTTGCTGCCTGCACCGCCTCCAGTCCTGAACCGGCAGAGACAGCCACGAGCAGCGGGCAGCAAGCCCTGGATGATGCGGCTGCATTGCAGGCTGCAGATGAATTCTTGATGTGCGTGGCCAAGCATTGCGGTAAGGCGTATGAAGGCAAAATCATCGCCAACGAGCCCAAACCCAGCGAGCCGGATGCGTTTGAAGGCAAGCGTCTGGTGATGCATGTGCGTGGCTGCGATAACCCGCGCGAGCGGCTGGAAATTCCTTTCCATGTGGGCGATGACCATTCCCGTACCTGGATACTTACCCGTCTGCCGGAAGGTTTGCGCCTGAAGCATGACCACCGCCATGAGGATGGCAGTCCTGATGAGATGACCATGTATGGTGGTGATAGTCGTGAAGCTGGTAGCGCCGAGCGTCAGGCCTTTCCGGTCGATGCCGAGTCCATTGCCATGTTCGAAAAGGGCGGGCTCAATGCTTCGGTGGAAAATACCTGGGCGATGGAAATCCATCCGCAAACTTTTGTTTACGAGCTGTCCCGTCCCAATGGCCGGATGTTCAAGGTGGAGTTCGACCTGACTCGTCCGGTTGAGCTGCCGCCTACGCCTTGGGGCTGGTAGTGCGCCTCACTGCTTGCTGAAGACTCGGATTGCATATCATTATCCCCGTGCCATGACACGGGGATAATGATTTTCCGGGATATGTCCTTGAACAGGCTCTAGCCGCGCAGTACCGGGTTGTCCCAGCCCGGGCGTGGTGCGAAGCGTTCGCCGTGGCGCTGTTGCAGGGTTTTGAGCTTCTCCAGTAGCGCATCGGCGCCGGTTTCGCGGATGTATTGAATCGGGCCGCCGCGGAATGGGGCAAAGCCGGTACCGAAAATCACGCCGCCATCGAGCAGGTCGGCATCGCTGACCACGCCATCGTGCAGGCAGGCGACCGCTTCGTTGAGCAGTGGCAGAATCAGCCGGTCTTGCAGGTCGTCGGGGGCTTGATAATCTTTGGGCAGTGGCGGTTTTTGGGCTTTGCCGTTTTCCCAAGAGTAAATGCCCTGGCCGTCTTTTTTGCCGCGCTTGCCCATTTCCGGGGGGGCGGCAAGGGCGGCGGGAATTTCAAGACCCAGGAACGGGGCAAGTTCTGCACCGACGCCGGCGGCCACATCCAGCCCCACGGTATCGACCAGCTCCACTGGACCCATCGGCATGCCGAATTTCACTGCGGCCTGGTCGATGGCTGCGGCCGGGATAGCTTCGGCATAGGCGCGCATGGCTTCGAGCAGGTAGGGGAACAGTACGCGGTTGACCAGAAAACCAGGCGTACCGGCAACCGGCACGGGCAGCTTGTCCAGCTTCTTGCAAAAAGCGGCAAGACGCTGCTCGGTATCGGCGGCCATGCCGTCGTGGCGGATGATTTCTACCAGCGGCATCAGCGCCACCGGGTTGAAGTAGTGCAGGCCGGCAAATTGCGCCGGGCGCGCGATGTGTGCGCTCAGCTCTGCCAGCGGAATCGAGGAGGTGTTGGTGGTGAGCAGGGCATCGGCTTTCATGCGCGGCTCGGTAGCGGCGTACAGCTCGCGCTTGGCATCGCTGCGTTCGATGATGGCTTCGATAATCAAGTCCGCTTCGGCAATGCCATCGCCTGCCAGGTCGCCTTTGAGGCGGGCAGCCACTTGCGGACGCTTGTTTTCGTCCTTGACGCGCTTGGCAAACAATTCGCTGGCGCGGGAAAGTGCCGCGTCGATGTATTTTTGCTCGCGGTCTTGCAGGGTGACTTCAAAGCCTTTGTAGGCGCTCCATGCGGCGATATCGCCGCCCATCACGCCCGCGCCGACCACATGCACCTTGCGGATGCCGGAGTCGCCGCTACCCAGTTGTTTCATGCGCTCTTGCAAGAAGAACACGCGAATCAGGTTGCGGGCGGTGGGTGTGGAGGCGAGTTTCACCACGCCGCGGCGCTCGCGCTCCAGCCGCTGGCGTATGCTGCTGCCGCCTTTTTGCCAGCTGTCAATCAGGGCATAGGGCGCCGGGTAATGGGCTTTGGGGGCTTTCCTGGCCACTTGTTTTTGCATTTGCGGTGCCAGCAATTGCCGTGCAGGCCAGGTATTGCTGAGCCAGGCCAGTGCGCGTTGCTTGAGGGGACGCTCGGCGCCGCGCAGTACCAGCAGGGCGGCATCGTCCAGCAGTGTGGCAGGCGCGGATACGCGGTCAACCAAGCCCATGGCGCGTGCGGCTTTGGCGTTGACGCTGCGGCCGGTGAGCATCAGGTCAAAGGCCGCGGGTGCGCCAATCAGTCGTGGCAGGCGTACACTGCCGCCCCAGCCGGGGAAGATGCCGAGCTTGACTTCCGGCAGGCCAATCCGGGTGCTGGCATCGCTGCTTGCGATGCGGTAATCGCAGGCCAGCGCCATTTCCGTGCCGCCGCCCATGCAGAAACCGTGGATGGCCGCCACCGTCGGGCAGGGCAGGCGAGCGAGTTTTTCAAACACGCCCTGGCCACGGGCGATGGCATCGCTCACCGTGCCTTTGCGGTCGAACTCGGCAAATTCCTTGATGTCGGCACCGGCGATAAAACCGCTGCTTTTGGCCGAGGCCAGAATCACACCGCGCGGTGCCTCCATCGCCAGACGCTCGACAATGGCCTCCAGCTCCAGCAGCACCTCCTGGGCAAAACTGTTGACAGATTGACCTTGGCGGTCGAACAGCAATACCAGAATGCCGTCATCACGGGACTGGATTTGCCAGTTTTTCAGGGTCAGGCCGTCGAAATGGGGCATCATGGCGGAGCATCCGATAGGGTATGGAGCCATTTTATAACGGCTGCTGTCGCCATTTTGTGGCAAAGCCAAATGGGCAGGAACTTTTCTTGCAGGTCTTTGTCCATGCCTTGTCGCAACGATGCAGCCATGCAACATGTTTCAAGGAGTTCCGGCCATGCGGGCCGCGCCCAATACTGACAACCCGGATAAAGGCCAGGACGTGCTGGATGCCGAGCTGGTGCGCCGTGTGCAGCAGGGCGAGCACAGCGCGTTTGAGCTTTTGGTGCGCCGCTATCAGCACCGCATGGTGGCACTGGCGGCGCGTTTTGTGGGCGAATGGGCAGAAGACGTTGCCCAGGATGCCTTTATCCGCGCCTATCGCGCCATCGGCAATTTCCGGGGCGAGGCCAGCTTTCATACCTGGCTGCACCGCATCACGGTCAATACTGCCAAAAATCATTTGCTGGCGATGAAGCGCCGCCCGCCCAGTGCCGATATTGATATCGCCGATGCCGAGCATTGCGATGCGGAGCTGCTGGGTAATGCCGATACCCCCGAGCGTGAGCTGATGCGGCGCGAGATTGAGCAGGCGGTGATGGGTGCCATGCAGGCATTGCCGCGCGAGTTGAGCCAGGCCATCCGCCTGCGCGAATTGGACGGCCTTTCTTATGAGGCCATTGCCCAGCATCTGGGCTGCCCGGTGGGCACGGTGCGCTCGCGCATTTTTCGTGCCCGCGAAGCGATTGACCGTGCGCTGCGCCCGTTGCTGGATGGCAGCGCCACTGCCCGTGAGAGAGGACACAAATGAACCCTCAAACCCCCGAAGAACAACTCTCGGCCTTGCTCGATGGCGAGCTGGACGCTGACCGCAGCCGCTTTCTGCTGCGCCGCTTGCAGCATGATGATGCGCTGGCCGATACCTTGAGTCGCTGGCAATTGGCCGCTGATGTCCTGCGCGGGCAGGGCAGCGCGGCGGCTTCGGATGGCTTTGTCGCCCGTTTCTCGGCACGTTTGGCCGCAGAAGCGCCGCCCACGACGCGGTTGCAGCCACAAGCGACGCAGCCAGAAGCCAGTCCGCAGGAGGGCAAATCCGGAGCGGCCAGACCGCCTGCGCGCTGGCGTTATTTTGCAGGTGGCGCGATGGCCGCAAGCCTTGCCTTTGCCGCTTTTATCGGTCTGCGTGCGCCAGAGCCAGGCCATGCACCTGCGGCCATTGCAACCGTCCAGCCGCAAGCGCCTGAAACTGTTGCAGCCGCCGCAGAAGCCGCGTTGCCAGAAGCTAGGCCTGCGGCAGAAACGCCAATCACCGCCCCGCAAGCCGCAGCCGTTCAGCCTGCCGCCCGGCAACTTGCGCAAGCGCCGCGTGCTGCATCACGCAGCAGCCGTGTGCGCAATACGCCTGCACCGGCAGCAACAGTGGCGAACGACTTGCCGCAAGTGGCACAAAACGGCGATGTTGTCGAAGCCCGTGACCCGTTCAGCCCGCCGCAGTCGCGTCCGGCCTGGCCGCGTGCCGTACTGCCAGGCACGGGCAACAGCACCTTCAATGTGCGTCTGGAGCATGCGCCTTCTGCCTCGCCGTTTGAGCCACATCCAAACAACCAAGATTGATTTCCCCCAATGAGAACAACGCCCATGAAGAAAATGCTGAAGCCCTTGCTGCTTGTTCCCCTGACTGCAATCGCCACCACGGCGGTGGTGATGTATCCGGCTGCCGATGCACAGCAGCGCGAAGCGACCGTGCAGACCATGCCGGCTGCCGCTGCGCCGGAATTGGTCACTGGCCTGCCGGATTTCACCCGGCTGGTGGAGCAGGTCGGCAGCGGGGTGGTGAGTGTTGAGGCGCGGATTGCCGCACGTCAGAGTGGCGGTTTTTCCGGTGCCGACCCGCTTGCGGAAATCTTCCGCCGCTTTGGCATGCCGATACCCGGCGGCCCCGGCCAACGCAGCCCGATGCCGGAAATGCCGCGCGGCACCTCGCTGGGCACCGGCTTTCTGATTTCTGCCGATGGCTATGTGCTGACCAATCATCATGTGGTGGAAGGCGCCGATGAAATCAGCGTGCGTCTTGCTGACAAGCGCGAGATGAAGGCCAAGCTGGTGGGCAGCGATGCACAGTCAGACGTGGCGCTTTTGAAGGTGGAAGGTCATGGCTTGCCGGCCTTGCGCCTGGGCGGCTCGGGCGCTGTCAAGCCGGGGCAGTGGGTGGTGGCGATTGGTTCGCCCTATGGCCTTGACCATTCGGTGACCGCCGGCATCGTCAGCGCCGTGGGGCGCTCCACCGGCGGCCAGCAATATGTGCCTTTCATCCAGACCGATGTGGCGATTAATCGCGGCAATTCCGGCGGCCCGTTGCTCAATACCCGCGGCGAAGTGGTCGGCATCAATTCGCAGATTTTCAGCGTTTCCGGCGGCTTTCAGGGCATCAGCTTCGCCATCCCCATCGACACCGCGATGAACGCCGTGGAGCAGTTGAAAAAGACCGGACAGGTGCGGCGCGGCCTGCTGGGCGTGAACATGCAGTCGCTGAGCAGCGACCTGGCACGCGGCATGGGGCTGCCTGACAGTCGCGGCGCGCTGGTCAGCAATGTGGAAGCCGGTGGCGCTGCCGACAAGGCTGGCATTCAGCCCGGCGATGTCATCCGCAGCTTCAATGGCACCGCCATCAACCAGACCAGTGACCTGCCGCCGCTGGTCGGCGCACTGCCACCGGGCAGCAAGGTGCGCCTTGGCGTATGGCGCGAGGGCCGTGAGCGGTCAATTGAAGCGGTGTTGGGTGAGGCAGCCACTGGTAACGCCAGCCGCTTTGCCGGGCGCGCCGACAATACTGCGGAGGGCGCGCACAACATGCGTGGCCTGCTGGGACTGCGGATTGCCGAGCTCGATGCCAATGACCGCCGCCAGTTGAATCTCAAGGCGGGTGAAGGTGTTGGCATAGTGGCAGTAGAATCGCGCGCCGCACGCGAAGCCGGTATTAACCCCGGTGATGTGATTCTGGCCGTGGGACGGCAGAATGTCGGCAGCGCCATGCAGCTGCAAACCGCACTTGCCAGTGTCAAACCCGGCGATACCGTCACCCTGCGACTGGCAGGCCGCGGCGGCACCCGCTTCGTGGCGGTCAAGACCGAAGCGAGCAGCCGATAACAACAACGTGTTGCCAAAACTGGCCGCCCGCAAGGGCGGCCTTTGTTTGGGACAGAACATTCATCAGTCACAGCATTTGCGGCAGGGGCAAGGCAGAATATGCCCATATCAGCCACAAGGGAAAATGTCGGCGTGAATGAAGTCAAACTGCCCGCCCATATCCAGACGCTGCTGGCATGCTGGAAAGATTTTGCCGACACACATGCGGATTTGCCGCCGCCCTTGCCGGTTGTCGAGGTGAGACTGCGCTCTGATGAACTGGCAGGCTTGCCGCCGTTTGCCGAAGAACAGTTCAGATGGCTGCAGGATTGGAGCCGGCGGTTGGTACGCTGGGCAAGTCAGCAGCTGGCTGAGCGGCTGGCACAGCCGGATACCCCGGAGCAGGCCATGTGGTTCACTGCGGCCAAGATTGGGGATTTTGCCGATGAGCTTGTCTATCAGCGTGAAGTGCTGAAAGTGCATTTTCAAGGCGATGCGGCAGGCATGTCGGCGCTGGCTGCCAGACTCGATGTACTTTGCCATGCCTTGTTGCGCAAGTTGCTGGATTTTGTTGCGGATATAGGCACCACCATGACGCCCGAAGCATTGGCCGCAGCCACCGGACAAGACGGGCAGCTGGAGATTGAGTTCACGCTCTCGCTGGGCTGTGATGATGGCATCGAGCAGCTGCGCCAGTGGTTGGAAGCACAGCAAAAAACTGCGCAGCTTCAGAAAAGCAGCATTTTGGACTGGGTGTTGATAGTCGTGGTGCTACCAGGCACCATCTTTTTTCTTGTGCGTTTTGGCCTGAAGGGTGTTTTTTACCTGATACTGGCTTTTCTTGCCATCAAACTCCTGGTTTTCATCATCCGCCACCCCTTGCCGGTCTTGCTGGCGATTGTTTTCGGAGTTGGCATCGGCAGTTGAAGTCTCGCCTGTCGTGACAGCTTGGGCTTGGCAATCAGTGGCGCGCAAGACGAACGATAAGGCTTCAACGATAGCGACGGCAGGCGAGCAACACCAGCACCGCACCCGTACCGCCCTGCGTTGCCGGAGCAGAGTGGAAGGCCAGTACATCGGCGCGCTGGCGCAGCATGCGGTCCACCAGATTTTTCAGTACCGGCACGCCTTCGGCGCTGTAGCGGCCCTTGCCGTGGATGATGCGCACGCAGCCAAAGCCTTCCTGCACGGCATGGCGCAGAAATTCGCGCAGCCACTGTTCGGCGGTGCGGCTGTCCACGCCATGCAAATCCAGCTCATTCACGGCCGCGTATTCGCCGCGTGCCAGCCGCTTCAAGGTGCGCGGCGGGATTTCATCGCGGCGATAGCTGAGCGTATCCCCGGCTCCCAAAAGCTGCTCATCCAGGGCCAGCCGGAACTCGATGGCCGCTTCGCGCTCGTCGCGTTCGGCCATGGCCGCCCTGGGCGCTGGCCGCGGGCGTGCTGGCGGGGCGTGGCGCGGGGTGATTTCACGCACCGGGCCAATCGCGCTGCGGAACAGCTCGGCATCGTCGATATCAGCGGCTTCGGGTACGGGCGGTTTACGGGACATCGGCATACTTTACGCAAGTTTTTGCCGGTTTTTCTCCGGTGCTGCCCGAATAACAGATGAGAGTCGGGCATGGCTCCGGTATCATGTCGCCTCTTTGGACGAATCAAGCGCATGCGTATCTTGGTGAGCAACGATGATGGCGTGGACGCGCCGGGCATCCGCATCCTGGCCGCGGAGCTGCGTGCCGCCGGACATGAAGTGACGGTGGTGGCGCCGGACCGTGACCGCAGCGGCGCCAGCAATTCGTTGACGCTGGATATGCCCATCCGTGTGGTGCAGCAGGACGAGAACACCTGGCGGGTGCATGGCACGCCCACCGACTGCGTGCATCTGGCGCTGACCGGCATGTTCAAGGATCGCGCCGAGCCGGATATGGTGGTGTCCGGCATCAACAACGCGGCCAATCTGGGCGATGACGTGATTTATTCCGGCACCGTTTCGGCGGCGATGGAAGGGCGTTTTCTCGGGCTTCCGGCGGTGGCGATTTCACTGGTCAGCCGCGATCACGACCCGCAGCATTTTGAAACCGCCGCCTTTGCAGCGGTGCAGATTGTCAAGCGTCTGGCGAGCGACCCGCTGCCTGCCGATACCATCCTGAATGTCAATGTGCCGGATATCGAGTGGAACAAAATCAGCGCCTTTGAAGCCACCCGGCTGGGCAATCGTCACCGCGCCGAAAGCTGCATTGCCGCGCCTGAGCCACGCGGGCGCTCGTTTTTCTGGATAGGTCCGGCAGGGCCTGAGCAAGATGCCGGGCCGGGCACGGATTTTGATGCCATCCGCCGGGGGGCGGTGTCGGTTACGCCGATTAAGGTGGACCTGACCCGCTATCAGGCGCTGGAGCAGGTGGCAAGCTGGGTACAGGGTTTCAAGCTGGCATGATTTCCCGTTTGCGTTTAAGCCCGGAAGCCATTGGCGTTGGCATGACTGGCCAGCGTGTGCGCGACCGCCTGATTGAGCGCCTGCGCGAGCAGGGCGTAGAGAACGAACGGGTACTCACCGCCATCCGTACGCTGCCACGGCATTTGTTCGTGGATGAAGCCTTTGCCGGGCGCGCCTACGAAGACACTGCACTGCCGATTGGTCATGGACAGACCATTTCCCAGCCCTGGGTAGTGGCGAAGATGACCGAAGCGGTGCTGGAATGCGCGCCGGAAACCGTGCTGGAAATCGGTACCGGCTCCGGCTATCAGGCCAGCGTGCTGGCGGCGCTCGGGATGAAGGTATTTACCGTGGAGCGCATTGGTGACCTGCTGCGCACCGCACGCAAGCGTTTCCGGCAGCTGGGCATCGAAGTGCGCAGCCGTCATGATGATGGCCGCGCAGGCTGGGCCGAATACGCACCGTTCGATGCCATCGTGGTGACTGCCGGTGCCGCCGCGCTTGAGCCGGCGCTGCTTGAGCAACTGGCGCCCGGGGGCATCCTGGTAGCGCCGGTGAATGGCCAGCTATTGCGTCTGGCGCAAGACCATGACGGGCACTGGCGGCAGCAGAACCTGGCGCCGGTGAGCTTTGTGCCGCTGTTGGCGGGAGTGATGGAATGATGCAGGACGACAAAGGCCTGATGCTGCCCGGAGCCGGGCAATCGCTTTCTGAGCAAATCGAGGCGATGATTGATGCCCTGCCTGCGGAACATTTGAGCCTGGGCGAGCTTTTGAAAGTGCTGGGCGATGAAGGCCTCTTGGTGCTGACCATCATGCTGACCCTGGTATTTTTGATTCCGGTGTCGATTCCCGGGGTCAGCACCGTATTTGGTGCGGCGATTTTGCTGATTGGCATCAGTCGCCTGGGCAGCGGTAATTTGTGGCTGCCCGAGAAACTCAAAAGCAAACCGCTGCCGGTGGAAAAGCTGCGTCCCGGCCTCAAGACCGGCCTGAAATGGGTGCGGCGCATGGAACGCATCAGCCGCCCGCACCGCCTGCCGTTTTTTGTCGATGGCCGGATGATGCAACTGTTCAATAACCTCGGCTTTATTCTGGCCGCGCTATTGCTGATGGCGCCATTTGGCTTTGTGCCGTTCAGCAATACCCTGCCGGGCATCGCCCTGCTGCTGTATGCGGTGGGATTCATCCAGCGCGACGGAATCCCGGTATTGTTGGGGCACCTGGCCAATATCGGAACAATGGTTTATTTCACGGTGCTGCTGGCCGGTGGCGGCGTGGCACTGACTCAATTGCTGCAAAAGGTGACTGGATGAATAAAAACATGCTTGCGCAAACCAATGCCGCTGCGCTGCGCGTCATGGCGGTGGGCGGCGTGCTGCTATTGGCGGTGAGCGCCTGTACCCGCAGCACCGTGGTGCGTAACGAGCGCCCGGCCAGCCCCGGGGCAGTACAGGCACAACCCGCTGCGCGCGCGGCGCAGACGGCAACGCCGCAGGCCAGGGTTTCGCAACCCAAATACGGTGCCACCCATGTAGTGCAGCGCGGTGAAACGGTGTACCGCATCGCCACCCAGAACGGCATTACCCCACTGGATTTGGCGCTGTGGAACAACGTCCCGCCGCCGTACACCATCTATCCGGGGCAGCGCCTGCGCCTGTATCCGCGCGATGCAACCGCCAGCAACCAGGCCGCGCGTCCGGCCACGCCGTCGGCGCGTCCCACTGCCCCGGCAGCAGGTACACCTGCCAGTACGACCGTGACTACGCCATCGCCAGCAGTCAGCCGCATTGCCTGGCAATGGCCGGTCAGCGGCGGGCAAATCGTTTCCACCTATCTTGCCAATGACACCACCCGCCAGGGCATTGATATTTCCGGCAACGGCGGCGAGCCGGTGCGTGCGGCGGCAGATGGCACCGTGGTGTATTCCGGCTCGGGACTGGTGGGCTATGGCGAGCTCATCATCATCAAGCACGACGAGCAATGGCTCTCGGCCTATGGACACAACCGCAGGCGCATGGTCAACGAAGGCGCCCTGGTCAAGGCCGGACAGCAGATTGGCGAGCTGGGCAGCAGCGGCGCACCGCGCAATATGCTGCATTTTGAAATCCGCCAGAACGGCAAACCGGTGGATCCGCAGCTTTATCTGCCAAGGCGTTAAGCGCCAATACTGGCAGCTGTGCTGCAATGAGGAGAGGCGGCTTTGCCGCCTCTTTTTTATGTGGCTCGATGGATTGTGCTTATCAAGCACTGTGGTGTGAAGTAGGCACCATCACGATGCAGTCCACCGGGCAGGGCGGGATGCACAGTTCACAGCCGGTGCACAGCGACGTGATGATGGTATGCATCAGCTTGGAGGCGCCGGCAATGGCATCTACCGGACAGGCTTGAATGCACTTGGTGCAGCCAATGCAATCGGCTTCCACCACTTGCGCGACGATGCCGGGTTTGTGCTCGCCACGGCTGCGGTCATAGGGTTTGGCCGGGCGTGCCAGAAGTTTTGCCAGCGTCCGTGCACCGGCATCGCCACCGGGCGGGCAGTGGTCGATATCCGCCTCGCCACGCGCCAGCGCCTCGGCATACGGTCGACAACCCTCGAAGCCGCACTGGCCGCACTGGGTTTGCGGCAGCAGGCGGTCGATGCGTTCGACGAGTTTGGACAGGGAGGGCGTCATCAATACGGCAGCATGTAAAGGATGCGCACGATACCAGCCCATCAAAGTCAAAGCGAGGGGGCCCACTCCCGGTGGGTGGAAAAGCATGGACTGCCGTTTTAATCCCCTCAAAGTCGGGGCAGTGAGGGGACCGAAACGCATGGGTTTGGGGGGGCATGGATTGAGTCTTAATCCCCTCAAAGTCGGGGCAGTGAGGGGACGGCGAGAATAGGTATTGGGAAATAGATGTAACGTCTTAATCCCCTCAAAGTCGGGGCAGTGAGGGGACGGCGAGAATAGGTATTGGGAAATAGATGTAACGTCTTAATCCCCTCAAAGTCGGGGCAGTGAGGGGACATGCACGCTGGGTGCAGTTGCTGTTTAGGCAGTGTCTTAATCCCCTCAAAGTCGGGGCAGTGAGGGGACCCAAGAGCCGCGTAGCACGTGAACTGATTGCTGCGGTCTTAATCCCCTCAAAGTCGGGGCAGTGAGGGGACAGGCGCGGTGCGCCGCCGCCTGGCGCTGGCCGAGTCTTAATCCCCTCAAAGTCGGGGCAGTGAGGGGACTCTAAAGCAAAAATTTGTGCTTGGCAATCAATAGGTTGCAAGACAGTTTGGGATGGTCGTTTTTTTGCCAAAAAGTTGGCTAAAATTTCACCGAATTCTGAGCCTTGCTGATGGTGCTGTTTTCTTTGCAATTGGTTGATTTGCAAGGATATTTCTGTTTTTGCAGATGGGACTGGAAAGGGGTGTTGGTTTTTTGGGGAAAAGTTGGCTAAAAAATAGCCAGTCGAGTTGAGGCTGGGGCGGGAAGCGGGGCGGTGGGCGCTTTCCCAACGGCTGCTTTCCCGCTCCCGATTTCCCATTCCCGTCTTAGCGTACCGGCATGCCGGCTTCGGCGCCGTTATCGGCATCGAGCAGGGCGAGGCTGCCGCCATCGAAGCCGGCGGAGAGAATCATGCCTTCGCTGAGGCCAAAGCGCATCTTGCGCGGGGCGAGGTTGGCGATGAACACCACGTTGCGGCCGATGAGTTTTTCCGGTTCCTGGTAGCTGGCGCGGATGCCGGAGAAAATCTGCCGCTGGCCGAGGTCACCGGCATCGAGCAGGAAGCGCAGCAGTTTGTCCGAGCCTTCCACAAAGCCACATTCGAGCACCTTGCCGATGCGCAGGTCGAGCTTGGCGAAGTCGTCGATGCCGATGCACTGGCTGTCGGCTGCGGGTTTTTCGGCAGGCTGGGCGGCGGCTTTTTCGGTCTTGGCCGGGGAGGCGTCGGCGGGCTTCAGGGTATTTCGGCTGGCGTCAGTCATGGCGGTAATGGTTTTCGGGTCGATACGGGTGAACAGGGCTTGATAGGGCTGGATGCGCTGGCCGGTGAGAGCTTGCTCGCAGTCCTGCCAGTGTTGCAGCGGCGCGGCGAGGAAGTCGGCCACGCGCCGGGCGGTGGCAGGCAGCACCGGGGCAAGGGCCAGCGCCAGCACCCGGAACAGGTTGAGGCCCTGGGTGCAGACCGCTTGCAGGCGGGCATCTTCGCCTTCCTGCTTGGCAATCACCCAGGGCTTTGCTTCGTCGATATATTTGTTGGCCTCATCAGCCAGCGTCATGGCAAGGCGCAGCGCCTGCGCAGCGTCGTTGTCGGCATAGGCGGCACGAATTGCACCAAGGCGCTCGATGAAGCTGGCATACATGGCCGGTTCGGGCAATGTGTCGGCCAGCTTGCCGGCAAAGCGTTTTTCGATAAAACCGGCGCAGCGGCTGGCGAGGTTGACGAACTTGCCGACGATATCGCTGTTGACGCGGCTGACGAAGTCGCCGAGGTTGAGGTCGAGGTCATCCACGCCACCGCTGGTTTTGGCGGCGAAGTAATAGCGCAGCGCCTCGGGCGGCAGGCCGTGGTCGAGCCAGCTGCGCGCCATGATGAAGGTGCCGCGCGATTTGCTCATCTTGGCGCCATCGACGGTAAGATAGCCGTTGACGTGCAGCCGGGTCGGGGCGCGCAGCCCGGCGCCATGCAGCACCGCAGGCCAGAACAGGCCGTGGAAGTTGACGATGTCCTTGCCGATGAAGTGGTGCAGCTCGGCCTGGCTGTCGGCGGCGAGGAAGGCGTCAAAATCCAGTCCGTCGCGTTCGCACAACGCCTTGAAGCTCGCCAGATAGCCGATTGGCGCATCCAGCCAGACATAGAAATACTTGCCCGGTGCGCCGGGAATCTCGAAGCCGAAATACGGTGCGTCGCGGGAGATGTCCCAGGCGCGCAGGCCGCCTTCGCCATCGAGCCATTCGGCGAGCTTGGCCTTGACCCCGGCAAGGGCAACATCGCCGCTCAGCCATTGGCGCAGGAAGCTTTCGAACTGGTCAAGCTCGAAGAAATAGTGCTCGGAATCACGCAGTTCCGGGGTGGCACCGGAGACGGCGGATTTGGGGTTCCGCAATTCCGTGGGGGCATAGGTCGCGCCGCAGGCTTCACAGTTGTCGCCGTACTGGTCGGCCGCGCCGCATTTGGGGCATTCGCCCTTGACGTAACGGTCGGGCAGGAACATGCCGCGTTCGGGGTCGTACAGCTGCGATACCGTGCGCCGGCCGATATGGCCGTTCTTCTCCAGCGCCCGGTAGATGGCTTCGGTCAAGGCACGGTTATGCGCCGAGTGGGTGGAGCCGTAGTGGTCGAAATCGACATGGAAGGCGGCAAAATCGGCCTCGTGGCTGGCCTGAATGCCGGCGATAAAGGCTTCCGGGCTGACGCCAGCCTTTTCCGCCGCCAGCATGATCGGCGTGCCGTGGGTGTCGTCGGCGCAGACAAAATGCACGCTCTCCCCGGCCATGCGCCGCGCCCGTACCCAGATATCGGCCTGGATGTAACCCACCAGATGCCCCAGGTGCAGCGGGCCGTTGGCATAGGGCAGGGCAGTGGTGACGAGAGCTTGGCGCGCCATGGACGAGTTCCGGTGAAAACGAGGTCGGAATTATCGCATGCCCAAGCGCCTGTCCAAGGCATCTTCTTGATGCCTGTTGCCTGGCAGCGGCGGCATCGCAAGCACTCGCTCTGCGCTTTGCATCCGCCGCCTTTGCGGTACAGCATTGGGCAACTTAAGCAAAACCCCGGCGTTTGGCCGGGGTTTGCAAGGCGATATGCTGCGTCCAGGAATTACTTCTTGGCGGCAGCTTCGGCTTCTTTCTTTTCTTCGCCCATCTTGTCAGCGACATTCTGGGCAGCGTCGGCAATGGCGCCTGCGGCATTGGCCTTCAGGTTTTCGGTAGCAGCCTTGGCATCGGCAGCGACTTCCTGGCCTGCGGCTTTGAGTTCGGCAGCGGCTTGCTGGGCGGCATCTTTGAGGTCGCCAGCGGCCTGTTCGGTGGCAGCGGCAGCATCGCTGACAGCTGCATCGGCAGCGGCACTGGCGGATTCTGCGCTGGCAGCGGCGGCGTCAGCAGCGGCACTGGCAGCATCATTTGCTGCAGCAGCGGCCTGCTCGGCAGATGCCTTGGCTTCTTCCAGCTTTTGTTCGCTGGCGTTATTGCAAGCGGTGAGTGCCAGGGCGCCTGCGGCAATCAAGGTGGCGAGTTTGATGTTCATGATTTGGCCTCTTGTGCAATGGGCGAAATATTGACAGCCGTTGATGACAGAGCCGCTGGCTTGCGGCTCTGCCCTTATGGGACAAGATTACTTCTTGTCGGCAGCGGCTTCTTCAGCCGACTTCTGAGCCTGTTGGGCGGCGTCGGCAGCCTGTTCGGCGGCATCCGCAGCGTTGTCAGCAGCTGCATCCTGACCGACTGCTTGTGCGGCAGCAGCGGCATCGGCCTGGGTGGCTGCCGCATCGGCAGCGGCAGCAGCGGCATCAGCACCGGCCTGGGCGGCGGTATCACCGCTGGCATCGGCAACTACCTGGGCTTCGGCAGCGGCAGCAGCAGCGTCAACGGCAGCTTCCTGAGCCTGTTCGGCATTGTTGGCGCAAGCAGTCAGTGCCAGGCCGAAGGCCAGAGCAATCAGGGTTTTGTTCAGCGTCATGGAGAGGTCCTCGATATGGGGAGTGGGCAACGCGGAAATGTCGCGTTGCCAAAATCATGACAAAACGATAAATGATGTCAAGAGGCGTGGCCGGATTTTTTTTCTTTTTCGTTGTGCTTGTTCAAGCGGGGTTTTGCGCAGTCAAGTCGGGGTGAAGGCAAGACAGGCTCTCCTGTCTTGCCTCTGGCACCTGGCCTTACAGCAACTCGATGGCCAATGCCGTGGCTTCGCCGCCGCCGATGCACAATGCAGCTACGCCGCGTTTGCCGCCGCGTGCCTTGAGCGCGTGAATCAGGGTCACGACAAGGCGCGCGCCGGAGGCGCCGATCGGGTGCCCCAGGGCCAGTGCGCCACCGTTGACATTGATTTTTTCATGAGCAATGCCAAGGTCATTGATGGGCGCCATGGCGACACAGGCAAAGGCTTCGTTGATTTCAAAGAGGTCAACATCCGCTGCCTGCCAGCCGGCTTTTGCCAGCACTTTTTTGATGGCATCCACCGGCGCGGTGGTGAACCATTCCGGGGCCTGCGAATGGGTCGCATGTGCCACAATCCGTGCCAGCGGCTTGGCAGCGGCTGCCTGTGCGGCTTCAGCCGACATCACCACCAGCGCCGCAGCGCCATCGGAAATCTTCGAGGATGAGGCGGCGGTCAACACGCCCTCCTTGCCGAAGGCCGCGCGCAGGCCGGGGATTCTGGCAGTATCAATCTTGCCGGGCTCTTCATCCGTGTCGATGACCACCTCGCCCTTGCGGGTCTTGACCGTGACCGGGGCGATTTCTGCCTTGAATGCACCTTCTGCCTGGGCTTTCTGTGCGCGTACAACCGATTCGGTGGCATAGGTATCCAGCTTTTCGCGGTCATAGCCGTATTTGGCGCAGGTTCTGTCACCAAATATCCCCATTGCCTGGCCGTCATCGGGGTTGGTCAGGCCATCAAAGGCCATATGGTCGATGAAGGGGGCATTGCCGTAACGGATGCCGGTGCGCGAGCCATTCAAAAGATGCGGGGCATTGGTCATCGACTCCATGCCACCAGCGACCACGGTGCTGGCCGAGCCGGCCTTAATCAGGTCGTGTGCCAGCATCAGGGCTTTCATGCCCGAGCCGCACACCTTGTTGATGGTGGTCGCACCGGCAGCATCATCAATACCGGCCGCACGCATCGCCTGGCGGGCCGGGGCTTGGCCCAAACCTGCGGGCAGCACACAGCCCATGATGACTTCATCCACCTGGTGACCCTTGAGGCCAGCTTCTGTCAAAGCAGCAGCAATGGCCGCAGCGCCAAGGGTCGGCGTAGGCACGCCGGTGAACTGGCCGAGCATGGAACCGATGGCAGTGCGCTTGGCGGCGGTGATGACGATATCGGACATGAGGACTCCATAAAGGACGGGATGAGTCCTGATTATCACTGTTTACCTGCCGTTTGGCGACTTTGAATGCAGTGGTTGTCTTGGCGCTGGCATTGTTTTTAAGTCAGGAAAGCGTTAAAAAGCTCGAGAATCGCGGCGGGCAGCTTCTCGCCCATCTATAACGGACTCAAACCTTGGGGAAAACCATGGCAAGTAACTACAACCGTAACCAGCTGGCTTGGGCAATTGTTTCTGTGCTGGCCTTGGGGCTTAGCGCATGTGGTAGCAGTGGTGGCAGCTCGTCTGCGCCACCTTTGCAGATTGGTGGCGGCGGTGGCAGTGGCGGCAATAGCGGCGGCGGTGGCACTACACCGACGCCAGCGCCCACGCCGGCACCGACCACCACCCCGACCACGCAACCAGGTCCGGTCAATGCGCAGCCTGCAATGGACGCGCATTTGAAGCTGACCGGCGCAGATCAGGCGATTGCCGCAGGTTACAAGGGCACCGGCATCACCATCGGTGTTGTGGATACGGGGGTGCGTCGTGACCATCCCACGCTCAATGGGCGGGTGACTGGCAACTTCGTGCATGTGGATCCCAACAAAAACGATTTGACTGTTGATGACAAGGAAGGTCACGGCACCACGGTGGCATCGCTGGCGGCAGGCAGTGCCTATGGCCAGTGGCCGGGCGGCGTGGCGCAGAATGCCAATATCGTTTCCTCGCGCATCATTGCCGATAAAAAGCCCGATGACGATGGCAGCGGGCAGGGTAATGAAGTGCGTTCAGGGCAAGGCTATGGTGCGTTTTTCCGCAAAATCAATTTGGAGCTGGCTGATGCCGGGGCACGCATCATCAACAATTCCTGGGGCGGACTGTACTGGAAAAGTGATGAGGTAACTTCTGAGTTCGTCACCGCCTATAGTGATTTCATCCTCAACCGCGATGGCCTGGTGGTATTTGCCAACGGCAATAATGGCGATGATGCCCGCTACCGGGGCAACCCTTCGGATAATGCCGCCTTGCCGAGCAAATCCGATGCGGCAGCTTTCTTGCAGCGCGGCTGGCTGACAGTGGCGGCGCTCAACCCGACCGAAGCCAAAGCAACCCTGACCAATTATTCCCAGGCCTGCGGCATTGCCAAGAGCTATTGCCTGACTGCACCGGGTAATGTGACCTATATCGACCCCAAGGGCACGGAAGTCAAATGGGGCGGTGGCACCTCCTTTGCTGCCCCCTTGGTTTCCGGTGCTGCGGCCTTGGTGTGGGGCGCTTTCCCCTACTTCAATAACGACCTGGTGCGCCAGACTATCCTGGGTACGGCGACGGATATCGGTGAAGAAGGGCCGGATGAGATTTTTGGCTATGGGCTTTTGAATGTCGCCAAGGCAGTCAAGGGACCGGCGCGCTTTGACTGGGGCGATGTTACGGTTGAGCTGCCCAATCTTGCCCATTCTGCTACCGGGATGAGCTCGACTTGGTCTAACCGGATTTCTGGTGAGGGCGGCCTTTACAAGCTGGGTCAGGGTGTTTTGAGCTTGACTGAGCGCAGTGAGTACAAGGGTGATACCCATGTCAACCTGATTGCCGATTTTGAAATCAACTCTTTCAAACAGGGGCATTTGTATGCTCAGTGTGTTGCCGGTGATCCGGCTTGTGTGAGCACGCTTCTTGTCAAGAAGGGGCTTGACTACTCCAATGTCAATATTGGTCCTTCTGGCGTGCTTTGGGGCCACAAGGGCTTTGGCGGCAATGTGGTGAATCAGGGGGTATTGATAGCCGGTGGCCCCAAAGGCTCGGATGAGCCGATGGAAATTGTCGGAAATCTCAATAATGGTGAGACCAAATTCAATCCGGCGGGTGCAGAGTCTGCTGCCGTGCTGGCACTGTGGCTGGGACATCCGCTGGGTGTGGATGGGCAGCTCAATCTGAACAACCGCACACGCAATGTGGAGTCGCATCTGCATATTGCCGGGGTGCGCGAGGGCTATATCCCGAAAACCGGCGCTGAAAGGGAGTTGCTGATTTACACCAAGAAGGGAGTAAACGGACACTTTACCGAGCTTAGCTGGAATCCGAAGCTGGTACTGTTCAATGCACGTCTGGATTATGATCACCTCAATGTGTATTTGTTGACCGACCGTATTGATGTCCATCAGGCTGCGCAGGCCTGGCAGTTCAGTGGCGCAGCCCTGGAAACCGCCAAGCGGGTGGAAGCTGTGATGCAGCGCATTGATGCGCAAACCAAGAATCCGCTGGGCGGCCCGGCCAGTGTGGCGCTCGCCAATGGTCTGGGCGCTTTCCAGCGTGCCCAGGGCATTGAGGGTGTGAACCTGTCGCTGCGCAGCCTGTCCGGGCAGTTGCATGGCGCATCTTCGGCGCTGACCTATGACAGCATTGATGCTACACGCCGTGCGGCATCGGGCCGTTTTGATGCACTGCGCTCGGGTGCGATTGAAGCCGGTTCCTGGTATAGCGACTTGAGCCGCAATGGCAGCCTTGCGCAGGCAGGCATGGATGGCGTGGGCTATAGCAGCAATGGCGAAATGATTGGTCATGACGTGCGCATCGGCCAGAACGCCGTGGCCGGCCTGATGCTGAGCCGCCAGCAGCAGCAAAGCTGGCTGCCGGTACTGGGTGACCAGGTACGCGGTCGCCAGAATGAAGGCCAGCTTTATGCCGGTTGGCTGCGCGATGGCTGGTATGCGCAAGGGCGGCTGGGCTTTGGCCAGTTTGACCGTGAAATGCAGCGTCACCTGTTGCTGGGGACACAGTTGGAGGGCGCCAACAGCCGCCTGTCCGGTCACTATTTCAACCTGAATGCCGAAGCCGGACGCCGCTTTGATATTGCCGATACCAGGCTCACCCCATATGCCGGCATCCAGTATGTGGATTTGACCAACCGGGGGTTCCGCGAAACCAGCCTCAGCGGTTTGGGGCTGCGGGCGCTGGACTGGGATAGCCGTCGTACCCAGGCCTATGCGGGGCTGCGTGCGGAGCGCAACTGGCTGTTTGATAATGGCCTGCGCCTGGGCGTGGATGCCCGCGGCGAGTGGAAGCAGCGCTTGCACGGCCAGGGTGAAATCTTCCAGGCCAGCTTCGTCGGCATGGAAGACTGGCAGGCCATGTATGGCGTGGGTCTGGCAGCACGCAGCAGCCTGTTTGGCCTGGGGCTGAATGCCGCCTGGCGCAAGCATCTGCTGCGACTGGATTACAGCCGCCGCAACAGCCCGCTGGGGGATGCCGATACCGCCAGCCTGCAATATCGCCGCCGTTTCTGATAGCTCCACGGCAAACCCTGGCAAAGGCGCAGCATCAAGCTGCGCCTTTGTTTTATGTGCAGCCATGCCTGCTTGTAAGAGCCTGTTCAATGTCCCTTCTTGGCATCCGTTGCTTCGCAAAGGCGGCAGATGCAAGGCGCAAAGCGCAGGCGGGCTGGTGGCCCGGCGAGCATTTGCAACAGCGCAGATGCCGCCTTTGCGGTGCAACCCATTGGGCAAGGCACCTCATGCACAGGGGCTTTGTTGCACACCTTGCCAAGACAGCCAGTCTTGGCCGCAGCGTGCGTCTTGCCCCTGCACATGGGGTGCACTTGCGGGTACCAAGAAGGGACATTGAACAGGCTCTGAGAAACTTTGAACAGGCTCTAAAGCTGAGAAGCAGTTAACCAAGTTTCGCGCTGGATAAAGAAAACATTGAACCTTTACAGCAGCAATGTTTGAATTCACACATGCGTGTCAAAGGAATGAGAATCGAACAAATTTTGCTGGGGCTTGCGCTCCTGCTTGCGCTTGTCTGGAATTTGGCCGAGGCGCGTGAAGTCAAGGGCATTGCCCTGCATGAAACGCCCAGCGGTACCCGGGCAGAAATCACCCTGGAGAGCCGGGTGGAATATCGCGTCTTGCGGTTATCGGCGCCGGAAAGGCTGGTACTGGACATGAGCCAGACCGGGCTTGCCAATAACGTCAAATTGCCCGCAGCCAAAGGCATCATCAAATCGGTGCGCAGCGGCCAGCCAGTGGCAGGCACGACCAGAATCGTGTTTGATTTGGGCGCGCCCGTGGTCGCCATTGGCCCGAACATGGAATGGCGCGATGGCAAGGCCGTTTTGATTTTCGAATGGCCGGGGGATGGCGATGGTATTGCCGCGATTGCAGCGGCTACACAAACCGGGGCAGCTACAGGCACGGCAGTGGTACAGCCTGCCGCCCCTGCCGAAGTGGTATCGGTAGCGGCAGATTCCGGCTTGCCGGGCAGTCTCCCGGCGGCGCCCCAGCAACCGATTTCGCCACCGCCAGCAAGTGCGCAAACGGCTTCAAGCCCCCAGCCGGTAGCGCAAGCAAGCCCGGCAGCTGCCCAGCCCCAGGCGCCTGTGGCAGCGACGCCCATGCCAGCGACAAACCCGGCCGCATCGGTCAGCGTCCCGCCGCAAACCAGCAGCCCGGCTCCGGTGCGCAGCGTACAGGATATGAGCCGCCGTGCGGCCTTGCGGCCGGTGATTGTCGCGATTGATGCCGGTCATGGCGGACAGGACCCCGGCGCAATTGGTCCGACCGGGGTGCGCGAGAAAGACATCACCCTGGCCATCGCGCGGGAGCTTGCCCGGCAAGTGGATGCCACGCCAGGACTGAAGGCGCATCTCATTCGCAATGCCGATTTCTTCATCCCGTTGGCTGAACGCTATCAGCGCGCCCGCCGTGCCAATGCCGATGTATTCATTTCCATCCATGCCGATGCGGCAGAAAACCGCAATGCGCGAGGCTCATCGGTCTATGTGCTCTCCACCCGTGGGGCTACTTCGCAGGCGGCACGCTGGCTGGCCGACCGTGAAAATGCGGCCGACCTGGTGGGCGGCGTGCGTTTGCAGGGCAAGGAGGGCACCCTGGCTTCGGTACTGTTGGACTTGTCGCAAAGCGCCACCCAGCGCGCCTCGGAGAGGATGGCCAATGAAGTGCTGGAGGGCTTGAAGCGGCTTGGCAAGACCCACAAAAACCAAATTGAGCGCGCTAATTTTGTGGTGCTGCGCTCGCCGGACGTGCCTTCGATGCTGGTGGAAACCGCATTTATCAGCAATCCGGAGGAGGAAGCCAGGCTCAAGAGCGCAAGTTTCCAGCGCCAACTGGCGCGGGCGGTACTCGATGGCATCCATACTCATTTCACCCGGATGCCGCCACCGGGTACCCATTATGCGGCGCGCCGTGACAGGGGCGGGGTTGAAACCGGAGCCGGAACAGCCTCACCGTAAGCGCCTGTTCAATGTCCCTTCTTGGCGCCCGTTGCTTTGCAAAGGCGGCAGATGCAAGGCGCAAGGGCAGACGGGTCGGTGACCCGGCGAGCATTTGCAACAGCGCAGATACCACCGGCAAGGCACCGCATGTACAGGCGCTTATATCCGGGTGCCGAGCAACAAGCTTTGCTGTTTGAGGGCGGCCAGCATTTGCCTTGCCTGCTCAAAAAAGTCCGGGTTATGTGCTTGACCGGCCTCGCGGGCAAGCTGTTGCAGCAAGGCATGGCCGCTGAGTTCATGGTTTCCGGCCAGCAGTTGCAATAGCCGGTAGGCCAGTGGCGCAAGGCTTGAGAAGCGCACTTGCAGCTGTGCATCCCGGTATACCAGCAGCAAGGTCGGCTGTTCCGGGGTGTGAGTGGGGCGGAAGCTGGGGCCGATTTTTTCCACCGGCCATTGATAGGCCAGCGGCCAGACTTGTGGCGAAAGCTGCGGGATGCCCAACAACAGGTCGCCATTGGCATCATGCGGCGGCACCGGGCTGTCGTCGATTTCTGCCTTCAGCTCCATCCACTCGTAATGAGCCAGTTCGGCAAGCCAGGGCGCGGCCGGGTCTTGCGGTTGTTGTTGCAGAAAGTCGATGAACTCGCAGCCAATACGGGTAAACAGTGGCGTTTGGGCGCGATATTCGCGGTGAAAATCGCGCACCTTTTGCAGCCATGCTTCTTGTCCCAGGGTCTTTTTGATGACCGGGAAATTGCTCGCCAAAAGGCTTTCGAGGGTGTTGAAGAACAATTCGCGATATACCGCCAGGCGCCGCGCTTCGATGCCGGGGGGCGGCGCCGCATCTGCGTTGCGCAGATGGGCGGCAAAGGCGAATTGCCGGGCTTTGAGCGTACTCATGCGGCGATACCCGTCATGCTCATGGCCTTGTGCTGCGCCTGAATCTGCCGGATGCGGGCAAGCTCGGCCTGCAATTCGGCATAGGGCGGGTAATTGAAGTCGCGCTCCAGCAGGGTCGGCTTCACCCCATGCAGGGCATAGGCATCGGCCAGCAATTGCCAGACGGCATCCTTGACCGGGCTGCCATGGGTATCGATTTTCAGGTCGTCGGCTTCATCGAAATGCCCGGCGATGTGGTATCCGGCGATGCGCGCAGAGGGCAGGGCGGCGATAAAATCGCGCGCTGCATAGCCATGATTGATGGCGTTGACGAATACATTGTTGACATCCAGCAGCAGCTGGCAATCGGCCGCCTCCAGCACCGCCTGGATGAAATCAATCTCCGGCATGTTTTGCCAGGGCGCGGCGTAATAGCTGATGTTTTCTACCGCGATGCGCTGCCCCAGGCGTTGCTGCACCTGGTCGATGCGGCGCGCCACATGGGCGATGGTTTCGTTATCAAACGACAATGGCATCAGGTCATACAAATGGCCATCATCGGCGCTATAACTCAGGTGTTCGCTGTAATGCTGAATGCCAAATCGCTGCATGAAGTCGGCAATATCGCCAAGCAGGGTTTCATCCAGTGGCGCAACACCGCCCAGCGAGAGCGAGAGTCCGTGCAGGGTAATGGGGTAGCGTGTGGCCAATGCTTCAAGGCGTGCGCCAAGCGCGCCGCCAACATGAATCCAGTTTTCCGGGGCGCATTCGAGAAAATCGAAATCGCCCTCAGCGGCAGCTTCGATATCGTCCAGCAGCCCGCGGCGCAGGCCAAGTCCAATGCTGTAATCGGCAAGCATCTTGAAACTCGCAAGATGAAACAGCCCGGACAGCGACTGTCCGGGCCGTGTTTCAAAAGGTCAGGCCCGAATCAGCGGTTGCCGCCGCATTTGCCGCCGCCACACTTGCCTTCACCGCATTTGCCCTCGCTGGCTTTTTGTTCGCCGCCCTGGGCTGCGGTTTCGCGTTTTTGGGCGTGGTGCTGTTCCATTTCAGCCTGGGTGACAAAGCCGTCGCCATCCAGGTCGTGTGCGGCAAAACGCTCATCCTTGCCCTGGTGGGCAGCGGCAAATTCCTGACGCGAGACTTTGCCGTCATTGTCGCTGTCCATTTGCGTAAAGCCGCATTTGCCGCCACCACATTTGCCCTCACCGCCGCACTTGCCTTCGCCCTGCTGGTGCTGTGCCTGCTGGCCGTCCTGCATATAGCCGCTTTCAAGCGAAGTGATAGCAAAGGCGCTACCGGAGAGCATCAGAGAACCGGCCAGGACGCCAAGGGGGAGGGAATTGCGAGTTTTCATCGAAAGCTCCGGTTTTGGTTGAGGGAGTGTCGATGGTAATGGCTGGCAGCGGCGCAAAGGTTGAAAAAATGTTAGAGCCTGTTTCCGGCGCCGCATTTGCTTCTGGCTACAAAAAAAGCCTGAAAAACATGTGTTTTTCAGGCTTTGAAACTGGTCGGGGAGACAGGATTCGAACCTACGACCTCTACGTCCCGAACGTAGCGCTCTACCAGACTGAGCTACACCCCGAATTGCGAGGCGCGCAGTATAGGAGGGGATTGCCGCTTGTGCAAGCATTGATTGCAAAGTTTTTGCATTTTGTCTTTGCCGGGGGGCGTACCGGGCTTGCGGGCAGGCGGCAGGCTCTTAAACTAGTCGGCTTGTTTGAACCATCCGAGGCCATCTTGATTAAGCCCCGCACCCCGCCCGGCGTGATGGAATTGCTGCCGCGCGAGCAAATCGCCTTCCAGCGCATGCTGGACATCATCCGCAATACCTATGAATCGTTCGGTTTTTTGCCGGTGGAAACGCCGGTTTTCGAGCTGACCGAAGTGCTGCTGACCAAAACCGGCGGCGAAACCGAACGCCAGGTGTACTTCGCCCAGTCCACCGGCGCGCTGGAAAAATCCCGCGAACCGGGCAGCGAGGGCAGCCTGCCGGAGCTGGCGCTGCGCTTTGACTTGACGGTGCCGCTGGCGCGCTATGTGGCCGAGCATGAGCACGAACTGGCATTTCCGTTCCGTCGTTATCAGATGCAGCGGGTGTATCGCGGTGAGCGTGCGCAGCGCGGGCGATTCCGCGAGTTCTACCAATGCGATATCGACGTGATTGGCAAGGACGCGCTCTCGCCGCGTTTTGATGCCGAGATTCCGGCGGTCATCCATGCGGTGTTCGAGCGCCTGGGGATTGGCGAATTCACCATTTGGCTCAATCACCGCAAGCTGCTGCGCGGCTTTTTTGAGGGCCTGGGGATTGCCGGCGAGACGCAGGATGCGGTGTTACGCGAGCTCGACAAACTCGACAAGCGCGGCGAGGCGGCAGTGCGGCAAACGCTGATGGCAGAGGGCTTTGCCCTGAGCGCGGAGGTTGCCGAGCGACTGCTGGCGTTTTCACGGCTGCGCTCGGCAGGCCATGCCGATGCGCTGGAAAAACTGGCGGCATTGGGCGAGGGCAGTGAGCAGTTCGAGCAGGGGCGCGCCGAACTTGTGGCCACGCTGGAGCAGTTGCGGGCGATGGGCATTCCCGAGTCGCGCTATGCCATCAATCTTTCCATCGCGCGCGGGCTGGATTACTACACCGGCATTGTTTACGAAACCCAGCTGGATGCCCATCCGCAAATCGGCTCGATTTGCTCCGGTGGCCGTTACGAGAACCTGGCCAGCCACTACAGCAAATCGCGCCTGCCGGGCGTGGGCATTTCCATTGGTCTTAGCCGCCTGTTCTGGCAGTTGCGCGAGGCCGGTATCGTCAGCACCGCTGCCAGCTCGGTGGATGTGCTGGTCGGGCTGATGGACGAAGCCGGCTTTGCCGATGCGCTGGCGTTTTCGCAAGCCTTGCGCGAAGCCGGGCTGAATGTGGAAACACAGATGGAAGTGAAGAAAATCGCCCGCCAGTTCCAGTATGCCGACCGCGCCGGGATTCGTTTTGTGGCGCTGCGCGGTGAAAGCGAGCGCGCAGACGGCACGGTCACATTGAAAGACCTGGCAAGCGGCGAGCAGCAAACCGTCAATCTGGGCGAGGCAGTGGCCTGGCTTCAACAAAAACTGGAGAAAAATACATGAGTGCAACCGCCATTCACCTGGACGGCCATTCGCTTGAGCGTGCCAGTCTTGTGAAAATCGCCGAGGGCGCGCCGGTCACACTGGATGCAGGCGCGCTGGAAAAAGTGGCGAAAGCCGCCGAGTTCCTGGCCGAGCAGGTGCGCCGCGAAGAGCCGATTTACGGGGTTTCCACCGGCTTTGGCAGCAATGCCGACAAATTGCTGGGGGCGCATCGCTCGCGGCCGGGGAATGCCGAAGGCTCGCTGCATGAGGAATTGCAGCGCAATCTCATCATCACCCATGCGGTCTGCGTCGGCGAGCCGTTTGCGCCGGAGGTGGTGCGGGCAATGCTCGGTATCCGCATCAATACGCTGCTGCGCGGCCATTCCGGGATTCGCGTGCAAACCTTGCAGGCGCTGGCGGCGATGCTCAATGCCGGTGTCGTGCCGGTGGTGCCGCAATTGGGTTCGGTGGGCGCATCGGGCGACCTGGCACCGCTTTCGCATCTGGCGATTGTGCTCCTGGGCGGCGGCGAGGCGTTCTATCAGGGCGAGCGCCTGCCGGGCGGCGAGGCACTGAAGCGCGCCGGGCTTTCCCCGGTGAAACTGACCCATAAAGAAGGTCTGGCGCTCAATAACGGGACCGCGCAAATGCTGGCAACCGCTGTTCTGGCGGTTGAGCGCATGGAAAAACTCCTGGATACCGCCGACTTGGCTGCGGCCATGACGATTGAAGCCTTTGCCGGGCGGCTTGGCGCATTTGCGCCGGAAGTCCATGCTCTGCGCCCGCATCCGGGGCAGGTGCAGGTGGCGGCCAATCTGCGCCGCCTGCTGCAAGGCTCAAGGCTGGCCGATATTCCCTACCATCTGGTACCGAGCTTCAAAACCTGGCAGCCGGACAGCTGGGACAGTGCCGAGTTGCAGGCGCTGAGCTTCGATATCAGCTGGGACTGGGTGCCGGATACGCAGCGGCATGGCCGGGAAAAGTTCTATCAGCGTTTCAAGCCATTCCGTGGCGGCAAGAAGCACCAGCCGCAGGATAGTTATTCACTGCGCTGCATCCCGCAGGTGCATGGCGCGGTACGCGATGCGCTGGCACAGGCCGCGCGCGTGCTGGACATCGAGCTGAACGCAGTGACCGACAACCCGCTGGTATTTCCCGATGCCAATGCCGAGCATGTCGAGCAGCAGGTGATTTCCGCAGGCCACTTCCACGGCATGCCGCTGGCGCTGGCGATGAGCTATCTGAAAGCGGCGATTCCGGTATTGGCTTCAATCAGCGAGCGCCGCACCAACAAACTGGTGGACCCGGCCACCAATGACGGCCTGCCGGCGTTCCTGATTGGCAACGAGGATGGCACCGAATCGGGCTACATGATCGTGCAGTACAGCTGCGCGGCCATCGTCAACGACCTGGCATCACGCGCCATGCCCGCCGCGGTGTATTCGGTGCCAACCAGTGCCAATGCCGAAGACCATGTGTCGATGGGGGCCAATGAAGCCCGGCATGTGCTGGGCATGACCGGCGACCTGGCCAAAGTGCTGGGGCTGGAGCTGGCCACCGCCGCGCAGGCGCTGGACTTGCGCATCGGCATGATTCATGCCGCACGCGACCTTGCCCGGAGTGGCGATGCCGGACAGTTCGCCCGCAAGGTGCGTGGCATGCCGCTGCCGCAGTCAGAAAACCATGCCGTGTTTATGGATGAAGTCGAAAGCCTGCGCAAAGAACTGGCTGAAAGCGCCGAATTCCATCCCGGCAAGGCAGTGGCCGCAGCCCATGCAGAAATCCGCCGCCATCTGCCGATGATGTGGCGCGACCATGCCCTCGATGCCGATGTCGCCGCTGCCGTGCGCATGGTGGAAACCGGCGCCGTGCTGGACGCCGCACAAGCGGCGTTGGCCGCCTAAATTGCTAGCCGCGCAGCGTGTGCTGTGCGGCTGGCTTCAAAATTGTTCCGCGGCTGTGGCCGCTTTTGCCTGATATAGCTGGAGTTTTCATGAAGCCTTGGTTTGTTTCTCTTGCCCTGCCTTTTGCCCTGCTTTTGCCTGTCGATGCCGAAGCGCAGCGCAGCATCGTATTTGAGGATGCCACCCTGCCAGAACGCGGCGTGCTGGCGCTTGCCGTGGCCGAAGGCTTGGGCGGGGATGACTTTGCCACGCTGGATGCGGCCAGCCAGGGCGCCTTGCGGCGCGCGGCAACGGCGGCAGGTTTCAAGGGCGAAAAAGGCAGCAAGCTGGACCTGCCGGGGTTTGCCCGCTATGAGCGCGTGCTGCTGGTGGGCATGGGCAAAGACAAGCCCGATGCGCTTGCCCTGCGCGATGTCGGCGGCGCCGTGGCACAGCATTTTGCCAGCAGCCCTTCGGCGCAGCCGGTCAATCTGTACTGGGGCGGCAGTGAGGGCGATGCCGCTTCGCAATTGGCGCTGGGGGTGGCGCTTGGGCAGTATCGCTTTGACAAATACAAGAGTGCTGGCAGCAAGCCTGCCACTGGCGATTTGCTGATTCGCACCCCGGCAGGGCGCGCAGCGGCGGCACACTGGCAGCGCGAATGGCAGCCGGTTGCCGGGGCGGTGAATTTTGCCCGCGACCTGATTACCGAGCCTGCCAATGCCATCTATCCGGAATCATTCGTGGCGCGGGTGCGCGAGCAGGCCCGCGGCCTGCCGGTCACGCTGGAAGTGCTGGACGTGGCCGCCATGGAAAAACTCGGCATGGGCGGCATGCTCTCGGTGGGGCAGGGCAGCGCCCGTCCGCCGCGCATGCTGCTGCTGCGCTACAACGGTGGCCGCGCAGGCGATGCGCCGCTGGCGTTTGTCGGCAAGGGCATCACTTTTGACAGCGGCGGCATTTCCATCAAGGGCAATGACGGCATGTGGAAGATGAAATACGACATGGCCGGTGCTGCCGTTTCCACCGCCGCAGTGCTGGCGCTGGCCGGGCGGCGTGCGCCGGTGAATGCCGTGGCCGTGGCCGCGCTGGCGGAAAACATGCCTTCGGGCACGGCTGACCGCCCCGGCGATGTGATACGCACTGCCTCTGGCAAAACCTTCGAGGTGATGAGCACCGATGCCGAAGGCCGCATGGTGCTGGTGGATGCGCTCTGGTATGTGCAGCGTCAGGACAAGCCCAAGGTCATTATCGATATCGCCACCTTGACCGGCAGCATCGTCACCGCGCTTGGCAATGATTATGCCGGTCTGTTCAGCCGTGATGATGGGCTTGCCAGCCAGTTGTACCAGTCCGGCCAGAACTCCGGTAACTGGGTATGGCGCATGCCGCTGCTGGACAGCTACGGGCCGATGCTGGCCTCACCGATTGCCGACATGCGCAATGGCGGCGGTCGTCCCGGCTCGGGCACGGCGGCCTGGTTCCTGGGGGAATGGGTGGCGCGCGATACGCCCTGGGCGCATGTGGACATGGCCGGCATGGCCTGGATTGAATCCGGCGGAAAACCGACTTCACCGGCAGGCGCCACCGGGTTTGGCGTATTGCTGTTCGACCAGTTCGTGCGTGACCACCATCAGGACAAATAAGCGTGATTCTGAATATCGCTGCCTATCACTTCGTGCCGATTGATGATGTGGCCGCGCTTGCGGCGACACTCCGCGCCGCCTGCCAGTTGCATGAACTGCGCGGCACCATTCTGGTGGCAGGCGAGGGCATCAACATGTTTCTTGCCGGCGAGCCTGGCAAGGTGCGCGGCTTTCTGGCCTGGCTGCGGCAGGACGCGCGTTTTGCCGCAGTCACCGCCAAGGAAAGCTGGAGCCAGCATGTGCCCTTTGCCCGGCTGAAAATCAAGCAAAAACGCGAAATCGTGCCGTTTGCAGGCCGTCCGGCGGGCGTGGGCGAAAACCGCGCCCCGGATGTACAGGCCAAAACCCTGGCGCGCTGGATTCGGCAAGGCCATGACGATGCAGGCAAGCCACTGCTGCTGCTTGATACCCGCAACCGCGAAGAAATCCGCTACGGCACCTTTGCCAATGCGCTGACCCTGCCAATCGACAACTTCAACGACCTGCCCGAAGCGGTGGAGGCCATCCGCGAGCAGTTGCAGGATGCCACTGTGGTGAGCTTTTGCACCGGCGGCATCCGCTGCGAAAAAGCCGCGCCGTGGATGAACCAGATTGGCCTTGACAATGTGTTGCAGCTTGAAGGCGGCATCCTGAAATACTTTGAAGAAGTGGGCGGCTTCGGCTATCAGGGTGGCTGCTTCGTGTTCGACGAGCGCGTTGCGCTTGACCCGGAACTCAAGCCGCTGCGCGATGAGCCGGTGGCCGCGCTGCCCTCGCGGCCATGAGCGAATGGATTGGGTTCCTGCTCGCCATCGCAGTGCTGTGGATGGCGGTCAAAGTGGTCAGCCTGCTGCTGAAAATCAGCCTGTGGCTGTTACTGGCGGGCATGGCCTATTTCTTCTTTGCCAGCGTGTTTGGCTGGCCGCTGCCGTGAACAGGCCGTACAGCGAAAGCGCCCGGCGGCGCTTTCGTCGGGTGCGGCAATTACTGTGATAGTTCCTCGGCTTTGGCTGCGCAAATAAAGTCGTTTTCAGAAAGTCCGCCAACATCGTGGGTCGAGTAATGCACCACGCAGCGGTTGTAATGCACTGAAAGGTCGGGGTGATGATCTTCACGGTGCGCCATATGCGCCAGTGCGTTGACGAAGCTCATGGTGCGGTAATAGTCGTCAAAGTGGAAGGTCTTGGCGAGCACATGGCCGTTTTCGATAAGCTCCCAGCCCGGCAGTTGCGGCATCAGCTCACGGATGCTGGCCTCGCTCAGACGGTGCTCCTGGCCGCGTTTGGGGTCGCAATGGGCTTGGGCAAGGGGAATCAGGTCGTTCATGGCGTCTTTCAAAAACAGTCTCTGCTCAGCGGAAGGCCGATAGAATAACCGCATGATTGATATCACTGAATCTGCACAGAACCATTTCCGCAAAATTCTTGCCAAAGAGGCGCTGCCTGACTTGGGCGTGCGCCTCTCGGCCGTGAATCCAGGCACCCCGCACGCCGATGTGCAGCTGGAGTTTGCAGGCCCTGATGACCTCAATGGCGATGAATGGGCGATTGATTGCGAAGGCTTCACCCTGTGGGTGGATGCGGCCAGCGCCAGTGCGCTGGACGGGGCGCGCATCGACTACGAGCCACGCGCTACCGGCGGCCAGCTGCAAATCCGTGCACCCAATATCAAGGGCAAGGCGCCGCAGGCCGATGCCTCGCTGGTGGAGCGGGTGATGTGGGTGGTGGAGCACGAAATCAACCCGCAACTGGCCATGCACCGCGGCAATGTGCGCGTGGAAGAAGTCACTGCCGAGGGCGTGGTGGTGCTGCGCTTTGGCGGCGGCTGTCATGGCTGCGGCATGGCCGATATCACCCTGAAACAGGGCATTGAAAAGACCTTGCTGGAAAAAGTGCCGGGGGTCACGGCGGTGCGCGATGCGACCGATCACGCCAGCGGCGCTGCGCCCTATGCGCCCCGTAGCTGATTTGGCCGCCCCATGACAAGCCGCCTGCCAGCTTCGCCGACTGCGCGTACAGGGCAAACGGCGCGCGACCAGGACTGGCAGGCCTATCTGGCCAGGGGAGGCAGTTTTCCAGCTGCCCCCGCGCCTGATTGCGCGCAGATGCTGGCGATTTTGGCAGCACGCCCCAATCTGCCCGGCGCCTGGCAGCATGAGCCGCCACCGCCTGCCTTGACCCGCTGGCAACGCTGGCGCGGCTTGCTGGATGTGGGCTGGGATGCACGCAACCGCACGCCATTGCGGCAGCGCCTGCTGGGGATGACGCTCAGCCTGCTGGTCAACCTGTTTTTTGTATTGTTCATGCTGGCATCGCTGTATCTGCGCCTGGGCGCAAGTCCCGAGCCGGAGGCAGAAAGCGTGCGCATCCGCATCACCGGCTTTGGTACGCCGGACGAGGTCGGCGGCGGGCAACAGGCCACTGATGGCGATTTGGCCGCACCGGCAAGCGCCGCCCCCCGGCGCAGCTCGGCACAGGGCATAACCGGACAAAATCAGGCTGCCGCGCGGCAGCCTGTGCAGGACTTGGCCGCAGCTGCGATGCGCAATATGGGTTTGCCGGAAATATCGCCGCCGCAACTGGCCGCGCAGCCCTTGCCCGAGCCACAGCCATTGCAGGTGACCGCCGCCGCGCAGCCAGCGCCTGATGATTTCCAGTTGCCGCCGCCGCGCCCACTGGCCGCGACAGTGCAGCCGCCTGCGCAGTTGCGTAGCCAGAATCTGCCGCAGGAGCAGGCGCTGCCCGCGGCACTGCCCGATGTGCGGGCAATCAATATCCCCGATGTCGTGCTACAGCCCGCGTCCCGTCCTGCCAGCATGCCTGCGGAACGGGCCATCCCCGAGCCGCTTGCCATGCCGCAAATCGACATGCCGGTGCTGGATATGGGGAGCTCTGCGCCACAGCTTGCGATACGCGAGCCGGGGCAGCGCGCCTTGCCGGCTTTGCCAGCCGGGCAGGCAGAAAGCAGCCAGGAAACGGAAGAGCAGAGCAATCAAACGCGCAGCCCGCTGACAGCGGCGAGCAGCGCGGCCACTCCCCGCCCTGCCGGGCTGCCCGCTGCACAGGGAAAATCGCCACAGCCGGGACAAAACGCGCCGCAAACCGGCACCGGGCCGCAGCGCGCCGCGGCCAGCAGCGGCTGGCCTGAGCCGGTGCGTGGTGACGACTGGGGGGCAGCGGCGCAGAACCGTGCCGGACAAACACGCGGTGGCGAGCAAGGCGCAGGCGGCAGGCAGGGCAGCGGGCTTTTCAATGCCGATGGCCGTCCGCGGCTGGCTGATGACAGTTTCAGGCCACGTTTCCCTGACCCGAACAAAGAAGGCACATGGCTGCGCCGTCCCGGCATGGATACCCGCGGCACCATGTTCGATGGCATCTGGCGGCCACCGGAAACCCTGCTGCAAGAATGGGTACGACGCGGGGTGAAGTCCATCCGCATCCCGATTCCGGGCACCACGCTGGAGCTTGAGTGCGTGATTTCCAGCTTGCAGGCGATTGGCGGCTGCCTGCCGGTACCCGGCAAGGATGGCGTATTCGACCAGCCCGCACGCGGGCGCAAGCCGCCGGAAGTGCCATTCAAGCCGGAGCTGTTTGAAGACCCGGCTGCCCTGCAGCCCGAGTCATGAGCAGGGCATGACCTTTGGCACCTGTCCGCAGGCGGCAAAGGTGATTTACTTTGCTACAACACCCAAGCCGAGTTCTCTTATGCCAGCCTTTCGCAAGCGTATTTTTCATCCGGGCATTGTTGTTTTGAGCGTTGCCGTGTCGCTGGCGCTTGCCGCCTGTTCGCAAGCGCCCTCGGCAGGGGACAAAAAAACCAGTGAGGGCGAAGAAAAAGTCGAGGCGGTGGTGGTGGAAACGGCCACGGTGGCGCGCCGCAACCTGAGTGTCAGCCATATTGGTACGGCGGCGCTGGAGGCGCGTGCCGAGGCGCAGGTGGCGGCCAAGACCTCCGGGGTGGCCTTGCAGGTGCTGGCCGAAGAAGGCCAGCAGGTGCGTGCCGGGCAGCCGCTGGCGCGGCTTGATGGTGCGCGTGCCAGCTTGCAGGTGGCGCAGACCAATGCCCAGGTCGCCAAGCTGGAAGCCAATTACCGTCGCGCCGCGCAACTGGCCGAGCAGCAACTGGTCAGCGCCAATGATGTCGACCAATTGCGCTTTGATTTGCAGAACGCCCGCGCTGCCAACCAGATGGCGCGTCTGGAGCTCTCCTATACCACGGTGGAGGCGCCGATTTCCGGGGTGATTGCCAGCAAGTCCATCAAGCCCGGCAATTTCGTGCAAATCAACTCGCCGGTGTTCCGCATTGTCGATACCTCGCGGCTGGAGGCCACGCTGAATGTCCCCGAGCGCGAGCTTGACCGTATCAAGAAAGGCCAGCCGGTGGTGCTGAGCGTGGATGCTTTGCCCGGGCGCAGTTTTACCGGGCAGGTGGAGCGCATCGCGCCGGTGGTGGAAGCTGGCAGCGGCACCTTCCGGGTGATTGCCGGTTTTGCCGGTGAGGGCAGCCTGCAACCGGGGATGTTCGGGCGGCTGTCCATCCAGTATGAGCAGCGCATGCAGGTGCCGGCGATTCCGCGCAGCGCGCTGCTGGATGAAAGCGGCGAGGCCAGCGTGTATGTGGTGCGCGATGGCAAGGCCGAGCGCGTGCTGATTGAAACCGGCCATGCGGAAGATGGCTATCTTGAAGTGCGCAAGGGGCTGGCAGTGGGCGAGCAGGTGGTGATTGCCGGCAAGAGCGCACTGCGCGAAGGCAGCCCGGTGCAGGTGATTGGCGGGCAGGCCAAGCCCAAGGCTGAAACCTCAGCGCCTGTCCAGCCCGGTAACCACTGAAGCGGAGGCCTGGCATGAAAATGGCAAGCGGTTTTGACTGGGTGGAATTTTCTACCCGCCGCCGGGTCACGGTGCTGATGGCGACCCTGACCCTGGTGCTGTTTGGCCTGATTGCCTTGAGCGGCCTCAAGGTCAACCTGTTGCCGGACTTGAGCTATCCCACGCTCACCATCCGCACCGAATACACTGGCGCGGCGCCCGCGGAAATCGAAACCCTGATTACCCGCCCGGTGGAAGAAGCCGTGGGCGTGGCGCGCGGCCTGCGCAAACTCAAATCCGTCTCCCGCACCGGCCAGAGCGATGTGGTGCTGGCCTTTGCCTGGGGCACCGACATGGACAAGGCCAGCCTGGAAGTGCGCGACAAGATGGAGGCGCTGCAACTGCCGCTGGAGGCCAAGCCGCCGACGCTGCTGCGCTTCAATCCGTCCACCGCGCCGATCATGCGTCTGGTGATTTCCAGTAGCGAAGCAGGCGGCAGCCTGCCGCGACTGCGCCGCTATGCCGATGATGATTTGAAGCGCAAGCTCGAAACCGTGCCGGGCGTGGCTGCGGTCAAGGTTGCCGGGGGGCTGGAAGATGAAATCCGCGTGGAGATTGACCCGCAGCGGCTGGCCGCGCTGAATATTCCGCTGGAGACGGTCATCAGCCGCCTGCAACAGGAAAACGTCAATCTCTCCGGCGGCCGGTTGGAAGATGGCAGCCAGCGCTGGCTGGTGCGCACCGTCAACCAGTTCGCCACGGTGGAAGATATTGAAAACCTGCTCCTGACCAGCCAGCGCAGTGGCGGGGGTGAGGCCGAAAGCGCCGCCGCGCAAATGGCGCGGGTGGCTGCGGCCAGCGGCGATGCTGCCGCGATGTCGGCAGCCGCTTCGGTGCAATCGGCCACCGGCGGCAGCCAGGCCGCGCCCGGTGGTGGCCTGCCGGTACGGCTGAAAGACGTGGCACAGGTAGCGCAGGGCTACAAGGAGCGCGAGGCGATTATCCGCTTGGGCGGTCAAGAGGCAGTAGAGCTTGCCATCTACAAAGAGGGCGATGCCAATACCGTGGCCACCGCCGATGAAATCGAAAAGGCGCTGGCTACCATCCGTAAGCAGCTGCCACAGGATGTAACCCTGGCCAGCATTGAGGACCAGTCCGGCTTCATCCGCAATGCCATTGCCGATGTCAAGTTCGATGCGCTGCTCGGCGGTGCGCTGGCAGTGCTGGTGATTTTCCTGTTCCTGCGCGATGGCTGGAGCACCTTCGTGATTTCGCTGTCGCTGCCGGTGTCCATCATCACCACCTTCTTTTTTATGGGGCAGCTGGATTTGAGCCTGAACGTGATGTCGCTGGGCGGGCTGGCGCTGGCGACCGGGCTGGTGGTGGATGATTCCATCGTGGTGCTCGAATCCATCGCCAAGGCGCGCGAGCGCGGCCTTGGGGTATTGCAGGCGGCGATTACAGGTACCCGAGAAGTCAGCCTTGCGGTGGTGGCGTCCACACTCACCACCATCGCGGTGTTCTTGCCGCTGGTATTTGTCGAAGGCATCGCCGGGCAATTGTTCCGAGACCAGGCGCTGACCGTGGCGATCGCCATCGCCGTTTCGCTGCTGGTGTCGATGACCCTGATTCCGATGTTGTCATCGCTCAAAGCCCGCGCCCCGCTGGCGTTTCCCGACGAGCCATTGCCGCCTGTCGCACAGCGTGAAGTGCGCGGCTGGCGCAAGCCGTTGGTGCTCGCCGGGCGCGGCATCAAGGGGCTGATTCCGGCGCTGGGCTATGCCTTTGCCTGGTCAGTGGTGCGCCTCTGGCGGCTCATCGTGCGACTGCTATCGCCCATCATGCAGCGCGCCAGCGATTTGGCGATGCGCCCTTATGCGCGTGCAGAAAACGGCTATTTGCAGCTGCTGCCCAAGGCTTTGGCCCATCCTGGCAAGGTGCTGTTGCTGGCCGCCATCGCCTTTGCCATCAGCATGTGGATGCTGCCGCGCCTGGGCACCGACCTGATTCCGCAACTGGCGCAAGAGCGCTTTGAAATGACGGTGAAACTGCCGCCGGGCACGCCGCTGCGCGAAACCGATGCGCTGTTGCAGCGCTTGCAGGCCGAACATGGCAAAGCCGAGGGCGTGCGTGCGCTGTACGGCGTCAGCGGCAGCGGTACGCGGCTGGATGCCAATCCCGCTGATAGCGGCGAGAACATTGCCAAACTCAGCATCGTGATGGAAAACGGTGGCAGCGCGGCGCTGGAGAGCCGTTTGAGCGAGCGCCTGCGGCAGAGCCTTGCCGGGCAGAAAGACGTGGCGGTGGACTTCAGCCGTCCGGAACTGTTTGCACTGGCCGCGCCGCTGGAAATCGAAATTTCAGGTGCCAGTCTTGAAAGCGTGGAAGCGGCCGGGCGCGATTTGGCCGAGCGCCTGCGCGCGCATCCGCATTACACCGATGTCAAAACCACGGTGGAGCAGGGCTGGCCGGAAGTGCGGATACATTTTGACCAGAGTCGTGCCGCCGCCCTGGGGCTGACCACCCGGCAGATTGCCGATGCGGTGGTCAAGCAGGTGCGCGGTGAAGTCGCCACCCGCTATCACCTGCGCGAGCGACAGATTGATGTGCGCGTGCGCGCCGGACAAGCGCAGCGCAGCAGCGTCGAGGATATCCGCAACCTGCTGGTGAATATCGGCAGCGGCACACCACTGCGGCTTTCTGCGGTGGCGGAAGTGGAGGCAGGTCAGGGGCCTTCGGAAATCCATCGCGCCGACCAGGCACGGGTGGCGCTGGTCTCGGCCAATCTGCACGGCATCGACCTTGGCACGGCGATGACCGAGGTGCAGCGCATGGTGGCGGAAAAACCGCTGGGTGCGGATATCGGGCTTGCCATTGGCGGCCAGGGCGAGGAGCTGCAAGGCTCGCTGCGCTCACTGCTGTTTGCCTTCGCGCTGGCGGTGTTTCTGGTGTATCTGGTGATGGCCTCGCAGTTCGAGTCGCTGCTGCACCCGTTCGTGATTTTGTTCACCATCCCGCTGGCGCTGGTGGGCGCGGTGCTGGCATTGTTCCTCACCGGCCATGCGGTTTCGGTGGTGGTATTCATCGGCCTGATTCTGCTGGTCGGGCTGGTCACCAAAAACGCCATCATCCTGGTGGACCGGGTGAACCAGTTGCGCATCGCCGGGCTGCCCAAGCGCCAGGCACTGCTGGAAGGGGCGCGCTCGCGCCTGCGGCCCATCGTCATGACCAGCGCCTGCACCCTGTTTGGCTTCCTGCCGCTGGCGCTGGCCGTGGGCGAGGGTGCGGAGGTGCGCAGCCCGATGGCGATTACCGTAATTGGCGGCCTGATTGTCTCCACCCTGCTGACGCTGCTGGTCATCCCGGTGATGTATGACTTGCTCGACCGCAAGCCTGATGCCGACTACGCCGCGCGCGCGCAGCGCGAGCGTGAGGAAAACCGCGCCCTGTCGGACGCGCTCGGGACGGAAGGAGGCGCCTCATGAGCATGGCCCGCCTCAGTATCCGCCGCCCGGTGACCACCATCATGCTGTTCGTGTCGATGGTGGTGGTCGGCCTGATTGCCGCCGTGCGCCTGCCGCTGGAGGCGATGCCGGATGTCTCCGCGCCGTTCTTGTACGTGATGCTGCCCTATGCCGGCAGCACGCCGGAGGAGAACGAGCGCAACCTGCTGCGCCCGGCAGAAGAAGCCCTGGCCACCATGAAAGGCGTGAAAAGCCTGCAAGGCAATGCCAGCGCGGAAAGCGCCGGGGTGTTTGTGGCGTTTTCCGACTGGGGGCGGGATATCGCCCTGGCCACCGCCGAGGCGCGCGAGCGCATTGATGCCATACGCAGCGAGCTGCCCGATGATTTCCGCCGCTACATGGTGTTCAAATGGTCCAGCGCCGACCAGGCGATGCTGCGCCTGCGCCTGTCCAGCCAGACGCTGGACTTGACCGGCGAATACGAGCGTATCGAGCGCAGCTACAAGCGCCGCCTGCAACGCATCCCCGGCGTTGCCAAGGTGGAAATCTTCGGCGCCCCGGCCAATGAAGTGGAAATCGCGGTATCGCCCGAGCGCATGAATGCCCACGGCATCAGCCTGAACGCATTGGCCGCGCAGTTGCAGCGCGTCAATTTCTCCGTCTCTGCCGGTGATATCGACAATGGCCTGCAAAAATTCCGGGTGCAGCCCCTGGGCGAGCTGCATTCGCTACAGGCGCTGCGCAGCCTGCGGCTGGATACGCGCGGCACCACGCTTGCCGATATCGCCGAGGTCAAGTTAAAGCCGGTTGAGCAGCGCAGTGAGCGCCGCCTGGACGGGCGGCCTTCGGTGACGCTGGAAATCTTCAAGGAGCGCGATGCCAATCTGGTGGAAGTCTCGCGCGCGGTAAAGGCGGAAATCGCCGCCATCAATGCCCAGGGCGGGCAGGGCGATATTCATCTGCGCGTGGTCGAAGACCAGGGCGAGGCGGTGCTGAAGTCGCTGCTGTCGCTGGCCGAGGCTGGCGCCATTGGCCTGCTGCTCTCGGTCATCGTGCTGTATTTCTTCCTGCGCGACTGGGCGGCGACGCTGATGGTCACGCTGTCCATCCCGATTTGCTTCGTGATGACGCTGGGCTTCATGTATTTCGCCGGACTGACGCTCAATGTGCTGTCGATGATGGGCTTGCTGCTGGCCATCGGCATGTTGGTGGACAACGCCGTGGTGGTGGTGGAATCCATCTGGCAGGAGCGCGAAAAAGCGCCGGAAAGTCCCCGGCTGGCGGCCATCCTCGGCACCCGCCATGTGGCGATTGCGCTCTCGGCTGGCACGCTCAGCAGCTGCATGGTGTTCCTGCCCAACCTGTTTGGCGAGCGCAATGTCATCTCCATTTACCTGGCGCAGATTGCCTTCACCATCAGCGTGTCGCTGCTGGCCTCCTGGCTGGTGGCCGTCAGCCTGATTCCGATGCTGGCCGCGCGGCTGAAACGCCCGCCGCTGCTGCAACAGCGCCATGGCCTGATTCATGGCCTGCAACTGCGCTATGAAAAACTGCTGCGCTGGACGCTGGCGCACCGGCGCGCCTCGCTGGCGGTCATCGTGCTGGTATCGCTGCTCAGCCTGATACCGATGAGCCAGACCAAAAGCGACATGTTCGGCGGTGAGGAATCGGGCAGCGCCTATGTCAATGTGCAGTGGAACGATGCCTACAGCCTTGAGCAGATGCGCCAGGAAATGCTGCGCCTGGAAGCTCATCTTGAGGCGCGGCGCGATGAATACGGCATCCGGCAAATCTCCACCCGCTTTGGCGAAGGCGGCGGCGCCGGTATCCATCTGGATTTGGGGGACGAAGTGGATGCCAAAACCACCAGCGAAATTACCGAGGCCATCCGCAAAGACCTGCCGCAATCGGCGATGGCCAGCTTCAGCATGGGCTGGCAAGGCGGGCAGGGCGGACAGGCACAGATGCAAACCCTGGAAGTGCGCCTGGTGGGCGACTCTACACAAACCCTGAACGAGCTGGCTGCCGACATCCTGCCGATGCTTGCGCGCCGCAGTGAGCTGCGCGATGTGCGCGTGGACATGGGCGAGCGCAATACCGAACTTCTGCTGCGCGTGGACCGGGAACGCTCGGCCGCATTTGGCTTCAATGCGCAGCAAGTGGCAAGCTTCATCGGTATCGCCCTGCGCGGCCAGCCACTGCGGGAAATGCGCCGTGGCGATAGCGAAGTCGCGGTCACCTTGCGCTTTGCCGATGCCAGACACACCACCTGGCAGGCGCTGCAAGCCTTTACCGTGAAGGCCGAGGATGGCCGCGAACTGCCGTTGTCGGCACTGGTCAGCATGCAGCCGCAACCCGCGGCCAATGTCATCACCCATACCAACCGCCAGACCACGCTGACCCTGAGCGCCAGAGCCGCGCCGGAAACCACTGCGCCTGAAGCGCGCCAGGCGATGCAGGCGGTGCTGGACAAGGTCGCCTGGCCTGCCGGTTATCACTACAGCTTTGACTCGGTCAATGTCTTTGACGGCGGTGAAGCTGGCAAGCGCATGATGTTCAACCTCATCATCGCGCTCATCATGATTTATGTGGTGATGGCGGCGGTATTTGAATCGCTGCTGTTCCCCAGCGCCATCATGAGTGGCGTGCTGTTCTCGGTATTCGGCGTGTACTGGCTGTTCTGGCTGACCGGCACCGACTTCAACATCATGGCGCTGATTGGCATCCTGGTACTGATGGGCGTGGTGGTGAACAACGGCATCGTGATGATTGAGCACATCAACCACCACCGCCGCGCAGGCTTGGGCCGCACCGAGGCGCTGGTGGCTGGCAGCCGCGAGCGCCTGCGGCCAATCCTGATGACCATGGGCACCGCCATCCTCGCCATGATTCCGATTGCCATTGGCGATACCCGCATGGCTGGCGAAGGCCCCAGCTACTATCCGATGGCACGCGCCATCGCTGGCGGCCTGGCCTTCTCCACCGTGGTCAGTCTGCTACTCCTGCCCACCATCTACGCGCTACTGGACGACTGGCGCATCCGCAGCCAAGCCCTGTGGCAACGCGCCCGTGGTGAAAAAGCGGAGTTGGCAACTGTTTGAGGCTCTGAGAGGCGTATGGGCAACGGATGCTTTGACAGTCAATATCCGTTCTGACTTTGAACTGGCTGTTGAGCACGGTGATTTGAAGGATCCGCCGCTGCGGTAAACAGGATATCGGTGGAGGAGTTCAGCGCCGTTTCCACCGAGTCCTGCACCACGCCGATGATGAAGCCGATGGCGACCACCTGCATGGCGATTTCGTTGGGGATATTGAAAAGGCTGGTGGCCAGGGGAATCAGCAGCAGTGAGCCCCCGGCCACGCCGGAAGCGCCGCACGCGCCCAGTGTGGCGATGAGCGATAGCAAGAGCGCCGAGCCAAAATCCACTTGAATCCCCAGGGTATGCGCGGCGGCCAGGGTCATGACATTGATGGTGATGGCAGCGCCCGCCATATTGATGGTGGCGCCCAGTGGGATGCTTACCGAATACAGGTCCGGGTTCAGCCCCAGCTTGCGCGCCAGATTGATGTTGACGGGAATATTGGCTGCCGAGCTGCGGGTGAAAAATGCGGTAAGGCCCGATTCGCGCAGGCAGGTGAGTACCAGCGGATAGGGGTTGCGGCGGGTTTTGAGCAATACAATCAGCGGGTTGACCAGCAGGGCGATGAACAGCATTGAGCCCACCAGCACCGCCAGCAAGCGCGCATAGCCCAGCAGTGCGCCAAAGCCGGTCTCGGCGACGCTGCTGGCCACCAGCCCAAGGATGCCGACGGGGGCGGCGCGAATCACCCAGCGCACTACTTGCGAAACGGCATCGGCCAAATCGCCAATCAGCTCGCGGGTCGGTGCATTTGCCCGGCGCAGCGCCAGGCCAAGCAGGATGGCCCAGGTGAGGATGCCGATGTAATTGGCATTGGCAAGCGCCGCTACCGGGTTGGCGACCAGATTCATCAGGAGGCCCATCAGCACTTCTTGCAGGTTGGCCGGAGCAGCTTGCTGGGCGGCATCAAGACTCAGTTCCAGCCGGGTGGGGAACAGGAAACTGGCGGCAACAGCGGTGAGGGCGGCCAGGAATGTGCCGGCCAGATACATCACCAGTACCGGACGGATATGGCGTCCGGATGCGGCCTGAAAGCGGCACAGCGCCGATGTCACCAGCACGAAAATCAGCACCGGGGCGAGCGCCTTGAGCGCGCCGACAAACAGGTTGCCCAGCAGCGAAAGCGCGGTGCCTGCAACGGGCAAAAACGTGCCAATCAGTGCGCCCAATAGCAGTGCCAGCGCGATTTGTGGCACCAGACCAAAGCGTTCGGCGGGCGTGGCGGCAGTATCCATGGGTATTCCTTGACAGGCAGGGAGGTGCAAAGAGTAGGGCAAAACACGGGCGTGCTCACAAAAATAAGTTCGGCCAGTGCAATGGGCTTGTCATCTTGGCGCATGCCATTCAAAGTGGCGGCAGGTTCCATGGGGAGTTCCCGATGAAAATGATGAAAACCGCGCTGGCAGGCGCAGTCCTGCTTGCCAGCAGCAGTGTGGCGGCACAGTCCGGCATGAATTTGCAGCAACTGGCGCAACTGCGTGCAGTGACGCAAGTGAAAATCAGCCCGAATGGGCGGCAACTGGCCTATGCCCTGGCGGTGCCGCGCCAGCCAGGCGTGGATGCAGACGGTGCGGCGCGTGTCGAGTTGCATATCAGCGATGCCCAGGGTGTGAGCCGTGGCTTTGTCACCGGCCAGGTGAATGTCGGCGCGCTGCACTGGCAGGCCGACTCTGCGGCGGTGACCTATCTTGCCAAGCGTGAAGGCGACGACACCCGCAGGCTGTACCGCATCCCGGTGGCCGGTGGCGAATCGCAGCCGCTTATCAAGCTGAAAACCGATATCCGCAGCTATAGCTTCTCGCCTGATGGCCGCAGGGTGGCGCTGCTGGCAGCGGTGCCGGAAAGCAAAGAAGTGGAGGCATTGAAGCAAAAAGGCTTCAGCCAAAAGGTTTACGAAGAAGACTGGCGGCCGGTGGGGGTCTGGATTGCCGAGCTTGGCGAGGGCAAGGCTGCGCCGCGCCTGCTGCCGGTGCAAGGCAGCGTGCAGTCGGTGAGCTGGAGCCCGGCCGGTGACCGTCTGGCGCTGGCAGTGGCGCGCACCGAGCTGACTGACGACATCATGGTCAATACCCGTATCCAGATAGTTGCGCCCGATGGCAGGCTGCTGGGGCGGGTGGATAATCCCGGCAAGCTGGGCAAGCTCGCCTGGAGCCGTGACGGTGAGCATCTGGCCTTTATCTCCGCCGCCGACAAGCATGACTCGATGCAGGGGCGGTTGATGGTGACTGGCAAGCGTGGTGGCGAATTCCGCGATGTATTGCCCGGCCTGCCCGGGCAGGTGGCGGACATGGAATGGCTTGCGGACAACAGGCTGCTGTTTGTCAGCCACGAAGGCGTGGAAGCGCGGGTAGGCGAAGTCGCTGCCACGGGCGGTGCGGCGCGCGATGTGCTGGCCCTGGGCGGGCCGATTTGGACAGGCATCTCCGCAAGCCGTGATGGCAAGCTGGGGCTTCTGGGCAGTACCGCGCAGCATCCTGCCGAGGCGTTTATCGCCGAAGCCGGCAATGCCAGACGGCTGACGCAGAGCAATCCGCAACTGGCGCATATCGCCCTGGCGCGGCAGGAAGTGGTGCGCTACAAGAGCCGTGACGGGCTGGAACTGGAAGGCCTGCTGATTCATCCGCTGAAGCGGCGCGGCAATGCCCGCGTGCCGCTGGTGACCATCGTCCATGGCGGCCCGGAGTCGCATTATTCCAACGGCTGGCTGACGGCTTATTCGCAGCCGGTGCAGGTGCTGGCCGCAGAAGGCTTTGCCTCGTTCCTGCCCAATTACCGCAGCAGCACCGGGCGCGGGGTGGAGTTTTCCAAACTGGGCTTTGGCAAGCCGGGCATGGGCGAGTTCGATGACATCGTCGATGGCGTTGACCACCTGATTGCCAGCGGCCTTGTCGATAAGGGCAAAGTTGGCATCACCGGCGGCTCCTATGGCGGCTATGCCAGCGCCTGGGGCGCGACCTATTACAGCGAGCGTTTTGCCGCATCGGTGATGTTTGTCGGCATTTCCGACCAGTCCAGCCTGATTACCACCGGCGATATCCCCTGGGAGCAGTATCTGGTGCATATGGGCAAATGGCCGTGGGAGGACGAGACCATGTTCCGCCAGCAAAGCCCGGTAAATCATGCCGCCAAGTCACGCACGCCGACCCTGATTCTGCATGGAGAGGCCGACCCGCGCGTGCCGGTGATGCAGTCCTACATGATGTATCGCTATCTGAAGCTGGCCGGGCAGGCGCCGGTGCGGCTGGTGCTGTATCCGGGCGAGGGGCATGGCAACCAGCGCGCCGCTTCGCGTTATGACTATTCGTTGCGGTTGCTGCGCTGGATGCAGCATTATCTGACCGGCCCCGGTGGCGAGCCGCCGCCGTATGCGCTGGACTATCAACTGCCGAAGAAGTGAGTTGTTGGAAAACACGGGCTGAATTGCCATCATCCCCGTACCTTGCTGCGGGGATGGGGGGTGTTCTTGCGGTATTTCAGTGCCGGGATATGCGCCCGGCAGCGCACCCACTTTCTTTTAAAAAGAAAGTGGGCAAAGAAACTGCCCTGGCTGACGCGCCCCGCTACGCGGGCTACCCTGCGTTCCTCGCGGCAAATGGCGACAGGGCAAACTCGCGCTGCTCAAACATGCCCTGTCTTGTTTCCATTTGCCGCTGCGGTACTCGGCGCGCCAGAACAGGGCGGAAAGTCAAAAGCAAAAGCGGTTGAGCCGCAGCCATCAAGCCAAGCGAACCCAACATGAGCCAGACCTATCCCATCGGAATCCCGGGCACGCCCTGGGGGGCAGCAGAAAAACAGCAGTGGCGTGCCCGGCAAAAGCGCCAGCGCAGCTATGCCGGAGAAGTGGAAAGCGCCATCTGCGCATTGGCCGCTGATTTTGAGCTTGTCCAGTATGGTGAGCTTGATTACGGCAGCGATGGCCGCTTCCCGCTTTGGGGGCTGAAATCCCGCGACTGGCGTGCAGACCTGGATACGGCGCTGATTACCGGCGGCGTGCATGGCTATGAAACCAGTGGCGTGCATGGCGCACTGCTGTTTGCCCGCGCGCATGCGGCGCACTATGCCGGACGGATTAACCTCTTGATTGCCCCCTGCGTCAGCCCCTGGGCCTATGAGCGCATCCAGCGATGGAATGCCGATGCCATAGACCCGAATCGCTCGTTCTATCCGCAAAGCCCGGCGCAGGAGGCGGCGCTGTTGATGGCCTGGGTGGCGCAGCAGCCGGGCAGGATGCGCCTGCATATCGACCTGCATGAAACCACTGACAGCGATGAAAGCGAATTCCGCCCGGCGCTGGCCGCGCGTGATGGCAAGCCATACGTGCCTGGCACCATCCCCGATGGTTTTTATCTGGTGGATGACTCAGGCCGACCGCAACCGGCATTCCAGCGCGCCATCATCGAGTGCGTGGCGGGCGTGACCCATATCGCCCCGGCTGATGCGGACGGCACCATCATCGGCTCGCCAGTAGTGGCCGAGGGCGTGATTGAATACGACTGCAAGGGGCTGGGGCTTTGCGCGGGGCTGAGCGATGCCCCATACGTCACCACCACCGAGGTGTATCCGGACAGCCCCAGAGCCACGCCCGCGCAATGCAACCAGGCACAGGCAGCGGCGGTCTGCGCGGCGCTGGATTTTGTATTGGCCAATCTGCATTGAGCCAGGTGCCTGTCATGAAAAATGAGCCTTTGCCGAAGTTGTTAGAGCCTGTTCAAAGGCTCTTACCGATTACCAGCAGGCCCTGCCATCCTGCGTGCAGTCGCAGGGGCTTTCGGTGGCGATTCAGGAAGGACTCTGCAACTGGCTCTGCTTGCGCAACAGCGTAGCCTTCCCAGTCGCAGAGGGTAGTGCCTGAGGCACGCTGTATCGCATGGCGCCCAAGCGCAATGCCTCTATCATGTTGTGTTGTTTTTCTTGACGTGCTCCATGTCCCGTTCCGTTTTTGCTGCCCGCCGTCTTGCGCCGATTCTGGGGTTACTTTCGATGCTGGGGCCGTTTTCCATCGACACCATATTCCCGGCGTTTCCCGATATTGGCGGGCAGTTCGGTGCCGACAAGCTGGCGATGCAGCAGACCATCAGCGTGTATCTGCTGGCCTATGCCCTGATGAGCGTGGTGCATGGGCCGCTTTCCGATGCACTTGGGCGTCGGCGGGTGATCATCACCGGGCTGATAGTGTTTGCGCTGGCCTCCATTGGCTGTGCGCTGGCGACTTCGTTGCCGCTGCTGCTGGGTTTCCGTGTGCTGCAAGGGCTGTCTGCCGGGGTCGGCTTGATTGTCGGGCGGGCGGTAATCCGCGATGTATTTGCAGGTGATGATGCGCAGCGGCTGATGAGCCAGGTGTCGGTGATTTTTGGCGTGGCACCGGCGATTGCGCCGATTGTTGGTGCGTGGCTGCTGGGCTGGTCGGACTGGAGGTGGATTTTCTGGTTTCTGGCGCTGTTTGCTGCGGGGCTGATTGCGCTGGTGCTGTGGCGCTTGCCGGAAACGTTGGCGTCCGAAGCCCGGCAACCGCTGAAGCCGGGACTCATGCTGCGCAGTTACTGGTCGATGCTGGGGAATATCGCTTTTGTGCGTCTGGCGCTGGCGGCCAGCCTGAATTTCGCCGCGCTGTTCCTGTATATCTCCTCCGCCCCGGCACTGGTGATTGACCATCTGGAACTGGGGCAAGATGGCTTTGCCTGGTTCTTTGTACCGATGATTGGCGGCATGATGCTGGGCGCGTTTGCTTCCGGGCGGCTGGCGGGCAGGCTAAGCGGTGTTACGCAAATCCGCATCGGTTTTGCCTGCTGTATCACTGCTGCCTGCATCAATCTGGCCTATCACACACAAGTGGATGCCCCCGCCGTGCTGCCCACGGTGTTGCCGGTAGCACTCAATTCATTCGGTATCGCACTGGTGTTTCCGATTCTCACCCTGGCGATCCTGGATATGTTTCCGGCCACCCGGGGGGCGGCCTCCTCAATGCAGGCCTTTATCAGCCTGCTGATAAATGCTGTGATGGCCGGTCTGGTATCCCCCTGGCTGAGTCATGATCTGGCCTGGCTCTCTGCCGCTGCCGGGCTTTTGTCGCTGCTGGCCTGGGGTATCTGGCGCTGGGAACATTACCGGCGACTTGGACTTGCGCCTGTTTGAAAGTGGCAGCTGCCAGATATTTTCGTTCTGAGAGACTTTGAGCAGGCTCTTACTGATTCAGCGGGTGTGCTGGGTTTGATTCTTGCTCCTGGAGAGCGTAATGCACATCCACAATCACAAAGCGAACCAGGCCACCGGGAAGTGCGGCTTCAAACTCATCATTAATGCGCTTTTTCAGCATTGCCCGTGCCAGTGGCGAGTCAATGCTGATATGGCCGAGCTTGGCGTCGGTTTCATCCGGGCCGACGATGCGGTAACGCATGACTTCGCCATCTGCCAGGTTCTCGAGTTCGACTTCTGCCCCAAAAAACACTCTCTCCGGGTCACTGGGCAGGGTATCGACGACTTTCAGTGCCGGAATGCGTTTGGACAGATAGCGGACGCGGCGGTCGATGCCGGCCAATTGCTTCTTGCGGTAGGTGTATTCGGCGTTCTCGCTGCGGTCGCCCTCGGCAGCGGCGGCGGCCAGTGCTTTCACCACTTCAGGGCGTTGCACGCGCCATAAATCATCCAGCTCGGCTTTCAGCCGGGCATGACCCTGTGCGGTAATCAGCTCGGTACTGCCTGGGGAAGGGGGACGCCAGCGGCTCATGGGTCAATACAAAGCCGCCGGTGACATTGGCCACCGGCGGCAGGCTCAAACTTGAGTCAGGAAGCGGGATTAGCCGCGCTTCAGGGTGTAGTTGAGTTCGGCGTTTTCGCTGCGGCTGCCATCGGCCGAAACCTGGGTCAGCGCATCGTTGCTGTCCACGGCATAGAAGGTTTCAGCTTCATTGGCGCCTTCCGGCGTCAGTGCCACGCGGCCTTCATTCAGCACCCACTTGCCGGCGCTCTTCTTCTGGCCGTCTTGCTCTTCCAGATAGTTTTCTTCCAGCGTATAGCTGCCATCGGCGTTCAGGGTGAGAACCGTTTCGATGCCCGGGCAGCTGGCGCAGGCCACAGTGCCTTTGAACTCGCCAGCGAGTGCTTGTTCGGCAGTGGGGGTGGCTTCTGCGGGTGCGGTTTCTTGCACAACAGGTTCAGCCGGTGCCGACGCCGGTGCATCAGCCTGGCTGCAAGCGGCCAGCGACAGGGTGGCGGCGATAGCAAGCGGCAGAGCGAGCTTTTTCATTTCTATGTCCTTCTCAGGTTTATGGATGAAAGGGGCGAAAATTCTATCACGACAAAGACTGAATGTTCAGGAAACTCCGCCCGCCGGGACATAGTTCAGCGGTGCGCCGGGGCCAATCGGCAGACCCAGCCACATCCAAATCATGAACAGAACTGTCCAGCCAATCAGGAAGGCGATGGAATAGGGCAGCATCACTGCAATCACGGTGCCGATGCCGGCCTTGGGCTCATAGCGTTGCAGGAAGGCGATGATGAGGGCGAAGTAGCTCATCATCGGCGAGATGATATTGGTGACCGAGTCGCCAATGCGGTAGCCGACCTGGGTGAGTTCTGGCGAATAGCCCAGCAGCATGAACATCGGCACGAATACCGGCGCCATCAGCGCCCATTTGGCCGAGGCCGAGCCCATGAACAGGTTGGCGGTGGCGGTGAGCACGATGAAGCCTGCAAACAGCACGATGCCGGGCAGTTGTAGCTGGGTGAGCAAGGCAGCGCCTTTTACCGCAAAAATCAGGCCGAGCTGGGTCCAGTTGAAGAACGCCACAAATTGCGCGGCAAAGAAGGTCAGCACCAGATATACGCCCAGCGTGGACATGCTCTTGCCCATGCCATTGATGACATCGCTATCGTTGCGGATGGTGCCCGCACCGATGCCATAGGCCACCCCGGCGACCAGGCCGTACAGGAAGATGACCGCGACGATGCCATCCAGGAAGGGCTTCAACGATTTGAGCAGGTCGGCCTCGCCTGCCAGGCGCAGGAAACCGTTGTCCGGCACCGTGCCCCACAGCAGAAGGCCGGTGAGGATGAGGCTGGCGATGCTGGCGAAGGTCAGGCCGCGCTTTTCGGCTGCACTCATTTGTTCGATTTTGTCTTCTTGCTGGCCTTCAGTCACTGGCGCGTTGGGGAAGCGGGTGGCTACAAAGCGTTCGGTCACCCACCAGCCCAGTCCGGTGACGAGGAAGGTGGAGACAATCATGAAAAACCAGTTGGCGGCAGGGCTGACGGTATAGGCCGGGTCAACGATGCGCGCGGCTTCTTGCGAGAGGCCGGCCAGCAACGGGTCGATAGTGCCAAGCAGCAGGTTGGCCGAATAACCACCGGACACCCCGGCAAAAGCCGCCGCCATGCCGAGAATCGGGTGACGGCCCGCGGCCATGAACACCATCCCGGCCAGCGGCACCAGCAGCACATAGCCGATTTCGCTGGCCATGTTCGACATCACCCCGGCAAATACCATCACCGGGGTCAGCAAAAAGCGCGGCGCGGTTAGCACCAGCTTGCGCAGCGCCGCGCCAATCAGGCCGGAGTGCTCGGCCACGCCAATGCCAATCAGGGATACCAGCACGGTGCCGAGCGGCGCAAAGCTGGTGAAATTGGTGACCAGGCTGCTCAGGATGCGCTGCAAGCCTTCCACGCTCAGCAGGTTGACCGGGTTGATTTCCTGGCCGCTGGTCGGATGCTGCACCGACAGGTCAAATTGCGAGGCCACCCAGGACAGCAGCACCACGGTGAAGGCAAGGATGGCAAATAGCGTTGCCGGATGCGGCAGTGCATTGCCGCCTTTTTCAACAATGGTCAAGAAACGGTCAATGGCAGATTTTTTGCCGGTCGTGGTTTGTGTTGTCATTAGCGTTTGCCTCCAAACAAGCCGCCCAAAAGGCCGCGAAAAATTTGTTGCCCGACTTTGTTGCCGACCGTGCGGGCGGTTTGTTTTGCCATGGTTTCCAGCATGCCCTGTTTGCGGCCAGTGCCAAAAACGGCATCTTTGATGCTTTGCCCAAAGCCGCCTTGCTCGGCCTGGGGTTTGTTGCCTGCCGCTGCGGCAGGCGCGCTCTGCGCCTGCTGCGCCAGTTGCTCGGCTTTCTTGGCCAGCACTTCAAAGGCTGATTCGCGGTCCTGTGCCTGCTCATATTTCAGGCCGACCGGGCTTGCAGCGCGGATGCGCGCGCGCTCGGCATCGCTGATGGCAGCCAGACGACAGCCGGGCGGGGCGATGAGGACATGCTCCACCGGCATCGGCACACCCTTGTCTTGCAGTACGGATACCAGCGCCTCGCCGGTGCCCAGCTGCGAAATGGTTTCAGCGACCTTCAGCGCCGGGTTGGGCACAAAGGTTTCGGCTGCGGTTTTGACGGCCTTTTGGTCGCGCGGAGTGAAAGCGCGCAAGGCGTGCTGCACGCGGTTGCCAAGCTGGCCGAGGATGTTGTCCGGGATGTCATCGGGCAATTGCGAGCAGAAATACACGCCCACGCCCTTGGAGCGAATGATTCTGACCACTTGCTCCACACGCTGTTTGAGTGCAGGCGGGGCATCGCCAAACAGCAGATGCGCCTCGTCAAAAATGAATACCAGGCGCGGTTTTTCAGGGTCGCCCACTTCCGGCAGGCGCTCGAACAGCTCCGAGAGCAGCCACAGCAAAAAGCTCGAATACAGCCGCGGCTTCAAAACCAACTGTTCGGCGGCCAGGATATTGATGATGCCGCGCCCGTCCAGATGCGTGCGCATCAGGTCGGTCAATTCCAGCGCCGGTTCGCCAAAGAACAGCTCGCCGCCCTCCTGCTCCAGCCGCAGCAGCGCGCGCTGGATGGCGCCGATGGACTGGCTGCTGACCAGTCCGTATTCGGTGGAAACCGTTTTGCGCTCCTCATTCACCAGATTCAGCAGCGCACGCAGGTCTTTCAAGTCCAGCAGCAACAGGCCACGGTCATCGGCCAGCTTGAAGACGATATCCAGCACCCCGGACTGGGTATCGTTCAATTCCAGAATGCGTGATAGCAGCAGCGGCCCCATTTCACTGACCGTAGTGCGTACCGGGTGGCCCAGCTTGCCCCACAAATCCCAGAACACCACCGGGTTTTCCCGGTATGCAAAGCCTTCAAGGCCGATGTCCGCCACGCGCTGGTTGATGCGCGCATTGTCGCTGCCAACCATGGCAAGCCCGGCCACATCGCCCTTGACATCGGCCAGGAACACCGGCACGCCGATTTTGCTAAAGCCTTCGGCCAGGGTCATCAGCGTGACGGTCTTGCCGGTGCCGGTCGCGCCTGCAATCAGGCCGTGGCGGTTGCCGTATCGGGGGTTGAGGTGAATCAGGTCGCCATTGGCGCTGCTCACGGCCTTGCCCACAAGGATTGGGTTCATATGCTTTTGCTTTTCCAAAGACTGAACGGCGCAGATTTTATGCGGCAAGCGCCCATTGTGCGCCTTGTCTGCCGCGCCGGGCGCGGTTACCCTGCGGGGCTTCCTTGGCATTGTGCAATAAAAAAATGGCTTTGATACGGCAAAAAACAGCCCAACTTTCCCTTGCCTTGCTGACGGCGATGGCCTTGCTGGCACCGGCCCAGGGCAATGCCCAGCGCCTCTCGCGCGCCGTGCAGGGCATCCTTGAGCAAGCACAAAGCATTGAGGCGCGTTTTGTGCAGGCTGCCGATGCCCAGCAGCAGGATGCGGCATTGACGGATATGGAAAAACTGATTGCCGAGTGCAGCAATGTGCGTGGCTGCCAGGTGCAGTCGCTGACCCCGGTGTATCGCCGCATGCTGCAACCCAAGGCGCAGGCCGAGGGCGTACAGGCCAATGATGATGCGCTGGATGAAGGCGATGAGGATGAAGACCCCATCAACTTCACCGGCGAAGCAGTACCGGATACCGCCGGTGCCGATGCCTTGCTGGATGAGCGCAACAAGCGTTTTGTACAGATGGTGCAGTTCAATCCTGCGGTACAGGAGGGCATTCGCCGCTGGCTGACCGATATGCGCCCGGCGCTGATGGAAAGCTATGTCAATTACCAGTACCTGCGCCCGCATATGGCGCCGGCCTTCCAGCGTGCCGGCCTGCCCGAGGCACTGCTGTTTGGCATCCTGGCCAAAGAGTCCAACGGCAAGGTGCATGTCAGCTCGCGCGCGGGCGCGGCAGGCCCGTTGCAGTTCATGCCGGCCACCGGCAAACGTTTTGGCCTGGGGCCGGACGGTACCGGCTTTGATACCCGCTTTGATGCGCGCATGTCGGCAGAAGCGGCAGCGGCCTATTTGCTGGAGCGTTATGCCCAGCTCAACAGCAATATCGAAATGTCGCTGGCTGCCTATAACGGCGGCGAAGGCCGTGCGCTGCGTATCTATAACCAAAGCGGCGGCCGCAGTTTCTGGGATATCAGCGTCTATAACCAGTTTCCGGGAGAAACCCGCGACTATGTGCCGATGGTGATTGCCGCTGCCTGGCTGTATCTGCATCCGTCCGAATATGGCCTGCGTTTCCCCCGCACCTGGGGCGCGGGGCGAGTGACGCAAATCCAGCTCAAGCGCGCGACCAGCATCAATGAGCTGACCATCTGCCTTGGCAATGCCCGCGGCAGCAATGGCTATCAGCGCGCACTGCGCAATCTCAATCCGCGCTACCGCAACAATAATGAGCCCATCCCTGAAGGTGCCACGCTGACCGTGACCCATACCATCGCCTCGCTCTACAACCGCTATTGCGTCACCGGCAAGCGTGCCGAAAACGCCCGCCAGTTGATGATGAGCAGTGTCAACGGCGCCCTGATCCGTGGCAGCGCCGCGCCGGTGGGTGAAGTGCATGTAGGCGAATTGACCCCGGCCAGCACTGCAACCGCCGCAGCGCCACCGCGTGCCAGCGCACCGGCGGCAAGCACAGCAGCGGCGCGCAACCGGGCGCAACAGCGTCAGCGCACCCCCCGCACGCATCGCGTGGCGCGCGGAGAAACCTTGAACGCCATCGCCCGCCGCTACAACTGCTCGATACAGCAACTGGCCTCGGCCAACAATATCCGCGCCCCGCGCTATGCCATCCAGCCCGGCCAGACCCTGCGCCTGACCGGCTGTAAAAAATGATGTTTCAAACAGCAGAAATGGATTCCTGAAAATGCTGCCCCCCAAGTTTGCTGACTTGGGGGGTAGTTTTTGGGGCAGGAGGGCAGTTAGCCGCGCAGTACCAGCAGGCGTTCTTCGCTCATGTCGAGGATGGCCGAGCGCACGCCTTCGCGGCCAGTGCCGGAGGCTTTGACGCCGCCATAGGGCATGTTGTCGACGCGGAAGCTGGGTACATCGCCGATGATGACGCCGCCTACTTCCAGGCGGTCCCAGGCGCGTAGGCTGTGGTCGAGGCGGGCGGTGAACACGCCTGCTTGCAGGCCGTAATCGCTGGCGTTGACGCGTGCCAGGGCATCGTCGAAATCTTCGAAGCACTCCAGCAGCATCACCGGGCCGAAGATTTCCTGCCGGTACAGGGGCAGATGCGTGGGCACGTTTTCCAGGAGCTGCGGCGGCAGCAGATTGCCGCGCCGGGCTTGACCATGGACAAGCACAGCGCCATGCCCAATGGCTTCGGCTATCTGGCCTTCAATACGTTCGGCGCTGGCCTGGTCAATCAGCGGGCCGATAAACGTGTTTTCTTCATGCGGGTTGCCGACAACAAGCTGCCCAAGGCGGGCTTTGAGCAAGGATTTCAGCGCCGGGTAGTGGCTTTGGTGAATCAGCACGCGCTGTACGCTGATGCAGCTTTGTCCGCTTTGGTAACAGCCGCCGAACACCAGCCGTTCGGCGATATGTTCGAGCGCGGCGCCGGGTTCGGCATCCACGATACAGGCGGCATTGCCGCCCAGCTCCAGGGTGACTTTCTTGCGTCCGGCGCGGGCCTTGAGCTGCCAGCCAATCGGCCCGCCGGTGAAGGAGAACAGCGCGATGCGAGGATCTTCCACCAGTGGCGCGGCATCCATATCGTGGCAGGGCAGGATGGAGAAGGCACCCGGCGGCAGTCCGGTTTCGGCCAGAATCTCGGCAATGACGAGCGCGCCCAGCGGGGTTTTGCCCGATGGCTTCAAAATGAACGGGCAGCCTGCGGCAATCGCCGGCGCCACTTTGTGTGCGACCAGATTCAGCGGGAAATTGAACGGGGTGATGAAGCTGCACAGCCCCACTGGTACGTAGCGGGTAAAGCCCCGGTAGCCGCGGCTGCGTGGCGAGACTGCCAGCTCCAGGGTGTGCCCGTTGATGCGGGTGGCTTCTTCGGCAGCGATGCGGAAGGTATCGGCAAGTCTTGTGACTTCGCCACGGGCATCGCCAATGGGTTTGCCCGCTTCGATACACAGCAGCTTGGCCAGTTCTTCATGACGTTCTTCAAAACGGCGCAGACAATGCAGCAGCACATCGCGGCGGGCATCGGCGGGCAGCTCGGCCATGCTTGAGCGCGCGGCCACTCCCGCGGCAATCGCGCGCTCGATGATGGCCGCATCGGCCAGGCTGGTTTGTGTGACGATATCGCCGCTGTATTTGTCAGCCACATCCAGCCGCGCAGCGGTGGTATGCGGGCGGTTGGCAAGATAAAGCGGATAGTGGGGTGCAAGGGGCATCAGGTGTTTTCCGGCTTAGTGGGCGCTGCTCTTGGACAGCAGGTTCAGTATCAATACCCCTGCCAGGATGAAAGCGATGCCGATATAACCCCAGGCATCGAGCTTTTGCCCGTAAAAATACCAGGCGGCAATGCTGACCAGGACGATGCCAAGCCCCGACCAGACGGCGTAGGCAATCCCCACTGGCAGGGATTTGAGTGTGAGCGAAAGAAAATAAAACGCCAGCGCATAGCCGATGACCACGATGCCCGAAGGTAGCGGGCGGGAGAAGCCTTCGCTGGCTTTGAGCGCGGAAGTGGCGATGACTTCGGCAATGATGGCGATGACGAGAAACAGCCAGGTTTTCATGGTCGCGGCAGGGCTTTTACGGAACTGACCATCACCTGAATTTCGCCATCAGCCAGACGGGCGCTGAGGGCATCGCCAGCTTGTACGGTGTGGGCGCTGCGCAGTACGCGGCCATCTGCGCTGTGCAGGATGCTGTAGCCGCGCGCCAGCGTTGCCAGCGGGCTGACGGCATTGAGCGCCCGCGCCACGCCTTGTAGCTGTTGCTGTTGCAGGCGTAATTGCTGGTGGATGGCGGTCTGCGGGCGTGTTGCCAGTTGCGCAAGGCGTTGCTGCAATTGTTGCAGCCGCCCGCCGGGGTGCTGTTGTTGCAGGCGATGCCCGGCAGATTGGCTGCGCTGCCGGGCCTGCTGCCAGGTTTGCTGCCAGGCGCGTTGCAGGCGATGTGCCATGGCCTGCTGCTGTGCGGCCAGCATGGCCAGACGCCGTTCCGGGGCGTGGCTTTCCAGTGTGCGTACTGCCTGTGTGGTGCGTTGCAGGGCGGTTTGCAGCCGTTGTGCAAGCGCACTGTGCAGCCGTTGCCGCAATTGCTGCTGGCGCAGCCGGGCAAGGTCAAGTTGCGCGCCGGGGCTGCGCGCCTCCAGCCGCAGGCGAGCATAATCCAGCCGCTGCATGTTCTGCTGCAACTGCTGGCCTGTCCCGGTTTGCATGCGTTGCCGGGCGCGGGCAAGGCGCTGGGCAATGGCCTGCTGGTCGGGGGCAATCAGTTCCGCTGCGGCTGAAGGCGTGGGCGCGCGCAGGTCGGCGGCAAAATCGGCCAGGGTAAAGTCGGTTTCATGGCCGATGGCGCTGACCACCGGGATGGGCGAGGCGGCAATGGCGCGCGCCAGTTGCTCGTCATTGAACGCCCATAAATCCTCCAGTGAGCCGCCGCCGCGCGCCAAGAGCAGCAGGTCATAGCGGCCGCTGCCATGGGCGCGTTGCAGCATCTGGGTGATATGTGCTGCCGCGCCTTCGCCCTGTACCGGCACCGGCAAAAGCTCCAGCTCAATGAGTGGAAAGCGGCGCGAGAGCACCGAGCAGATATCGCGTATCACCGCGCCACTGGGCGAAGTCAGCACCGCGATGCGGCGCGGCAGGAACGGCAGCGGGCGCTTGCGCTCGGCGGCAAACAGGCCTTCGGCTTGCAGGCGCGCCTTCAAGGCTTCAAAGGCGCGGCGCAGTGCGCCTTCACCGGCTTCCTCCATCTGCTCGATGATGATTTGGTAATCGCCGCGCGGCTCGTACAGGGTCAGCTTGCCGCGCGCCAGCACCTTCAGCCCCTCGCGCGGAGCAAAACGCAAAGTCGCTGCCCGGCCACGGAACATCGCTGCACGTATCTGGGCGCGGGCATCTTTCAGGTTGAAATACAGATGCCCGGAGGCAGGCCGCGCCACATTGCCCAGTTCAGCTTCAATCCAGACCATCGGGAAAGCATCTTCCAGAAGACCACGCGATAGCGTATTGAGTTGCGAGGGGGTCAGAATCTGGTCAGCAGCGGGGATTTGCATCCGACAAGGATAGCCTTCCTTCTACAATATGCGCATGAATGATGCGACCCAGATTTCCAGTTTTGGCCCGAGGACCCGCCATGTAACGCGCAGCGTACAGATTGGCGGGGTGTGCGTGGGCGGCGATGCGCCGGTGGTGGTGCAGTCGATGACCAATACCGATACCGCCGATGTGGCCGCAACCGTCAAACAGGTGGCGGCGCTGTGGCGGGCAGGCTCGGAGCTGGTGCGGCTCACCGTCAATAATGCCGAATCTGCCGCCGCCATCCCGCGCATTGCCGACAAGCTGGCGATGATGGGCATCGAAGTGCCGCTGATTGGCGACTTCCATTACAACGGACATACCCTGCTTGCCAACGAGCCGGCCTGTGCCGAGCGGTTGGCGAAATACCGCATCAATCCCGGCAATGTCGGCTTTGGCAAAAAGAAGGACACCCAGTTTGCGCAGCTCATTGAGTTTGCCATCCAGTACGGCAAGCCGGTGCGTATCGGCGCCAACTGGGGCTCGCTTGACCAAAGCCTGGCCGCCAGCCTGATGGACGAAAATGCCGGACGCGCCGAACCCTGGGATGCCGGGCGGGTGCTGCGCGAGGCGCTGATTCGCAGCGCGCTGGATTCGGCCGAGCGCGCCGTCGCGCTTGGCCTTGGGCGCGAGCGCATCATCCTGAGCGCCAAGGTCAGCGGCGTGCAGGAGCTGATTGCGGTGTACCGCGACCTGGCGCGGCGCAGCGATTTTGCCCTGCATCTGGGGCTGACCGAGGCCGGTATCGGCAGCAAGGGCATGGTCGCCTCCAGCGCCGCGCTGGCAGTGCTGTTGCAGGAAGGCATCGGCGATACCATCCGCATTTCGCTGACCCCCGAGCCGGGGCAGTCGCGCACCCAGGAAGTGATTGTCGCCCAGGAGCTTTTGCAAACCATGGGGCTGCGCGCCTTCACGCCGATGGTCACCGCCTGCCCGGGCTGTGGCCGCACCACCAGCGAGTTCTTCCAGGAGCTGGCGAAAGTGGTGCAGGCGCATGTGCGCGAGCGCATGCCGGAGTGGAAAATCAAGCATCCCGGTGCCGAGAACATGACCCTGGCGGTGATGGGCTGCGTGGTCAATGGCCCGGGCGAATCGCGCCACGCCAATATCGGCATCTCCCTGCCGGGCACCGGCGAAGCGCCTTCGGCGCCGGTGTTCATTGATGGCGAAAAAGCCGTCACCCTGCGCGGCGAGAACATCGCCCATGAATTCATCGCGCTGATTGATGACTATGTAGCACGGCGCTATGGCCTGCAGCCGTGAGCATGCCTGCTGGGCGCTTGAAACAATGCCTGCATTTTGCCTGGCAGCAATCGCGCCAGCATGGTCTGCGCCAGACCTTGCTGTTTGCCGCCATTGCGTTGTCGTTATGGGGCTTTGGCGAGCTGGCAGAAAGTATCTACAGCGGTGAAGTCATCCCCTTTGACCGCCCGCTGCTGGAGTGGATGGCGGCAAACCACACTCCGGCGCGGGATGCGCTGATGCTGTTTTTCTCATGGCTGGGCTACCAGTACGGCGTGATACCGGTGGATGTGCTGCTGGTACTGCTGCTGGCTGTCAAGAGGCGCTGGCCGGAAGGCTGGTTTGCCGGCTTGTCACTGGCTGGCTCGGCGCTATTGAACATGGCCGCCAAGCATTACTTTGCCCGCCCGCGTCCGGCGCTATGGGCATCCATCGCACCAGAAGCCACTTACAGTTTTCCCAGCGGTCATGCCATGGGCTCGATGACCCTGGCGGTGGTACTGGTATTGCTGGCCTGGCGTAGCCGGATGCGTTGGCCGGTGATTGCCACAATGCTGGTTTTTGTGCCGATGGTGGCCATCTCCCGCGTGTACCTGGGCGTGCATTACCCAAGCGATGTGCTGGCAGGCTGGGCGGCGGCGCTGGCCTGGGTGATAGGAGGCTACTGGTTGATATTTGGCCGCAGCAGGCGGCCTTGGCAGTAAGCTAGGCGTCATTCCTGAAAAACGGCAGAGCGATGTTCGACACCACCTGCAAACTCGATTGCGCCGGAAAAATCTTGCGGCTTGAACGTCCGCAGGTGATGGGCATTGTCAATGTCACCCCGGACTCGTTTTCCGATGGCGGTCAGCATGACAGTGTGCAGGCGGCGATTGCCCACGGTCTGCGGTTGGTGGCCGAGGGCGCGGATATTCTGGATATCGGCGGTGAATCCACACGCCCGGGGGCTGGCGAAGTGCCGTTGCAGGAGGAGTTGCAGCGGGTCATCCCGGTGATTGAAGGGCTGGCGGCGCAGGTCGATGTGCCCATCAGTATCGATACTTCCAAGCCGGAAGTAATGCAGGCGGCGGTGGCCGCAGGTGCGGGCATCATCAACGATGTCTATGCGCTGCGCCGTGAGGGCGCGCTGCAGATGGCGGCAAGGCTTGGCGTGCCGGTAATCCTGATGCATATGCAGGGCGAGCCGCGCAGCATGCAGCAGGCACCGCAATACGACGATGTGGTGAGCGAAGTACACCGGTTTTTGGCCGAGCGCATGTTTGCCTGCGAAATGGCCGGTATTGACCGCAAGCAAATCGTTGTTGACCCGGGTTTTGGTTTCGGCAAGACGCTGGAGCACAATTTGCAGCTGCTGGCGCAGCTTCCGCGCTTTGCCGAGCTGGGCGTGCCGGTGGTTGCCGGGCTTTCACGCAAGCGCAGCATTGGCGAAATTACCGGGCGGCAGAATCCGCAAGAACGTCTGTATGGCTCGCTGGCGGCGCACTTGCTGGCCGCCGAGCGCGGCGCTGCCATCGTGCGGGTGCATGATGTGGCCGCCACCGTGGATGCGCTGAAAGTTTGGCAGGCCTTGGCAGAAGTGGCGCCGCCGCCACGCAAGGAAAAAACAGCATCGCCGCCGCAATGGCCAGAAGCGTTTTAAGCGCCATGCCTTTCAAGGTCTTTCCCCCCGCGCCTGTTTGAGCACTCTTGCCGTGGA
>JAUMYP010000048.1 GCA_030528565.1 Pseudomonadota bacterium
GGAATTGGTGGAGCTTAAGGGGACAGAGCAAAGACCTTGAAAGGCATGGCTCTAATGCCGCGTGTCATGGTTTTACGGACGGCTCTGGCTTCAGGGGCTGCTGGTGCCTGATAACTTGCAGCGCGCTCAGCAGCATCGCCACGGTGATGCCGATACCGGCCACAAACACCATGCGCGAGCCGAATACCGCCAGCCATTTGTGCAGCCAGACAAAGCCCAGGTCGCCACCGCGATACACCGCCGTGTCGATGAATGCCTTGGCCTTGTAGCGGGACTCACGGCTGACGCGGGTATAGAGGGTTTCCCGTGCCGGTTTGGCCAGCGCAAACTCACCGGCGCGGGTCACAACCTGGGCCAGCGCCACAAATAGCGGCATCGGCGACATCGCCAGCAGGCTATAACCTGCCAGAATCGCAAAGCCGGGAATCAGAAGCGCCGGGGTGATGCCGTGACGGCGCAGCAGCCAGCGGGTCAGGAACAACTGCACCAGCAGCGTCAGGCCGTTGATGGCCCAGTCGATGCGCGAATAAAACCGCGTGGCATCACTGGCATCCGGGTAAGCGGCACGCACGATGGCCGCCTGCTCGTTATACAGCAGGGTTCCCACGCCTACGCCAAAGAACATCAACAGCGCCAGCGCACGCAGCAGCGGGTCGCTTGCCACCAGCCTCATGCCTGCCCAGACCGAGCCGCCAATGGCCTTGCCCGCTTGCCCCTGTCCTTGCTGTTGTTCTCGCTGCAGAGCATGCGGGCGCAATTGCATGATGCAGAAAAGACAGGCCAGCAAAAAACCGATGGACACCAGCAGCAGATTGCCCACCCCGATAATGCCGACCAGGAAGTTGGTAATCGCAGGGCCGGTCAAGGCACCGATGGTGCCGCCTGCGCCGATAAAACCATATACCCGCTTGGCGTGTTCGTTGTCGAACACATCGGCCATATAGCTCCAGAACACCGACACCGCAAACAGGTTGAACACCGCCACCCAGATAAAGAACAGCGCGCCACGGCCAGCAAGCTGCTGCTCGAATGCCCACCAAAAGCCCCCCAGGCAGGCGATGAACAGTACATACACTGCGGGCAGAAATACCCGGCGCGGAAAACGCGATACCAGCGCGCCATACAGGGGCTGCAAAACCAGCATCGCAATGAACGTGCCGGTAAACAGGATTTGCAGGGTGAAATCCTTGAGCGCCCAGCCATGCGCGGCCGCCCAGTCAATCAGGCCCTGCGGAAACACCGCCAGCACATCCGCCGATGCGCCCATCGCCTCGCGCACCGGGCGCAGCACGTAATAGCCGCATAGCAGGCAGAAGAAATACAACAAGGCCCAGAGCAATGCCGGCGAGCCGGCAAGCTCGGCACGAAGTCGCGCCAGGGCGGAAGCATCAGGGGCAGGCATGCATGGCTCCGTTCAATCGCGCGCACGTTAGCCCATCGCGGCGGCGCTGGCTAGAAGCAATCATCAGGCACACAACAAAGACTTTTCCAATCAATATGTTGCGCAAACAATTTGCACATATTCATGCACTTTAATGCCACAAGTATTAGTATCGAAAATATCAGCTTTGATTGAAATCACCATGAACCCGGCCACACACAAACGCCTTTTCCCCGCCCTGCTTGCATTGCAGTTTGGTGCAATGGCGTTACTGCCCAGCCACACCGCGCTGGCACAGAGCGACACCCGCCGCACAGGCGGCTCGATTGCCCAGCCCGGCTCCCCCCTGGATGAATATCTCAAGGCGCGCGAACAACGGCAGCAACAGTCTCATGCGCAGCCCGAGGCCGCAGCGCCGCTGCCCTTTGATGTGCGCACTTTCGAGCAAATGGCAAGACAGATTGTGGCCAATCAACGCGTCCCCGGCTTGGCCGTTGCCATTGTCAAGGACGGCAAAATCCTTTCCGCACGCGGCTATGGCGTCACCGATACGCTCAATCCGCGGCCGGTGGATGCGCATACCGTGTTCCGTCTGGCATCGCTGTCAAAGACTTTTTCCGGCACCCTGGGCGGCATGCTGGTAGAAGAAGGCGCCCTTGACCTGCATCAACCCGTGGTGCGCTATGTGCCCGATTTTCGCCTGCGCAGCGCCGATGCCACCTCACGGCTTTCAGTTGCCAATCTTTTAAGTCATAGCATCGGCCTGCCGCGCACGGCCTTCGACCGCGATATTCAGGCCAATGCCAGCTATTACAGCGTACGCGCCAAGCTGGCCGGCGCGCCGCTATCCTGTGGACCTGGCGAGTGTTATTCCTATCAGAACGTCGCCTTCAGCGTATTTGGCGATGTGGTGCACAGCGCCACCGGACGGGTATTTGATGACCATATCCAGCGCCGGATTTTCAAACCGCTGGGCATGAACGATGCCAGCCTGGGGCTTGAGGGCATCACCCGCAGCCCGAGCTGGGCCAAACCGCATATCCGTGCCGGTAGCGGCTGGCGCTCGCTGATGCCCAAGCCCACCTATTACCGCCTGGGGCCTGCCGCCGGGGTCAATGCCAGCGCCACCGACATGGCGCAATACCTTCTGGCACAAACCGGCCACCGGCCGGATGTCCTCTCGCCGCAGCTACTCAATACCATCCGCACCTTACGCATTGATACCCCCAGTGAAATGCGTGGTGCAGCCGGCTGGCGCCGCGAACGGCTGTATTCGGCCGGATATGGCATGGGCTGGCGGGTCTACAACTATGCAGGCCAGCCGATGTATTTCCATGGCGGCGCCGTGCAAGGCTACCGTGCCGCGATGGCCGTACTGCCACAACAGAATCTCGGCGTTGCTGTGCTTTGGAATGCCGAAAGCGGTCTGCCTTCCGGGCTTTTACCCACTATCCTCGATAGTGCCATTGGCCTGCCACAAACTGCGTGGCTGAAGCTCGATAACGAGTCCTGAGCAAACTCCCCATAAAGGCGAAGCCTCGCAGTCCTGTGTGACACCTTGTTCTACCTGAGCTTCCCCGGACATAGCCAGGCCGCGCCCTTCAGATAATTGGCTTAGGGGTCAGCGGCATAACCACTGCGGCCTTTCTTGACTCAGCCCTTTCCATCATACTTTTGGCCAGATTTACCGGCATTTTCTTCACAACAGCCTTTTTGGCAATAAGCGGCTCTATGGGCAACTCAACGGCTCCTGCTTTTGTTGCAGCGCCCTTTGCAGACACTTTTTTCGCCGCTGCCTTTACCGTTTTCTTGGCGGCAATCTTTTCTACTTCATTACCCGCACCAAGCACTTTTTTGGCAACTGCCTTTTTCTTTACCGTTTTCTTTGTTGCTACCTTCTTCACCACTTTTTTGGCAACAACTTTCTTCGTGGCTTTTTTCATCGCCATGCAAAAGCTCCTTGTCAATTTGGTTTCCGGTATCCCAAGTTGAGCAATCAGGACCACCGAACCTAATCATGCTTTCCATAACTGTCAACTTATACCAGGGCAATTTTACTCGTGAAAAGCAGGACGGCCACCCGCAGGTGGCCGCTGCAACACGATGATTTGAGTCAGTGCTCTTCAGCAATTTTTGCCTTGTAGGCGTCTTCGCTGAGCAGCGTCTCGGCATCGGCCGGGTTGTTCATTTCGATGACAAACAGCCAGCCTTCACCAAAGGCGTCTTCGTTGATGGTTTCCGGCTTGTCGGCCAGGGCTTCGTTGATTTCCACCACTTTGCCGCTGACCGGGGCATACACATCGGAAGCGGCCTTCACCGATTCCACTACGGCGCAGGCATTGCCGGCCTCCACTTCGTCGCCCACGGCGGGCAGTTCGACATATACCAGGTCGCCCAGCAGGCCCTGGGCGTGGTCGGAAATACCAACGACTGCGCGGTTGCCTTCAACGCGCAGCCATTCGTGGGATTCAAGAAACTTGAGCATGAAAACTCCGTATTTTGGGGTGAAGTGAAACTGTGTGAATCGTAGCGCCGCAGTCTGCCCGCGTCACCACCGGGATGCATTCAGATGCCGTCCTGCGCCTTGCCTTCGCGCACGAACGGGAACTTGACCTGCCGCACCGGCACTTGCTTGCCGCGGATATCCACGTGCAGCGCGCCCACCTCGCCAGCGGGCACGCGCACCAGCGCAATGGCTTTGCCAAGGGTCGGCGAGAAGGTGCCGGAGAGCACTTCGCCCTCGCCGCGCTCACACAGCACTTTCTGGCCGTGGCGCAGCACGCCTTTTTCGTCCATGACGATGCCCAGCATCTGCCGCGGCACGCCTGCGGCTTTTTGCTTTTCCAGCGCGGCGCGGCCATTGAAGTCGCGCCCTTCATCCAATGCCACGGTCCAGCCCAGTGCGGCCTCGTAAGGCGATACGGTTTCGTCCATGTCCTGGCCGTAGAGGTTCATGCCCGCCTCAAGACGCAGGGTGTCGCGTGCGCCAAGGCCTGCGGGCTTTACACCGGCTGCGGCCAGCGCATTCCAGAAGTCCACGGTGTGTTTTTCCGGGATGATGATTTCAAAGCCGTCTTCGCCGGTGTAGCCGGTACGCGCCAGGAACACCGTCACGCCCTCAACGGTTTGCGCTTCCAGCGCGGCAAAGCGCGCCAGTTTGTCAGCGGCCTCGCGGTCGGCTTCGCGCAGCAGGGCAATCACCCTGGCACGCGCATTCGGGCCTTGCACGGCCACCATGCCGAACTCCGGGCGTTCCTTGACGCTGACACCAAACTCGGCAGCCTGGGCGTTAATCCAGGCCAGGTCTTTTTCGCGGGTGGCGGCATTCACCACCAGACGGAACCAGTCCTCGCGCATGAAATAGATGATGAGGTCGTCAATCACCCCGCCTTGCGGATTCAGCATGCAGGTGTACAGCGCCTTGCCGGGCACTTTCAGCTTGTCCACGGAATTGGCCACCAGACGGCGCAGGAACTCGCGCACCCGTGCGCCTTCCAAATCCACCACGGTCATATGCGAAACATCAAACATGCCGACATCGCGCCGCACCTGATGATGCTCGTCAATCTGCGAGCCGTAATGGATGGGCATGTCCCAGCCGCCAAAGTCCACCATTTTGGCGCCCATGGCGCGGTGGGTGTCGTTGAGGATGGTTTTCTGGGTCATGGGCAGGCTCTCGGAATGGAAAACGTAAATTATCGCACCCTGCGCCACGAAAAAGCCCGCGCCATATATCCGGCGCGGGCTTGATGGGCGCATAAAGGCGCGCTTATTTGGTGAGAATCAGCTTGTCATTGCGGGTATGGCGCAGGCGGTAGCATTCATTGCCGTGGCGAATCACGATTTCGCGCTCGCCCTGTAGCAGCGCCATGCTGTCAATTTCGATGCTGGCCACCGGGCGCGGACGCAGCTGTGCGTCAAAACCACTGCTATTGAAGGCTTCACAATCGGCAGCAACATGAGATTGGGCTGGGTCGAACATGGGATGCTCCACTGGCTTAAGTTAGGAATGAGAATAATTATCATTTTATGAAAATGCAAGCCCCCCGTTTATCATCTGCGCCCTCCTTGGGGGAGTAGCTTGCCGATTCAAGCATCGGCGCCCGCGTCAACACACTTGGTCGGCAGACCATGGCGCGCGCCTGGCAGCCCTGGCTGCCAGTGGCAAGACCGAAGGTGCTCATGCCGCCCATGCCGGGTGCCGGCATGCGTGCTTTCGTGTCATCGGCCTTGCGCCCGGCGCCGGATTTGTCATGAACGACCTACCCTTCTCCGCCCTGCTGTTTTCCACCGCGGCAGTGGCCATCGCCGAAATCGGCGACAAAACGCAATTGCTGGCACTACTGCTGGCCGCACGCTTCAGAAAGCCCTGGCCGATTATCTGCGGCATTCTCGTTGCCACCCTGCTCAATCACGCCCTCGCCGCCTGGCTTGGACAATGGCTCGCCCTCTGGCTCACGCCCCAGGTGCTGCGCTGGGGGATGGCGGCAAGTTTTATCGCCATCGCCCTGTGGACGCTGAAACCGGACAAACTGGAAGAAGACACGCCATTACCTGCGCGCGGCGCCTTTATCGCCACCAGCATCGCGTTTTTCCTGGCCGAAACCGGCGACAAAACCCAGGTCGCCACCGTGCTGCTCGGCGCCAGATACGATGCGCTCTGGCAGGTCATCACCGGCACCACGCTGGGCATGCTGCTGGCCAATGTCCCGGTGGTGCTGCTGGGCAGCCACTTCGCACAGAAACTACCGCTGAAAGCCGCCCGCCTTGCCGCAGCCCTGCTGTTCCTCGCCCTCGGCCTGTGGGTGGCGCTGCGCGGCGTGGCCTGATTGGCCGATAATGGCGGCTGTTTCAGTTGTGACATTCATTTATGGACGCACTCGCGCGCATCGGCTTTGGCCTGTTCGGCCTTGCGGTTCTGATTGGCATCACCTGGCTGTTTTCCAATAACCGCCACCAGGTGAACTGGAAGCTGGTGGGCACGGGGCTGCTGCTGCAAATCGCGCTGGCCTGCTTCGTGCTGCTGACGCCGTGGGGAGCCAGCGCATTTGATGCCATTTCCAAGGGTTTTGTGACACTCCTGGGCTTTACCACCGAGGGCGCGAAAGTGGTGTTCGGCGACTTCACCCGTCCGGACAAATTCGGTTTCGTGTTCGCCTTCCAGGTGCTGCCGACCATCATCTTCTTCGCCAGCTTCATGAGCGTGCTCTATCACCTTGGCCTCATCCAGCGCGTGGTGCAGGCGATGGCCTGGGGCATTACCAAGCTGATGCCGGTATCCGGGGCGGAAACGCTCTCGGTCTGCGCCAATGCCTTTGTCGGCCAGACCGAAGCGCCACTGGTCATCAAGCCGTATATCGCGCGGATGACGCAATCGGAACTCCTGACCCTGATGCTGGGCGGGATGGCGACGATTGCCGGTGGCGTGCTGGCCGCCTATGTCACCATGCTGGGCGGCGATGACCCGGCGCAGCAGGCGTTCTATGCCAAGCATCTGCTCACCGCCAGCATCATGGCCGCCCCGGCCACCCTGGTCATCTCCAAAATCATGATGCCCGAAACGCAGATACCGGACACGCTGGGCAAGGTCGATGTGAAAGTGGAAAAAACCAGCAGCAACCTGATTGATGCCGCCGCCGCCGGCGCCTCGGACGGCCTGAAGCTGGCCCTTAATGTCGGCGCCATGCTGCTGGCCTTCACCGCGCTGATTGCCATGCTGAACGCGCCACTCATCTGGCTGGGTCAGGTGACCGGGCTGGAAGCGGCTCTGGGACAGCCCACCAGCATGGCCAATCTGCTCGGCAAACTGCTCGCCCCGCTGGCCTGGGTCATCGGCGTGCCCTGGCAGGATGCCTCCGCCGTAGGCAGCCTGATTGGCACCAAGGTGGTCATCAACGAATTCATCGCCTACGACCAACTGACCCGGATGGATGCCGGGCAAGTCGCCGGGGTTGCACCGCTGTCCACTGAGGCCAAGCTGATTGCCACCTATGCGCTGTGCGGCTTTGCCAATTTCTCATCAATCGCCATCCAGATTGGCGGTATCGGCGCACTGGCACCGGAACGCCGCCAGGATTTGGCGCGGCTCGGCCTGAAAGCGGTGCTGGGCGGCACCCTCGCCACCATGATGACCGCCACCATCGCTGGCGTGCTGCACGCTATCGGAGCCTGAGCCATGCAGGTAGTCGTGGTCGGCTCGTTCAATCTTGATCATGTCTGGCAGACCGATAGCCTGCCCGCCCCCGGCGCTACCCTGGCCGGACGCTACCACAGCGGCCCCGGCGGCAAGGGCTTCAACCAGGCCATCGCCGCGCGCCGCGCCGGAGCCGAAACCAGCTTTGTCTGCGCGCTGGGCGATGATGCCGGGGCGCGCATCGCCAGCCATCTGGCCAAAGCCGACGGGCTGCGGCTGGTGGCGCACCTGTGCGCCCACACCCCGAGCGGCAGCGCCGGAATCTTCGTTGACCGGCAAGGCCGCAACAGTATCGTCATCGGCGCCGGTGCCAATGCCGAACTCACGCCTGCGCATCTGGCTGCCCAGGACACGCTGTTCCGGCTGGCCAAGGTGGTGCTTGCGCAGCTGGAAACCCCGATAGCCACGGTGCAGCAGGCACTGGCGCTGGGACGCGCCGCCGGAGCGCGCACCGTGCTGAACCCGGCTCCGGCCAATGCCGAAAGCAGCACAGAACTCCTGGCACTGGCAGATGTCATCACCCCGAACGAAACCGAGTTTTCAGCCCTGCTCAACCGGCATACCGCACTGGCAATTCCCGCAGAGCGTGTTGCCACGGCCAGCGATGAAGCCCTGCATCTGGCTTGCCGCACTCTGCATCCGTGCGGCAGCGTCATCATCACCCTGGGCAGCGCCGGCTGCTTTGTTTCCCACGGCGAACACCTGCATGGCGATGCCGCCAGTTACTATCGCCTGCCCGCCTGCCCGGCCCAGGTGGTGGATACCACCGGCGCGGGCGATGCCTTCAATGGCGCACTCTGCGCCGCCTGGACGCAGCAGCCTTCCCGCGCGCTCACCGAACACCTGACCTTTGCCAGCCGCTATGCCGCCCGCGCCTGCGAGCGCGAAGGCGCGGCGCTGGCGATGCCGAGACTGGCTATCGACTGATAGTGCATCACCATGCAAAGTCGCGCAGAACCTCCCAGCTGCGCGAAGACCCTGTGCCTTCGCGCAGCAGACCCGGCACAGTCCAGCGCGCTTTACTCAAACCAGCTCTTGCAAGTTTTTCACTGCCTTGAAGTTCACAACCTGACCAGCGCGGGCGGCAAAGTGTTTTTTGCCGCATTCGATTTTCAATTCTTCATTGCGGCGCAATGCACCCTCCACCAGGCTGGACTTGGTTTCCGCCACGAAATACACCCGCTTGTCATCTTCAAACACCACCGCCCAATCGGGGTTGTAGCGGCCCAGCGGCGTGTCGACTTTGAACGCGCCGGGCAGCTTGAAGAAAAAGCGCACGCGCGCATCCAGCGCGCAGTCGCGGGCAAAGCGGCTTTCCACCTCGCTGTCGCTGGGCACGCAGTCAAACACCGGGGCCGTGCCGGGGTCTTGCAGCGGCTGCGCCTGCATCAGCGTTTTGTGCAAGGGCGGCGTGCGCGCATCCGGCCCGGGCGGGTACACGCTGCTCAAATAGGTTTCCACCGGCTCAAACAGCGTCATCTCATAACGGCGGCCATTGATTTCGCGGTACTCAATGCCCTCCACCTGCAAAGCCTGCAAGGTATTGCGCATGGCCTGCACGGCCATATCGAGAAAAGCCTGCGGGTTCAGTGCCAACTCATCCAGCCGCCCGCTGCCATCCAGAATGGCAAACACGCTGGCGCGGCTGATGTGCACGCGGCTTTGGATATAGGCATACACATCGGGAATCACGGCGGGCATGGCGCTTCCCCCGCCCGCATCGCTCTGCCCCACACCTTTGGCCACGCCCGCCACGCCGGTTTCGTCCATGTGAATGCCGGCCAGCGTGCTGATGACTTTGGGGCGCGCCACCCTGGGGTATTGCTGCACATCGGCCAAGGCTTTGATGCAGTCGGCAACCAGCCTCTGGCTATCGAGCTTGACGCTGTAGCGCGTCTGGTAATTGATTTTTTGCCAGATGGCCTCAAACAGCGCCTGCTCCTCGGCATTCAGGGGTTTGCGCTGCACGCGCACCTTGGCGCGGGCGTTTTGGGTGCGGCCTGCAAACGATACGCCCGTGTCCTCCTGAATCTCGGCCTGCAACTGGCGGGCAAAGTCCTCGTAGCTTTCATTGGCCACCACGGTCAGCACGTTGCTGTTCTTCTCGTGCACGCGCTCGCCCTGCGCGTTCACGCACAGGCGCAGGCCGCGGCCGATTTCCTGGCGTTTTTTCAGCGTGCTGCGCGTGTCGTTGAGCGTGCAAATCTGGAACACATTGGGGTTGTCCCAGCCTTCGCGCAGGGCCGAGTGGCTGAAGATGAATTGCAGCGGCTCGTCCAGGCTCAGCAGCCGCTCCTTGTCGCGCATGATGAGGGCGTAGGTATCGTCATCCTTGGCCGTGTGGCCGCCGGTGTCTTTCCAGATGGTTTGCGCCTTGTCGCCCTTGCCCTTGCGGTCGCCTGAAAAATAGCCGTTGTGCACCGCGCAGGCATCCTCCCCAATCAAGCCCTGGTACTGCGGGCGGCGGGCGTATTCGGCAAAAATTTCCTCCAACCAAACGGCAAACTTGCCCGGCTGCGCGTTTCCGTCGGCATCGTACTGGCGGTAATGCGCCACCTTGTCGATGAAAAACAGGCTCAAGACCTTGATGCCCAGGGGCTTGAGCTTTTTCAGCTTGTCCAGATGGTGTTTGATGGTGCGCTCAATCTGGTAGCGCATCACCGCATCTTGCAGCGCATCCTGCCGCTGGCCCACGCGCAAAATGCGCCCGCCGGAAAACTCCACCTCATCGCCGCGAATATCGTTGAGCACATAGCCTTCGGCGTACACCTCCCGGCCGCCGGATTTGTCGTGTAAATCCTCGCCGGGCTTAAGCGTGATTTCCTTGCGCAGCACGCCGGTTTTGCCATTCACGTCCACGCGCAAGCGCGCCGCCAGACTTTTGGCTTTGGCCTCGATTTTCACCAGCTCCACAAACGCCTGGTTGTGGCCGTCTTGCGCCTCGATGCCGTCCACCTCGATTTGCTTGACCAAACCCAAATCGTAAGCCTGCACCGGATTGAGCGAATACAGCAGGTTATAGGTATTTTTGTGCGTGGCCGAATAGCGCAGCGTGCACAGCGGGTTCAAATCGCGCAGTGCTCTTTGGCGAATATCCGTTTCAAAATTCTGCGGCTCGTCCACAATCACAATCGGACTCACGGCGCGGATGTATTCAATGGGCGCAAATGCGCGCTCACCCTGCTGCTTGATTTTGTTGCCGTCTTTGGCAAAGCTGTCGATATTGATGACCAGCACGCTCAAGGCATCGCCCTGCGCAAAATGGCGCAAATCATTCAGGCGGGCGCTGTCGTACAAAATGGGCACACAGGGCACGTTGCCATAATCCTGCGCAAAATGCGCGCGGGTAATGGCCAGATTTTTCATCGTGCCCTCGCGTATCGCCACGCTGGGCACCACGATGACAAATTTCTTGAAGCCATACACCTTGTTCAATTCATACATGGTTTTGATGAAGGTGTAGGTCTTGCCCGTGCCGGTTTCCATCTCCAGCGTGAAATGCGGGCAAAACTGGCCGCTTCCTTGTCTGTTTTCTTCGCGGTCTGCCGCCAGTTCGGCCACGGGCTCAATGCCGTTGGCCGCCTGCACTTTTTGCACGTTTTGCAACATTTGCGCCTCGGCAATCAACAGGCGGTTGGCAATGCTGCCGTCTGCGGCGTAGTCCACGCTGGCCGCGCCATGCAGGCGAAAGCCTTCATCGCTCAGTGGCTGGCCGTCAAATGCCTGCACCACGGCCTGCACGGCGCGGTGCTGGTAATCCTGATGGGCAAATTGCAGGCGCAGGCCGGCCGCGGCGGGCTGGGTGGTTTCGCTCATGCCTTGTCCCCTCAAACCACCGTCAGGCCAATGTCCAGCCCCTGCAATTCCAGTTGCAGGTTGGCCAGTTGCTCGTCAGCCTTGTCGCCCGCAAAGCAGGAATTGAGCATCACCACTTGCGCCGGCTTGTCCTTGGCAATGGCGTCTTTGAGCGCGTCCTGATATGGCTCAAAGCACAGCCAAATCTGGCGCCCGCCTTCCAGCAACACGCGATGCACTGTCACGCCCGCCACGGTTTTGGCTTTGCTGATGGCCTGCACGCCCAAAGCGCCCAAGCCCATTTTCAACAGCAACTCGGCCAGCATGGCGGTTTGCGCATCGGTGGATTGGGGCGCGGCGTTTTCCGATTGCTGAAACATCTCCAATTGCGCGCGCAAGGCATCGGCCTCCACATCGCTGCGCCACTGCTTGAAGTTACTGGATGCCAACGTGAACTGCGCGCAGGCCAGGCCCTGCGTTTTCTCCGGCTGCTCGGCCTTGAGCTTTTCAATCACCTTGTCGATGCGCGCACGGGTAATGTCGGCAATGCTGCGATAGCCCGCCTTATAGGCTTCAGTTTTTTCGTCCAGCTTTTCCGGGATTTGCACGCAAATGCACTGGCGATTGCCGCCGTCCTCCAGATTCAGTTCCATCACCGCTTGCATGGTGGTGCCGGAACCGGCGAAGAAGTCGAGGATGAGTACATCTTCCCCACCTACTTGGGAAATCATTTCACTTATAAGCGACGATGGCTTTGGAAAGTCAAATATCCCACTACCAACTATTGAATTAATCTCCCTACTCCCATCCCTTGTGGAATATCCATAAATCACAGAAGAAAAGTTCTTAAATTCACTTCCCATATCAGAAAGAAACATTTTTTGCCGCGGCCTCCCATCAGGACTGGAAGGCCAAATTATTCTGCCCGATGAAATTTTTTCATTCATCGTATTCCTATCAAATCTCCACCCCTTAACGGGACACGGATATGAAACCCCGGTTTCCGGGTTAACTATTTCATAGTGCAAATTGGGCCTTTTTTCTTTTGTTGCCAATCCAGTCATATCCGCACTTCTCCACATGCCCCTAGTATCATTATCTGGATTACTGAATTTTGTTAAATCCTTTTTTGCACCACGCAAGGAAACAGCATTTCTCTTTGCATAGCAAAAAATGTATTCATGGTCAACGGAAATTCCACTATTTCCTCTTGAGTCTTCGCTTACTCTTGATTTCCAAATCAAATTTCCCATGAAGCAGTCAAGCCCAAAAATCTCATCACACACCAGCTTGAGATTCGCCGCCTCGTTGTCGTCGATG
>JAUMYP010000049.1 GCA_030528565.1 Pseudomonadota bacterium
ACCAAATCATGAATTCGGCGCGGCAGCCGGCATCCACCCAAACGGTATTCTCATCCCAGCCCCAGCTAATCCCTTCGTGACAGGCTGCGCTGGAAAGCTGGCGCACCAGCACTACCTGGCTTACCCCGGACACGGCGCATTCTGCGCGTGCGCCAGCGCGGGATTCGCAGCGCAGGCTCTGGCCGCTGTCGTGGTTTTGGGTTTGCCTATCGCGCAACAGCCTGCGCCAGAATCCCGGTTGGCTGCTGGTGCGCACTTCAAATTCGGCGCGGCAGCCGCGCGAGACCCAGATGCGGTCTGGCTCGAACCCCCAGCTGCGTCCCAGTGTGCAATCTGGCCTGGAGAGCTGGCGCAGCAAGCGCACGCCATTGCGGGTATCTATCGGGCAATCCACTTGCATGCCGCTGCGGGACTCGCAGCGCATGCGCCGCCACAGCATCGCGCCCGCTGCATCTGCCGAGCTCCCGCGCAACACGCCAAACTCGCCGCGGCAGCCGCGCGCTACCCAGATACCGCCTTCGTCCTGCCCCCAGGAGTGGTTGCGCACACAGGCAGTGCGCGAGAGCTGGCGCAGCAGCACGGCTTCGCCCGCAAACGGAAAGGCGCATTGCTGCCAGCGTTCGGCAACGGATTCGCAGATGATTCTGTCAGGTGGCACCGATTCTGCCTGCGCCGCTTGGCTGCCCAGTGCCATCAAAACCAGCCAGGAAAACATGCTTTTCACCATGCGCCCAATTTACCGCGTCAGTGTGAAGCCGTGGAGAAACCGCCCCCGGAACTTACGCACGGAAAAAATCAAACGCCAGTACATCGGCGATTTTTCCGGTGTTTTGCATCGCCATCAGTAGCCGGTCGATGCCCAGCGCCACCCCGGCGCAGTCGGGCAGGCCATGTGCCAGCGCCGCCAGCAGATGCGGGTCGATTGGTGGTATCTGCGCATCGCCGCGCTGCTGGCGCAGCACGACATCGCGGGCAAAACGCTCGCCCTGCTCTGCCGCATCGGCCAACTCGTGATAGCCATTGGCAAGCTCCAGCGCCCCCAGATACAGCTCGAAACGCTCGGCCACCGGATAGCCATCGCCATCATCGCGCAGCCGCGCCAGTGCGCATTGGCTGGCCGGATAATCGTGCAGCACGGTGATGGTATCGGCGGCAAAGCCCGGCTGGATGCGGTGGGTCATCAGCAAGTCCAGCCAGTCATCGCGCCTCAAGCCATCCGGGTCAATCAGCACATCGCCCAGCGCCGCCTGCAATTCATCCATGCTGGCGGTAAACGCATCCAGCCCCAGGCTGCGCTGGAACAGTTCACGATAGCTGACGATTTCAACGCGCACTGCCTTGCGCCCCACCAGCGCCAGGGCGGCCTGTACCAGCTCGATGGTTTCGGTCATCAGCTGATGGTGATTCCAGCCCTGCCGATACCATTCCAGCATGGTGAACTCGGGATTATGGCGGCCACCGGCTTCGCCATCGCGGAACACCCGGCCAAGCTCGTAGCAGTCGCCCAAGCCTGCCGCCAGCAGGCGCTTCAACGGGTATTCCGGCGAGGTGCGCAGCCAGCGGGTTGCCGGGCCGCCTTCGGTACGCCCGGAAAATTGCAGCGAAAACGGGGCGATATGCACATCGGTGACGCCTGCCTGCGAGAGCATCGGCGTTTCCACTTCCAGCACCTCGCGGGCATGGAAAAATTCCCGAATCAGGCGGTTCAGGCGGGCGCGCAGCCGCAGCGCACCAAATTCAGCAGAAGGTTGCCAGTGACTCATCTCTCAGCGTCCACGCAGGAACCAGCGGTCGATTTCCGCCAGTGTGAAGCGCGCCCAGGTCGGGCGGCCATGGTTGCACTGCGCCGAACGCTCGGTGGCTTCCATATCGCGCAGCAGGGCATTCATTTCCGGCAGGGTCAGTCGGCGATTGGCGCGCACGCTGCCGTGGCAGGCCATGGTGGACAGCAGCCGGTCGCGGGCTTCGGCCACGCGCAGGCTGTGGCCGTGCTCGATAAAGTCCGAGAGCACATCGCGCACCAGCGCCTCGGCATTGCCATTGGCAAGCAGCGCCGGCACTGCCCGCAGCAATACCGACAACTCGCCGCTGCGGTCAAGCTCAAAGCCCAGCTGCCGCAGTGTCTGCCCTTCTTGCTCCACCAACTCGGCCTCTCGCAGCGAGACGGCCAGGGTCTGCGGCACCAGCAGCGGTTGCAGGCGCAGCCCCTCGCCATCAAAAGCCGCTTTCAGGCGCTCGTAATTGATACGCTCGTGCGCGGCGTGCATGTCCACCACCACCATGCCCTCGGCGGTTTCGGCCAGGATGTAAATGCCATGCAGCTGCGCAACGGCAAAGCCCAGCGGCGGCATTTCGCCATCCCCCTCCGGCATCGCCGGGGCGCTCACCGGCAGCTCGCCATGCGAAGCCGCCTGGCTGCCGCGATACAGCGCCGCATAGGCCGCAGGCGCCTCGCTCACGCCAAGCCGCAAGCCCGGTTGCGGGCGTTGCCAGTCATAAGCGGCCATCTGGGCAGGCGCTTGCGCGGCAGCCAGCGGATTGGGCGCTGCTACCGGCATTTCGGCGTCAGTTTCTGAACCGGCACGGGTCTGCGCCAGGGCTTCTTTCAGGCTGCGATAGACAAAATCGTGCACCAGCCGCCCATCGCGGAAGCGCACTTCATGCTTGGCCGGATGCACGTTCACATCCACCCGGCGCGGGTCGATATCCAGAAACAACACATAGGCCGGATGTCGGCCGTGGTACAGCACATCGGTATAGGCCAGCTTCACTGCATGCGCCACGCTGCGGTCGCGCACCGCACGGCCATTGACATAGAAATATTGCTGGTCGGTCGCAGCGCGGTTATAGGCGGGCTGGGCAATCCAGCCGGAAATCTTCAGCCCCGCTGCCTCATGTTCAATGACGATGGCATGGCGCGCGAATTCCTCGCCCAGGGTTTCCAGCACTCTGGCGCGGGCAAACTCGGCCGCCTCGCCGCCGCGATAACGCTTGAGCTGCTTGCCGTTATGCGACAGGCGCAGCTCCACATCCGGGCGCACCAGCGCCAGCTGCCGCAGCCATTCTTCGATATGGCCAAGCTCGGTGCGCTCGGTGCGCAGGAATTTGCGCCGCGCCGGTACATTGAAAAACAAGTCGCGCACTTCCACCGTGGTGCCCTGCCCCTGCGCCGCAGGCGCTGGCACGCCGAGCTTGCCGCCTTCCACTTCCAGCGCATATCCATGGGCGCTACCGGCGCGTTTGGAGGCAATGCGGAAGCGGCTGACCGAGGCGATGGAAGGCAGCGCCTCGCCCCGAAAGCCGAGCGTGGCGACCGCTTCGAGGTCATCGAGCGTGGCGATTTTGCTGGTGGCATGGCGCTGCACGGCAAGGGTCAGCTCATCGGCGGCGATACCCGCACCATCATCGCGTACCCGAATCAGGCGCACGCCGCCTTCTTCCAAATCCACATCCACCCGTGTGGCACCGGCATCCAGCGCGTTTTCCACCAGCTCCTTGACCACCGAGGCCGGGCGCTCCACCACCTCGCCTGCGGCAATCTGGTTGGCCAGCGTGTCGGGCAACAAGCGGATGGCGGGTATGCTCATATGCAAGTCTCGCTATTGGATTGGGATGCGGCAGCGCCAGTCACCGCCGCCCACGAAAACAGCCGTTTGCCGCGCAGTTTGCCGTTTTCGTCTATCTGCGCAATGCCAAGCGCGCGACCTTGCATATCGCAGGCGAGGACTTCTGCGCACGGTGCAAACCCGCCTTCCAGCGTCTGCCCCTGCCCCAGCCTGCGCGCCTGCAAGGCATCCAGCCGCACTTTCGGCCAGGCCGCAAGACCCGCCTCAATCGGCAGCAGGCAGGCATCAAGTAACGATTCACCCTGCGCGGCCCGCGCCTGCAATTCTTCCAGCGTCCACATCCGCGGCGCGCGGAACGGCTCAACCCACAGCCTGCGCAGCTCGGCCACATGCGCGCCGCAGCCGAGCAGCTCGCCCAGGTCGCGCACCAGCGAACGCACATAGGTGCCGCTGCCGCATTCCACCGCAAGACGCAGTGTTGCGGGCGTCGCCGCCAGCAGGCTGAAGGCGTGAACATCGACTTCGCGGGCGTCCAGCTCAATGGTTTCGCCACGCCTTGCCTTGGCATACAGCGGCTCGCCGCCGCGCTTGAGCGCCGAATACATCGGCGGCACTTGCCGGATGCGGCCGGTGAGTCTGGCGAGCGCAGCGTGGATGTCAGCCTCACTCAAGGCAGGCAGCGGGCGCTCGCGCAACACCTGCCCTTCGGCATCATCGCTATCGGTGGTGATGCCCAGCCTGGCCACGGTTTCATAAGCCTTGCCCGCCCCGAGCAACTGACCTGCGATTTTGGTGGCCTCGCCAAAGCAGATGGGCAAAAGCCCGGTCGCCAGCGGGTCAAGCGCGCCGGTATGTCCGGCCTTTTCGGCGCGGAACAGGTGCCGCACTTTTTGCAGCACCTGATTGGAGCTGGGGCCGCCGGGCTTGTCCAGCAGCAGGATGCCGTGCAGCTTGCGAAAACGGTGGCGGGTGCGGGGTTTGGACATGGTGGGCAAAAACAGATGCCGGGCAAGCCCGGCATCCTTTGGTCAATCCTGTGCTTCCGCCCCGCCCGGGGCTTGCGGGTCTGTCTGCGTTTCGGGCAACTCACGCAGCAGGGCATCAATACGCTCGCCACGGTCTACCGAATCGTCGTAATGGAAGTGCAGCTCCGGCACATGGCGCAGTTTCATCATCTGCGCCAGTTGGTAGCGGATGTCGCGGGCATTGGCCTGCAAACCGGCCACCGCTTCTGCCGATTTTTCGCTCAGCAAAGCGGTGACAAATACCTTGGCATGTGCCAGGTCGCGGGTGACCTCCACATCGGAAACGCTGACCGAAGGCAGGCCGAGCTCGCGCACGGCGTTATGCACCAGGGTGCCCAGGTCACGGCGCATCTGCGCCGCAACCCGGTCGGTGCGATGGAAGGATTTGCGTTGCCCTGCCATCGCTTACAGCGTCCTCTGCACTTCGATGCGCTCGTAGCATTCGATTTGGTCGCCAGCCTTGACATCGTTATAGGCCTTCACGCCGATGCCGCATTCGGTGCCTTCCTTGACCTCATCGACATTCTCCTTGTAGCGGCGCAGGCTTTCGAGTTCGCCCTCGAACACCACCACCGAATCGCGCAGCACGCGAATCGGGTTGGACTTCTTGACCATGCCCTCGACCACCATGCAGCCAGCCACGGCACCGAACTTGGAGCTGCGGAACACATCGCGCACTTCGGCAATGCCGATGATTTCTTCGCGGATTTCCACGCCCAGAAGCCCGGAAGCGACCTGCTTCACCTGGTCGATGACATCGTAAATGATGGAGAAATAACGCAGGTCAATGCCGTTGCCTTCAATCACCTTGCGGGCCGAGGCATCGGCACGGACATTAAAGCCGATGACGGTGGCCTTGGAAGTGGCCGCCAGCTGGGCATCGGATTCGGTAATGCCGCCCACCCCGGCGCCAATCACATGGATGCGGATTTGCTCGTTGGACAGCCCGGTCAGAGCTTCGCGCAGGGCTTCCACCGAGCCTTGCACGTCGGCCTTGACCACCAGGTTCAGCACCTGCTGTTCATTGCCAGCGCCCATCTGCGCCATGATGTCTTCCATGCGGTTACCGGCCTGCTTGACCAGACGCATTTCACGGCGCTTGGCATCGCGCTGCTGCGCCACGTCCTTGGCAAGACGCTCATCGGCCACCACCACGAAGTCATCACCGGCATCGGGCACACCGGAAAGCCCCAAGAGCTGCACCGGAATCGACGGCCCGGCGCTCGGCACCTGCTGGCCGTTTTCATCAAACAGCGCACGCACGCGGCCATACTGCACGCCGCAAACCAGGTAATCGCCCTTGGCAAGCTGGCCTTGCTGCACCAGCACGGTGGCCACCGGGCCACGCCCCTTGTCGAGCGAGGATTCAATCACCACACCGGCGGCACGCCCTTCGGCCACGGCCTTGAGCTCCAGCACTTCGGCCTGCACCAGGATGGTGTCGAGCAGGTCGTCAATGCCCTGCCCGGTCTTGGCGGAGATTTCCACCATTTCCACATCGCCACCGAACTCCACCGCAACCACTTCCGACTCCAGCAGCTCGTTCTTGATGCGCATCGGGTCGGCGGTGGACTTGTCGATTTTGTTGATAGCCACCAGCAGCGGCACCTTGGCTGCACGCGCATGCTGGATGGCTTCGCGGGTCTGCGGCATCACGCCGTCATCGGCGGCCACCACCAGCACCACGATATCGGTGAGCTTGGCGCCACGGGCACGCATCTGGCTGAAAGCCGCATGGCCGGGAGTATCGAGGAAGCTGACCACGCCCTTGTCGGTTTCCACATGGTAGGCACCGATATGCTGGGTAATGCCACCGGCCTCGCCGGACACCACGCGGGTGCGGCGGATGTAGTCCAGCAGCGAGGTCTTGCCGTGGTCGACATGGCCCATGATGGTGACCACCGGCGGACGCGGGCTGGCCTCGCCCTGCTGGTCTTCCAGATGGGCGAGCAGTTCCGATTCGGCATCGTTCTGGTCGGCAGCGACGGCCTTGTGGCCGAGCTCCTCGGTCACCAGCACGGCAGTGTCGTGGTCGATGGTCTGGGTAATGGTGGCCATCACCCCCATCTTGAACAGCGCCTTGACCACTTCGCCGCCCTTCAGCGCCAGCTTCTGCGCCAAATCACCGACGGTGATGGCTTCGCCAATGGCGACTTCGCGCACGATTTTTTCGGTCGGACGCTGGAAGCCGTGCTCGCCGCCGCCGCTACGCGCAGGTTCCGGACGACGCCCCTTGCCGGGTTTGCCACGGCCTGCCGCAGCGCCGCCGCGACGGCTGCGCTCGCCAGAGGGCAGGTGCAGCTGGCCGCCGTAACGGCTGCTGCCATCATCATCGTCATCGCGGCCAATGCTGTGCGAGCTGCGCGACTTGCCCTTGCTGCTGCCACGCTCATCGCGCGCGCTTTCCGCACGGCGCGGCGCGGCAGGCTTGGCGCTGCGCGCAGCAGGTTTTGCCGCATCCTGCGCAGGCAGCGTTTCATCCTCTTGTGCAGATGCCGCTTCCTGCTGGCGTGCGGCCAGCTCGGCCGCCCTGGCCGCAGCTTCTTCAGCCGCTTTCGCCGCCGCTTCCGCCTCGGCTGCACGCCGGGCTTCTTCTTCCACCCGGCGGCGCTCGGCCTCGGCTTCCTCGGCGCGGCGGCGGTCAAGTTCGGCCAGACGCTGCTGCTCTTCCAGGTTGCGCTTGCGCGATTCTTCCAGCTTGCGCAGCACTTCGGCGTGCTCATCATCCACCGGCTTGATTTTCTGGGCACCGGCAGCGGGCTTTTTCAGCACCACTTTCTTGCGCACGGTGACTTCCACGGTCTGCTTGTTCTTGCCGCCGCCGACGGTCAGCTCTTCGGTCTTGCTGCGCTTTAGGGTGATTTTTTTCGGCGCGACAATATCCGCCGCCCCTTCATCGCGGCCATGCGAACGCTTCAGGAATGCCAGCAACTTGCTTTTTTGCTCGGTGGTCACTTCCTGGTCGGCGTCCTTGAACGGCATTCCGGCTTCTGCGAGCTGCTCCAGGAACTTGTCAACCGGGGTTTTCACCAGTTCGGCAAGTTTGCGGATAGTGGTTTTCTGCGACATGCGTTTTCCGTATTGCAGGCCATGTCAGGCATGGCCGGTATTCGATTTTAGTGTGACTGCCCCACGGGCATCATTCAAACCAGTGTTTGCGCGCTTCCATGATGAGCGCCGAGGCGCGGGCTTCATCGACATTTTCGATGTCGGTGATTTCATCCACGGCAAGCTCGGCCAAATCCTCGCGGGTACGCACGCCACGGGCGGCCAGTTCATAGGCAACGGCCGTATCCATGCCTTCAAGCGAGAGCAGGTCTTCGGCAGGCTGGTTTTCATCCAGCGCCTCTTCCACCGCCAGGGCGTCATTGATAAGTGCATCGCGGGCACGGGCGCGCAATTCCTCAACGACCTCCTCGTCAAAGCCGTCGATAGCCAGCAGCTCGGCCACCGGCACATAGGCGATTTCTTCCACCGTGCTGAAGCCCTCGCTGACCAGAATCCCGGCCAGTTCCTCGTCCACCTCCAGCTTTTCCACAAACAGGCTGCGCGCAGCGGCCTGTTCGGCCTCGCTCTTGGCGGCGACCTGTTCGCTGGTCATGACATTGAGCTGCCAGCCGGTCAGGCGGCTGGCCAGGCGCACGTTCTGGCCGCCCTTGCCGATAGCCTTGGCCAGCGATTCTTCCGCCACCGCCAGGTCCATCGCGTGCTTGTCCTCATCGACGATGATGGACTGCACTTCAGCCGGTGCCATCGCATTGATGACGAACTGCGCCGGGTTATCGCTCCACAGCACGATATCCACGCGCTCGCCGTTAAGCTCGTTGGTCACTGCCTGCACGCGCGAGCCGCGCATGCCGATGCAGGCGCCAATCGGGTCGGTGCGGTTGTCATAGGCCAGCACGGCAATCTTGGCGCGGTCGCCGGGGTCACGGGCGCAGGCCTTGATGTCCACCAGGCCCTGGCCCACTTCCGGCACTTCCAGGCGGAACAGTTCCATCATGAATTCCGGCGCGGCGCGGCTGATGAAAATCTGCGGGCCGCGCGGCTCGCTCTTGACTTCGTACAAATAGCCGCGCACGCGGTCGCCGGTGCGCAGGATGTCACGCGGAATGCCCTTGTCCTTGGGGATAAAGCCTTCGGCCTTGCCGCCCAAATCGACATACACATTGCCGCGCTCCACGCGCTTGACCGTGCCGGTAATCAGCTCGCCCACACGGCCCTTCCAGGCATCCACCACCTGCTGGCGCTCGGCATCGCGCACCCGCTGCATGATGACCTGCTTGGCCGCCTGGGCGGCGATACGGCCAAATTCGGCATTTTCGATTTGCTCTTCGATGTAGTCGCCGACTTCGACGCCTTCGGCTTCTTCGACCGCATCCATCAGGCGGATTTGCCTGTCGGGCGATTCCATCACCACATCATCGGCCACCACTTCCCAGCGGCGGAAGGTTTCATAGCTGCCATCTTTCGGGTTGATGGATACGCGCACGGCGACATCCTGGTCGATATAGCGTTTCTTGGCCGCCGAGGCCAATGCCGCTTCGATGGCCGAAAAAATCACTTCATTGGGAACGCCCTTTTCATTGGCGACCGCTTCGGCGACCAGCAACAGGTCTTTGCTCATTGTTCAGACTCCGCATCGGCGGCCTGTTCCGCCTGCTTGGGTGAGGTTGGGGATTTTTGCTTGCTGCCACGGCTGCCCTTGCCAGCGGCATAGCCCAGCGCCGCCCAGTCGGGCACGATGCGGGCCTTGTCGATATTGTCGAAGCTGGCCGCAAACGGCTGGCCGTCGATATCAAAATGCACCAGTTCGCCTTCCACTTTCAGGATGCGTCCGGTCAGGCGACGGCGACCCTCCTGCGGCAGCTTCAGGCCGACCTTGGCGGTTTCGCCCACAAAACGGGCAAACTGCGCCAGCGTGAACAGCGGACGGTCAAGGCCGGGGGAGGAAACCTCCAGCGTGTAATGGCCGCTGATGGGGTCTTCCACATCCAGTTGCGCCGAGACTTCGCGGCTGACCTGCTCGCACTCGTCGATACCCACCGAGCGCGGCGACTCGCCTGTAGCTTCGGCCTCGGGCACGTCGATATACAGGCGCAGCACCGCGCCGCCGGGCATGTTGAGATACTCAACCCCGAGCAGCTCCAGCCCCAGCGCAGAAACCGTAGGTGCCAGCAATTGGCTGATTTGTTGTGCCTTGTCCATCAAGGAATCCAGAAAAACAAAAAGAAAAGGGCCGCTAGGGCCCCTTCCGGTGAAAACGTGTGTCCGGTGCCGATATGTCAACGACTCCGGCGGCCCGAGCCTGCAATGCCATCTGCCAGGCGGGTGATGCCAGCACAAGGCTGCATCAGGCGCGGCATCTTAGCGCCAAGCGGCGGCAGTTACAAGCGCCCCCTGATGGCTTGCAATTTTTCGCTGCCAGGACTGCGCCCGGCGGCGCAGCTACTTCTTTGCTGGCAAAGATGAGGCAAAGAAACCAGCCCTGGCTGCCGCGCCGCGATGCGCGCTGAGCAGAATCGGCGTATCGGCCTTGCTTTCAGGGGCATGGACGGTTTTGTTCATGCTGACAACACCAGCCCGGGCAACACATCCTGCTTTGCAGGTCGCAGCCAGGCGTCAATATCGGGCAAACCATGCGTATTGCCTGATGAAAAAATCACCAGCCCCGGCAATCGCAGACGGGATAAAGCCTCCTGAAACTTATCCACAAAGTTGTGGGCAATTCCATCCACACCCGTTGTGGAAAAGCGCATCCATGCTGGTGATTTTTTCACCAGAAAGCTACAGGGCTTGCCCTGCCTGGCTTAGCCGAGTTATCCACAAACTTGCCTACAAGGAAGTGCACAGATGGTGTGGAAAAACACCCGCAAACCTGCTGCTGCGCTGCCGGATGCAATACTTGAATTAATTAGCCGCCATACAATATGATGACTAACATGAAACTGTCGCAAAAATACCAGGCACTGCTTGATGAAGCGCAACGACGCGAGCTGCCCGATATCGAGGGCATGAGGCTTTGTTTCCAGCTGCTCTCTGTCGCTGCCGACATTGACCGCGACTGCGCCGCACGGCTGGCGCCGCATGGCTTGTCCGAGGGGCGCTTTGTCCTGCTGTTTCTGCTGGATGCGGCCAACGACGGCCTGGCCCCGAATGTGTTGGCGGCGCGTGCCGGTATCACCCGCGCCACCGTCACCGGGCTGCTGGATGGCCTTGAGCGCGAGGCATTGATTGAACGGCAGGCCGATGCCGATGACCGGCGTGCACTGCGTATCGTGCTCACACGCAAGGGCAAGCGCCTTGCCAAGCAGGTGTTTGCACAACACAGCCTGTGGATTGCCAGCCTGTTTTCCGGCCTTTCCGGCAACGAGCGCAAGCAGTTACGCAGCCTGCTTGGCAAACTCGCCCACCCTCTGGAGGAGGCCACATGAAGCACACCACCACACGCAAGGGCGCGCGGCGCGCCAGCGACATCCCTGCCGATATCTTGCAGGCGCTCTCACGCGGCGAAATCGCCAGCGCCACCCTGACCGAAGGACTGGCACTTGACCAGCGCCTGCTGGCGCAAAGCGTCTTCCCCGGCCTGCCTGCCACGGCACTGCAAGCCATCGACCTGGCCTGCCAGCAAGGCATCCTCAAGCGCATGGCCGCCATCGCCACCGTTTTGCTTGCGGAGCTGGGCATTGACGGCATCGGCCAGTGCGCAGCGCATGACTCGGATACGGTACGCGGCTGGGCCTGCTTCATGATAGCTGCGCGGCAAGACCTGGATATTCCGGCGCGGCTTGCGGCCATCCGCCCACTGGCCGACGACGCCCATTTTGGCGTGCGCGAATGGGCGTGGCTTGCCGTGCGCCCGCAACTGGTGCGTGAGCTTGAAACTGCCATCAGCGCACTCCTGCCGTGGACGCAGGAAAACTCGGAACGCTTGCGCCGTTTTGCCAGTGAAGCCCTGCGCCCGCGCGGCGTATGGTGCGCGCATATCAGCGCCTTGAAACAACACCCCCAACAGGCGCTGCCGATACTGACGGCACTCAATGCCGACCCGTCCCGCTATGTGCAGGACTCGGTCGCCAACTGGTTGAACGATGCGGCCAAAGACCAGCCCGACTGGGTGAAAGACCTGTGCCGGGACTGGCAACAAGCCTCAAACAACGCCGCTACCCGGCGCATCTGCCAACGCGCCTTGCGCAATCTGTAAATGAAGGAAACCCCATGCATTATCTGGTTGAACTCTATACCCCGAACGCGGCCTGGAAAGCCCTTGATGCCACGCAGCGACAGCAGTTTCTGAGCGCCATCAGCAATGCCATGAGCGAGCTGTCCGGCCTTGGCATTGAAGTATTGACGCTGGCCGAGACAGCGCCCGGCATTGATCATGGCAGTACGCACACATTTATCGGCATCTGGCGCTTTCCCAGCATTGAAGCACGCAACACCCTGCTGGCAGGCATCAAGGCCAGCGGCTGGTATGACTATTTCGAGCATGTCAACGCTGCCTGTGCAAGCGGCCAATTTGAGCAGCACCTCGCCGCACTGGTGGCAGCCTGAATTTTTCAAAGGCCTAGAGTCGCACAAATGCCGCTTTTGCGAAGCAATGGGTGCCAAGAAGATACCCCGGGCAAACTTTTTCTCTTTACGCCTCAAGACAATCCACCACCACTTTGCCACCCCAAACCCGGGTGGCAAACGCGGCTTTACCCCTCATTCAAAGCTTCAACAAAAATATAACGCGCCATTCTTTGGCTTTTGACAAAGAAAAAGCCCTGAAAAATCAGGGCTTTATTTAAGTTTTCGATGGAGGCCGGAGTCGGAATCGAACCGGCGTACACGGATTTGCAATCCGCTGCATAACCACTCTGCCATCCGGCCATCGAACAGGTCCCAGCAGCCATAAATAGCGGCTGACGATACGAAAAACCCCGGATAACCGGGGCCTTCACAACATGGAGCGGGAAACGAGGCTCGAACTCGCGACCTCAACCTTGGCAAGGTTGCGCTCTACCAACTGAGCTATTC
>JAUMYP010000011.1 GCA_030528565.1 Pseudomonadota bacterium
GCTGTCCATGAACTTAGATGACATTCCCTATCCCCTTTGCGGGGGTGATTATCGCAAAGGGGATAGGGAATGTCACCAGAACCTGTTCACACTTTAATAAAGTCTGAACCGGATTACGTGTTCCCGGCAGGGCAGGCATGGCTGCGGATACGCCATACTTTTATGCATGAATCTGACTGCCCTCCCTTCCGATATCGAACCACTGCTACGCCAAGGGCTTGCCGAGTTGAAGCTTGATGCCGATGCGCTTGCGCCGCCGCTTTTGACCTATCTGGCGCTGCTCACCCGCTGGAACAGCACTTACAACCTGACGGCCATCCGTGACCCGCGCGAGATGGTTACCAAACACCTACTCGATTCGCTGGCGATGGTGCCATTCGTGCCGGATGCGGCGCTGGCTGACCTGGGCACCGGCCCCGGGCTTCCGGGCATTCCGCTGGCTATCGCCCGTCCCGGCTGTCAGGTGACGCTGGTGGAATCCAACGGCAAGAAGGCGCGTTTTCTGCGTCAGGCGGTGCGCACCTTGGGGCTTGCCAATGCACGGGTAGCCGAGTCTCGCGCCGAGGCGCTGGATGAGCCGGGGCAGTATGCCGCCATCACCGCGCGGGCACTGGCGACACTGGACAAAATCATCGCCTTTGGCGGGCATTTGCTGGCGCCGGACGGGGTGTTGCTGGCAATGAAAGCCGAAACCGTGGCCGAAGAAGTCGCGCAGCTGCCACCGGGCTGGCAATTGCAGGCGGTACATGCGCTGCAAGTGCCGGGGCTGGCCGCCAGCCGGCAATTGGCGGTGGTCGGACGCGGCCACGCCGCCGCCTGATTTCCGCCGCAGGGGGTGGCAGGGCATAATGCACAGTCCTTCCGTCGGCATGGCCGACTCCCCGGCTCACAGGACATAGCATTCATGGCGCGAATCATCGCGGTTGCCAACCAGAAAGGCGGCGTCGGCAAGACCACCACCGCCGTCAACCTTGCTGCCGCACTGGCGGCCACTCCCAAGCGGGTGCTGCTGGTGGACCTGGACTCGCAGGGCAATGCCACTTCCGGCAGCGGCGTGGACAAGCATGAAGTGGCGCACACCACTTGCGATGTGCTGCTGGAAGAAGTCGCGCCGCGCGATGCCATCCTTGCCACCGGGGAAGGTCACGACCTGATGCCGGGCAATACCGACCTCACCGCAGCGGAAATCACGCTGATGGACGAGGAAGGCCGCGAACAGCGCCTCAAGCGCGCGCTGGATGCGGTACGCGGCGATTACGACTTCATCATCATCGACTGCCCGCCGGCGCTGTCACTGCTGACCCTGAACGCCCTGACTGCCGCCGATTCGGTACTGGTGCCGATGCAGTGCGAGTATTACGCGCTGGAAGGGCTGACATCGCTGTTGCAAACCATCGAGGCGCTGAAGCAGAAGCTCAACCCGCAGCTGGAAATCGAAGGCGTTTTGCGCACCATGTTCGATGTGCGCAACAACCTGGCCAATGCGGTGTCCGCCGAGCTGGAGCAGCATTTCGGTCGCAAGCTGTTCAATACCATCGTGCCGCGCAATGTGCGCGTGGCCGAAGCACCCAGCCACGGGCGCAGCATCATCGGCTATGACCGCAGCTCACGCGGCGGCATCGCCTACCTGGGTTTGGCCGGAGAAGTGCTGCGCTTGCAGCATGAACGCACTGCCGCAGAAGCGGCCTGAGAGGTTCCATGAGCAATTCCAAAGCAGCCAGCAAGAGCAAGAAACCGGCACTGGGACGCGGCCTCAACACGCTGATTCCCGGTGGTGTCAAAACCCTGGAAAACGTGGAAGCCCAGCCGGGCGAGAAACTCACCCGCCTGCCGGTCAAGCATTTGCAGCCGGGCAAATACCAGCCGCGCCGCACTATGGACGATGCCAAGCTGCAGGAGCTGGCCGAGTCCATCAAGGTGCAGGGCGTGGTGCAGCCCATCGTGGTGCGCAGCATCGGCAAGGACAAGTATGAAATCGTCGCCGGTGAACGCCGCTGGCGCGCCACGCAACTGGCCGGGCTGATTGAAATCCCCGCCGTGGTGCGCGAACTGGACGACCGCACCGTGGTGGCGATGGCGCTGATTGAAAACATCCAGCGCGAAGACCTGAACCCGCTGGAAGAAGCCGAGGCGCTGCAACGGCTGATTGACGAGTTCGACCTGACCCATGCGCAGGCGGCCGAGGCGGTCGGGCGCTCGCGTGCTGCGGTTTCCAATCTGCTGCGGCTTTTGGAACTGCCGCCGGAAATCCGCAAGCTGGTGCAGGCGCGCGAAATCGAAATGGGTCATGCCCGCGCCTTGCTGTCGCTGACCCCGCAGGCGGCAATCGCGCTGGCCAAGCAGGCCGCCGCCGAAGGCTGGAGCGTGCGCGAGGTCGAGCACCGCGTGCAGCAACTGGCCGCAGGCAAGCTCGGCACCCCATCAAAACGCAAGAAGCCGCTGCCCTCTGCCGATATCGCCGCCCTGGAAAACGAGCTGTCCGAAACCCTGGCCAGCAAAGTCACGGTGCAGCATGGCCGCGGCGGGCGCGGCAAGCTGGTGATTCATTACGGCTCGCTGGACGCACTGGACGGCGTGCTGGAACGGCTGCGCAAAACGCCCTGAACCCCACGATGTCGGCCTCTGCTTCTCCCATCCTTGTCACCGGCGCGGCCGGTTTCATCGGCGCGCATGTCTGTCAGGCACTGGCCGCGCGCGGCCTCGATGTGGTCGGGCTGGACAATTACAACGACTATTACGACCCGCAGCTAAAACGCGACCGCGTTGCCGCGCTATGCCCGGAAGTGGACATCCGCAAGCTCGACCTCAGCGACCGCGCCGCCCTGAATGCGCTGTTTGCGGAAATCAGCCCCGGGCAAGTGATTCACCTGGCCGCACAGGCGGGCGTGCGCTATTCTCTGCAAAACCCGCACGCCTATGTGGACAGCAATCTGGCGGGTTTTGTGAACATGCTGGAGGCCTGCCGCCAGCATGGCGTGGCGCATCTGGTCTATGCCAGCTCCTCCTCGGTGTATGGCGACTCGGCCACGCCGCCGTTTTCCGAAGACCAGCGCATCGACCAGCCGCGCTCGCTGTATGCCGCCACCAAGGCGGCCAACGAGCTGATGGCGCATACCTATGCGCAGCTCTACCGCCTGCCCGCCACCGGCCTGCGCTTTTTCACCGTGTACGGCCCCTGGGGCAGGCCGGACATGGCACCGCTGCTGTTCTCGCGCGCAGTGCTGGCAGGCCGCCCCATCGAGGTGTTCAACCACGGGCAGATGCGCCGCGACTTTACCCATATCAGCGATATTGTCGCGGGCATTCTCGGCGCGCTTGCGCACCCTGCCGATGGCGATACCCCGCATCAGGTGTTCAACCTCGGCAATCACACCCCGGTGGCGCTGGAGGACTTTATCGCCGTGATTGAACGCGCCGCAGGCCGGACGGCAGAAAAAATCCACAAGCCGATGCAGCCCGGCGACATGGTGGCCACCTGCGCCGATACCCGCAAGGCCGCGGCGGCCTTCGGCTTTGCCCCCGCCACCCCGATTGAAACCGGCCTGCCGCCAGTGGTGGCCTGGTGCCGCGATTATTTTGGAGATGCCGCATGAACCCCACGCCCGAACTCTCCGTCGTGGTGCCGGTGCATAACGAACAGGACAATATCGCGCCGCTGGTGGCGGAAATCCTCGCCGCCCTGCGTGGCGTGCTGGCGTTTGAAATCATCTATGTCGATGACCTCTCGCGCGATGCCACGCTGGCGCGGTTGCAAGCCCTGCAAGCCACCACCCCAGAACTGCGGGTGATTCGGCATCTAACCAACAGCGGCCAGAGCACCGCGGTGCGCAACGGCATCAAGGCCGCGCGCGCGCCCTGGGTGGCAACGCTGGACGGCGATGGCCAGAACGACCCGGCCGACATCCCCAAACTGCTGGCCGAGCGTGACAAGGCCAGCGCCGATACCAAACTGTTCGCAGGCTGGCGCGTCAACCGCCAAGATTCGGGCAGCAAACGCTGGGCCTCGCGCTGGGCCAATGCCATCCGCGCACGGATGCTGCGCGATGCCACCCCGGATACCGGCTGCGGCATCAAGCTGATGGAACGCGCGGCCTTCCTTGAGCTGCCGTATTTCGACCATATGCACCGCTATCTGCCCGCGCTGATGCAGCGCGCTGGCTGGCGCACCTTAAGCGTGCCGGTCAACCACCGCCACCGCGTCAGCGGCGTGTCCAAATACACCAATCTTGGCCGCGCCCTGGTCGGCGTGCGCGACCTGCTTGGCGTGTCCTGGCTCATCACCCGCAGCCGCCGCACCGCCACCGAAGAACTGCCACCGCCATGACCGACCCGACCCCGTTCATGGATACCCCGGTGCAGTGGCTGGCCTGGACCGGCATCCACATGACCCCGTGGAAAATCATCGGCTGGGTGGGCGCGCTGATGTTCGGCGGCCGCTGGCTGGTGCAATTCATCGCCAGCCGCCGCGCCAAAAAGCCGGTGATTCCACGGCTGTTCTGGTACATGAGCATCATCGGCAGCCTGATGACGCTCAGCTATTTCATCTTCGGCAAGAACGATTCGGTGGGCATTTTGCAGAACCTGTTTCCCACCTTCACCGCCAGCTACAGCCTGTGGCTGGACATCAAGCATCGCGGCTGGAAGCGCGACCGCGCCGGGCATTGATTTACACTGCGGGCTTTCTGTCCTTGCCCTGCCCGCATGAAAACTCCACTTGCCTCTGCCCTGGCACTGGCGCTCGCCGCGCTTGCCTGCCCCGCCACCAGCCACGCACAAGCACCTGCCGCCAGCACCCAGGCCAATGAGGACGCGCGTTTCCAGGCCATCTATCAGCGCGAATGGGCCTGGCGCCAGCAGCAGGAAGGCCATGCCGCTGAGGAAGACAGCAACGCAAGCCGCATCACCAGCCTGCCGGATGTTTCGCCTGCGGCGCAGGCGCGCCGCCTGAAGATGTGGCAATCGGTGCTGCGCGAGCTGGATGGCATCGACCCGGCCAGGCTCTCTCATGCCGAGCGCATCAACTACCGGGTGTATCGCCCGCAGATTGAAGACCTGGCCGCCAGCGTGCGTTTCCGCGATTACGAAATGCCGTTCAATGCCGACTCCTCGTTCTGGTCATGGCTGGGCTTCATGGGGCAGAGCCAATTGCGCAACGTGGCGGACTACCGCGCCTATATCGCCATGCTGAACGATGTGCCGCGCTATTTTGACCAGCACATCGACAATATGCGCGCCGGGCTTGCACGCGGCTTTTCGGTGCCGCGCGCCACGCTCGATGGCCGCGACAAGTCCATCGCCCAGGTAGCGGAGCTGAAGGACGCTACCCAGGCCGCGCTGTACGCCCCGTTCAAGCAAATGCCCGGCACCATCCCGGCAGCACAGCAAGAGGCATTGCGCCGCGCAGCCCGGCAGGCGATTGAGCAATCGGTCATCCCCGCCTATGCCAGGCTGCTCGTATTCTTTCGCAACGAATACATGCCCGGCGCGCGCACCACACTGGCCGCCGAGGCCATGCCCGATGGCGTCAACTGGTATCGCCAGCAAATCCGCCACTACACCACGCTGGACCTGTCGCCCGAAGAAATCCACCAGATTGGCCTGAAAGAAGTCGCGCAAATCCGCGCCGAAATGGAAGCCATCATCCGGCAGGTGGGCTTTGCAGGTCATTCGCCGCAAACCCGCTTCCAGGATTTTCTCGCCTTCCTGCGCAGCGACCCGCAGTTCTACGCCAAGACCCCACAGGAACTTTTGAGCCGCGCCGCCTGGATTGCCAAGCGGGTGGACGGGCAGCTTGGCAAAATCATCGGCAAACTGCCGCGCAACCGCTTCACCATCGTCGAGGTGCCGCCGGACATCGCGCCGTTCTGGACTGCCGGACGCGGCGGCGCCAGCACCTACTGGCTCAATACCTATGACCTGCCCTCGCGCCCGCTATACAACCTGCCCGCGCTGACCCTGCACGAAGCCGCCCCCGGCCATGCCCTGCAAGGCTCACTGGTGATGGAAATGGGCGAAACCCCCGCCTTCCGCAAGCAATACATCAGCGCCTATGGCGAGGGCTGGGGCTTGTATTCGGAGTGGCTGGGCAAGGAAATGGGCATCTACGAAACCCCCTACGAGGATTTTGGCCGCCTCACCTACGCCATGTGGCGCGCCTGCCGCCTGGTGATTGATACCGGCATCCACCACAAGGGCTGGAGCCGCGAGGAGGCACTGGCCTACCTGCGCGAAAACACCGCGCTGTCCGAGCACGAAGTCACCACCGAAGTGGACCGCTATATCTCCTGGCCGGGACAGGCGCTGTCCTACAAGCTCGGCGAAATCGTGATGATGCGCCTGCGCCGCGAAGCCGAGGCCGAACTGGGCGAGAAGTTCAACGTGCGCCGCTTCCACGATGCCCTCCTCGCCCCCGGCTCGATTCCGCTACCGCTGCTGGAAGAGGAAATCCGCGGCTTTATCGCCAGCGAAAAACGCCGCCAATGATTTCCGGCAAGAACGGCACGGGCGTGCGGCGCAGCCCACTGCCCGCACGCCTTCAATCATTTGCTGACCAGCTGAAACTCTTTGGCGTATTCGCCGGAAAAGTCACACAGCCCGGCGCGCAGGCGCTGCGGCATGTCGGCAAGGCCAGTGCCGACATGCACATAGCCTGCGGGCAAAATCGTGTCGGAGCTGCCCAGATGCACTTCGCCCGGCAGGTGCTTCTTTTCCACTTCGCTGCTCAGTTGGTGCTTGCCATCCCAGCCCACTGGCGCGACCTTGAGCCGGTCTTGCTTGTCATTGAGGCGATAGCAGAACAGCAGCACATCGCGGGCGTAGCGTGGCGGTGGGGTGTAAGTGGGCATGTCACTCCACATACCCTGCCCTTTGCGGAACTGTATGTCCGAAACTGCCACCGCATAGCTTTTCAGCAGCGGCATATAGGGCACCCAGGCTAGCCGATAATTGCGCCCGGGCAGCGGCCATTCGCCGGTATGCAAGGGTATCGCCGGTTCAGTCGGCCCCAAATCCGTACCCAGATATAGCTCGCACCGCGGGTTGATGCCGATGAATTCCTGCACATCCTTGGTATTGATCCACAAGCCTTGCAGACGCTGGTCGCAATGCGCATCCGCAGCTCGGCTATGCCGCGCGTCGGCATCAAAGCCCGGCACCATGCAGCCACTGATGCCCGATGCCGTAACAGCCAACAACGCGCAGCACAAAACTCGACGCAACCACATTGATTGCTCTCCCCCTATCGCTCAGATAGCGTAGTGTGCCACACGCAGGCCGTTACCTATCACGTTTTCTTGCGCGCGCCCTTCTCATCGGGCATAATGCGCGGCTCTCTGCGGCTGCCCTTTGGGCAGTCTGTACCCGAAGCGCGGTTTGGGTCGCAGGTTTTGCCCGTATCGCGCGGCGGATTTCCGCCGGGGCCGCCGTCTTCCGGGCTACGGAAGGCAACCACAGACACCAGAGGTGCATCATGCCCCGTCAATGCCAAGTCACCGGCAAGCGTACGACGACCGGTAACAACGTCTCGCACGCGATGAACAAAACCCGTCGCCGCTTCATGCCCAATCTTCACGAACGCCGCTTTTGGGTGGCTTCCGAAAACCGTTGGGTGAAGCTGCGTGTTTCCACCAAGGCCCTGCGCACCATCGACAAGAACGGCATCGACGCCGTGCTCGCCGACCTGCGTGCCCGTGGCGAAAAAATCTAAGGAGTCCCTACCATGCCCTCCAAGCGCGACAAAATCCGCCTGATTTCCTCGGAAGGAACGGGTCACTTCTACACCACTGACAAGAACAAGAAGAACACTCCCGGCAAGATGGAAATGAAAAAGTACGACCCGGTGGTGCGCAAGCACGTAATCTACAAGGAAGGCAAGATTAAGTAATCTTCCACGAAAGCACGCCCCGCATTGCGGGGCGTTGTTTTTGGCAGACTCACTACAGCGCCTTCCGGCTTGTCATTCTGCACAAGCGCAGTGCAGTTGCAGAATCTCTCGGGGCTTCCGCAAAAAACCTGCGATTACACGCAGGGTGAGAGGTTGCCGCTGCGACTTGCGCAGTTTGAATGCCTCACTGCACTTCGCCATGAAAAACACCCCAAAAGCTGGATGGGCGTCCAACTTTTGAGGTGCAGTTCAAGTGCGGGGCGTTTTTTATGCCCTGGGCACTGAAAAATCAGCGTTTGGGAAGTGCTACCGGCTGCGATTCGCCCGCACGATACGGGTATTTGGCAAAGATGGCGGTAACGGCCGCATCAATATCGGCAGCGCGCTCCTCCGGGCTGCGGCGCACCACCCGGCCAATTGCATCCCCGGTCCAGACCATGCGGTTTTGTGCCGCATCCACCAAGTCCACCGTCAAGGTGCCTTCGGTATAGCGGCTGACCATGGCCTCGTCATACCAGATTGGAAGCGCGACATAGGCACGGGCGCGGTAGCTCCAGAAATAGCTGAAATCCATGCGTGGCGCGGTATAGACATCGCTGCGCTCCTGCGTCGCCAACTGGAAATTGACTTTGATATCGGCCTGCTCGGCACTGTAACGGTAGCCGCGCGCTTCCATCTCGCGTTCGACATTGGTTTTGATGCGCTCGCTGACCCAGCTGGAATAACCGGCCTGTTCCATGGCAATCGGCGTGTACCAGCCCCAGGTCTTGTATTGGCCGAAGTTTGCCCCCGGGTCGTAATCAGTACGCACATGCGGCCCGGAGGCACAACCGGCCAGGAGTAGCAGCAAGCCTGCCGCAAGCAGCAGTTTGCGCAAAGAAAATGCTGAGTGAATCTTCATAAGACACCCCATGGACAGTGGTTCTTGCAGTGTAAAACAGCGGCCATGCCGCATTGGGCAAATTGGGCCGCCGCCACCGCAGCCCGTTGCCGCATATTCAGTACGGTTTATTCGATGTGATAAACCTCGGCGCCCTGTTCGCGGAACTGGGTGGATTTCTCCGCCATCCCGGCCTTCAGGGCGGCTTCTTCGCTGATGCCGTGTTCGGCGGCGTAGTCGCGCACGTCCTGGGTGATTTTCATCGAGCAAAAATGCGGGCCGCACATGCTGCAAAAATGCGCCTGCTTGTGGGCTTCCTTGGGCATGGTTTCATCGTGGTATTCCATTGCCCGTTCCGGGTCGAGGCCAAGATGGAACTGGTCCTGCCAGCGGAATTCAAAGCGCGCCTTGCTAAGCGCGTTGTCGCGCACCTGTGCGCCGGGATGGCCTTTGGCAAGGTCAGCCGCATGCGCGGCAATCTTGTAGGCCATGATGCCCTCGCGCACGTCCTGGCGGTTGGGCAGGCCCAGGTGTTCCTTGGGGGTGACATAGCAGAGCATCGCCGTGCCATACCAGCCAATCATCGCCGCGCCAATGGCGCTGGTGATGTGGTCATAGCCCGGCGCGATGTCAGTGGTCAGCGGCCCCAGGGTGTAGAACGGCGCTTCGCCGCATTCGCGCAACTGCTTGTCCATGTTTTCCTTGATGAGCTGCATCGGCACATGGCCGGGGCCTTCAATCATGGTTTGCACATCGTGCTTCCAGGCGATTTGGGTTAGCTCGCCGAGCGTTTCCAGCTCGCCAAACTGCGCCGCGTCATTGGCATCGGCGAGGCTCCCCGGACGCAGGCCATCGCCCAGCGAGAACGCCACGTCGTAGGCCTTCATGATTTCGCAGATGTCCTCGAAATGGGTATAGAGGAAGTTTTCCTGGTGATGCGCCAGACACCATTTGGCCATGATGCTGCCGCCACGCGAAACGATGCCGGTCACGCGCTTGGCGGTCAGCGGCACATAGCGCAGCAGCACCCCGGCATGGATGGTGAAGTAGTCCACGCCCTGCTCGGCCTGTTCAATCAGGGTGTCGCGGAAGATTTCCCAGGTGAGTTCTTCGGCGCGGCCATCGACCTTTTCCAGCGCCTGATAAATCGGCACCGTGCCGATGGGCACTGGCGAGTTGCGCAAAATCCATTCGCGGGTTTCGTGGATATGCTTGCCGGTGGACAGGTCCATCACCGTGTCCGCGCCCCAGCGAATCGCCCAGACCAGCTTTTCCACTTCTTCGGCGATGCCGGAGCTGACCGCGCTGTTACCGATATTGGCATTGATTTTGGTGAGGAAATTGCGGCCGATAATCATCGGCTCGCTTTCGGGATGGTTGATATTGTTGGGCAGGATGGCGCGTCCCCGGGCGATTTCATCGCGCACGAACTCCGGGGTGATGATGCGCTGGATATTGGCGCCAAAATCATGGCCGGGATGCTGGTTCAAAAGATGCGCCTCGCGCACCGCCTCCAGCCGCTGGTTTTCGCGGATGGCGACAAATTCCATCTCCGGGGTGATGATGCCGCGCCGGGCATAGTGCATCTGGCTGACATTGGCGCCAGCGACGGCACGACGCGGCCTGGGACGGTTGGGAAAGCGCACATGCGCAAGCTTGGGGTCATGCTCGCGGGCGCGGCCAAATTCTGACGTAATCCCCGGCAATGCTTCGCTGTCGCCGCGCTCGGCAATCCAGGCCGCGCGCAAGGGCGCCAGACCTGCGGCCAGGTCGATGTTTGCATCCGGGTCGGAATACGGCCCGGAAGTGTCGTACACCGTGACCGGGGCGTTTTCTTCGCCGCCAAACAGGGTCGGCGTGCGGGTCAGCGCGATTTCGCGCATCGGCACGCGGATATCCGGACGCGAGCCTTCCACATGAATCTTGCGCGAGCCGGGAATGGGCTGGGTGACTTCGGCAGACAGGGCTTCGGTCTGCTGGATAAGCTGGCTGGGGATGGCATTCATCGAACTTCGTCCTGTGGCAAAGGGCAGTGCCCGTGGCGGAACGAAGCAGGCATACGCGATGCACTGTGCAGCTCTTATTTTTGGGAGCCTCTGAAAAGCCTAGCGAGCGAGTGACTGGTGGTGGAAGCCGGAGCGCAGGAAGCGCAGTGTACCTGGTGGTACAAAGAGCCGCCCGAGCACCGCCCGCCGCAGTAGCTTTTCAGAGGCGCCCGAGCTCCCTACGGTGGTATCAACCACATCAGGTTCAAAGGGACTGTCTCAACCGGCACGCCGGTACCCCTGCTTCTTGACGCATGGTAGTGCCTTGTACAGTTTTTTTCACCCATCGCTGGCGCATGGCATCATGCCCGTTCACTGTTTCTCAGGAGTGCCCGATGTCCCAGCCCGCAGAAGCCCGCGCCTTTGCCCCTGCCAGCGTCGGCAATATCGGCGTGGGTTTCGACCTGCTGGGCCACACTGTCAGCGGCCTTGGCGATAGCGCGCAAGTCCGCCGCATCGACACCCCGGAAGTGCGCATCAGCGCCATTACAGGCAACACGCCCGGCATTGAAAGCATTCCGCTGCAAGCGGCGCGCAATACCGCCGGGCAGGCGCTGATGGCGCTGCGGGCACAGACCGGGATTGGTTTCGGCTTTGAGCTGCGGCTGCAAAAAGGCATCCCGCTGGGTTCGGGCCTGGGGGGTTCGGCGGCCTCCTGCGTGGCGGCGCTGGTGGCCGCCAATGCCTTATTGCCCGAGCCGCTTGAGCGCCACGCGCTATACGACTGCGCCCTGGCGGGGGAAGCCATCGCCAGCGGCAGCCGCCACGGCGACAATGTCGCGCCAATGCTGCTGGGCGGCGTGGTACTGGCCGACCCGCAACGCATGATTGCACTGGATACGCCGGACTGGCTGTACGCAGCCGTGGTTCACCCCGAGCAAACACTGGAAACCCGCCGCGCCCGTGCGGTGCTGGCAGCGCCTTACCCGCTGCCGCAAGTGGTGCAGCACAGCACGCATCTGGCATTGTTCCTGACCGGGCTTGCCCGTGGCGAGCGCGAACTGATTGCCGCCGGTCTGCACGATGTACTGGTGGAGCCACGCCGTGCGGCATTGATTACCGGTTTCCCGCAAGTCAAGGCCGCAGCCCTGGCGCACGGCGCCCTGGGCGCCAGCATTTCCGGTGGCGGCCCCAGCGTATTTGCCTGGTTTGACGATGCCGCCCGCGCCCATGTTGCCGCCACGGCCATGCAGCAGGCGTTTGCCACTGCCGGTTTCGATTCCCAGGCCTATGTCAGCCCGGTCAACGGCCCGCGCGCCGAGCTTCTGGCCTGAAACGCAACATCCGTCAGTTCAGCGGCTGGCCGCGTCCAGCCGGTAGTCGATATGCGCCTGCTGCCACTGCCCGTGCGCATCCTGCGCGCGCACTTCCACCCGGTGGCGGCCAACCGGCAGGCGGGTATCCAGTGGCGCACGCCAAAGATGCGGGGAGGGACGCGCTTCCGGGGAACGGTCGAAGCCGCGCAGCTTATCGCTGCCATCATCGCGGGCATTTTCTGCCGCAAGCCAGGGGTCGGGGCCGAGAAAACGCTGCATCGGCCGCCACGGGCCGCCATCAATGCGGTATTCAACCTCGGCATCGGGCCGGGCGATGAACACATTGGCATACACGCCCCAGGCCGGATATGCGCCCTGGCGCAGCACTTTCGGCGCGTGCAGGCGCATCACCTCGGTAAACGCCGCATCCTGGCCATCGTGCTTGGCCGGATGCCAGGAAAGGCGGTAACCGCCATCGCCCCCGACATGCAGCCGGGCATAGCCATTGGGCGTGCCATCGGCCATGGTGGCATCGGGAATTCCGGCAGCATTCGGCGCGCCCGACCAGAACGCGCCACAGGCGGCGCCGACATTGAATTCATGCAGTGGCTGCGCACCCTGCCAACCGCTGTCGGCTGCATGCCAGTGATGGCCGAGGGTGTGGCGATGGCCACTCAAAATCAGCAGTTTGGGGAAATCACGCAACAGCGCAAACAGCCGCTGGCGGTCGGCTGCGCGGAATGTCTCCACGCCCGCTTCTTGGTCAAACAACGGGATATGCACGCCCAGCACCAGTAGCGCATCACGCGGCACGGTTGGCAAATAGGCTTCCAAGAAAGCAAACTGCTGCTCGCGCAGGCCGCCGATATAGTGCGGCGACTGCCCCGGCTGGTAAATCACATCATCCAGGCCGATGAACACCAGCCCCGGCTCCTCCCAGGCGAAAGTGTCTGCGCCGAAATGACGGCGATAGCTCGCCAGTGAACCGGCATCATCCGCAGCATCAAAATCCAGGTCGTGATTGCCGGGGATATGCAGCCACGGCGTTGCCAGCCGCGCCATCTGCGCCTTGAGCTGCGGATACAGGGCGAGATTGTCATCCACCAAATCGCCCAGGGTGACACCAAAGCGGGCGCGGGTCTTGCCCACCAGCGGCTCGATGATGTCGCGGCGGAAATAATCCAGCTCGGTGGCATCCTCGGTCTGGCTGTCGGCAAACAGCAGCACTTCGAACGCGCGCGCCTCGCGCTGCGGGTCTGGCAGCAGAGCGAAATCCCGGCAGCCGCGCCCGGCATGCCAGTTATCGGGCAGTCCATCGGCGCGCAGCGGCAGCGCGTGGCTGGCGGGCTTGATGAGCAGCAGCCCATCGTGCGCCGAACCTTCCGGCAGCTGATAACTGCCATCAGCCGCAGTCAGCAACAACTGCCGGCCACCGTAGAGCCGCACCCCGGCCACGCCCGGCTCGCCTGCATCCTGCCGCTGGTTGCCATTGCGGTCTTCCCAGACCCGGCAAGTCGAGCCGGCCGCCAGCGCATCGGCCAACGGCAGCGACAGGGCAAACAACAGCAATAACGCACGCATGACAGGATTCCAGAGAAATGGCGCCTCATTTTAATGCCCGCGCAAAGATGCCCTTGCCGCCTGCCGGTGTATCCTGCCCACGGCTACCCGTGCGGAGATGATTGAATGCGCTATGCCAGCACTCGCGGCCAAAGCCCCGTGACCGATATCGACCTTGCCCTTGAAGCCGGTCTTGCCGCCGATGGCGGGCTGTATGTGCCAATGCACATCCCGCAACTTGCCGGTGCTGCCCCCTGGCCCAATCTTGCCAGCGCCGCCACGGCGATTTTGACCCCGTTTTTTGCCCACTCGCGCCTTCGCGAGCGCCTGCCGGAGCTTTGTAGCGAGGCTTTCAGTTTTCCCGCACCGCTGCACCGCATGCATGGCGAGGGCGATTTTTTGCTGGAGCTGTTCCACGGCCCCACCGCCGCTTTCAAGGATTATGCCGCACGCTTTCTGGCCGCATCGCTTGCCGCATTGCGCGATAGCGCCGCCCCCACCCGCACCATCGTGGTCGCCACCTCCGGCGATACCGGCGCGGCTGTCGCCGCCGCCTTCCATCGTCGTGAGGGATTCCGCGTGGTGATTCTCTACCCGCAAGGCCGCGTGTCCCCGCGTCAGGCACACGGGCTGGAATGCTGGGGCGACAATATCCACACGCTGCGCGTTACCGGCAGTTTTGACGACTGCCAGCGGCTTGCCAAAACCGCCCTGTCCGACAGCAAACTGCGCGCACGCCTGCCGCTGGGCTCGGCCAACAGCATCAGTCTCGGTCGCCTGCTGCCGCAAATCGCCTATTACGGCCATAGCGCCTGCGCGTTTTTTGCCGAGCACGGCCAGCGGCTCAACTTCATCATCCCCACCGGCAACCTGGGCAATGCCAGCGCGGCATTTCTGGCACGCAAGATGGGGCTGCCTATCGGCGATATTCATCTGGCCTGCAATGCCAACGACACCCTGCCGCGTTTTTTCCAGGGGCAGGACTACGCCGCGCAGGCCACCCGCGCCACGCTGGCCAATGCCATGGATGTGGGCGCGCCCAGCAACTTCGAGCGCCTGCGCCACTGGCATGGCAGCGATGCCGAACTGCGGGAAGCCTTCAGCGCCAGCAGCAGCGATGACGCCACCATCCGCGCAGAAATTGCCGCCGCCCCCGCCCGCCACGGCATCATCCCCTGCCCGCATACTGCCTGCGGCCTGGCGGCCTTGCGCACCTTCCGCGCCGCCGGGGACACCCGCCCCTGGGCGGTGGCCGCCACCGCCCACCCGGCCAAGTTTGAAAGTATCGTCGAGCCACTGACCGGACACAGCATCCCGCTGCCCATAGCACTGGCCGAGTCGCTGGCACACCCGGCGCAAGGCGCGCCACTTGCCAACGACTACAACGCCTTGCGGCAGTGGCTACTGGCAACCTGCCACGATTCCCGCACATAAGCCTGTTGCTTAGAGCCGTTCAAAGTCTCTTATGGCCGGTAAACACCGGCTCAGGCCTGCGTTGTCCAGCTCACCAGCTTCAGCACCAGCGGCCGGATGCTGAGCAGGCTCACGAACGCCAGCGGCCAGGCCAATGCATAGGCGCGCAGGGTGCGCAGCGGCCAACCGCTGTCGATGCCGGTATTAAACGCCACCAAAAACGCGCTCATGATGAAGGCCATCAGCGCCGTGGCGTAAAAGGTGAAGACGATACCGCTGTACTTGCTGGGGATTTTTTTCATGGGTGTCCTGGCAAATGTCTACAGCGCCTGCCTTGCACACTGGACGCTGCGGGGTGCACAGTGTCCATGGTCGATTCCCCGAATAAAACCCCTTGAATTGGCAATCACTGCCCAGCCATGCACAACCCATCCCAAAGCGCCGCCATGAGCCTCGACTGGAACGACCTGCAATACTTCGTTTTTCAGGCAGAACCAAGCAGATGACCTTGCACGCCATACAAGCTAGCATCCATGGCTTGCCTTTCGAGAACACTCCCGTGCCCAAATTCACCGCCCTTGCCGTCTTTCTTGCTGCCTGCCTGTCCCCTGCCATGAGCCAAGCCCAAACCGCGCATGCGCCCGCGCAACTGACTGGCGAAGACTACGCCCGCGCCGAAAGCCTGCTGGCGCACCGCATGAATCCACTGCTCGATGGCGACGTCAAAAACCTCAGCTGGCAGGCCGATGGCCGCCTGTTCTGGCTACAGAACGAAGGCGGGCAGTTCCAGCCCAAAGCCTGGGATACTGCCCGCAACCAGTCCATTGCATTTGCTGCCAGCGCCGCACTGGCAAACCGGCTGGCGCGCGCGCATGGCAAGCCGGTGACGGCGGATTTCGTGAATCAGCTGCAAGCCGCGCGTCTTGATGGCAGGCATATCCACTTTGACTATGACGGCGAAAGTTACCGTTGCAGCTTCGATTTCAAGGACTGCCGCAAACAGCCGTCCGCAAACCGTGGCACTACAGCGCCAGCGGTGAAATCGCCCGACGGCCAGCGTGAAGTCTTTATCCGCGAACACAATCTGTGGCTGCGCGACATCCAGACTGGCCGGGAAACCCGGCTGACCGACGATGGCGTGCAGGACTACGGCTATGCCACCGACAATGCCGGCTGGGTGCATAGCGACCGCCCCATCGTGCTGTGGTCGCCGGATTCGCGCCGCATCGCCACTTTCCGCCACGATGGCCGCAAAGTCAGGCAGATGACCATGGTCGGCACCAATCCCGGCGCGCCGCAAGTGCAGCAATGGCGCTATCCGTTTGTCGGCGATGCGCATATCTTCATGATTGAGCGCGTGGTGATTGACCTCTCCGGCGATGCGCCACGCCTTATCCCGCTGCAAATGCCGCCTGATTTCCACCGTTCCACCAGTTGCGACCACGTCAGCTGCGATGGCGGCTGGGAAGATGTGCAATGGGCGGCCGATGGCAAAACGCTGGCCTTTGTCAGCACCGACCGCGGCCACAAAAGCGCCACCCTGCGCATTGCCGATGCGGCCACCGGCGCGGTGCGCGATGTTTTTCTGGAAACGGTCAAAACCCAGTTTGAAAGCGGTATCGGCGGCGTGGTGAACTGGCGCTATCTGCCCGAATCGGGTGAATTCATCTGGTGGACGCAGAAGTCCGACTGGGGGCATCTGTATCTGCACGAGCTGGCGACCGGCAAGCAGAAGCACGCCATCACCGAGGGCGACTGGAATGTGCGCGAAGTGCTGCATCTGGATACCGCCTCGCGCACCGTGTGGTTCTACGGCCAGGGGCGCGAAGCCGGACGCGACCCGTACCTGAAGCATCTGTACCGCGCCAGCCTTGATGGCGGGCAGGTGCAACTCCTGACCCCGGAAGATGCCGACCATCGCGTCAGCATTTCCGAAGATGGCGAGTTTTTCGTCGATACCCATTCCAGCACCACCCAGCCGCCGGTGACGCTGCTGCGGCGGATGCGCGATGGCGCGCTAGTCCAGGAACTGGCGCGCGGCGATACCCGCCGCCTTGAGGCCGCAGGCTGGCTGGCACCGGAAAAATTCGTGGTCAAGGGCCGCGATGGCACCACCGACATCCACGGCATGCTGTGGAAGCCCTCACATTTCGACGCCAGCAAGAAATACCCCATCGTCAATTACATCTATCCCGGCCCGCAGGTCGGCTCGATTCGCACCCGTGGCTTTGCCGCCGCACATGGCGACCATCAGTCACTGGCCGAGCTGGGCTTTATCGTGGTGGCGATGGACGGCATGGGCACCCCCGGTCGCAGCAAGGCATTCCAGGATGCCTACTACGGCAACATGATTGACAACACCCTGCCCGACCAGGTGGCCGGGATGCAGCAACTGGCCGCACGCCATGCCTGGATTGACCTTGAGCGCGCCGGTATCTGGGGACATTCCGGCGGCGGCAATGCCACCGCCACGGCGATGTTCCGCTACCCGGAGTTCTTCAAGGTGGGCGTCTCGCAGGCGGGCAATCACAATAACCTCAGCTACGAGGACGACTGGGCCGAGCGCTACCACGGCCTGATGGTGAAAAACCCCGACGGCAGCAGCAATTACACTGGCCAGGACAACGCCCACTATGCCGGGAATCTCAAGGGCAAATTGTTCCTGATTCACGGCATGCTGGATGACAATGTGCCGGTGCAAAACACGCTGCTGGTGGTGGATGCCCTGACCCGCGCCAACAAGGATTTCGACCTGTTGTTGCTGCCGCACGCCCGCCACGGCTTTGGCAGCGGCGATGTCGGCATGTATGTGATGCGCCGCCGCTGGGATTATTTCGTCAAACATTTGCTGGGCGCCGAGCCACCGGCACAGTACAAGCTGGAAGCTGCCCAATAAAGCCGTTTCCCTGCCCGGAGCGCCCTGCTCCGGGCTTAATCAGCCGACTTGATGCAGCCATGCCGCCGCATGCTGGCAAGGATGGCGGATGCACTGGCCGGATTGCTGCCCAACTGCGCCCGCAGCTCCTTGCAGATACCAGCCTGGCTCATGCTGGCCAAAGAACTGTCACGAAACTCCAGCCTCATGCGAGCGCGTGTAGCCTCCATCCGCATGGGCTGGCGCTGCAAGGGATTGCGCACAAAATCCTCAGCCGGACGCGCGCTGGCCTGCGCTGGCGATGCGCCCGCCACAAACCAGTCATCCCGCATATCGCTTGCCGGGCTGCCAGAAGCCGGTGCACTTGCTGCCGCCTCGGCAACGGTCAAAGCCTTTGCCGCAGTGCTTTTGCGCTCCTCCCGTATCTGTGGCGGCACTTGTGGCGCGCTTTGCACTGCTACAACAGGCGGCTTTGGCGGAGAAATGAAGTACAACTGCACCCGGCTTTGCGATGGCGCAGGCGCAGCCGACACCCGCACCTGACGATGCGCTGTCAGCAGATAAAAAACAAAAAGCGCATTGACCGACAACGCCACCCACCAGGCGGTAATCCTTGTCTTGTCCACAGGCCTATCTCGTCCAATACTGCCAGCAGGTATTTTTATCACAGCATGTCGGCGCGCTTTGACATTCACCCGGCAGCCGCTAACCTTGCACGCCTTCAAGCTCGCCCATATCCCCATGTCCAAGCACGACCAACCCTATAAATACGAGCCCATGACCTTCCTGCCGCGCCTGATTTTTGCCTCGCGCTGGTTGCAGTTGCCGCTGTATCTGGGCCTGATTGTCGCCCAGGCGGTGTATGTATTCCTGTTCATGAAGGAACTGTGGCATCTCATCACCCACGCCACCGAATGGGGCGAGCTGGAAATCATGCTGATGGTGCTGGGGCTGATTGACGTGGTGATGATTTCCAACCTGCTGGTGATGGTGATTGTCGGCGGCTATGAAACCTTCGTCTCGCGCCTGCGGCTGGAAGGCCATCCCGACCAGCCCGAATGGCTCAGCCACGTCAATGCCAGCGTGCTGAAGGTCAAGCTCGCCATGGCCATCATCGGCATTTCCTCGATTCACCTTCTGAAGACCTTCATCGCCATCGGCAACCTCGGCGCAGAAGGCTCCCCCTACACTGCCCAGGGTGTGCTGTGGCAAACCGTGATCCACTGCGTGTTCATCCTCTCGGCCCTCGGCATCGCCTGGACCGACAAACTGATGATGTCGGCCAGCAGCAAACATTGACCGGGCGCGTAGAATGCGCCGATGGATGTTTCCCACCTGATTGATGATTTGAACCCGGCGCAGCGCGAGGCGGTGAGCGCGCCGCCGGGGCATGTGCTGGTACTGGCCGGTGCCGGCTCGGGCAAGACCCGGGTGCTGACCCACCGCATTGCCTGGCTGAACGAAGTCCACGGCGTGCCTGCACACGGCATTCTGGCGGTGACCTTTACCAACAAGGCCGCAGGCGAGATGCGCCAGCGTGCGGCCAGCCTGTTGCAAGGCGGCGCGCGCGGCATGTGGATTGGCACTTTTCACAGCATCGCCCATCGCCTGCTGCGGCTGCACTGGCAGGAGGCCGGCCTGCCCGAAGGCTTCCAGATTCTCGACAGCGATGACCAATTGCGGCTCATCAAGCGCGTGGTGCAGCAACTGGAATTTGACGAAGGCCGCTTTCCGCCCAAGCAAATCATGTGGTGGATTAACGCGCAAAAAGACGAAGGCCGCCGCCCGCAGCATATCCAGCCCAATCCCGCCGACGAATGGGCGCATGTCCGGCTGGCGGTGTATGAGGCCTATCAGGCGCGCTGTGACAATGCAGGTCTGGTGGACTTTGCCGAAATCCTGCTGCGCGCGCTGGAGTTGCTGCGTGACACGCCAGTATTGCTGGCGCATTACCGCAGGCGCTTTGCCGAGCTTTTGATTGACGAATTCCAGGACAGCAATGCCATCCAGTATGCCTTTGTGCGGCTCCTGGCCGGGGACAGCGGCCATGTGTTCGCAGTCGGCGATGACGACCAGGCCATCTATGGCTGGCGCGGCGCCAGGGTGGAAAACGTGCAGCATTTTTTGCGCGATTTTGCCGATGTCAGCACCATCCGCCTGGAGCAGAACTATCGCTCCAGCGCCAATATCCTGAATGCCGCCAATGCGGTGATTGCCCACAACCCCGAGCGTCTGGGCAAAAACCTGTGGACCGATTCGGGCGAGGGCGAGCTGCTGGATTTGTATGCGGCCTATAACGAAATCGACGAGGCGCGCTATGTCATCGAGCGCATCCGCCAATGGGTGATGCAGGGCGGTAGCTGGGGCGATGCGGCCATTCTCTACCGCAGCAATGCGCAGTCGCGGATGTTTGAAGAAACCCTGCTGGCCGAGCAAATCCCCTACCGCGTGTATGGCGGCATGCGCTTTTTCGAGCGCATGGAAATCAAGGACACGCTGGCCTATCTGCGCCTGATTGCCTCGCGCGTGGACGATGCCGCCTTCGAGCGCGCCGTCAACACACCCGCGCGCGGCATCGGTGAGCGCACCCTGGATGAAGTGCGCCGCATCGCCCGTGGCGCCGGTATCCCTCTATGGCAGGCGGCAGAACTGGCCATCAATGACAGTCCACTCACCACCCGTGCCAAAAATGCACTGGCAGGTTTTTTGCAGCTCATCGCCCTGATGCAGCAAGAGGTTCAAGAACTGTCCTTGCAGGACAAAATCGACCATGTGCTGATGCGTTCGGGGCTGCGCGCCCATTACGAAAAAGAATCACGCAATAGCCTTGATTCGCGCGTGGACAACCTCAACGAGCTCATCAGCGTGGCCTCGCGCTTTGTGCGCGGCGATGATGAAGATGCCATGCAGCTTTCCGAACTGGTGGAATTTCTCGCCTATGCTGCGCTGGAGGCAGGCGAAGGCCAGGCCGATGCCGGTGATGAGGGCGTGCAACTGATGACCCTGCACAGCGCCAAGGGGCTGGAGTTTCCGCTGGTGTTTCTGGTGGGGCTGGAAGAAGGCCTGTTTCCCAATGCGCGCAGCGTGGAAGAAGCCGGACGGCTGGAAGAAGAACGACGCCTGGCCTATGTCGGCATCACCCGCGCCCGCGAAAAACTGGTGCTCTCGCATGCCGAAAGCCGCCGCCTGCACGGCCAGGACCTGATTGGCCTGCCCTCGCGCTTCCTGCGTGAAATCCCTGCCAGCCTGATTCACGAAGTGCGCCCGAAAGTGCGCACTGCACGCGCACTGCCCGAACGCCCGTACAACAGGGGCCACGCATCCCTTGCGCCCAGTGCCCCTGGCATTTCGCTCGGCGCCTGTGTACGCCACAACACCTTCGGTACCGGCACCGTCACCGATATCGAGGGCAATGGCGCCCACGCCCGCGTGCAAGTCAATTTTGACGAGGCTGGCAGCAAATGGCTGGTGCTGGCCTATGCCAATTTGCAGCCGGCATAACCAACGTAGTACAACACCCTCTTGGCCATTCAGCTAAATCTGCCCCTTAGCGCAGACTCAGTGGCCGCATAACCGCATATCTGGAATATTCTACCCGTCTATACAATCCCCCTCTCGGAGGGGGCAGGGCAAGTCACAGTAATTTTTATTAAAACTTTCAATCCAATCCCTCCTTCTCCTGCACAAGGCCCAACATAAACTGCAATTGCCTAATCTCTCGCTCCTGCTGCTCCAGCAGTTTTTCCTTAAATTGAATTTCAAGCCTCAATTTTTCACACTCTCGCGCCAAATCATCGCCTGATCCATAATATGTAGCATTAGCATAAGCGCTATCACCAGCGATAACACAAACCACACTTTTATCATCACTATTTATTAGCTCAACAACATCCACATTAAAAATTTGAGCTACTTTCTCCAATTTTTCAAGACCCATTTTTGTCTCACCTCTCTCAAATTTCCCATAACCGTTTTTTGACATTCCCATCTTGTCTGCCATTTCATCCTGCGTCCATTGATTTGCCCTCCTAAGGGCACGAATCTTATCCTGAACCGACATAACCAAACACTCCAAAGCAATAACACACAAACCGGGAAACAAATAACCACTTTCCGTGTATTTACAAAAAATTAAAATGACTCAGAATTCCTTACAAGGGAGAAGGGCTTCAAATTCTTCCCTTTGCCCTATGGCATCATACAAGACACCATAGGTTTATTTTCGTTTGGCAATCCTAACACCCTACAGGAACGAATTCCATGAAGAAGAGCCTTCGCCATCCAGCCATCATCGCTGCAGCCATCCTTTCTCTCATCTCCAGCCAGGTGCTTGCCAATAGCAACCAGGCAGCAGCGCATAACGAAAAAAATGGCAGCATTGAAGATCAAATCAAGTCAGAGTCCAAAGGCGCATCGCGCGCCCGCTTTGGTATTTATGGCAGTGCAGGCTACCAAGGCTCAAGCGGAAGCTCCTTTGGAGCACCTCGCATTAATGGGTTTCTACTTGATGGAGGAGCCTACATGATGGTAAACCCTATCAGGAATTTTGCTGACATAGAAATCGGTATCAGCGGAAAATACAACACCGGATCTGAAATAAAGGATAGAAATTACAGAAACCCAAGACACTATAACGGACTTGCACAAGCCTCCATTTACGCAGGTCCGGTGTTTCAAATTTCTGGCGGCAAGCATGCCATTGGCTTCGGTCTTTCTAAAGCTCTCTCCATTAGCGAAGTCAAAGGAGATAATCGTGACAAAACCCCAAAAAACAAACTAAGCAATGGTCTTGGCGCCTACCTTGAGTACCAATGGCAAGGTTTGAAGTCTAAAAGCGGAGATAGCTCCCGTCACTTGATTCCTTTTACTCGCCTCAGTGTCGAGCGCTTTGAACTTACCCATGCTATCAGCAAGAAAAGCAGTGAACAAACTGTCATCGGTTTGGTTGTAGGAACCAAATACTGATTCATAAAAATCAGTATGGCTACCAGCCCCGCCAACCAATAATGGCGGGGCTCTAAAGCCGTTTTTTGCAAAACTCGTTAAACAAGATGCAGGAAACCAATTGGCAGCCAGTTATGAAAAATAAATATACTCTTGCCTCCATCATCGCCATATCTATCACATCACTTTCGTTACCCGTACTAGCAAGCAATTGTCAACTTGCTTTTGATGAGCGCAGCGGTGGTGCAAAACTGTTTTCCAATAAAGAGCAGGCGTTTTATCTTAACAGAATTCAAGATGGCCGCTACGGTGATATTGAAGAGATTTACGACGCCATCTCCTGCAAAAGGATAAGCTCTGGCAATGCCAGCAAGTCCAATTTTTTCTCTGTCATGGCCAGAAATGGGTTTGAAGAAGCCAGCCTTTCTAGGCTTAGTGCAGGCCGAGTCAACCGGGATTTCAGCATGTACATGCGGGCCACTCCTGCGGGAAAAAAGATAAATATTCATATTGAAAAAACTGGAGCAACACAGCAGCAAGCACTAGAAGCACTACATAGCTTCGCCACCCAAGAGAATATAACCCTATCACCAACAACAATTAGCACTCTGAAAAACGACCCCCTCATCCAGCGCATGCTTAACATGCCTGGTGAAACTGCCTCTTTGACACGCATGTTTGCACTCAGAGTTGCGGAAGATGACCTCTCAGGCGCCAAGAATATTTTTTATGGGACAGAAAAAATTGAATTTAAGAATTTTCAGGCGCTGGAGGAAAAATACACAGACCTTATTTTAAGAAAGGGCGAAATTTCAGATTTGCATCCCTTTGCAGAAAAGGGAAACCCTCGCGCACTGCAGCAAATTTTCACCAAAGGAAGCTTTCAAGACATATTCCCTTATGCGCAAAATGGTAATAATCAAGCATTACAAGCCGCCTTTGACAAGACAGAAAATCAAACTCAGTACTGCAAAGCAGAGCGCATTCTTATTGATAAAATAAAAGACAAGCTCTTCAAGTTCAGCGCTCACATAGGTCAAGGAAGCGCCAGCAGCAAGGTATGGAACGAAAGCCGACTATTTGGGCGCACTACTGATGAAGGCAGCTCCACCGGCACCCAGCAAGTCAGCTATCGTGCCGAGGTCAATCAAGCTTTGTTTTCCCCACGTTGTGAATATATTATCAAAGCCAACCTCGTCACTACACTGACATACACTGGCTCTACCAGCGGCGAACGCGATGTAGTCACAACACTTCAGGCAAGACTGGGGGGAAATAGTCTCAATGCCAGTGGCAACACCCATGTTTCTTGGCTGTACAGAAGGGTGGGAGCAGGCAGCTTCATGACGCAAGATTATGTTGCCAACAACATTAGATACGAAATTAAAAATATTTCCGTGGAGTAAAAAATGCCTCAAAAAAACAAATTTATGATATTATTTTTACTTATCCCCATCAGTCTCTATGCAGCAGAAAAGATAGATGTAGGCGATATTATGCAGCGCGCAAGCCGTCAACCATCACCGTCTTCTTCCGTTACTCGGGACATGAATGCTCACAATCGCCTTGTACAAGATTTACACAATAAAGATCAGGAAATTATTCGCTTCGTAAATAATGGAATTGCCGCTGCCAATCGGGCCTCCCAAGCAGCTGCAGCCGCCTATGAACAAGAGCGCCCCTTCAGAGAAGCACATGCCGAACAAATGAAGGCACTTAAAGCGACTTGCCTAGCTCAGTGCCAAGCGGTCTCAGATAGTGATGGCGGCTGGTTTAATAACTCCTCACGGCAAAAGTGTGTCCGGCAGTGTAACTCCATTTAGCTTCCTGCCATGAACTGCCCCCCAAACTTTGGACAGTTACGGGTTAAGCGGTTGCGGCCTGAGTCCGGTACTGTACCGGGCTCAGGCCTTTGAGTTTTGTCCTGATGCGTTCGTGATTGTAGTAGGGCTCGTCATCAAATCAAGTTGATATTGTTGCATCATAGGGGATATGACACGTCGATATGCCCTCACTGGTGCCCAATGGGAACGGATTAAAGACTTGCTACCCGGCAGAACGGGTCAGGTTGGCCGCCCGGCTTCGGGGATAACCGATTGTTCGTCGATGCGGTGCTTTACCGCTACCGGGCAAGGATTCCCTGGCGCGATTTGCCCGAACGCTTTGGCGACTTTCGCGTGGTTCATCTTCGGCATTCGTGCCGGAGTCGTTCAGGTGTTTGGCAACGTGTTTTTGAGGCATTGGCTCAGAATGCCGACAACGAGTGGGTAATGATTGACTCCACCATTGTGCGTGCACATCAGCACAGCGCTAGTGCAAAAACAAGGTAACCAAGCCATCGGTCGCAGCCGGGGGGATTGAGCACCAAGATTCACACCACCACCGATGCGCCCGGTAATCCCACCGGTTTTCATCTCACCCCTGGGCAGGCGCACGACCTGGAGGGAGCAGAGGTATTGTTGCCGGGCAATCCAGGAAAAACGGTGATTGCCGACAAGGCCTACGATGCGCATAGCGGAGTGATTGAACCCTTGTGGGCTGCGGGCAAGCAGGTGGTGATTCCGTCACGTAGCCGCAACAAAGCGCAGCGCGAGTGCGACACGGCACTTTACAAGGCACGCCACGCTATTGAGAACTTCTTTGCCCGCCTGAAACAATGGCGTGCCATTGCCACTCGTTATGACAAGACAGCATGTAACTTCCTGGGGGCCATCCACCTCGTCTCGGCCATCATTTGGATGATTTGATGACGAGCCCTAGTCAATATATTGACAGATGGCGGTCTGAAGTTGCTCGATGCACTCGAAGCGTCTCAGGTAAAAGCGCTCTGACTTCAGTGCGGCAAAGAAGCTCTCCATGACGGCATTGTCCAGACAGTTGCCCTTGCGTGACATTCTCTGGGTCAGGCCGTGCCGGGCGAGCTGCTGGCAGTAAGCAGGCATCTGATACTGCCAGCCCTGATCCGAGTGCAGCAGGGACGCCTCCTTGCCCGCCCGCTTGGCGATAGCCTTTTGCAGCATGTCTTTGAGCAGGGAAAAGTGCGGCCGCTGCTGCATCGTGTAAGTGATGATCTCGCCGTTATAAAGATCGAGTACCGGCGAGAGATAGAGTTTTTGACCACGGACATTGAACTCAGTGACGTCGGTCACCCACTTCTGATTCGGTCGCGTGGCCTGGAACTGGCGGTTCAGCACATTCGGTACTTCGGCCTGCTGGCTCCGCCAGGCGCGATATCGCTTCAGAGGCACCAACGACTTCAGTCCCAGTGACTGCATCAGCGTTGCACTGTCTTGTGGTTGACCCCTCGCCCATCTGGCGCGGCGTGGCAGTGAGTGATACGCCGATAGCCATAGCGCCCCTGATGATGCGCTTACAGCGACTGGATGCGCGCTTTCAGAGCCTGTTTGTCTTCGCCTTGCTGCGCCTTGACCCGGTAGTAGAGCGTGCTGCGCGACAGAGCCGCCGCCTTCAACAGGTGCGCTAATGCGTGGCCTTGCCTCAGTTCATGCACTACTTGCGCTTTTCTGTGCAGCCTGTGCCTTGGCCTGACGCAAGGCCTGCAATTTTTTAGGTAGGCCACCTCTGCACGCAGATATTTGACCTCTTCCAGCAGCGCTTCGCGCGAGCACTGCGCATCGGGCACCGCGTTGACTGGCTTGGGAGATGGGGAAATCGACATCTTCTTGACCTTTCCTCGCAGCTTGGACTGCAAGCCCGCCAGACCCTGCGCATGACACTGGCGCTGCCAACCGGAGATAACGCAGGTACCGCCCCGGATATTGAATAGCGCCAGCGCTTCGCATGCCGACAGCCCCTCTTGCGTCATGCGTTACAGCACCGACAACTTGTAGTGGCTGAACTTCTTGCGCAGCCCCTGTACACCATGCACTTGATAAGCCTTGACCCAGCGTCTGACCATCGCATGGTCAAGACCATAACACTGCGCTGTTGGTACCGAAGCCCGACTGCCCAGCCTCGTAGCTTTGCACTACGCGCAGCTTGAATACCTCACTGTACTTCGCCATGAAAAACACCTCAAAGGTTGGATGGGTGTCCAATTTTTGGGGGCAGTTCACGTAAGCCCGGCATTTTTCATCGGCGGTCAGCAGCATCAAATCCCGCAGAAGCAGTGTGCGCTGGCGTGCACCGGGGCGGCGTTCGGCGTGCTGGCCTGCATTTCCAGATAACGCAGTGGCTGCTGGATACCGGGGGTGCTGTTTTTCAGGATGCCGCGCAGCAGCGGGTACTCATTGAGCAGCATCGCGCCCATGCGCGCCTGGGCAAATTCGCTCATGAAAGTCTCGAACGGGGTCAGCGGTTCTTCCACATAACGCACGTTGTATTTGCCCTCCGCCAGATTGCCGAGCTGGGCGGCATGTTCAATGGCCGTTTGCAGGCCGCCCAGTTCATCCACCAGGCCAAACTGCTTGGCCTGCGCACCACTCCAGACGCGGCCGCGCGCCACTTCATCGGTGGCTTCAACACTCTTGCCGCGCGCATCAGCCACTTTGCCGATGAAGTCGCGGTAGCCCTTGTCGATGACCGACTGGATGACGCGGCTCACTTCCGGGTTCAGCGGCCGGGTGGGGTCGAACGCGCCAGCCACGCGGGTGGTGCCGACACCATCACTATGCACGCCGATTTTGTCGAGTGCGCGGGTGAAATTGGGCACCAGGCCGAAAATGCCGATGGAGCCGGTAATGGTGCTGGGCTCGGCGTAGATGCGGTTGGCATTCATGCTAATCCAGTAGCCGCCGGATGCGGCGACATCGCCCATCGACACCACCACCGGCTTGCCGGCGGCCTTGATGGCGGCCACTTCACGGCGGATTTGCTCGGAGGCGAACACTTCGCCACCGGGCGAGTTCACCCGCAGTACCAGTGCCTTGACCTTGTCGTCTTCGCGCACATCGCTCAGCAGTGCCGACAGGCTGTCGCCGCCAATTGCCGCACGCGGCTGCTGGCCGGGGGTGATTTCGCCTTCGGCCACCACCACCGCCACTTGCGGTTTGGAATCGACTTCGACCGGGAACTTCGGCTTGACGTGGTTAAGGTACTGCGTCCAGTCAATCTGCCGGAAGCCGCCTTCGGCATCGGCATCTTCCACGCCGCGCTCGGCCATCAGCATGTCCACTTCCCGGCGCGTGTTGAGTGCATCCACCAGCTTGTTTTCCAGCGCATAGAAGTTGAGGTCGCCGCGTGCGGCCTCCACGCCATCGGCCAGGTTGTCAATCGCTGCGGCCAGGCCTGCCGCACTCAGTTTGCGGCGCTCGGCGATTTCAGCCAGATAACGGTTCCAGATGTCATTCATCCAGAAAAGGTCGGCCTCCTTGGCTTCGGGCGAGGCCGAATCGCGCACGAACGGCTCGGCGGCGGATTTGTATTCGCCCACCTTGAACAGATGGAAGTCCACGCCCAGCTTGTCCTGCAAGCCTTCGCGGAAATACGGCCGGTGTGCGGAAAGCCCTTCGAGCACGATGCCGTAGCCATCGGGGTCCAGATGGATTTCATTGGCCTGTGCGGCCAGGAAATACTGCTTCTGCCCCATGCCGCGGCTGACCGCGACAATTTCCTTGCCCGCGGCGCGGAAGCGTTGCAGGGCTGCGGCGATTTCTGCCATCGAGGCAAAACCGCCGGGCGAGAGGCCATCCACATCCAGCAGCATGCGCTCGATGTGCTTGTCCTTGGCCGCAGCGTCAATCACCGCCAGCACATCGCGCAACTGCACCTGGCTCTGGCGGTCGTCATTATTGATATCCGCCAGAATCCGGGTCATGGCATCACGGCTGTCCTGTTCCACCAATTGCCCGACCGGCGCAAGCACCAGCGCGGTGTTGCTGGAGAGTTTCGGCGTGGCGGATTTGCCGCCTGCGGCCATGCCAATCAGCATTACCAGCAGGAAGAAAAACAGCAGGCCAAAGAACAGCAGGTTGAGAATCAGCCGGCGGGTGAAGTTCATCGCATCCCAAAGGCCGATGAAGAACCGCACAATCGGCCCGCGCTGTGGCGGTATCTGCGGCGGATAAATGGTGTTCATGATGCAAAACTCCGGAAATTACTACGCAAACTATCTATTGCCAGGCCATATCGCATGTGCCAGATGTCACGCTGGCAAAACGCGGCGGGCGCTGCGGGCAAAACGCCAGGCCAGCAAGGTGGCGGCAACGCCGAGCCCGGCAATCAGCCCAAGCCACATCCCTGGCGGCCCCCAGCCCAACCCCAGCCCCAATGTTGCCCCCAGGCTCATGCCGATGCCCCAGTAAGCAAAAGCCGCCAGAAACATCGGCACGCGGGTATCTTGCAGGCCGCGCAGGGCGCCATTGGAGAGCACCTGGATGCCATCGGGGAGCTGAAACACGGCAGCATACAACAGCAGGCCGGCCGCCAGTGCAGCGACTGCGGCATCCCGGGTATATAGCGCGGTAATGGCCTGGTTGCCCAGCACCATCAGCAGGCCGGAAAACAGTTGCGTAACCAGTACCAGCGCCAGCCCGGCGAAGGCGGCGCGGTAAATATCCTCCCGGCTTTGCCGCCCCAGTGCATTGCCTACGCGCACCGTGGTGGCCTCGGCAATCCCGAAGGGAATCATGAAGCACAGGCTGGAGATATTGATGGCGATTTGGTGCGCGGCCGCAGGCACTTCGCCCAGGCGGCCAATCAGCAGCGCGGTGACGATAAACAGGCTGCCTTCCATCGCCACGGTCACGCCAATGGGCAGGCCGGTTTTCAGAAGCTCACGCTGCAAGGCCCAGCGCGGCCATTCAAAACGGGCAAACAGCCTGAGCTGCGCAAAGCGTTTGGCAAAGACCAGATACAGGGCAAAGACCAGCATTTGCAGCCAGAACATGACTGCCGAAGCCAGCCCCAGACCGCCTGCCCCCAGCTCGGCAAAGCCCCAGCGGCCAAAGGCCATGGCATAGCCCAATGGCGCCAGCACCAGCAGCCCGCCGATGCCAAACAGCATGGTCGGCAGCGAAAAATGCAGGCCATCACAGAGAAAACGCATCGCCAGATACAGGGTCAGCGCCGGTACGCCCCAACGGATGCCGTGCAAGAACGCGGTTGCACCGGGGCGGATGCTTTCGGTAATGCCAAACGGCGCCATCGCCAGCGGCAGCAAGGTGACCAATAACCACATCAGCAGTCCCAGCCCCAGTGCCAGCCACAGCGCCTGCCGGAACAGCGGCGCGATGCGCGTCTGCCGGCCAGCGCCATCGAACGCCGAAACCTTGGCCGGCACCGCCATCAAGGTGCCCAGCGGTATCAGCATCGGCAGCCAGAGCATCGCCGAACCTACCGACACCGCTGCCAGGGTCGCCGTGCCATGCCGGCCAGCAATCAGGCTATCGACCAGTCCCACCATGCCGGTGGCCATATGTCCGGCCACCAGCGGCGCGGCCAATTTGGCCGTGCGGGAAACTTCATGGGCAAAGGGCTTGCGCTGGGACATGGGCGTAGCGTCCGCAGCAAGCGGACAAATGACTTTCGGGAGGTGTGCAAACACTGCGGGCTGGCTATCTTAGTGCGCTTTTCTCCCCATCACATGCGCGCATGCCAGAACACGCCCATCCCAAGCACTGCGAAAACTGCCAAACCACCCTGCAAGGCGGGTATTGCCATGCCTGCGGGCAGTCGGCGCACAATCCGCTGAAACATCTGGGGCATGCCATCGAGGAAGTATTCGAGTCCTTCTGGCATCTGGATGGCCGGGTTTTCCGCAGCCTGCGCGATACCTGCGTGCCGGGGCGCATCATCAACCAGTATCTGGCAGGCCACCGGGTGCGTTATCTACCGCCGCTGCGGTTGTTCGTGATTTTGTCCTTGCTGACCTTCTTTCTTGCAAGGCTGTGGATGCCCGACATCGATACGCCGGAACTCCATATCGGCGAAGCGCCGCAAGCACTGGAAGTCAACGGTGCGCCCTGGCACCCGGCACACAACCCGATGAAAATCAACGGCATCTCCGATACCAGCAACGCCTGGCTCAACCACACTCTCCTGCCGCGCCTTGAGCGCAACCTGCCACATCTGCAAGACAAGGGCTGGCTGCGCGATGCCTGGCTGTCGGCGCTGCCGACCACGCTGTTTTTTCTGGTACCGCTATTTGCCCTGCTGCTGCGCATCAGCCATCTGCGCCCGCCCTGGCCGTTTCTGGAGCACATGGTAGTGGCGCTTTACAGCCACTCTTTCATCCTGATTTGGCTATGCGGCCTGATGCTGCTGGAAAGCCTGGCGCAGTGGTCAGGGGTGGCGGCCTTGACCCAGGCCAGCGACCACCTGTTACTGCTGGCGCTACCCGCACTCTGGCTATGGCTATGGGTCTGCCAGAAGCGTGTTTACCGGCAACCGGCGCTGCTCACCACGCTCAAGTTCGTGCTGATTGGCAGTATTTACTCGCTACTGGTTTCGGCAGGCGCCGTGCTGACCCTGATTCTGGTTCTTTTCAAATAAGGAGACGCACCATGGTGTTCTATGAGGTCAATCTGCGTATCGATGCCGACATCGCCGCAGAGTACCGCGCCTGGCTGGCAGCCCACATCCAGGAAATGCTGGACGTGCCCGGCTTTGTCGATGCCGAAGTGCTGGAGATTACCGACCCCGCTGCCCCTGCCGATAGCTTGCAGCTCTCGGTGCGCTACCGGGTGCATGGCATGGCCGCCTTGCAGGATTACTTCACACACCGCGCCGCCAAGATGCGCGAAGCGGGCATGACCCGCTTTGCCGGACGCTTCCAAGCCGAGCGCCGCATCTTGCAGACAACCCAGCTCACCTGACCGGGCTGAAGCTGTTCAAAGTCTCTGCAGCAGAAGTGCGCTCGACGATCCAGCGTTTTGGCATGACTTTGAAGGTATGCAGCTCGCTGCGCCTGGCTATCTGCACCCTCACATGCTTGCCCAGAGCGTTCCGCACTCCCTGTGCGAAGAGCTTGCACCGGCTCAAACTGCACTTGCAGCGCGTGCCAGCGCGGCTGCTAGCGTCCCAGCAGCCTGTCCAGCCAGCTTTTTGCGGGCTTTTCTGCCTCGCTCTGTTCAATGCCGTTTTCGATGGCGGGCGGTAGCTGGATGCAGGGCTGATATTCAGGCGCATAACCGGCCACAAACGGGAAGCGGCGTGCGCCGGGGCAGCTGGCATCACTGCCATACGCGCCACTGACCCAATGCCATTCGATGCCCTCATCGCCGACTTCCAGCGCGCGGCTTGGCAGGTGCAGGAAGATGCCCGACCACACCCGCATCGCGCCGGTGGAGCCGTACAGACCGGTAGCCTGGTTCTGGTCATTGCCCATCCATACCACGGCCAGATGGTCGCCGGTCCAGCCCGCGAACCAGCTATCGCGGCCATCGTTGGAGGTGCCGGTTTTGCCTGCGGGCTTGAGCCTGCCAAGGCCATCGGCCAGCAGCCGCCGTCCGGTGCCATTGCTGATGGCTTGTTGCAGGGCGATGGTAATCAGCCGGGTCGCCACGGCATCGCCCTGCTGGGCTGGCGGCGCGGCGCTGTCGTAGCGGTTGAGCGCCTGCCCCCTGGCATCCAGCACGCCGCGCACCGCGCGCAGTGGCTGCACTTCACCGCCGGAAGCCAGAAACTGATACATCTGCGCCATCGCATACGGGCTTTGCTCGGTGGCGCCCAGCAGCAATGACGGATTGGGCTGCATCTCCACACCGGCCAGGGTGCGGGCAAGCTCGGCCACGCGCTCGGGGCCGACCTCCAGGCCGAGCCGCACCGTGGCAAGGTTATAGCTCATCGCCAGCGCATCCATCATCGGCACGCTGCCGTGGCTGCGGCCATCGGCATTGCCCGGCGTCCAGCTACGGCCATTGGCAAGCCGCACACTCAAGGGGGAATCATCCAGCGTGCTTGCCAGTGACCAGCGCTGTGGCTGCGCCAGCGCCAGCATGTAAACAAAGGGCTTGATGATGGAGCCGACCGGGCGCTGCGCTTCCAGTGCGCGATTGAAGCCCGGCATGCTGAAATCCTTGCTGCCTACCATCGCCAGTACATGGCCGTTGTCCACATCGGTCAGCACAAGGCCGGTTTCCAGCGGCGCTTTGCGGCGCTCGCCCAGCGATTTCATGGTGCGCGTCACCGCGCCTTCGGCATAGCCCTGGGCAGACGGCGACATGGTGCTCATCACCGCAAGCCCAGCCCCTTGCAGCGAATCTGCCGGGTAATCGCGTATCAGCTGCCTGCGCACCAGGTCGATATAGGCCGGGAAACGGTTGGGCGCCGCGCCCCCCGGCACTTTGCTCACACCCAGCGGCGCTTTCAGCGCGGCATCGTATTCGGCTTGGCTCAGCACGCGGTTTTCCAGCATTTTCTGCAACACGAAATTGCGCCGTTCAAGCGCGCGTTCGGGATTGCGGCGCGGGTCGTAATAAGAGGGGCCGTTGACGATGGCAATCAGCAGTGCAATTTGCTCGTCGCTCAACTGGTCAAGGCTGCGGTTGAACCAGAACTCCGAGGCCGAGGCCACGCCGTGAATCGCCTGCGAGCCGCGCTGCCCCCAATACACCTGGTTGAAATAGGTTTCCAGAATGGTGCGCTTGTCATAGCGCGCATCCAGAATCAGCGCGTAAAGGATTTCCTTGAACTTGCGCTCGGCGGTGATTTCCTTGCCGATATCGAGCAGGCCGCTGCGCGCTACCTGCTGGGTCAGGGTGCTGCCGCCCTGCAAGCTTTTGCCGCCCGAACGCAGCGACACCCATACCGCACGTATCATGCCGGTGGGGTCGATGCCGTGGTGGCGGGCAAAGTCGCGGTCTTCCACCGCCTGCAAGCCGGTCACCAGTTTTTCCGGCACTTCGCGCAAATTGACCAGGCGGCGCTCCTCCTGGCTCTTGCCATGCAGGGTGGCGATGCGCGCCGGGTCAAGCCGCGCCGCGCGCAGCTGGCTACCGTCGGCTTTTTTCAGGCTGGCAACCCGCCCGCCGGAAATTTGCACCTGGATGCGTTGCGCGGCAATGCGGCCTTCCACATCAAAATAGCCACGGCTGGAAATGCTGAAATTGCCGTCTTTCTGCGCATAAGTGCCGGGGCGGACACCCTGCCCGTCATCATGATAGGCCGCCGCATCCAGCTCAATCTTGAGCGTGGCCGCATTCATGGCGATGCCCGGCTCAAGCTGCAACGGACGGGCATAGATACGGGTGGGCAACTGCCACTGCAACTGGCCAAAACGCTCGCTGACCTGATTGTTCAGATACACCATGTAGGGCACCAGAAAACCCAGGCCAATACCGGCCAGCGCCAGCGAAAGAATCAGGAAACGGCGCAGCCAGCGCGCCACAAAGCCCGGTTGGGCATCGTCCTCATCCAGCGTATCGTCGTAATCGGGGTCGTCGTAATCGTATCGGGCCATGCGGTCTAAGGCGGAAGTCGCGCCAAGAGTGCGAAAATAGCAAGGAAGCGAGTCTATCCCAGTCTTATCCGTTCACGCCCTACGCCCTGTTTTCTCGTCAGCCAGTATTTCATTAATGCCATCACCTGCCCGCCTGCGCCAACATTTGCTTTACCTGCATGGTCTATGGCTGCGCACCCGCGCAAGCCTGCGCAGCCGTGGCCTTGCCCCCACACTGGCACGCATCCGTGAGCGGCTGACACCGCCCAATGGCGCACACGCAGTCCCACTGCATTTCCCGGATGCCCGCACGGCCATCACTTTCCCGCCCTGCCCGCAGCCGCTGGCCAGCATCATCATTCCAGTGTACGGCCAGCTTGAAACCACCTTGAATTGCCTGCGGGCGCTGTCCGCCCATGCTCCTGGCCTGCCGTTTGAAGTGATTGTGGTGGATGATGCCTCGCCCGATGACAGCGCCAAGACACTGGCGCAATACCCCGGTGTCAGGCTGATTGTCCGCAAGAAAAATGGCGGCTTCGTTCTGGCCTGCAATGAAGGCGCGGAAGCGGCTCGCGGCCAATATCTGGTGTTTTTGAACAACGACACCATCCCGCAGCCTGGCTGGTTGGAGGCGCTGCTCGACACCTTTGCACAATACCCTGATACCGGGCTTGTTGGTGCACAGCTGGTTTATCCCGATGGTCGCCTGCAAGAGTCCGGTGGACTGGTATTTTCTGATGGGCAAGCGGCCAATCGCGGCCGCTTCGGAGCCCGCAACCACCCACGCTACGGCCGCCTGCAAGATGCCGATTACTGCTCGGCAGCCGCGATTGCCATCGCTGCCAACCTGTTCCGGCAACTGGGCGGCTTTGACCGGCGCTATGCCCCGGCCTATTACGAAGACACCGATTTGGCCTTTGCCGTGCGCGCAGCAGGCTTTGCCGTGCGCGTACAGCCTGCTGCGGTGGTGATCCATGATGAGGGCACTACCGCAGGCACAGACCTCAATCACGGTGCCAAAGCCGGGCAAGTGCGTAACCGCGAGGTATTTGCCAAAAAATGGGCCGATACCCTGCGTGGATATCCCAGTGCAGCCCACCACGGCAGCCACGCACAGGCCGCGCGTGCAAGACCGCAGGTATTGTTCATTGATAGCGATACGCCGCGCCCGGGACGGGATTCGGCCTCACTGCGCCTGTTCAACTTGATGCGCCTTGCCAGTACAGAAGGCGCAGAAGTCAGCTTCATGCCTGACGATGCCGCCCATGCAGGTAGCGCCACGCAAGCCCTGCAACGCAGCGGTATCGAGGCTTGGTATGCGCCTTTCACCACCTCACCCAGCCGCTGGCTCAAACAAGAAGGCGCGCGCTTTTCCACAATAGTGGTTTCCCGCCACCATGTTGCACAACGCTGGATTCCGCTGATTCGCCGCTACGCACCGCAGGCACGCATCGTATTCGACAGCGTGGACCTGCACTATTTGCGCGAGCACCGCCAAGCCGAGTTTACGCAAAACACGGCAGCACTACGCGCAGCCGAGCGTACCCGTCAGCGCGAAGTCGCCATCATGCAATCTGCCGATATTACCTGGGTGGTCAGCACCGCCGAACAGGCATTACTGGCAAAGGAATGGCCCGAGATCCGGGTTGAACTGGTTTCCAACCTGCACACCCTGGCCGATGGCGGCCTGCCATTTGCGGCACGCCACGGGCTGGTTTTTGTCGGCGGCTTCCGCCATCCACCCAATGTGGACGCGGTACTTTGGCTTGCCAATGACATCTACCCACAGCTCAGGGCGATGCTGGGCGATATTCCACTCGACATTATTGGCGGCGATGTTCCGGCAGAAATCGCCGCGCTCTCCTCACATCCGGGTATTCGTATTCATGGCCATATACCAGACATTACCCCCTGGATGAACGGCGCACGCATCGCACTTGCGCCCTTGCGTTTTGGTGCGGGCGTGAAAGGCAAAGTCAATCTCAGCATGGCGCATGGACAGCCGCTGGTGGCCACTTCCTGCGCAGTGGAAGGAATGCAGCTTACCCATGCGCATGATGTACTGGTCGCCGATTCAGCCAAAGTCTTTGCCGATGCAGTCGCACAGCTTTATCGCGACGAAGCACTTTGGAACCGCCTCTCGGAAAATGGCCGCGACAATATCCGCCGTCATTTTTCTGCCGATGCAGTGCGTCCGGCATTGCGCCGCAGCCTGTTTGCAAGCTAATTCAGCGGGTTGGCATCCAAAAACGCGCGAATCCTGCCCGGCAGTTCTTCGCGCTTGTCTTCCAGCACATAGTGGCTGGCATCTTGATAAGCCTGCACCTCGGCATGGGGCAGTGCCTTCTGGAAGCCGGCCAGAAAGTGATGGGCAAACACGAAGTCACGCAAGCCCCAGCCGATAAACGCCGGACGGTCGGCATAGCTTGGCAGCCTTTCCGCCGCTGCCTGCAACAACGGCCAGGCACGGTCGCGCGCATCCAGCGGAATATCCTGCATGAAGCGCAGTGTGGCGATGGCGTTCTGCCAGCCGTCGTACACACTGGAATAGGCCTGCTTCACCGCAGGCTCCAGAATCCGCACCGTACCGAAAGCCGCAGCGCCACGGGCAAACAGGTTGAAGCGGCGAATCAGCCAGCCCCCCAGACGGGAATGCCTGCCCATGGCAATCTGCCAGGGCATCGGCTTTGCTGCGGGCAGCGGAAAGGCCGCGGTATTGGTAATGACTAGCCGCCTGATTTGCCCGCCATGCTGCAAGCCCCAGCCAAAGCCAATCATGCCGCCCCAGTCATGCACCGCAAGCGTTACAGGCCCGGTAATACCCAGCCGCTGCATCAAGGTGTCCAGGTCGGCAATGCGCGAGGCCAGGGTGTAGTCATAACGCGGCTGCGCGCCTTCGGCGTCGTCCGGCTTGTCCGACAGACCCATGCCGATATGGTCAGGCACGATGCAGCGATATTTGTCGCGCAACGCCAGCACCAGGTGCCGCCAGTAATAGCTCCACGACGGGTTGCCGTGCAGCATCAACACCACCTCGCCATCGCGCGGGCCTTCGTCCAGATAGCTCATCCAGATACCCGGCCGCACCTCCAGGCGCTGCGGTTTGAAGGGATAATCAGGGCGGTAACTTGTTCGAGAATCGGCCATTTTCAACTCATCATGAACGCGATTGGGTATTGTGCAGCGATTGTGCGCGGCGAATCATTGCCAACACATCTGGAGATGTATTGCTTGCAACCAGTTCGATTTCAGGGTGGTAACTGGCAAACACCCGAAATACTTCGTCAGCGAATGCCTGACCTATGCTGTTGACCCCAGAAAAATCCAGTACCACGGTGCGGAATCCTTCCACTTTTTGCAGCAGGCGCTTGGCCTGTGAGCGTGAAATCAGTGACTCATCGCCCACGCGCGCCAAACGTACCGGCACCACTGTTTTGGCGAAGGTAAAATCGTCCGGCCCACTGGAATACTCACTGAAAACCTCCCGCATGATCCGCTGACTGTCCCGGGCGATGCTCATTTCCACCCGCGTACCTGTCGCCAATTGTGGCGCCTGAAGTTCTTCCAGCCAATCATCGTCATAGGCGTGGTCATGGTCGAATAACAACCCACTGGAATGAATGGCAAAACGGTCGAACATGCGAGAAGTAAAAAAAATCCCTTCCCCCGAATGACGTCTCGGATCAGTGGTGAGTTTGCCCTTGGACAGATGCAGCAACGCCAAGCGCTGATCAGGCAGTGCAAGTGCTTGGGTGATTTTGCGGAAAATCCCAATGCCATCATCCACCACCACAAGACACAGACCAGTATCATCAAGCTGCATCTCCACCTCCACCCATTGCGCAGCCGAATGGTCAATGCAGTTGTTGACCATCTCGGTCACACCGTAGTGCGCAATATCCCGCACAGGCTCTGCCAGGCTCGACAACAGCGGCGACAAATCTCGGAACCAGACATCATCTTCAGCCAGACCCGCAATTTGATAACGGCGGGAAAAGCGCCGGTTTGCCCCTAAGGCATAACGGGGGCGCGTGCTGCTACCGGACTTTTCAAGGTAGCCTTCTGCGACCAGTTGTTTGACCCGGACACCTACATGCTGGCGTGAAAAACCGAGCTGGGCAGCCACCATGCTGACCAAATCTTGCGGGTGCGTGATAACCGCCTGTAACAAGGCGGTATCAATCTGGGCGGAGCGGTTGGGGCGTGCCATACACAATTGTAAAGTCAAGCCCCTGTAATTGACAACTAAAGCCCAACCAACTGACAATTTAAAAGGTGGTTTTTATTAAAAATCAATAAATTACCAAACAACTTCGGACATGGTGCAGTTCAGCCCCGAGCCGATGCCCAGGAGGGCGATGCGGTTGCCTTTTTCCAATCGCCCAGCCTGCTTGAGCTTGGAGAGCACAATCGGCACGGAGGCCGGGCCGATATTGCCGTGCTCGCCGAAGATGGTCATGACTTTTTCCGGGTCAATGCCCAGGCTCTGAATCAGGCTTTGGGTATGCACTTTGCTGACCTGATGCACCACGAACTGGTCAATCTCCTGCACCGCCCAGCCCATGGCTTCACGGGCGACATTGAAGGTTTTTTGCGCTAGCTGCATGCCCTGAATCAGCAGCTGCCGGGTGTCGGTCACCATGCGGTCGAGATTGCCGCGGCACAGAGTGTTCCACTCGGTCGCAGATCGGGTCACGCCGCCTTTGTAGCGCGGCGCTTCCGGAGCAAGCTCGGCACGTGCCAGCACCATCGCCGCAGCCCCGGAGCCCAGCGTCAGCGTTGCCAGCTCGTTGCGGAATTCTTCTTCCGTCGAGTCCGGGCGCAACATGCGTTCGATGGTTTTTTCGTAAGCCAGGTCGGCAGTTTCGCCATCCACCACCAGCGCGTAGTCGATTTCACCACGCTCCAGCATGCGCGCGGCCATGTCCATGCCATTGACAAAAGCAAGACAGGCATTGGCGATGTCGTAGTTCTGGCAGGTATCGGTCACTTTCAGGTTACCCGCCACGATACTCGCCGTGGACGGCTCCAGATAATCGCGGCTCACCGAAGTGCTGACCAAAAGCCCCAGCTTGTCGGCACTGATACCCGCATCCTGCAACGCCAGCACGCCGGCCTCGGTCGCGGCATCGCTGGAGAGCTTGTCATTCCCCCACAAACGGCGGGCATGAATCCCGGCAATGTCTTTCAACACATCCACACGGATACCCAGCCGGTCAAGCGTGGGTTTCAGGCGCTCGTTGATTTCCTCAGAAGTAACCTTGTGCGGCGCATCCACATGCGCGATACCAACGATGGCGACATTATTGAAAAGCATGGCGGCGAGCTGGTCAGAAAAAGACCGGCAATTCTAGCAGAGTCAAGCACCTGCCGTGAAAAGCCGGGCATCTCTGGACAGACGCTCAGTGCCACCGGCCAGCCGCAATCAGCGCGGACAACGCCAGGCGGCAAAACGCTGCATGCCTTCAACCGGCTCACTCAGGGGATGGATATCCGTTGCCGGGAAACTCACCGCCTTGTTGCGCGCCAGGGTTTCCAGCTCCTCGGTCACCTTGATGGCATTGCGGCGGTAGAGCGAAACCTTGTCGGTCACTTCCACTTCAATCTCGCCAAGCCGTTCACAATTTTCCGGAGCAGCACGTAATACCCGCACTTTCTGTGCCTCAGGTTGAATCGGCACCCAGGTGCAGGCGGTCAGCGTCAGGACAAAGGCAGCAGCAACGGCAAGGCGCATCAGATTCTCCAAGATAAAACGACAAGCCCTGCCATTGTGGCGGGCATTGCCGGATAACGGAACCTCCCTACCTGGAATTTGTTCATCAAGTGACTGAACAAATTGAGTCGCAAGCGCCCCTAAATTCATTCTTGGCATCTCGCCATGAATTCGTAGTCTGTTAAAAATGGGCTGCCTATCACCTTTTTCAAAAGAAAAGCCCCTGTTTCCAGGGGCTCTTCCGTGACAGATACAACGCTATCAGAACTTCTGGGTGTACTTGAAGTACCAGAAGCGGCCGATATCGAAGCCGCCGTAGTAGGCGTAATTCGAACTCGGCTGGCTGTACATCACCGGCGCATAGCGACCAAACACGTTGTTGGCACCGAAGGACACCGTACCATTCCACGGGGTCTTGACGCGGAACTGCACATCGTTGAACGTGGTCGAGCCATTGCGGTGATGCGGAACCACCTTGCCCAGGGTATCCGGAGCCTGATAGTTCGGGATATTGCAGCGTTCATCAAACTCGCAACGCTCCTTCATCGCCGAGTAGTAGCGTGCCGTCCAGGTGACACCAAAGTTGCCGTAATCCCAGCTCAGCCCCAAGTTGGAGCGCAGGCGGAAATTGGAGCCAAAGCTCACCGACTGGCTAATCGGAGTATCAGCATTATTGGTGGACTTGGAGGCATAGCGGCTGAAGTAGGTGCTGTCCGAATTGATGCCGAAGCGGCCGAAGCGTTCGGTATCAAAGCGGTAGGCCACGCTCAGGTCATAACCTTCGATATCGGTGAAGCCGGCATTGCGCAGACCACGGCGCAAATCGGTCACGATATGCCCCAGCGACGGGTCACGACGGAACAGGGTGCAGCGGGAAGCAATCCCCTTGACATAGCAGTCATCCAGGATAGCGGTCGCGGAGTCGCCCACCATGGTGTCGTCGATACGCACACGCCACCAGTCCAGCGCCACATTCAAGCCTTCAAGGAAGCTCGGGCTATATACCAGACCCGCCGACCAGCTACGCGATTTTTCCGGCTGCAGCAACGGATTCGGACCACTGATAAACGGCACCGGGGTCTGTGCAGACACGCCATCGCTGGGCAGGAAGCCCTGCTTCAGCTGACGGAAATCAGCCGGAACCGCCGCCAAACAGGCAGCTGAGCCGCGCGCAACACCATAGACCGAGTCACAGGGATCAGCAAAGGTATCAAAACTCTCGGAGCCAGATTTGTACAGATCACTGATGCTCGGTGCCAGGAAGCCCTGCGCCCAAGTACCACGTACCAGCAGGTCTTCGATCGGCTTCCACTTCAGGCCGAACTTGCTGTTGGTGGTGTTGCCGAAGGTGCTGTACTTGGAGTAGCGCGAAGCCAAGTCAAAGCTCAGCTCCTGGAAGCCGGTTACGCCGGAAAGCACCGGGATGTGCAGCTCGGCAAAGACTTCGGTCACGTCATACTTGCCTGCGGTCGGGCCGGCAGCCAGATTGGTGGTCTGCCCGGACTGAGCCAGCGCATCCGGATAATAGCCACCCTTCTCGGTACGCTTTTCATAGCCCAAGGCATAGCTGAGGTCACCAGCCGGCAGGGTGAACAGATTACCGCTGATATTGGCGAACACCATCTTGGTGCTGGTATTGCCGGTGGCGTGCTCGGTCGGATACAGGAATTTCTGCAGTGCCGGATCAGCCAGCGAGTTGGCTACTGCACCGGTACCGAAACCCGCAAACGGGTTCCAGGGCACACACTTCGACAGCTCAATCGGATTAGCCGCCGTACCACACTGCACCACACCAGCAGCGTTCATGAAAGACGGGCCGACTGCCGCGCGGACATTCTGGACATTGAAATTGCCGGTATTGATGGTCACCAGCTTGTTGTCGGCATAGGAGTAGCCGGCTTCCCAGTCCATATAACGCTCACCGAACTCAAAGCTGCCTTCCAACGAGGTCACAAAACGCCAGCTGGTCAGATTGCTGGTGGTGATACGCGGCATTTCCCAACCGCGGCGGCGCCAATGTACATCCTGCGCACCACCGGTCGGATTGAAGTAGCTGTTTGCCGACATCGGCGCCTCAACACCCTTGGCGGCCGACTGCAGCGGATAGCCAGCAATCTGCCGCACCGCTTCACGCTGGCTATAGCTGATGTCCGTATTCCAGCGGATATTGTCACTAAGCTCATAGCCTGCGCTAAGCGACAGAGTACGTGCAGTGAGTGGGGTCAAGACATGCATCTGGTCGGAAGGCTTGCTGCAATCATCCGGACAAGCCTGACGGTGGAAGTTTGCAGCCCCCTGCGCATTACCATCCTTATTTGCGGCATGCCAAACCGTACCACGGCCGGGTCTGGCATCCAGTGTATAAGTGCCCCACTGCCCCACCGAGGTGTAGCTATATTGCGGGTAACCTGGATAGCTGTCCTTGGAGAACCAGCGGTTCTTCGCCCAAACTTCATCTTCTTTGCGATATTCGGCACCAACGGTGATATAGCCGCGCTCACCAGCGACACCCACCACACCGGAGACGCGCTCCTTGGCGCCATCACCCTGGCTGTACTGGCCGTAATAAGCCTCAACTTCTGCGCCTTCGTAGTTCTTGCGGGTGATGATATTGATCACACCGGCAATGGCATCGGAGCCATAGGTGGAAGAGGCACCATCCTTCAGGACATCAATGCGCTCGACCATGATATTGGGGATAGCGGAGATATCCTGCAGCCCGTCAGTGCTAATCGGCAGACGCTTGCCATTGACCAACACCAAGGTGCGATTAGCTCCAAGGTTGCGCAAGTCGATGTACTGACCACCGACGCTCTCACCCGAGGAAAGAGGACGCGAACGGCTGATCGGCGGCGAGCCGGCAGCGGTCATGTTCTGCAGCACATCAGCCACGGAAACCACACCCTGGGCCTCCAGCGCCTGACGGGAGATGGTGAAAACCGGCTTGGCGGTTTCAACATCGGCCGAACGGATACGCGAACCGGTCACTTCAATACGGTCAAGGTCTTTGGCCTTGCTTTCTTCCTGGGCAAAGGCAGTACCCGAGACCAAGGTGGCGGCACTGACGAACAGGGCGATTTGAATCGCACTGGCCAGCTTTTGCTTTTTGGTGTTCAACATTGGGGAGTATCTCCTGAGTGGTTAACGATTTCCGCACGACCCCATCGAAATAAGTCCGCACGAAATCGCTGGCGAGCATAACGCAAACTTTACACTTCTGAAAGGCACGCATTCAGCTTCGAATGCGGCGCATTTCACGGTTTTGAAACAACAACTTGGCAAGAAAGCGCCATTACCTGCTTGTTTCCATGCCGCAAGCCATTGGCAAGCACATCAGCCGGGGTTCTCAGAGCCTGTTCAAGGGCTCTCAGTCTTGTGCCTCAAGACAAATCACGATGGCGCGGCCAGTCGCCTCCAAGCGCTGGCGGCTGCGGCTCTGTCCGCCTCGCAAGATAAGCGTATCTCCGGCTTCCAGTTGCTGATTATCGGTATCCTGCAGCTGCGCCACACCCGATATCATGTGCAGTACCCATGTTTGGTTCGGGGCAGCAAACAACGTGGAGGCTCCCACCAGCGGGCGCAGCCACATCTGTGCACGATAATGTGCGGGTGACCACATCAGATTGAAATCCGTGGTTTCTCCGGCCAGCAGGCGACTATGCAGTTTGCGGCCACCATCAAAACGCAGACGCGGGCTTTCCGGCGTAAGCATTGCCCGCTCACCATCGGCAAACTCGAACGCCATGCCTTCACCGGAAAGCAGTACGATTTCGCGCTCAATACCCGGAAAAAGCGAAAACTCACCATCCTGCTCCACTTCTGCCAGGGACAGTCTCCAATGCCACTCATCGGCATCGCCGTGCCGGGCTATTTCCCGTGTCCAGCCACCATCATTGCGCCAGCGCTGACGCACGGTTTGGGCAAAACGCACAATCTGGATTTCATCGTTCATGGCTCAGTGCCTACGGGGGCGGTCAAGTTTCGCGCTGGTAATCGACAAAGCGGTACGCGGGTTTACCGTCGATTGCCGGGAAGGATTCTTGGTGAATCTGCTGCCAAAGTGCCGGGTCAAACTGCGGAAAAAACGCATCGGCATCGGCTACGGGCATGTCCACCCAGGTCAGATGCAAGCGCGCGGCCAATGGCAGGGTGAGCCGGTAGATTTCGCCGCCGCCAATCACCATCAGCTCCGGGGTATCAGCAGCCAGCGCCAGTGCCTCATCCAGTGAGGCAAGAGCTTGCATCCCGGCAAAAGGCACCTGGCCGCTGCGGGTCAGCACCCAGTTGCGCCTGCCGGGCAGGGCGCGCCCCAGCGACTCGGCGGTTTTGCGTCCCATCAACACCGGCTTGCCCAGGGTCAGGCGCTTGAAACGCTGCAAATCTGCGGGCAGCCGCCATGGCAGCTGGTTGTCACGGCCAATGGCGTGCTGGTGATTGAGTGCAGCTATCAGGGTGATGGCAGGCTTGCTCATACCGCCACCGGCGCTTTGATGGCAGGCTGCGGTTGATAGTCGAGAATCTCGATATCCTCGAAGCCGAAGGCAAACAGGTCTTTTACTTCCGGGTTAAGCCGCAGCCGTGGCAATGCGCCCGGCGTGCGGGCAAGTTGTTCGCGGGCTTGCTCAAGATGATTGAGGTACAGATGCGCATCGCCCAAGGTGTGCACGAAGTCGCCCACTTGCAGCTCGCAGACCTGGGCAATCATATGGGTGAGCAGGGCGTAGCTGGCGATATTGAACGGCACGCCCAGAAAAATATCGCCACTGCGCTGGTATAGCTGGCAGCTGAGCCGGCCATCGGCCACATAGAACTGGAACAGGGTATGGCAGGGCATCAACGCCATTTGCGGCAGTTCGGCCACATTCCAGGCGCTGACAACCAACCGGCGCGAGTCGGGATTGCGGCGAATTTCATCCACCAGCCAGGCGATTTGGTCGATGCACTGGCCATCCTTGCCCTGCCAGCTACGCCACTGCTTGCCATATACCGGCCCCAGCTCGCCGTTTTCATCAGCCCATTCATCCCAGATGCTGACCTTGTGCTCGCGCAGGTAGGCGATATTGGTCTGCCCGCGCAGGAACCACAGAAGCTCGTGGATGATGGAGCGCAGATGCAGTTTTTTGGTGGTGAGCAGCGGAAAGCCCTGCGACAGGTCAAAACGCATCTGGTAGCCGAACACGCTGCGCGTGCCGGTGCCGGTGCGGTCGGATTTTTCCGTGCCTGTTTCCAGCACATGTTTGAGCAAATCCAGATACTGGCGCATGGATTAGCTCCCGGCTGCCAGGGTCGGCTGCTGGCGCGATTTCCACAGCCAGTACAGCCCCAGCACAACCAGCGGCAGACTGAGCAACTGCCCCATGGTCAACCAGCCAAAGGCGAGGTAACCCAGCTGGGCATCGGGCACGCGCACAAATTCCACCGCAAAGCGGAATACGCCATACAGCAGTGCAAACAGGCCGCTGACGGCATAGCGCGGACGCGGCCTCATCGAGAACCACCATAGCAGCGCAAACATCACCACGCCTTCCCAAACCATCTGATATAGCTGGCTGGGGTGGCGGGCATGGACTGCCAGTGCGCCGGATTCATACAGCATTTGCAGGTTGGCAGGCGGCAGGTCAGCCATGTAGTCGGGCAGTGCGGAGGGAAAAATCACCCCCCAGCTGCCATCGGTCGGCCGCCCCCACAGCTCACCGTTAATCCAGTTGCCCAGCCGCCCAAAACCCAGCCCCAGCGGAATCAGCGGGGCGACAAAATCCACCACGTCGAAGAAATGCAAACGGTATTTTTTCGCCCACCACAGCGCCGCCAGCAGTACGCCAATCAGCCCGCCGTGGAAGCTCATGCCGCCTTCCCATATCTTGAAAATCTGCACCGGGTTGGCCAGATAAGCCTGGAAGTCATAGAACACGATATGCCCGAGCCGTCCGCCCAGCACCACGCCCAGCATGCCGTAGAACAGCAGGTCGCCAAAGGCTTCGTTGTCGATACCCGGCAGGCGCCCTTGCTGGATACGCCTCCGCCCCAGCCACCAGGCACTGACAAAGGCCAGCAAATACATCAGCCCGTACCAGTGGATTTTCAAAGGCCCCAATTGCAGGGCGACCGGGTCAAGTTGGTGCAGATAGGTCGGCATGGCGAGCGAATCGTGACGAAAATCGCATTGTGCCTGATGTACTGCCGCAAGGCATCCCGTCAGGAAAGAACAACCGGCCGGTTGGGCAGCTCATCCACCCCGCCCCCGGCATCGCAGGGGTAGTGTTGCTTCAGCAGCGCACCAATCTCGGCCACCGCGCCAGTAATCGCCGCCTGGTTCTGCCCCTGTGCCAGAAGTGCAGAAATATGCGCGCAAATGCCTTGCCAGTGCGCGCTATCGACATACGCGGCAATGCCACAGTCAGCCACGATTTCAATGCGATGCTCGGCCAGCAGCAGATAAATCAGCACACCGTTGTTTTCTTCGGTATCCCAGACCCGCAGCGCGGCAAACGCCTGCTCGGCAGACTCACGGGCACTCACCCCTGCCAGCACTTGCCGCAGCGGCAGTGCCGCATCCACGGCAAAGCAGATTTCACCCCGGTGCTGTTCTTCACTGGCAGCGATGGCCTGATGGATATGCTCCAGGACTTGCGGCGGAAACGCGCGGTTTACCGAGGGCGCGAATAAATGTCGCAGGATTCGTTTCATCACCAGCTCCCCGAAGCGCCACCACCGCCGGAACGGCCGCCGCCGCCCGACCAGCCACCGCCACTGCTGGAACGGCTGCTTCCACTCGACCAGCCACCACCACTACTGGAACGTCCACCGCCACCGGCATAGCCGCGTCCACCGCCGCCCTTGCCATTGGCAAACCAGAAACCGAGCACGGCCGCCATAAGCGCCATGAGCCAGCTCCCGGATAGCAACAGCGTCAGCCCGCCGGCAATGCCGCTGTTGAACAGGATGAACCACCGGCGCGACTTCTTTTCCAAGCCCAAGCCCAATAGCAACGACTTTCTGCCCAAGCCCAGGCACAGTAGCAACAATACTGACAGAATCGGACTGATGGCCAGCGACATAATCATGACACCCGGGCCGCCATCAAAGAGGCGGCGGCGCTCGCTGCGAGTCTTGTGCGCGGCTACCGGCTCGGGCAGGCTTTCACCCTCAATCAAGCGCACCAGTTGCGCGCTGGCATCGGCAATGCCACCGGCGTAATCGTTCTGCCGGAAGCGCGGCACCATGTATTCCTGAATCACCCGGCTGGCGATGGCATCAGGAATCGCGCCTTCAAGGCCGTAGCCGGTCTGGATACGCACGCGGCGGTCATCCTTGGCGACAACCAGCAACACGCCATCATCCACGCCATCGCGCCCCAGCTTCCAAACATCGAATACCCGCTGCGAATACTGGGCGATGTCTTCCGGCGCGGTGCTTGGCACCATCAGGATTTGCAGCTGGCTGCCCTTGCTGGCGCGCAGCTGCACGGCCTGCTGCTCAAGCCGTGCACGGGTCTGGCTATCGAGTGTGGCGGTTGTATCCACCACCGGCGAATCCAGCGCCGGAATGATGGCGGGCTGCTGTGCCCATGCCCGCCACGGCAAAATCAGCGCCGCCAGGCATAGCAGGGCAGACAGCCCGTATTGCCGGTAGCTTGCCACCTTCATCATCCGGCAGGCTGGGCCGTACCGAAGTCCACCACCGGCGCTTGCTGGATTTGCTGCTCATTCTCCACGCTGAAATTGGGCTTGACCTTGTAACCGAACAGCTTGGCTACCAGGTTTTGCGGGAAGCTGCGGATATAGGTGTTGTAATCCTGCACCGCCGCGATATAGCGCTGGCGCTCCACCGCGATGCGGTTTTCGGTGCCTTCCAGCTGCACCTGCAATTCACGGAAGTTCTGGTCGGCCTTGAGTTGCGGGTAGTTTTCGCTCACCAAAAGCAGGCGGCCAATGGCGCCATTGAGCTGGCCTTGCGCTTCCTGGAACTGCTTGAGCGAGGCTTCATCGTCCGCATTGACATTGATGCTGCCGACCCTGGAGCGCGCCTCGGTCACTTCGGTCAGCACCTTTTCCTCATGCGCGGCATAGCCTTTGACCGTGGACACCAGATTCGGCACCAGGTCGGCACGGCGTTTATAGACGTTCAGCACCTGCGACCAGGCGGCCTTGACCGCCTCGTCTTTTTGCTGGATTTGGTTGTAACCGCAGCCAGAGAGCAGTGTCATCAGGGCGGTCAGAAGCAAAACTTTCATCAATCGCATCAGAGTCTCCATAGAACGGCAAAGGCCGTCGCCATGCGGGCAGTTTGCTGGGTCATGTGTTCAACACAAGTGAAATGCCCGGAGGCTGGCTCCGGGCATTGTTTCACCACTTGCCAGCCCCCGGCACCTTGTGTGCCAGTGCGCGGCGGCGCATCAAGAGGTTCAGCCATTCCACCATGACCGAGAAGCCCATGGCCGTATAGATATAGGGCTTGGGTACATGCAGGTCCACGCCATCGAGAATCAGCACCACGCCAATCAGCAGGATGAAGGCCAGCGCCAGCATCTTGATGGTGGGGTTGGCATCAATGAAGCGCCCCAGCGGGTTGGCCGCCAGCAACATCACCGTCACTGCCAGCAGGATGGCGAACACCATCACCGGGATGTGCTCGGCAATGCCCACCGCGGTAATCACCGAGTCCAGCGAGAACACGATGTCAATCACCGCAATCTGCGCAATCACCACCCAGAACACACCAGAGCTTTTACGCGTGGTCGGGTCTTCATCCTCGCCGCCGGTAATCAGCTCGCGGATTTCCATGGTGCCCTTGATGAGCAGGAACAGCCCGCCGATGATGAGAATCAAGTCGCGCACGGAGATGCCCATACTGCCGATGAAGAACAAATCGCGCTGCATCTTCGCCAGGAAGGCCAGCATCACCAGCAGGCCGATGCGGGTAATGCAGGCCACCGCGATACCAAACTTGCGCGCGAACGGGCGCTGGTGCTCGGGCAGTTTGCTGACCGCAATGGAGATGAACACCAGATTGTCGATGCCAAGCACAATCTCCAGCGCGGAGAGCGTGGCCAGGGTGACCCAGACTTCGGGACTGGAAAGGAAACTGAAATCCATGAGCGTACAACCTTATAAATAAGTGAGAAGGCGCGGCAGCAAAATCAGCCCCCACACCAGCAAAGCATTGACAATCAGGACAAAAACCGCCGCCGAACCCATATCCTTGGCACGCCCGGCCAGCTCGTGAAACTCCGCGCCATAGCGTTCGATGACCGCCTCGATGGCCGAGTTCAAAAGCTCGGCGGCCATGACCAGCAAGATGGCACCCACCAGCAGCACTTTCTCCACCGCCCCCTGACCCAGCCACAGGCCAACGGGCGCGAGCAGCACAAAGGCGAGCACTTCCGAGCGAAACGAGGACTCATGCAGCCAGGCCGCTTTCAGCCCCTTGAATGACCAAAGCATCGCCTGAAACATGCCCAGCGGCCCGCGCGGCACATGGCCGTAACCATCAGCCATGAGCACAAACCAGTTCAAGCGGGCGGGGGAACAGAGGCATAGGGGACTCCACAAACCGGGGGGATTTTGCCACAGCCCCGCTACAAATGCCGCCAAGCAGCCTGATTTGGGCCGCTACGATTGCTGTTGACTTTCCGCCCTGTCCGGACGCGCCGAGTACCGCAACGCATCAGAACAAGACTGGAAAAACAGCGATACCGCTACTGCCGCAGGGCTTCAATCGGGTCCAGCATGGCGGCCTTGCGCGCCGGGTAATAGCCGAAAAACAAGCCGGTGATGATGGCAAACGCCGCCGCCAATGCCACCACTTCCAGGTTGAGCGCGATGGCAAGCTCGCTGAACTGCCCCACCATCAGCGCGCTGCCAATGCCGATGGCGATACCAATCACGCCGCCAATCATGGAAATCAGCAGGGCTTCCATCATGAACTGGCGGCGCACATCCGAAGGCGCGGCGCCCACCGCCATGCGCAGGCCGATTTCGCGGATGCGCTCGGTCACCGATACCAGCATGATGTTCATGATGCCGATGCCGCCGACCAGCAGGCAGATGCCGGCCACCGCGCCCAGCATGTTCGACATCATCCGCGTGGTGGCATTGCGGGTGGCCACCATCTGGCTGATATTGCGCACGTTGAAATCATCATCAGCGCCGGGGCGGATGCCGTGGCGCTGGCGCAGCAGCGACTCGACCTCGCCCTGTACATAATCCAGGTCGCGCACATCGGTCACGGTCAACGCAATCTGCATCACCGCGCCCGGCGGCAGGTTCATGCCCAGCAGGCGGCGGCGCGCGGTTTGCAGTGGCACTATCACCACATCGTCCTGGTCCTGGCCAAAGCCACCCGGCCCTTTCGGGCTGAGCGTGGCCACTACGGTAAAGCTGGCGCGGCCAAGGCGGATGCTCTGGCCAATCCCCGAGTCTTCGCCAAACAGGGCGCGGCGCACGCTATCGCCAAGGATGACGCTGCGCGAATTGCCGCCGTAGTCATCGGCCTCGAACAGATTGCCTTCACTGACCTGCCAGCCGTTGATTTCAAAAAAGTCCGGCTCAACACCCTGCCAGTTGGTGGCGGCATTGTTTTCGGCAAACACCACTTGTGTGGAGCCGCGCAGCACGGCGCTGACGTATTGCACTTCCGGGATGTCCTCGGCAATCGCCCGGGCATCGCCCTCGGTCAGGGTGAAAAAACTGGCGGCGCTTATCCGCACGCCGCCCGGGCCACGTCCGGCGCCGGGAGAAATATCCAGCCGCTGCGCGCCCAGACCGGCGACCAGCTTGTCGATTTCCCGCTGGGTGCCCTGCCCCACCGACACCATCACGATGACGGCAGCGATACCGATGATGACCCCGAGCGAAGTCAGCGCACTGCGCATCCAGTTGCCGCGCAGGGCATGAAAAGCGGTGCGCAGAATATCCAGCCAGCTCATGTATTAGCTCCGGGAAGCATGCCCGTCAGGGCGCTATCGGCATCTGCGGCCGGATGCAGCTTGCCATCGCGCATCACCAGGATGCGGTCAGCATGCCGGGCGACCCCGGCATCATGGGTAATCAGCACCACGGTATGGCCTGCATCGCGCAGGTTTTTGAACAGTGCCAGGATTTCCTCGCCGGTTTTGCTGTCCAGCGCGCCGGTCGGCTCATCGGCCATCACAATCGGCGGCCGGTTAATCAGCGCCCGGGCAATCGCCACGCGCTGCTGCTGGCCGCCGGAAAGTTCGTTGGGCTTGTGTTGGCTGCGCTCGCCCAGCCCCACCGCCGCCAGTGCCGCCAGGGCGCGTTCACGACGCTCGGCCTGCGGCACCCGTGCATAGCCCAGCGGCATGGCGACGTTTTCCAGTGCACTCATGCGCGGCAGCAGGTGAAAGCCCTGGAACACGAAGCCGATTTTTTCGCGGCGCAATATCGCCAGCGCCTCGGCATCCAGCGTCGCCACATCCACGCCATCACACAGATATTGCCCGCCGCTGGGCGTATCCAGACAGCCCAGCAGGTTCATCAAGGTGGATTTGCCCGAGCCAGACGGCCCCATGATAGCGAGGAATTCACCGGCATGGACGAGCAAATCCACATCATCAAGCGCCACCACTTCGGCCTCGCTGCCAGCGGCATAGACCTTGCGCAGGGCGCGGGTTTCAATCACTGCCGTTGCCATGACCCAGCTCACCTGCCCGCAGAGGAAGCCGCGCGCTCGCCGCTGATAACGGTATCCCCGGCCTTGAAGTCGCCGCTGATTTCGGTGCTGCTGCCATCCGATGCCCCGATGCGCGCCATCACCCGCTTGGGGCGCCCCTCCACCAGCAGATACAGCGGCGCGCGGCTGGCATTGATGAGCGCATCCACCTCGCTATCCCATTGCGCGCGCTGGCTATCGTCCAGGGTGCTGCGGAACGGGGCGAACTGGCGCTGCATACGCTCACGCAGGCGGGCGCGTATCTGCGCCATCATCGCCGGGTCAGGCGCACTGCCCGGGCGCATCATCACCGGCGGCCCACCGGCACTGCCACTGCGCGCTGCGCCCTGACGCTCGGCCTGTGCCGCCTTGATTGCTTCAAGTGCCTCATCAAAGGCTTGTTGCTGCGCGGGCTGCAAGCGCAGCCCGGCGGCGATTTTCGGCAGCGCCTCGCTGATGCCACGCCGGGCATTGCCGCTGTCGCCATTGGCCGCCGCCTCGCCGAGCAGCGCCCGGGTCGCTTCGGAGGGCTTGTAGCGCAGCGCGGCATTGGCGACTTTCAGCACGCCCTCGCGCTTGCTGACCTCAATCTCGGCACTGACCGTCAGCCCCGGCAACAGCGTGCCATCGCTGTTGTCCACGGTCACCACCACCGGATAGCTCACCACGTTATTGCTGCTGGTGGCCGCCAGCCGCACCTGCTCGACCACACCCCGGAACTGGCGATTGGGAAAGGCATCAACGGTAAAGCTCACCCCCTGCCCGGCCCTGACCTGGCCGATATCCGACTCATCCACGCCCAGCTCGATTTTCATCTTGGCCAAATCTTCGGCAATGGTGAACAGCTCCGGCGCTTGCAGGCTGGCGGCCACGGTCTGACCCGGCTCGATTTTGCGCATCAGCACCACGCCATCGACCGGCGAGCGAATCACGGTGCGCTCCAGATTGAGGCGCGTGGTCTGGGTATTGGCGGTTTGCTGGCGGATTTGCGCGCGCGCCACATTGACTTGCGCCTCGGCCTGCTCAAGGCTGGCGCGGGCACTGTCCACATCACTGCGCGATACCAGTTGCTGCGCGCCCAGCTCGTTTTTGCGGTTGAAATCCGCCTGCACATGGCGCAGATTGGCCTCGGCCTGGCGCAAGGCCGCCTGGGCACTGGCAATGGCGGCATCGCCCTGGGCAATCTGCGCGCGATAGGTGCTGGGGTCGATGCGCGCCAGCACATCGCCCTTGCTCACCGGGCTATTGAAGTCCACCAGCACTTCGGTGACCTGCCCGGATATCTGGCTGCCGACTGTCACCGTGGAAATGGCCGAAAGCGTGCCGGTGGCGGAAATCGCCACGCGGATATCGCCCTGCTCAATCTGCACGCTGCGGAATGCGCCCGCATCACTGCCGCTGCGCTTGCCCTGCCACCACCAGGCCGCGCCCGCAGCCAGGGCGGCAATGACGATGGCGGGCGCAAGCAGGCTGCGGCGCTTGCGTATATCGGGACGGACTGGGGAGGACATGACCGGGCTTTGACCAAGGCGCGGCCTGCGGCCGCATCAGGGCAGTGAACGCCGCCCGTGCCCGTTGGTTGACAGCCGTGGACGAAAATAAAGGCTGGCGACCGTACCCTTGCCCGGCTGGCTGTCCAGTACAAGCTGCCAGCCAAAGTGCTCGGCCAGCCGCCTGGAAAGTGTCAGCCCCATGCCCTTGACCGTGTGGTCGGAAATATCCGCGCGCCAGAACGGGTCAAACACCCGCGCCAGCACCTTGGCATCCATGCCGATGCCGGTATCGCGTACCTGCAGGGCATCCTCTTGCAGCACCACCTCGATATGGCCCTGCTCGGTAAAACGGCAGGCATTGCGCAGCAGCTGGGCAAGAATGGTGGCAATCACCCGCGGCGGCGCTTCCAGCCGCAAAGCACAGCGCGCATCGACCCGCAGCTCGACCGGCCTGCCCTCAAGGGCAGGTCTGGCAAGCGCCACTTCCTCGTGAACGATGTCACGCACATCCACCCAGTCTTTTTCCAGCGGCTCATCCGGGTGGCGGGCAAGAATCAGCAGTGCATCCAGCAGCTCGGCCATTCCCCGCGAAGTGCTCTGAATCCGCTTCACCGATTTGCGGCTGCGTGCATCCAAATCGTTGGCGGCCAGCAAGTCGGCAGCCACCGCAATCACCGTCAGCGGCGTGCGCAGCTCATGGCTGGCATCGCGGGTGAAATTGCGCTCGCGCTCCACATGCGATGCCACACGTTCGGCCATGCTCGCCAGCGCCTCGCCAAGCCCCACCGCTTCACGGCTATGCGCATCGGCCTGCATCGGAATCCTGAAGTCGCTTGCCCTGGAATGCCGTGGCTGCCAGTCCAGCGCCACCTGGGTCAGATGCGCCAGCGGCGCAACCATGCGCCGGCTGCGCCGGTAGCCCAGCCAGGAAAGCACCACAATGCCGATAACCGATACCGCCGAGCTCAAAAGCGACATCCACCAGAGCAGCCGGGTGCTCAGCCCCGGGGCAATGCGCAGGTAAATGCGCCCGGCTGCGCGCTCACTGACATAGACCCGCCGCCACTGGCCCGCCATCCGGTGCAGCCCCGGTAACAGCGCCCGCATCTCCGCGGGCACCTGGTCGGGCATGCTGCCGGCAGGCACGAAATAGGTTTCCAAATCGGTACTGCGCGGCAGCGGCTCGTGGGCATTGCGCGCCACCAGGTCCCAGGCATGCACCACTTCCTGCTGTACGCGCTGTTTCAGCAGGGCATCACTGAGCAGCACACTGACCAGGGTGATGCCGGAAATAAACAGCAGCGAAGCAATCAGCGCCTGACGGATAAATACCCAGCGGAGTTTGCCGGAAAGATTCTCGCTGGCAGCCATGTGCACGCCTTATGCCGGAGGCTGGTCAATATCGGCGATGCGATAACCGGCGCTTTGTACGGTATGCAGCAATGGCTTGCCGAACGGCTTGTCCATCACCTTGCGCAAGTTGTACAGATGGCTGCGCAGGGTGTCCGAATCCGGCAGGGAGTTCCCCCAAATCTCGCGCTCGATTTCCTGGCGGCTGACCACCCGCGGCGATTCGCGCATCAGGATGGTCAAAAGCTTCAGGCCAATCGGCGAGAGCAGCAGCTCCTCACCGGCGCGCGTGACCCGCAACGAAGCCGGGTCAAGCACCAAGTCCGCCACCTTCAGGATTTCCGAACCCACCTGGCGGCGCTCGCGGCGAATCAGCACGCGCAGCCGCGCCTCCAGCTCCAGCACCGAAAATGGTTTGGTGAGGTAATCATCAGCACCGACCGACAGACCAGTGAGCTTGTCATCCAGCGTGTCGCGCGCGGTCAGCATCAAAATCGGCGTGGACTTGCGCGCGTCCTCGCGCAGGCGACGGCAGACCTCCAGACCGTCCAGGCGCGGCAGCATCAAGTCCAGCACAATCGCGTCATAACTGTTCTCGGCCGCCAGCCGATAGCCATCCAGACCATCGGCAGCATAGTCCACCTCAAACCCCTTGCTTTCCAGATATTCCCCAATCATCTCGGAGAGATTGCGGTTGTCCTCGATAACCAGAACCAAACCGCCTGCCGATTCCTGTGTCTGCGACATGAAAACTCCTCATTCAAGTCCGTGAAGTGTTGTAGCAATGAAGTCGAAAACGCGTGAAGAAGCAGAAGGTTGATTTATTGATATATCGCCTTCCACAAACATCCGCTTCAGGGTTGTGACAACAACGCCATATGCACGATCCAGCGCTCACCCTTGCTGCTTGACCTGCTGCCAGAGCTGCTCCTGTTGCTGCAATGTCAAGTCCGCAAAGCTCTGGCCGCTGCTTTTGGCCGCCGCTTCCATGGCGCGGAAGCGACGCTCGAATTTGTGGTTGGCGTGTCTCAATGCGCTGCCTGGGTCAACGCCGGCGTGACGCGCCAGATTGGCAGCAACAAACAATATATCGCCCAGTTCTTCTTCCAGTCTGGCACTCTGGCCGGCATCACGGGCGATGAATTCGGCTTCCACCTCGTGCAATTCTTCACGCAGTTTGGCCAGCACCGGGCGATAGTCCGGCCAGTCAAAGCCGCTGCGCGCAGCGCGGCTCTGCAATTTCACCGCGCGTTGCCATTCCGGCAGGCCACGGGCAATCCCGGCCAGTGCCGAATCATCCGGCTTTCCCCTGGCCTGGCGCTCGGCCTGTTTTTGCGCTTCCCAGGCAGCGGTTTGCGCCTCGGCGCTGCCGATATGCGCACCGGCAAATACATGCGGGTGGCGGCGGGTCATTTTTTCGCAGATGGCCGCCACTACATCATCAAAGGTAAACGCGTCTTGCTCACTGGCCATCTGGGCGTGGAACACCACTTGCAGCAGCAAATCGCCCAGCTCCTCGCGCAAATCGGCCATATCGCCACGGTCAATGGCATCGGCCACTTCATACGCTTCTTCTATGGTGTACGGGGCGATGCTGGCAAAGGTCTGTTCAATATCCCAGGGGCAGCCGGTTTGCTTGTCGCGCAATGCGCGCATGATGTCCAGCAGGCGTTTCATGCCCGTATTTCCCCCAGCAATGCGTTATCGCCTGCAGCAAGAAAATCGCCATTCAAAAGCGTATCGCGTGCGTTGTAGCGGAACGGACGCCCCTGCAAGTCGACAAGCGCACCGCCTGCACCTTCCAGGATGGCCTGGCCTGCGGCGGTATCCCATTCGCTGGTCGGGCCAAAGCGGGCATACAGGTCAAGGCGGCCTTCGGCAAGTCGGCAGAATTTCAGTGACGAGCCCAGGCGAATGACCTCGACATCGCCCAGGCTTCCAATCAGCGCGTCAGTCCGGGCATCACCATGCGAACGGCTGGCGGCCACTTGCAAGGGGCGGGCATACGGGCGACGGGACTGTAGCGGCTGGCTGATGCCACCGGGATGGGGGCGCTGCCATGCGCCGTGCTGTGGGCCACCGTAATAAATACAGCCATCCACCGGCGCGACAATCACGCCCCAGCTGGCGATGTGGTTCTCAATCAGGGCGATATTGACGCTGAATTCGCCGTTTTTCTTGATGAACTCGCGGGTGCCATCCAGCGGGTCAACCAGCCACAGGCGCGACCAGCCATGCCGCCCGGTCGCCGGAATATCGGCAGATTCTTCCGACAGTACCGGAATATCCGGAGTCAGCCCGGCAAGCTGCGCACCGATGTATTCATGCGCGGCCATGTCGGCGGCAGTAACCGGCGAGTCATCGTCCTTCCAGTCCACGCCAAAATCCCGGGCGTCATACACCTGCATGATTTTCCGCCCTGCCGCAGCCGCGATGGCAATGACCGCTTCACGCAATGCGGCATCCATCAGCGCGGCCTCCTTTGCAGCCATTCGCGCACGATAAACAGTGCCGCAATGCCACGGCCATCGGTAATGTCATCGCGTGCCACCAGCTCGCCCAGATTCGCCAGCGGCCAGCGGATGACCTGCATCGGCTCCGGCTCATCGCCCGGCAGGCGCTGCTCGTACAGGTCTTCGGCCAGCACCACCTGCGCCACATGGGTCATATAGGAGGGCGAAAGCGCCAGACGGCGCAATACCTGCAAGCGGCGCGCGCCAAAACCGGCTTCTTCCATCAGCTCGCGGTTGGCGGCCTCAAGCACATCCTCGCCGGCATCAATCGCGCCTTTCACCGGCCCCAGTTCGTAATGCGCCATGCCGGCTGCGTATTCGCGCACCAAGAGCACATGCTCCGGGTCAGGCATCGCCACCACAATCACCGCGCCATCGCCCTGTGCCAGCAGGCGGCGGTACAGGCGGCGCTCGCCATTGGCGAATTCAAGCTCCAGCTCCTCCACCGTGCGCGACTGTTCCTGCTTCTTGCGAACCTCATGGATGATGGGAAATTCAGTCGGCATCACGGCTCCTCTGACCGGCGATAATGGCGGTCTATGCGTTCAATTCATTCCCCTGCAATTCTATCCGAGGCAGCCGACTGGCAAGCACGCGATTTGGCGGTACTTTGGCACCCCTGCACGCAGATGCGCGAGCACCCCGACACCCTGCCACTGGTGCCGATTGCCAGCGGCCAGGGCGCATGGCTGACCGGCATGGATGGCAGGCGCTATCTGGATGCGGTTTCCAGCTGGTGGACCAATATCCACGGCCATGCCGAGCCGCGCATTGCTGCTGCCATTGCCCGCCAGGCCGGGCAGCTTGAGCAGGTGATTCTGGCAGGCTTCTCGCACCGCCCGGCGATTACACTGGCCGAACGGCTGCTGGCCATCGCCCCGCGCCAATCCGGCCGCGCACCGCTTGCCAAGGTGTTCTATGCCGACAATGGCTCGGCCGGGGTGGAGGTGGCGCTGAAAATGGCGTTTCACTGGTTCCGTAACGCAGGCCAGACGCAGCGCAGCCGCTTTGTGGCGCTCGCCAACGGCTATCACGGCGAAACCCTGGGCGCGCTGTCGGTTGGCGATATTCCACTGTACCGCCGCACCTATGCGCCACTGCTGTCGGAGTGCATTTTCGCGCCCTCGCCGGATGCCTATCACTGCGCAAACGCGCATGAGGCCGAACAGCAGGCATTGGCGGCAGCCGGACAGTTGGCCGACATTTTTGAACGCTTCCCCGGTGAAATCTGCGCCGTCATCATCGAGCCGCTGCTGCAATGCGCAGGCGGCATGCGCATGCATCACCCGGCCTATTTGCGCCGGGTGCGCGAGCTATGCGATGCCCACGGTGCATTCTTCATCGCCGATGAAATCGCCACCGGCTTTGGCCGCACCGGCACGATGTTTGCCTGCGAGGCCGCAGGCGTGCAGCCGGATTTCCTCTGCCTGTCCAAGGGACTGACCGGCGGCTTCCTGCCACTGGCGGCGGTGCTGACCACGCAGGCGGTTTACCAGGGCTTTCTGGACGACAGCCGCGAGCGCGCCTTTTTGCATTCGCACAGCTATACCGGCAACCCGCTGGCCTGTGCGGCGGCGCTGGCATCGCTGGACATTTTTGCAGTCGATGCCGTTATCGAGCGCAACCAGACGCTGATAGCCCACATGGCCGAGCACCGCCAGAGCATCGCCCGCCTGCCGCATGTGGCCGATGCCCGCCAGACCGGCATGGTCTGCGCCTTCGAGCTTGCCCTCGACGGCAACAAACACACGCCTTTTGCACCCGAGCTGCGCATCGGCCTTGCCGCCTACAAGGCCGCACTGGAGCACGGTGTGATTCTGCGCCCGCTGGGCGATGTGCTGTACTGGATGCCGCCGTATTGCATCACCCCGGCCGAGCTTGACCGGCTGGCCGAAATCACCTGCCATGCCATCGAGAACGCCACTTCATGCGCCTGACCCGTACCTGGATTGACAGCCCAATCAGCATCGGCCAACGCCTGCACCTGCCGGAAAACGCCGCCAACCACCTGCTGCGCGTACTGCGCCTTGCCAGTGGCGATGAATGCGTGCTGTTCAATGGCGACGGCCATGACTATCTGGCGTGCATCACTCAAAGCGGCAAACGTGACTGCGAGGTGGAAGTGCTGGCTGCCGAAAAAGTCGAGCGCGAATCGCCGCTTGCCATCACCCTGCTGCAAGGCATTGCCCGCGGCGAAAAAATGGACTTGATTTTGCAAAAAGCCACCGAACTGGGCGCGGCGGCCTTCATGCCGGTATCCAGCCAGCGCAGCGAAGTCAAGCTGGATGCCGCGCGCGCAGCAAAGCGCCTGGCGCACTGGCAGGGCGTGGTGATTGCCGCCTGCGAGCAATCCGGCCGTGCGCATTGCCCGCCAGTGACCGCACCTGCAGCGCTTGCCACAGCCCTGCAACACCCGGCACTGCCTGCGGCGCGGTTTTATCTTGAGCCAGAAGCCCCGCATAGCATCGCCACGCTCACCATCGACACACAAGCACTCGCCATCGCCGTGGGCCCGGAAGGCGGCTGGTCAGCGAGCGACTTGCAGGCGCTGCAGGCCGCAGGCTTTGTGGGACTACGGCTTGGCCCGCGCATCCTGCGCACCGAAACCGCCGGACTTGCCGCCATCAGCGCCCTGCAACTGCGGTTCGGGGATATGGGTTGAAAACTTGGCGCTTTTTGGCAGGCGGCTCCCTTGTCCGTCCCGCAAAGAATGATTATTCGGCAGCGTTGCGGGCGCGCTGATGACGCACCCCTGCCGCAGCAGCCAGTACGGCAACCCCGAGAAGCAGCCAAAGCAACAAATAGTAGTGCCCTTTTACTACCAGCACCGAAGCTCCCACACAAAGCCCCGAAAGTATCCGGTCGAGTATCGGGCGCATATGCCCCTGCAGCTTTTCCCTGTCACTCATCATCAAAACACGGCTCTGGCATCAGCACTTCGAATATCACATCTGCCTGTTTCTTGTCCGTCCATCCGTAGTGCCTGCTCCGGGCTCAACAAACTACCCGCCCAGCACTTCCTGCAACAGGATTTCCATCTGCTCCAAGTCTGGAATCATGGCTTCTTCATCCAGATAGCGCACTTTGAATGCCGGAATATCCTCACCGGCAGCGCCCAGGTCCTCCAGTGTTTCAGGCACCGTAATCAGGCGTGGGAAGCCCTGCGCCAGAATAGCCATATAGGGCATGCGCGGATTGCCACCCAGGGCTTTCAAAATCAATACACGCTGGCCACGCAGGGTGCCACTGGGGGCACCTGTTTGCGCAAGCTGCGAAAAAGCAATCAGTGGCACTTGCCAGCCATGCCAGCGAATCTTGCCAAGCAGCCAGTCCGGAGCATCTTCTACCGGCTCAGTCTCGACCAGTGACAGCACTTCGGCAATCGCTGCATTGGGCAGCAGCAACTGGCTGCCGGAAATTTGAATCATCACGCCACGCAAAGTGGCGGCGCTGGCAAGACTTTCGCTCATTTCAACTCCGTCGTAGACCAAAGTGCCTTCAACTGCATCGCAATACCGGTGGGGGAATCCAGCTTGGCTCCACGGCTGGCCATCAATGCCGGCACAACATGGTCGTAGCAACCCTCCGCCTGTTGTGCCAGCAATTGCCCACCGGATTGCTGGAAGCGCAGCAAGGAGTCAACAAAGGCATCCGTTGCCCCAGAGAGCAGAACCACCACACTACTGGCACTGGGCAATACCTCCAGCAAATCAACAAAGTCCCGTGACTGGGTTTCAACAAACCCCAATCGCGATTTGCCGTCACTTTCCAGCCCCATCCCGGGCGGCACGATATACACCTTGCCAGCCGCCACTTTCATATCCGGTACACCCAAGATAATGGGCAAATTGCTGATACGCTCCATTTGCCGCTGCAGACGGTCGTAATGACCACTGTCAAGCCGCTGCTGAATTAGCACCGGTGCCGGGAAATCTTTAGGCAGCTGCTGCAAAATCTGTCGCAGCGGATCCGGCCCGCCGATCCCGCCCAGCAGCAATACCAAGCCCTCATGGGGCTTTTCGGCATTTGCAGCTTCCGCCAGCTCTTCTTCCTCTGTTTTTACCAAGCTTAGCGAAGCAATGCGCTGCTCCAGCACTTTCAGACGATTATCTTCAAATGCCGGCCGCCTACTGCCTGCATCAATAGTCAGCGCAACATCACTCAATGACCATTGCGACATCCCTCCGGCAAAAGGGCTTTCCAACGGCTCTGGCGGCTTTTCCTCCAATATTTGTGGCGCTGCCTCCGCCTCCAATGTCGGACGCTCAAAGTCCTGCCAACTATCCTGCAGTTGCGGTGCCTCGAACTGGCTTAATTCATCCGCAATACGCTGATAGGCATCCTCATGTGCCAACGTCTCGCACACCGGAGATGCCAAGTCTTCAGTCGTACTGTCCGTAACTGCAGCCGAATCTGCCAATGCCTCGCCGGAAATGTCGGTCACGGTGTCAAAGTCCTGATAAATACTCCAGTCTGCACCACTATCTGTATCGGCAGGAGAGGGGGCTTCCGCCTCCCCGGACTCTGACAAGAAGCCCCACCCTTCGGGCAAGGCGGCTGATACTTCTCCCGTTTCAGCCGGTTCAGATGGCTGACTGCAATCGGCCTCACTCTCAGTTACCGGAGAGGCTTCTGCGGTAAACAGCACATCACCGAATGCAAAAGCATCTTCATCCAGCAAAGACTGGGGCGCTTGCACCGCAGATGAAGGCGGCATCAGGATATCTTGCTGCACTATGCCATCAATTGGCTGGCTTTCCTGGTTTGAACCTGGAATATCTTGCTGCTGGAACCAGAGTGTATCCAGCGCCTCAGCGTCAAGCCCGCCATACTCCGCACGCTCAGCCGGCAATGAGGCCTCAGTTACAGCTTCTGCCTCGCGAATAGCCTCTGCCTCGCGAACAGTCCCCGCCGCAATATCGCTTTCATCTAGAAACGAGAATGCATCCAGTTCGTCATATTCATCGTAATCAGACACCTCAGCCGATTCCAATACTGCGGGCATGTCAGCAAGGACATCAAACGACAAGCCCGGCGTTTCATCCGCAGCTTCCGGTACGGGGGCGGACTCTGCCAGGAACGATGGTGACACAATGGAAGCCGCCGCCTGCTCAGGCTCCGTAATGGAGACACTTGAATGTGGCGACGAATCGACTATCTGTTTCTCAAACGGCGTTTCAAGCGCTTCGGTCTTGAAATCTGGCGATGGCGTGGACGCGGAAGCTTCTGCGACGCCTGCCGGCCCCACTACTTCCAGCTCCGACGCAAACATCGCTGCCATGTCCGGCTTTTCGATAAGCGCAGCCTGTGTTTCCCCGGAAGATGCCATGCTTTTTTTTGTACCCGCCGTTATTGCAGGGCAGTCTTCTTCATGGCCTGCAGGCAGCACATCGCCATGCCCCAGCAATTTGGCCGACAGATGACGCGACCAGCGCGCCACATCCCAGCCTGCACGTGCTGCGATCAGCTCGGAATCTTCAAACAGGATGCGACAATCAGGTAGCGCCAGGAGCTCATCAAAGTGCTCCAGTGCGTCCTCAACCACGTTATCCACAACAATCACCAGATTATGTGGCTGTAGTGCCAGCACCTGCGCCTGATCGATGTCCAGCGGATCGGCGACCAGTGCCAAATCCAGCCCGACATCCTCCAGTACAGCCACCAACCGTTCGCGCGCCTCACCCGGACGCGCCAACAGTACGGTGCGAATCTCAGCTTTATTACTCATGCGTACGCCCCAGTAGTTCGTTCACATTGCGCAACAGCTCCGGCTCCTGATAAGGCTTGCCAAGATATCGGTTGACACCCAAATCGAAAGCGCGCTGGCGATGTTTATCGCCACTTCTGGAAGTGATCATGATGATCGGGATATGCCGCAGGCGCGAGTGGCGCTTCATTTCCGCAGCCAGCTCGTAACCGTCCATGCGCGGCATTTCGATATCCAGCAACATCACATCCGGGATACGTTCTTCCAGCCGCTCCAGTGCATCCACACCGTCCTTGGCAGTAATCACCTCAAAGCCCTGACGAGTCAGCACACGACTGGTGACTTTGCGCATGGTGATGGAATCATCCACCACCATCACCAGCGGCACACTGACAGGCTGGATGGCTGAAGTTTCCTGCAGCGCGACCAAAGCCTCACGGCCAACATGGCGGCGTGCCAAAGGTGCAATATCCAGAATGATCATCACCCGGCCATCGCCCATCACCGTGGCACCGAAGATGCCGGGAATCGAGTTGATTTGCGGGCCAGTTGGCTTCACCACGATTTCACGGCTACCGATGATCTGATCCACCCCCACAGCCACACGCAAGTCCCCCGAGCGCACCAGAATCAGCGGCACTTGCAACTGGCCTTCAGCTTTGACCGCCGCTTGATCCAGCAGCAGGCCAAGGTCATGGACTTGATAGTCTTCGCCCCCGTAGTTGTGCATGGCACCAGCAGACTCATATTCACTGCGCTCAATACGCGAAACTGCACGTACCGAAGCAACCGGCACAGCAAAAGTGTTTTCGCCAATACGCACGAATACTGCCTGGGTCACTGCCAGCGTTTGCGGCAAATGCAAGGTGAAGCAGCTTCCTTCCCCCGGCCTGGATTGGATCTGCAAGCCCCCGCCAATCTGGCGAACTTCGTTGTTGACCACATCCAGGCCAACACCACGACCTGCCACCTGACTGACACTATCAGCCGTGGTGAAGCCAGACACCAGAATCAGGTTGTCAAGCTGGTTATCGGAAAGCTCGGCACCCGGCGCAATCAGGCCACGCGCCTGTGCACGACGACGCACGGCAGCACGGTCAATCCCCGCACCATCATCAATCACCTGCAATACCACCTCCGAGCCTTCCTGGCTGACCTTGAGACGAATTTCGCCCATGACTGGCTTGCCTGCCGACTGGCGTTTTTCCGGGGTCTCAATGCCATGTGCCACGGCATTGCGCAGCAAATGCTCCAGCGGCCCCAGCATGCGCTCAAGCACATTGCGGTCGAGCTCGCCCTGGGTGCCTTCCAGCACGAACTGCACTTCCTTGCCCAAGTCACCTGCAGCCTGCCGCACCACCCGGCGCAAACGCGGCAATACGCTTTCGACCGACACCATGCGCGCCCGCATCAAGCCTTCCTGCAGCTCGGTGCTGACCTTGGACTGCTGTTGCAGCAGGGTTTCATACTGGCGGGTCAGCTCTTCCAGTGAGCCTTGCAAACTGCTGAGGTCATTGGCCGACTCACCCAGCGCACGCGAAAGCTGCTGCAAGGTAGAGAAACGGTCAAGTTCCAGCGGGTCGAAAGTTTGATCAGCCGCATCCTGCTCACGCTGGTAACGGGCAACAATCTGCGCCTCGGTTTCGATATCCAGACGCCGCACCTGGTCGCGCAGACGGGTATTGGTTTCTTCCATTTCCGCCATGGCGCTGCGGAATGCCCCCAGTTGCTGCTCAAGACGCGAACGGTAAATCGCCACCTCACCGGCATAGTTCACCAGGCGCTCAAGCAAGTCTGCGCGCACACGCACCTGTTCTTGCGAGCCACGCGAAATGCCTTCGCTATCTTCCTGAGCAGGTTCAATCGGCGCAGACAATGTGGTGATACCCACAGCTGCCTTCGCGCCTTCGACCAGTCGCTCATCTCCTTCCCATGCTTCACCTCGTGCACGCGCTGTTAACGCCTGTACAAGCGGTTCAACAGGATGAATCGCACGGCGCTGGCTGACACGCTCCAGCATGGCATGCAGGCTATCGAGCGCGCTTTCAACCAGCGATATATCGCCCGGCAATAATTCGGTTTCAGCTTCGACTGCCGACTCCAGCAAAGATTCGAGCGCATGCCCGAGATCGCCCATGCTCATGATGCCGGCCATACGCGCGCCCCCTTTCAGCGTATGCAGATTACGCTGGAGCGCCTTCAATATCTCCGTATCAGCCGATGCTGAGCGCAAGTCAGCTGCCAAACTATCAGCCTGATCAAGCAAATCGTTGCCTTCTTCAATGAAGATTTCCAAAAGATCTTCATCAAGTCCAGTCATATCCAGCGGGCTATCCAGCTCCTCACTCCCCGGACTGACTACAACCACCACAGAGGCAGCTTCAGGCTGTGCCTGCGACTTCTGAAGACTGGCCAGCCGCTCGGCCTCCGATGCCATAAAGTCGCGGAACTCACGCTCACGCAGTGCGGAAACATCAGCCTGCTTTTCAAGCCGCGCCACCACTTCACGGGCAACATCAATCTGTAGCTGAGCCTGACGACGGCTTTCCTCATAGGCCGGATCACCTATACGCTCCTCCTGTAGGCGCGTATCCTCCATCCGCATGAAGTCTTCAAATTCCTTGGTACGCAATGCCACCTGATTGGCTTGCTCACGGAACCCCAGAGCCGCCAGGCGCATGACTTCGACCGGATCGGACTCCTGCGTATTGATGCGTTGCTCGACTTCGGCAATCAACGCATTTGCACGAGCCTCGGCCTGTGTCAACAGCTCGGCAAGGCGCGCCTGCTGCTTGCGCGTTTCAGACTCGGCCTGCATTTGTTCGGCATGCGCCGCCCAGCGCGCCTCTTCCTCTGCACGCACTTCAGCCAGCACATCAATTTCGGCCACGGGCAAATCATGCGTGGCCGCAGCCTGTTCGGCTTCAA
>JAUMYP010000050.1 GCA_030528565.1 Pseudomonadota bacterium
TCCAGATAGGTATAGGCGCTCAGCCCTGATTCCAGTGCCGCATTGAAGCGTTCGGCCTCGGCGGCGGTGAGGTCGGCGGCCGCGACGCGGGCGCGATAGGTGCGGCGCAGGTCGTCCAGTTTGTAGCCGACGTAATCGAGCATTACTTCGGTGGTGTCGCCGCGGCGCTGCTGGCTGATACGGAATTCATCGCCGTTGAACTTCACTTCCACCGCATCGGTATCGCCGAACAGGTTGTGGATATCGCCCAGGATTTCCTGATACGCGCCCACCAGGAAGAACCCCAGCCGGTAGCGTTCACCGGCTTTCAATTCGTGCAGCGGCAGCGATGAGTCGAGGTCTTCGTTTTCCACATAGACATCAATCTTGCCGTCGGAGTCACAGGTGAGGTCAGCGATGATGCCGCGCCGGGTCGGGGTTTCATCCAGGCGCTCAATCGGCACAATCGGGAACACTTGGTCAATCGCCCAGACATCGGGCATTGACTCGAACACGCTGAAATTGACGAAGTATTTGTCCACCAGCCGCTCGTTAAGTTCATCCAGCAAGTCACGGTGGCTTTTTTCGTCATAGGTCAGGCGCGCGCGCACTTTGTGGGCGATGGCATAGAACAGGTCGTCAATGCGTGCGCGCTGCACCAGGTCAATCTGTCCCAGCGAATACAGTGCCAAACCCTCGGCATGCGCCTGGCTGGCCTCATGAAACACTTCCACCGCCGGACGCTCGTGCATTTCGTCATGCAGCTCGCGCAGATGCCGCACCGGCAGCGATTCATCGTCATTCTGTGGCGGCACCCGGCCTTCTGGTGCTTTTTCGACCTCGCTGACATTCGCCACCAGCACCGCGTGGTGCGCGGTCATGGCGCGGCCGCATTCGGTAATGATGCGCGGCGCGGGCAGGCCGTTTTCCACACAGGCTTCGGCCAGCGGCTGCACGATGCTGTTGGCATAGTGGCTGATGTTGTAGTTGACCGAGTTGTAGCTGCGGCTGCGCGTGCCTTCATAGTCGATGCCAAGCCCGCCGCCGACATCCACATGGCTGATGTTCGCGCCCAGTTTGGACAGCTCGACAAAATAGCGGGTGGCCTCGCGCATGCCGTTGGCAATATCGCGCACATTGGAAATCTGGCTGCCCATATGGAAGTGCAAAAGTTGCAGGCAATCGCCCATATCGCTGTCGCGCAGTGCTTTCCACAAGGTCAGCAACTGGCGCGGGTTAAGGCCGAACTTGGCCTTGTCACCCCCGGAGTTCTGCCATTTGCCCGCGCCCAGGCTGGCAAGCCGCATGCGCACGCCGAGGCCCGGCTTCACCCCCAGGGAGGCGGCCTCCTCCAGTACGATGCGCAGCTCCGAAGGCTTTTCCACCACGATAAAGGTCTGCAAGCCCAGCTTGCGACCAATCAGCGCCAGGCGGATGTATTCGCGGTCCTTATAGCCATTGCAGACAATCACGCCACCGGGGCGCGAGAGCGCCAGCACCGCCATCAGCTCCGGCTTGCTGCCCGCTTCAAGGCCAAAGCCCTCGCCATGATGCGAGGCCAGCGTCCCCGCCACGCTCGCATTCTGGTTGACCTTGATGGGATAGACCGCGGTATAGCCGCCGCTGTACTCCCAGTCCCGCATGGCAGCGGCAAAGGCCGCCTGCAATTTGCCAAGACGGTTGCCCAGAATATCGGGAAAACGCACCAGCATCGGCAGCTTGCCACCGGCTGCCACGGCGCGGTTGACGACATCGGCCAGCGCCACCTGCGGGCCATCCTTGCCTTGCGGACGCACCACAATCTGCCCGTTCTGGCCCACATCGAAATAGCCATCGGCCCAGTGCGGGATGGAATAGGTTTTACGGGCAAGCTCAGGCGACCAGTTCACGGCGCACACTCCAAAAATCAATAACCGCTCATTTTAGCCTGCCGCTACCTGCAAAGCCGGTAAAAATTGGTTGCCCTACAGCCTTGTCAACTTCAAGGCACAATAATGGCGATGTTGTTTGACTACCTTTCTCCGCAAGGAGCCCCTCATGGTCCAACATTTTTCCACATCCCCATGAGCATGAAATTCATCATCACAATTGTCTTGACCCTGGTGCTCAGCGCATGCAGCACTGCGCCGCTACGCAATCCGCAGGCAAAGTGGGTGCCTTCGCCCAATCAGGATGCGCGCCGGGCGCTGGTCATCGTGCTGCATTACACCCAGCAGGATTCGGTGGAGGAAAGCCTGAAAACCCTGCGTACCGCCAACAGCCAGGGCAAGGTCAGCGCGCATTATCTGCTGGGCAAGGATGGCAGGCTGTATCAACTGGTGGCCGACAGCCAGCGCGCCTGGCATGCCGGTGGCGGGCGCTGGGGCACGATAACCGACCTCAACAGTGCTTCCATCGGCATCGAAATCGACAATAACGGCATTGACCCTTATCCGGATGTGCAGATTGAAGCTCTGATTGCGCTGCTGCAAGACCTGACCACGCGGCTGCGCATCCCCAAAAGCCAAATCATCGGCCATTCCGACTTGGCGCCCAGCCGCAAGATTGACCCCGGCGCGCATTTCCCGTGGAAGCGCCTGCACGATGCGGGCTTCGGCATCTGGCCAAGCGGCGAGCTCATGGATGCGCCTGAAGGCTTCGACCCCTGGCTGGCGATGGCAGCGATTGGCTACCCGCTTGCCGACCGGCCGGCTGCGCTGCGGGCATTCCGCATGCGTTTTCGCGCCATTCCGGCCAGGCAAGTGCAGCCTGCCGAGCCGGACGCCGAAGACCTGCGCATCCTGTATGCGCTGAGCCGCGAGCTGCTCCGGTAACTTTTCCTGCACACGCCGCTGGCAGGATAAGGCGGCTTCCCCTTATCACTGGCTTTCTACCATGAACCAAATCAACAACCGTACCTTTGATGAAATCGCCATCGGCGACAGCGCCGAATTGACCCGTACCGCCACATTGCAGGACATCGCGTTGTTTGCGGCAGCCTCCGGCGATATCAATCCCTCGCATATGGATGCCGAATTCGCCGCAGGCTCGCGTTTCGGGCAAGTGGTGGTGCATGGCATGTGGACGGCTTCGCTGATTTCCGCACTGCTGGGCACCGAGCTGCCCGGCCCGGGCACCGTTTATCTGGGGCAGGATTTGCGCTTCAAACACCCGGTCAAACCCGGCGATGTGGTTACCGCACGCGTTCAGGTGCGTGAGAAGCGCGCAGAAAAACAGGTGGTGGTGTTCGACTGCCTGTGCAGCAATGCAGCAGGTGAAGAAGTGCTGAGTGGTACCGCCGAGGTGATTGCGCCCACGCAAAAACACACGCTCGACCGTGCGCAGATGCCGGAAGTGCAAATCAACCGCCACCGCATTTTTGACCTGGGCATGAAGCGCGCCTATACGCTGCCGCCGTTGCGCACCGCCGTGGTGCACCCCACCAGCGAGCGTTCCATCCAGGCGGCGGTGGAGGCCAATGACGAGCGCCTGTTCGTGCCGGTGCTGGTCGGGCCGCGCACGCGCATCGAGGCGGCTGCGCAGCAGGCAGGCGTTTCGCTTGAAGGCATCGACATCATCGACGTGCCGCACAGCCATGCGGCGGCGCAAAAGGCTGCAGAAATGGCCGGGCGCGGCGAAGTGGATGCCATCATGAAAGGCAGCCTGCATACCGACGAATTGCTGGGTGCCATCGTCGCCCGCGAAAACGGCCTGCGCACCGACCGCTGGCTGAGCCATGTGTTCCTGTTCGATGTACCGGCCTACAACAAGCTGCTGATGGTCACCGATGGTGCCATCAATATCGCCCCGACGCTGGAGCAAAAACGCGATATCGCCCAGAACGCGATTGACCTGGCCTGCAAGCTGGGGGTGAAGGAGCCGAAAGTCGCGGTACTGGCAGCGGTGGAAACGGTGAACACCAAAATGGCCTCCACCCTGGATGCGGCGGCACTGACGGTGATGGCTGCACGCGGGCAAATCAAGCGCGGCCTGGTAGATGGCCCGCTGGCCTTCGACAACGCCATCGACATGGACGCGGTGAAGGAAAAAGGCATCGAATCGCGGGTCGCCGGGCAGGCTGATATCCTCTTGGCGCCCGACCTTGAGGCCGGCAATATCGCTGCCAAGCAGCTGATGTATTTTGCCCGCGCCGACAGTGCCGGGCTGGTGCTGGGCGCCAAGGTGCCGGTCATCCTGACCAGCCGTGCCGACAGCGTGCGCACCCGGCTGGCCTCCATCGCCCTGGCGCGCATCGTCGCCCATACGCCGATGCCGGGGGCATGAAGTGAGCCGGATTCTGGTTTTTAATGCAGGCTCGTCCACCATCAAGCTGGGCGAATTCGAATGCAGCGCCGCAGGCGTGAAACGGCTGGGGCATGGCGTGCTCGACCTGCGGCTTGCGCCGCTTGGGCTGAACTTCAAACAGGCGGGCGAGTCCATCCGCGTGCCCATCCATGCCGCCGTTACCGATGATTTGAGCGCGGTCATCGCCGAATTACTGGGCTGGCTGGCCAGCCGGGATGCCGGCGGGGAAATCATCGCCTGCGGCCATCGCATCGTGCATGGCGGCATGGATTTTGACGCGCCGGTGGTACTGGATGATGCCGCCATCGACAAGCTCGATGCGCTCTCGCCATTGGCGCCCCTGCACCAGCCCGCAGGCCTGCGTCTGGTACGCGCCATGCGCAAGGCGCGTCCCGGCTTGCCGCAAATCGCCTGCTTCGATACCGCATTTCATCGTAGCCATGATGCACTCATCACCCGCATGGCCATCCCGCGCGCCCTGCATGATGCCGGGGTACGCCGTTACGGCTTTCATGGCCTGTCCTACCAGTTCATTGCCGAAGAATTGCAGCGCAGCGAACCGGCGCTTGCCATGCAGAAAATCGTGGTGGCGCATCTGGGCAGCGGCGCCAGCCTGTGCGCACTGCAAGGCGGCATCAGCCGCGATACCAGCATGGGCTTCTCGGCACTGGACGGCGTGCCGATGGCCACCCGCCCCGGCGAGCTGGATGCCGGGGTGCTGCTGTATCTGCTGCAACAGCAGGGTATGGATGCCGATGCGATTCAGCACTGGCTGTATCACGACTGCGGCCTGAAAGGCGTGTCCGGCATCAGCGCCGACAGCCGCGTCCTGCTGGAAAGCGATGCACCGGAAGCCGCCGAGGCCATTGAGCTGTTCTGCTTCCGCATTGCCCGTGGCATCGCCGCGCTCGCCAACACTTTGGGCGGGCTGGATGGCCTGGTGTTTACCGCCGGGATTGGCGAGCATCAGCCGCCGGTTCGCGCCAAAGTCTGCCAGCACCTGGCCTGGCTGGGGGTGGACATCGACCAACAGGCCAATGCCGCAGGCCAGCGCGTGCTTAATACCCCGGACAGCCACGTCGCCGTGCGCATGCTGCCCACCGACGAAGAACGCATCATCGCCGAGGCCTGTGCCCGGCTCGTGGAGTAAACCGATGTTGACCCTGCAAGGAAAACGCGGCCTGGTGGTGGGTATCGCCAATGCCGACAGCATTGCCTACGGCTGCGCCCAGGCCTTCCGCGCAGCCGGTGCCGAGCTTGCCGTCAGCTATCTCAATGCCAAGGCCGAGCCGCATGTGCGGCCATTGGCCGAAAGCCTGGATGCCAGCATCATCGCCCCCTGCGACGTGCGTGAACCCGGGCAGTTGGAAGCATTGTTCCAGCACATTGAGAGCCAGTGGGGGCAGCTGGACTTTCTGCTGCATTCCATCGCCTTTGCCCCGCGCGAAGACCTGCATGCCCCCCTCACCGAATGCAGCGCCGAAGGCTTTGCCATGGCGATGGATGTTTCCTGCCACAGTTTCATCCGCATGGCGCGGCTGGCTCGGCCGCTGATGAAGCAGGGCGGCGCACTGTTGACGGTGAGCTTTTTCGGCGGCGAGCGCGTGGTGGAAAACTACAACCTGATGGGGCCGGTAAAAGCCGCGCTGGAATCAAGCGTGCGCTATCTGGCCGCCGACCTTGCCCGGCAGCGCATCCATGTGCACGCGCTGTCCACCGGCCCGGTCAAAACCCGCGCCGCCTCCGGCATTGGCCGCTTCGACGAGCTGCTGAACCGCGTGCAAGAGCGCACCCCGGCGCATCAGCTGGTGGACATCGCGCAAATCGGTCAAATCGCCGCCTTCCTGGCCTCCGATGCCGGTGCCGCCATGACCGGACAAATCACCTATGCCGATGCCGGGTTTCATGTGATGGCGTAGAGCCTGTTTAAAAGCGCCTGGCTGACAGCAGCAAAACACTCGCCAAACCTGATAACCAGCAAACCAGATTGTGCAGATATTTCACATGCCTGCTTTATCCTTGCGCCATGAATTACACCCCCATTGCTCTTGGCCTGCTTTGTCTTGCCCTGCCGGGACAGGCGCTGGCAGAAAAAATCAGCCGCATTGATATCCAGGGTCTTGACGAGGCCATGACCCGGAATGTGCGTATCGCCCTGTCGCTGGAGCAGGCGCTGGAGCGCAGCGTGACCACGCGGCGGCTGGAGTATTTGCTGGAAGTGGCCGAGGACGAGGCGCGCGAGGCGCTGGAGCCGTTTGGCTATTACTCGGCCAAGGTCGATATCAGCAAGAACGGGGCTGACGATGCGCTGCTGATTGTGCTCAATATCGACAAGGGCGAGCCGGTGCGGGTGCGCCGTGAAAACCTGCGTATCGAGGGCGAGGCCGCCGATGACCGCTATATGAAGCAGGAGCTGGCGGCCTTCAGCCCCAGGGCGGGCGAGGTGCTCGACCATGCGCTTTATGAGGCGGGCAAGGTACGCATCACCCGGCGCCTTGCCGAGCGTGGTTATTTCGATGCCGATTTCATCACCCGCAAGGTGGAAGTGACCCGCGCCGAGCATGCCGCCGATATCGACCTGGTCTGGCAAAGCGGCGAACGCTATGACATGGGCAAAATCACTTTCGAGCAATCCCCCAGAGAAATCATCCGCCCGGAACTGCTGGAAAAACTGGTGTACTGGGAGGAAGGAGACTATTACCACCAGGGACGCCTTGAGCGCCTGCGCAAATCGCTGCTGGCGCTGGATTATTTCAGTGCCATCGACATCAATCCGATGCCCGAGCAGGCAGAAAACTATCTGGTGCCGGTGACGGTCAAGCTCACCCCGGCCAAGCGCAGCATCTACAACTTCGGTATTTCCTATGGCACCGACAGTGGCCCGGGGTTTACCAGCGGTGTTGAGCGCCGTTACCTCAATCGTCGCGGCCACAAGGCGATGGCGCAGCTTGACTATGCCAAGCTACGCAAAACTATAACCCTGCAATACCGTGTACCGGCCTTCAAATGGCTGGATGGCTGGTATACCGCCAGCCTTCAGGGTGCGGATGAAATTACCGAGCATATGGATAGCCGGCGTCTGGAGTTGGTGGCCAGCCGCAGCGGCGAAATCAACCGCTATCTGACGGCCACCGCATCGCTGCATGCCGTGCGCGAACGCTGGATATATGCCGACGAGATTTGGCGGGACTTGGAAAATGCCGCCTATCACCGCGCCAGTTATGTGTATCCCTCGCTGCGCGCCGAATACATTGATGCCGATGACCGCATGTTTCCGCGTCGCGGCATTGGCAGCACACTGATGCTGCGTGGCGGTCTGGAAAGCGCAGGCTCGGACAGCAATTTTGGACAAGTGCATGCCACGCTGCGCTGGTATCGCGGGCTGGGCGCGCGCAGCCGCCTGATTGTGCGTGGTGAAATCGGCCATACCTTTACCGGCGGCGATGCCGACATGCCGCCATCGCTGCGCTTTTTTGCCGGTGGCGACAGGTCCATCCGCGGCTATGCCTGGCGCGAAGTGGGACCCCGTGTAGGCAATATTTTTGAAGATGGTCGCCGCTATGCAGTGGGCGCCAAGAATGTCGCCACCGCCAGCGCCGAATACGAGCATTACTTCACCGAATCACTGGGCGCGGCGGTATTTGCCGATATCGGCTCGGCCTTCAATGACCGGCCAAGCTGGCACAGCGGGGTGGGTATCGGTGCACGCTGGCGCTCGCCGGTGGGGCCTGTGCGCCTTGATATTGCCCGTGGCCTGAATGAACCGGATTCGGCCTTCCAGTTGTATCTCAGCCTGGGAGCCGACCTGTGAGCAAAACCCGTTGGCAGGAAACATGGCAGCGGTATCGCCGCTACGGGCTGGAGCCACTGCCCGTCGATGCCAGTGATGAGATGCGTGAAGCCCGGCTGGCCGAGCTTAAAAAACTGCGCAAACAGCGCCAGCGCAAATACATTCTGCGCAGCGGCATCCTGACGCTGGCGCTGACCGCTGCCGGTGGCGCTTCGCTATGGTGGCTGGTCAATACCCTGGCCGGGCGCGATTTGTTGCTGGCGCAAATCAGGGTGCGCCTGCCCGCCAATACCTCATTTGAATGGCAGAGCGCCGATGGCCCGGTCAATGGCCCGCTGACCCTGCATGGCGTGCGCTTTTCCTGGACGGCCTGCGCTGATGATGATTTTGATGTCAACACCACGGCGATGTCGCTGTGCAAGGACCGGCGCACCAGTGAGTTCAGCGCCAGCCGGGTGATGCTGCATCCGCAACTGGGCGCCTTGCTGGGGCGCCGCCTGCGGCTGCAGGCGCTGCAAGTGGATGGCGCGAGCTTGGCGCTTGCCAGCACTGACACCCCGTTCGAGCTGCCGACCTGGCCGGAAGTGCTGCCGCGCATTGAGCCGCCGCTAGCGATTGAGGTCGATGCAATACGCGTCAACGCGCTGAAAGTCATCAGCGATGGCAAGCCCGCTATTGATATCCACCACTTCAATGGCGCCCTGGTCGCCGAGTCCGGGCGGCTGGATGTCCGCCAGTTGCAGCTGGACAGCGACAAAGGCCAGTTCCAGGTGCATGGCTCTTACGCGCCGGGCAAGCACTTCCAGACCGACCTGACGGCCACGGCGGTTTTTCCCGCTGCTACCGGACAAACACGTGGCCGCATCGGCCTGATTGCACGCGGCAATCTTGAAAACATGCAGGTGTTCATCGGTGGCCGCACCCCGGCGCCACTGCGCGCCACCCTGAACTTGCGCGCAGACAGCACCCGGGCTGCCGAACAGGGCCAAACCACCTGGACGCTGGCCGCGCATAGCGAAGGCTTTGACCCGGCGGTTTTCACTGCCGGACGCAGCGATGCGCTGATGCAGTTCAGGCTTGATGCCAAAGGCCAGGGTGGCAAGGCCGATGTGCAGGGCGAATGGTCGCAGGGCGAGCAACACATCGTGCTGCAACCGTCCACACTGCGGCTGGAAAACCAGACCCTGCATGCCGAGCCTCTGCTGCTCGGAGTCCTGGGCGGGCAGCTAGCCCTGCAAGGGCATGGGCAGTTCACCGGCGAGCGCGCCGCATTTGATTTTGCGGGCAAAGCGCGTGAGCTGGCTTGGGCCGATGCCAGCGGCCAGACGCAAATCAGGGCCGATGGCGATTTCAATATCCAGGGCACGCAGCAGGACTGGCGCGTAGGTGGCACGGCGCTGCTGGCACGCGGCAAACAAAAGGCCGATGTCCAGCTGGACGGGCAGGGCGATGAAACGGGCCTCACCTTGAAAAAGCTGGCCGTGGTAATGCCCGAAGGCCGCCTGGATGCTGGCGGCCGGGTGGATTTCGCGCCCGCGCTGAAATGGCATATCGACGCGGCACTGGCAGGCTTTGACCCCGGCTATTTCGTGCCGGACTTCCCGGGCGCGGTGCGCGGCAAAATCAGCAGCCAGGGGCAGATGCAGGCGGGCGGACAGCTGCATGCCGATATCAAGCTCAGCGAACTGGGCGGGCAATTGCGTGGCCGCGCCTTGGGCGGGCAGGCCAATCTTGCCATCCGTGGCGATGACTACAGCGGCGACTGGCTGCTGGCGCTGGGCAGCAGCCGCACCCAGGGCAAAGGCCGTTACGGGCAGCGCCTGGAGGTGGACGCGCGCTTTGCGCCGCTGCAACTGAACGACCTGCTGCCTTCGGCCAGGGGAGTTTTGAATGGCGAGGTCAAACTCAGCGGCACACCGACCGCCCCCAATATCCAGGCCAATCTGGGCGGCCAGGCCTTGAGCTTTGGCGACTATCGTGCAGCCAGCCTCAATCTGCGCGGGCAGCTGCCGTGGCAGGGCACAGGCGGCGATTTGCATGTGGAAGCCCATCAGCTGCAACTGGGCGTGGCACTGGATACGCTGCAAGCCCATGCCCGTGGCGCGGTGGAAAACCTGACACTTGATGCCCGCGCCACTGGCGAGCTGGGGCGCATCCAGCTTGCCGCAACTGCCCACAAGCACGGCCAGGGCTGGCGCGGCGCACTCGCCACATTGGACTTCTCTCCGGCGCGCGGTGCCGCATGGCGGCTGCAAAGCCCGCTGGAATACGCCCAGAACGGCAACCGCTTCAGCCTCAGCCAGGGCTGCTTCGTGTCTGCCGCCGGTGGCTCGCTGTGCGCAGGCGGACAATGGCCGGGCAGCGGCATCGGCATCGAAGGCCGCGCCCTGCCGCTGCTGTTGGCGACCCCGTACCTGCCCGAGCGCGAGGATGGCAAACCCTGGGTGCTGGATGGCGCGCTGGACCTGGATGCCCGCTTCAGCCCGCGCGGCAATGCCTGGGCGGGGACAGCGCAAATACGCTCCGAGCGTGGCGCCCTGAAGCTCGGCCAGCGCGATAGTGACGAGCTGATGCGCTACCAGAACCTGCGCCTGAACGCAGAGCTGGGCCCACAGCAGCTCAAGGCACAGCTCGATACCGGCATCAGCCGCGATGGCCGCATGCAGGCGGAAATCAGCACCGGCTGGGACGAGTTCGCCCCGCTTGCCGGTCGGGTGAACGTGGACATGCGCGACCTCGGCTGGCTGGAAGTCTTTGCTCCGGACATTGTTGACCCGGTGGGCACGCTGACCGGCGCCATCACGCTTGCCGGCACCCGCGCCGAACCGCTGCTTGGCGGTGATGCCGAATTGACCGGCTTGCAGGCCGAAGTGCCAGCCTATGGCCTGGTACTGCGCAATGGCAAGGTGACGATGCGCGCCCAGCCCGATGGCAATGCCCGCCTGAGGGGCAGCATCCAGTCCGGTGAGGGCGTGCTGAATCTGGATGGCACGCTCGGCTGGCAGGGACAGGACACGCCCATCGTGCTCAATGTGCGCGGCCAGAATGTGCTGCTTTCCGATACCCGCAACCTGCGCGCCGTGGTCAACCCGGATGTGACCGTGAAGATTCAGGGCAATGAACCGATGGATGTCAGCGGCACCGTGAGCATTCCTTCAGCGCGCATGGACTTGGAGCGCCTGAGCGATGGCGTTTCTGCATCCCCCGATGTCGTCGTGCTCGACCCGGCCAATCCCGCCCGCAGCCGCAGCAGCCTGCAACTGGACTTGACCCTGGCCATTGGCGATGACGTGCAGCTGCGCGGTTTCGGGCTGGATGGCACGCTGGGCGGCAATTTGCGTGTGCGCGCCCGCCCGGGCAGCGAAATGCGCGGCACGGGCGAGTTGAGCGTCGAAGGCAAATACGCCGCCTACGGGCAGAAACTGGATATCGACCAGGGCAAGCTCAGCTGGTCCAACGACCCGGTATCCAACCCGATTGTGAACCTCAGCGCACGCCGCGTGATTGGCGATGTCAGCGCCGGGATTCGCGTCACTGGCCGGGTCAGCGCACCACAGGCAGAAATCTGGTCCAGCCCGCAGATGGACCAGTCCGAAGCCCTGGCCTATCTGGCACTGGGACGCTCACTGTCCACCGCCAGCAGCGCCGAAGGCAAGCAAATCAATGCCGCCTCGGCCGCACTCAGCGCCGGCAGCACCCTGCTGGCCTCGCAAATCGCCACCCGCATCGGCTTTGACGATGCCGGGGTGATTCAGTCCAACACCCTGGGCGGCAGCGTATTTGGCGTGGGCAAATACCTCTCGCCACGGGTATATGTGAGCTACGGCGTTTCCCTGCTGGGCACCGGCCAGGTACTGACCCTCAAATACATGCTGCGCCGCGGCTTTGACATCAGCATCGAATCAAGCACAGTGGAAAACAAAGGCTCGCTGAACTGGCGACATGAGAAATAACGGCGCAGGCTAATGCGCTGCATTTCCTGCCGGCAGCAGGGGATAGCTGTTCAGTCCCGATGTTAGATGGCTCGGCGCAATTCTAAATCGTTCAGGCTGTGAGTCCCACTGTTTGCAGATGAATTCGTAGGGCGAGAGCCCTTTCAAGGTCTTGAGCCTGCGGCCGAAGTTGTAGGCGTCCATGAAGCTGGCCAGGTGCTGGCGCAGCTGCGTGTGGTCGTTGTAGTGGAAACGCTTGACGGTGGCTTCCTTGATGGTTCTGTTCATTCGTTCGACCTGTCCATTCGTCCAAGGATGCTTGACCTGGGTCAGACGGTGCTCGATGCCATGTTCTTGGCACACCCGGGTGAAGATG
>JAUMYP010000051.1 GCA_030528565.1 Pseudomonadota bacterium
GATGAGAATACCGTTTGGGTGGATGCCGGCTGCCGCGCCGAATTCATGATTTGGTAACAAGGTGTTCAGGGCCTTTGAGCAGGCGCTCAGACCATGACGCTAAGGCTGTTGGGCAAAAAGCGGAATCATTGTGCTGTATGGTTGAATGCAGTCGAACGCTGAAGTTTTTTGTTGCGGCAGTAGCGTTATGCTATTGTTAACGTAGCTTTCACACAGTTGCCCGTAGTCTTTTGGTTACCCGGCGCGCTGTCAGATGGCTGCGTGTCAAGACGCTGGATTGTTCCCACCGGGTTCAAGCATCGTTGCGGTACACTTTCACTCGCTAGACAAGCATCTTTAAGGAGCTCAAAGTATGAACAAGAAACTCCTCTGCGCCGCATTGCTGTGTGGCATGGGTATGGCGCATTCCGCCATGGCTCAGGAGTTCGATGACCGCTGGTACGTTTCTGCCGGTACCGGTGTCAATTTCCAAGACAAAGATCGTGGTACCGATGATGCAATCTTTGGTACGGTCGGCTTTGGTAAATTCTTCTCGCCGAACTGGTCGCTCGATTTGGAGCTGAATTACCAGAATCCGGCCAAGACCGCCAACCCGAATCTGTGGTGGAGCCAGTACGGCGCTTCGGTGGATGCGCGCTATCACTTCCGTGGTGCCGACCGCAACTGGTGGCCCTATGTGAAGGTTGGTGTTGGCATGCAGCGCCATGAAGAAGAATTCATTGGCACCAATGGCGCACCGGATATTCACGGCAATTACCCGGCCCAGCACAAGGACAACAATGCTGCGCTGAACCTCGGCGTCGGTCTGCAGGCTGATTTCGGCCGCGTTGACCTGCGTACCGAAGTGGGTGCACGTGTGGACTTTGATAAGGTGCAGGCCGGTCCTTCCGGCATGCCGCTGCAGCAGGCTGTAGTGTACAAGCAGCAAAGTCAGTTTGTGGATCTGCTGGCTTCGGTGGGTCTGACCGTTGCCCTGGGTCCGGAACCGGCTGCTCCGGTTGTGGCGCCGCCCGTTCCGCCGACTCCGCCGGCTGCTCCGAGCTGTGCCGATATGGACAGCGACGGTGACGGTGTCAACGACTGTAACGACCGTTGCCCGGGTACTGCCGCGGGTACCGCTGTGGGTCCGGATGGTTGTGCCGTTCCGGTCAGCATCGACCTCAAGGGTGTGAACTTCGACTTTGACAAGTCCACCCTGCGTCCGGATGCCGTGGCTATCCTGAACGAAGCCGTGGAAATCCTGAAGCGCTATCCGCAAATGAATGTGGAAGTTGCAGGTCACACCGACCTGTGCGGTAAGGATGCCTACAACCAGTCGCTGTCCGAGCGCCGTGCCCGTGCCGTGTATGACTACATGGTTCGCAACGGTGTTGAAGCCAGCCGTCTGGCAGGCCCGGTGGGCTACGGTGAAAGCCGTCCGCTGGAAAACACCCCGCAGACCTCGCCGGCTTGCCGTAGCGAAGTCAACCGTCGTACCGAACTCAACGTTCAGAACTAATCTGACGTTTAGTTTGTCAATGACAAGGAACCCGGCCTAGGCCGGGTTCTTTTTTGCCGCGGGCAGTTGGCCTGTATTTTTGATAAGCTCGTGAAAGTTTCTGAGAGTGGAGTACTGTTATGCGCCGCATTCTGGCTGCTTTTCCTTTGATTCTTTTTGCAGGCGGGATAAGTGCCAATACCTCTGCTCCAAATTGTACGGGGGTACCGCAGATACTGCCGTCAGCTCCGGGGATGGGGCTGGGAGTGGCGCAGGAGCTGTATTCCTACAGCAGTGATTTGGGTGCTCCTACGGGGGTGCTTGCGCAGGCTTATGACCAATCCCTTTCGGTTGAGCAGGTGTTGTTGCGCATAAGGATTGAAGCCTGTCGCGTTGCAATGGCTGCGCCAGCACCGACGCCTGCCAATCCTGATGATCCGGCGGTTTATCGCCCGCAAACAGCGCATGACAATACGCCGTGGCGTTTCAATATGACCCAGAATGGCAAGCGCATGACTGCCGATGAGTTCGATGCCTGGATGCGGGCGCGTGGTGTGCGTATTGCTACGGGCCGTCCAGCTCAAACGGCATCTCAGGCGGATGCTTCATCTGCACAGGGAGGGCAGCAAACCAAGGGTAATCAGTCTCATTGAAAGTCTTGTATGACTGATGCTGTGGATGGCAGCCCGGGGTGCCTAGAAGTCGGGGCTCGCGTACACTAGCGCCCCCATTTAATTGCTTTTGAATTGCCATGCGTAGCCATTTTTGCGGTCTTGTCGATGAAAGTCTCATCGGCCAAACCATCACTTTGTGCGGTTGGGCGGATGTTGCCCGCAACATGGGCGGGGTGGTGTTCATCGACCTGCGCGACCATGAAGGCATCGTGCAGGTGGTGGCCGAGCCTGCGGACTTGCCGGGCAATGCCGAGGTGCTGGCGGTAGCGGCCACGCTTGGCTACGAAGATGCGCTGCGCATCACTGGCAAGGTGCGTGCGCGGCATAGCGTCAATGACAAAATCAGAACCGGACGGGTCGAGGTGCTGGCCGAGAAGATTGAGGTGCTGAACAAGGCCGAGCCGCTGCCGTTCCACCATCATGAAAATCCCGGCGAGGATATCCGCCTGAAATACCGCTATCTTGACCTGCGCAGTCCGCAGATGCAGCGCAAGCTGCGTACCCGCACCCGGCTGGTCAGTGCGTTGCGTGCGTGGCTGGATGCACGCGGCTTCCAGGACATCGAAACGCCGATTCTCACCAAGGCCACGCCTGAGGGCGCGCGTGATTTTCTGGTGCCCGCGCGCATGCATCCGGGCGAGTTCTACGCTTTGCCGCAGTCGCCGCAGTTGTTCAAGCAGATTTTGATGATGGCGGGCTTTGACCGCTACTACCAGATTGCTCGCTGCTTCCGCGATGAGGCGCTGCGCGCCGACCGCCAGCTGGAATTCACCCAGTTGGACATGGAATTTGCCTGGGTGGAAGAGCGCGATGTGCAGGACACGGTGGAGGACATGATTCGTCATGTGTTCCGTGAGGTGATTGGCGTGACGCTGGCCGAGCCGTTTCCGCGCATGACGTATGCCGAGGCGATGCGCCGCTATGGCTCGGACAAGCCCGACCTGCGCATCGCGCTGGAACTGGTGGATGTAGCCGAGCAGGTCAAGGACAGCGGTTTTGCGGTGTTCACGGCAGCAGCCAACGATGCCGCTGGCCGGGTGGCGGCGCTGTGCATTCCCGGCGGCGCTAGCCTCAGCCGCAAGCAGATTGACGAATACAGCGCCCATGCCGCCAAGCACGGCGCCAAGGGACTGGCCTATATCAAGATTGCCGAGAATGGCGAAATTACATCGCCCATCCAGAAGTTTTTTGACGAGGCGGCATTTGCTGCATTGCTGAGACATGTGGGCGCTGGCAATGGCGATATCGTGTTCTTCGGCGCCGGCAAGTACGCCACAGTCAGCGACTTCATGGGCGCGTTGCGGCTCAAGGCCGGCAAGGATTTTGGCCTGGTCGAGGACGGCTGGAAGCCGTTGTGGGTCACCGACTTTCCGATGTTTGAATGGGATGAGGAGGCCGGACGCTTTGTTGCCCTGCATCACCCGTTCACCGCACCGGCGGTGGACAGCATCGACACGCTGCGTGCCGAGGCGGCCACTGCGGTCAGCCGTGGCTATGACATGGTGCTGAACGGCAACGAGATTGGCGGCGGCTCAATCCGCATCCATCGCCCCGAGATGCAGGCGGCGGTGTTCGAGCTGCTTGGCATCGACGCCGGGGAGCAGCGCGCCAAGTTCGGCTTCCTGCTGGATGCGCTGAAATACGGCGCGCCGCCGCATGGCGGCATCGCCTTTGGCATTGACCGTATCGCTGCATTGATGGCGGGCACCGAATCCATCCGCGATGTCATCGCCTTCCCCAAGACCACCAGCGCGCAATGCCTGATGACCGATGCGCCTTCGCCGATTGCCGATGCGCAACTGGCCGAGGTGCATATCGCGGTGCGCAGCGGGCAAGACGCATGACGCTGAGCATCCGCCGCGCCAGCAGTGCTGATGCCGAATGTCTTGCGGCGCTCTCGCGCGCGACCTTCAGCGAAACCTTCGCGCATCTGTATGCGCCGGAGGATTTGGCCGAATTTCTTGCCAACACCTATACGGCAGAAAAATACCGCGATGCGCTGGATGAGGCCGGTTGCGCCGCCTGGTTGCTGCATGATGCGCAAGGCCAGGCGCAGGGCTATGCCCTCGCCGGGCCGTGTGGCCTGCCGCATGATGAGGTTGCGCCCGGTGACATGGAATTGAAGCGCCTCTATGTGCGGGCTGCCCATCAGCGCGCGGGCTGGGGGCAGAAGCTGTTTGCCGAAGCGGAAGGCTGGATGTGGCGCAATGGGCCTGCTGCCATCTGGCTGGGCGTGTGGAGCGAAAACCATCAGGCGCAGCGTTTTTACCAGCGCCAGGGTTTTGCGCGTGTTGGCCAATACCTGTTTCCGGTCGGCCAGGCGCGCGATTTGGAATACATCTTCCGCAAAACCTGTCTGGTGGCTTGATGGCGGCTGCCTGGCCAGTGAGCTGGCTGGTCTATGCCGCCCATATGATATTGATGCTGGCAACGGCGTTGCTGGCGCTGCGCGGGCGGCGGCTGGCAGGTTTCCGGCGTTTTTCCGGGATAAATGTGACGGATTGCACTTTCTGAAGGGCTTATAAACGCCTATTCATAGTGCATTGCAAAATGGAAAATTTCTGTAAAAGATGCTTGGTCCGCCGATACTTTCTGGCAGATGAATACGCATCATGCCGGCATCGGCGGTTGTTTTTTAACCGGAGTATTCCCCACATGTTTCATCGTTTTACCAAGCGGCATCCGCTGACGGCTGCCATCATGCTCGGCCTTTGTCTGCCTGCGCTGGCCACGGCGCAGCAAGTCCAGGATGAGCAGACCCCAGCGCAGGAAAGCACGGGGCAGCCTGCCACGTCGGCACGTGCTCTTGACACCATCACCGTGACCGGCTCACGCATCTCGCGCGCAGGCTTCGATACGCTGGAGCCGGCACAGGTCATTGCCCGCGAAAACATCGAACAACTGGGCATGACCAATGTGGCCGATGCCATTTTCCGTCAGCCCGGTTTCTCGGCAAGTGCCAGCACCCGGGGTGCCCAGTCCAGTTTTGGTACGGGGGTGAGCTTTGTCAGCCGTTTTGGCCTTGGCTCCAACCGAGAACTGACCCTGGTCAACGGCCGCCGTTTTGTGACATCCAATCCGGCCACCTCGTTTGGCCCGGCTGCTGCCGGCCTGCAGGTGGACTTGAACGTGGTGCCGACCGCACTGATTCAGCGCGTGGAAAGCATTGGTATCGGTGGTGCGCCGACCTATGGTTCGGATGCCATCACCGGCGTGACCAACATCATCCTGCGCAAGGATTTTGAAGGCGTGGAAGCTTCGATGGGCATTGGCGCCACCGACAAGGGTGACAATATCCGCTTCAATATCTCCTCCACCTTCGGGCAGAATTTTGCCGATGGACGTGGCAACTTCACCATCACCGCCGCCCATGACCGCAGCAATGGTGTGCTGGAAAACGCACGTGACTATTATCGTCAGGGCTGGGGCTATACCACCAACCCGAATGCCGGGGTGATGGCCAGCCTGATGCCGAACCGCAATCCGGCCACCGATGGCCGTTACCTGGGGCATATCCCGTTTGATACCGGCTCGGGTGATGGTATCCCCGGTACCATCCTGGTTCGCGATTTCCGCTTCTCGGCAATACCTTCGGTGGGCTGCTGCTGCCTGCACCGGAAGGGCGCCTGGGCTTCTACAAGAATGTCGCCGGGGAATTGCGTGGCTTTGGTGCCAATGCCAACCAGTATTACCAGTTCGGCAACGATGGCCGTTTGCAGGCCTATGACCCGGGTATGCCGTTTAGCTCCGGGCGCGCTTCCGGAGGACAGGGGGTGCGACCGAGTGACTCTGCGCAAATCATTTCCGGTCTTGAGCGCAGCAATCTGTATGCTACGCTCAATTACGAGCTGAACGATTATGTGCAACTGTTTGGCGAAGTGACCTGGTACAAGGCCAAGGCACTGGAGCTGGTTGACCAGAGTGTCTACAACGCGGTTTATTTCCCGGCCAGTGGCAATAGTGGCGCGCTGGCGTTCAGCATCAATAACCCGTTCCTCAATGCGGAAGACCGGGCCACGCTGCAAGCACTGGGTGTGAACACGTTCTATCTCTCGCGGGCTTCGCGTGACCTGGTGATCAATAATGCCAGAAGCGAGAGCGACATCCGCCGTTTCGTGGCCGGTGCCAAGGGCTATTTCGACATCGGTCAGCGCAGTGCCGACTGGGAAGTGAGCATCAACCACGGTCGTGCCGATTTTGACTACTACAACACCCAGTTGCACCGGCAGAATTTCATCAATGCCATCAATGTCACCACCAATGCCAATGGCGTGATTGTCTGTGACAGCAGCGTGGCAGGCACTACCGTGGATGCAGCATGCGTCCCGCTGAACTTGTTTGGTGAGGGTAATGCCTCGCAGGCCGCCCGTGATTACGTCACCCATACTGTGCGCACCCAGGCCACCAACAAGCAGACGGTATTCAATGCCAACATGACCCTGGGGTTGTTTGACCTGCCCGGTGGCGAGTTCAAGGTCAACGGTGGTTATGAGTACCGTCGTGAAGAAGCCAGCTTCATCCCCAGTGCATTTCAGCAGCAGGGGCTGGGGCGTGCTGTGCCGATTCCTGCCGTTACCGGCAAATACCACACCAACGAAGTGTTCCTGGAAGCTCTGGCGCCGCTGTTTGCCGAGGTGCCCGGTGTTAACCGGCTTGATTTGACCCTCAAGGGTCGTCATGTGCGCAACTCGCTGGCAGGCAATTTCAATGCCTTCACTTATGGCTTGCAATATGAGCCGGTTGCCGGTGTCCAGTTGCGTGGCAACAAGACCCGCTCGTTCCGTGCACCGGCGATTCTGGAGTTGTTCCAGCCGGTCTCCACGGCATTCTTCACCATTCCGGAGCCCTGCACTGCCAGCAATATCAATGGTGGCAGCAATCCGGCACTGCGCCGCAGCAACTGTAATGCCTTCTTCAATGCCTATGGTATTGACCCGGCCACTTTCAGTGCCAACCCGGCAAGCCAGCAGGGAACCAGCGGTGGCAATCCGAACCTGAAAAACGAAATCGCCAATTCCTGGACGGCGGGTATCGTATTACAGCCGGGTTTTGCACCGGGGCTGACCATCGCGGCGGATTACTACAACATCAAACTGGAAGATGTCATCACCACGCTGACCCCGACGGATATCGCCCAGGCCTGCTTTGACAATCCGCAGTTCAATACTGCCGATGTCAATAACGCCAATGCCTATTGCAGCCTGATTTCGCGTGACCCGGCAACTGGGCAGGCCAATGGCATTCGTACCCAGCGTCTGAACGGCCCGTCGATGGTGTCCAAGGGCTGGACTGGTGAAGTGCGTTACAGCTTTGACCTGCAGCAGCGCGGTCGCATCAATCTGGGCTTCTTCGGCTACTTCCCGCGCACCCTGCAACAGCAGAAGACCCCGGTTGTCGTGCCGGATGAGTATGTTGGTGAAATCGACTATGCCAAGCGCCAGTACCAGTGGTCGGCAGGCTGGAGCGGCAAGCACTGGTCGGCAGGCCTTTCGGCCACCTACAACAGCGCTACCGTGCGTGATGTGCAGATTTCGGCAGCAGCTGCGGCAGACTCTCGCGACTTCTTCCGCAAGGACTCGCACACCAGTTGGGACGGCCATGTGGGTTATCGCTTCAATGACAATGTCCGCGTCAACCTCTCGGTACTGAACCTGCGCAACAGCATCGGCCCGTTCCCGTATGTGGACGATGCCCTGGGGCGTCGCTACATGCTGACCACGACGTTCAAGTTCTGAACCTCAGGCTCATAGTCAGTCCCGGACCGAACAAGCCCCGCATTCACCGCGGGGCTTGTTTGTTGTGCGACCTGCGCTTTGCGATGATGCGCGGATGGATAAATGTGCCCATATCCGCAAGATTCTGTTGCTGCACGGTATCTGGATGCCGGAGGCTAGCCTGTTACCGCTGGCAAGGCGTTTGGCCGCTGCTGGGCTGGAGCCGGAAGTTTTTTCTTACTCCAGTATTTTCAGTCCGACCGAGACCACGGTGAAGCGACTTGTGGCGCGGCTTGAGATGCAACCGGCGCACTTGCTGGGGCATAGTCTGGGTGGATTGATTGCGCTGCGGGCGCTGTCTGCCGCCACTCCGCAACAGGCAGGCCGGATTGGGCGCGTGCTTTGCCTAGGCACGCCATTGACTGGCAGCCGGGTGGCAAAAGCGTTGGCGGCAGGATATTTGCGTCGCTGGCTGCTGGGGCGTAGTGCCCACCTGCTGCAAGATGGATATTGCGATTGCCCCAAGGGTGCAGAAGTGGGGGTGATTGCCGGTAGTCTGGGGGTGGGGATTGGCCGGCTGTTTGCCCGGTTTGACGAGGTCAATGACGGCACTGTGGCACTGACCGAGACGCAATTGCCAGGGTTAGCCTGTCATTGTCTGCTGCCGGTGGGGCATAACGGCTTGTTATGGTCAGGCCGTGCTGCACAGCAGGCTGCGCATTTCTTTCACCATGGTTGTTTCATGGTGTCCTGACAGGATGCGCGTATCGCGTAAAATTTCGTCCCTTTCCATCAATACCCAAAGGTTGCACTCATGGGACGTGGCCCCTCGATTGAAGCCCGCAAAAATGCGGTGGATGCCCAGCGCGGCAAAATTTTCACCAAAATCATCCGCGAAATCTCCGTGGCCGCGCGTGCCGGTGGTGGTGACCCTGGCGGCAATCCGCGCCTGCGCAGTGCCATCGACAAGGGGTTGTCGGTCAATATGACCAAGGATGTGATTGAGCGCGCCATCAAAAAGGCCACCGGCGAACTGGAAGGCGTGGAATACGAGGAAATCCGTTACGAGGGCTATGCCCCCGGCGGAGTGGCGGTGATTGTCGATTGCCTGACCGATAACCGTGTGCGTACCGTCGCCGATGTGCGCCATGCCTTCGGCAAGTTTGGCGGCAATATGGGCACCGAAGGCTCGGTGGCGTTCATGTTCAAGAAGCTCGGCATCCTGAGCTATGCGCCGGGCAGTGATGAGGCGGCCATTACCGAAGCGGCGATTGAGGCTGGTGCCGAAGACGTGATGGTGTATGACGATGGCGCGCTGGATGTCATCACCGCGCCAGAGGACTTTACTGCCGTGAAGGAGGCGATGCTTGCCGCCGGGCTTGAAGCCGGTTTTGCCGAAGTCACCTATCGCGCCGATAACGATGTGGCGGTGGCCGGTGAAGAAGCCGAAAAAGTGCAGAAGCTGCTCGCCTGGCTGAACGATATGGACGATGTGCAGGCGGTTTACAGCAATGCCGAGCTGCCCGGACAGTGACTGGCAGCACGCGCATTCTGGGGATTGACCCCGGCTCGCAACGCACTGGCATCGGCATCATCGACGTGCTGGCCGATGGCCGCATGAAGGCGGTGCATCACCAGCCCATCCAGCTGTTGGGCGCCGAGGATTTCCCCGGGCGCCTGCGCCTGCTGCTCGACGGGCTGTGGGCGCTGATTGCCGAATATCGCCCGGATGAAGTCGCCATTGAGCAGGTGTTTCTGTCCAACAACGCGATGAGTGCATTGAAATTGGGGCAGGCGCGTGGCGCGGCGATTGCTGCCTGCGTGGCACGTGACCTGCCGGTGGCCGAATACGCCGCCAAGGAAGTGAAGCTGGCGGTGGTCGGCAAGGGCGGCGCTGACAAGGCGCAGGTGCAACATATGGTCGCGGTGATGCTGGGCCTGAGTGGAAAATTGCAGGCCGATGCCGCCGATGCCCTGGCGGTGGCCATCACCCATGCGCATGTACGCGCCAGTGCGGCAAGGCTTGGACTTGGCGTGCGCGAAGCCTGGGGCAGGAGATAGGCATGATTGGTCGATTGAAAGGCGTGCTGATTCACAAACAGCCACCGTGGCTGGTGGTGGACGTGCATGGCGTGGGCTATGAGTTGGAAGTGCCGATGAGCACGTTTTATGACCTGCCGGAGCTGGGCTGCGAACTTGCGCTGTTCACCCATTACGCGCAAAAAGAAGACAGCGTGGCCTTGTACGGTTTTTTGAGCGAAGCCGAGAGGCGGCTGTTCCGTGATGTGCAGAAAGTCAGCGGCATCGGCGCCAAAATCGCCCTGGCGGTACTTTCCGGTGTCTCGGTAGGCGATTTTGCACGGCTTATTCAAACGGCTGATGTCACCGCATTGACCCGTATTCCCGGCATCGGCAAGAAAACCGCCGAGCGCATGGTGCTGGAGCTGCGCGACCGCGCCGCAGACCTCGGCGGCGTGGCGGCTACGCCGGTGCTGGCTGCAGGCGCGATGGATGCACTGGGCGAAGCCACCATCGCCTTGCAGCAACTGGGCTACAAGCCTGCCGAAGCCGAGCGCATGGCGAAAAAAGCCGCAGCCGATGGCGACAGCGCAGAAGCCATCATTCGCAAGGCCTTGCAGGCGGCATTGAAATGATGACTGGCCGTGATGGTTGAAGAGCCCCTTGAGCGCCGGGCAGAACTGTACGCTTTGGTATGTCGGCCTGCAAAAGCGGGCGCGTCCTGATGGCTAATGCGGGCAAGTTGCGCATAATGATGGTGCGGCGCAATAAAAATAGGCAGATATGCCCTATTCATATTTAATGTGGTTGTATTTTCCTTGCAGGCAAAAATTATTAAACCATTGATTTTTATCGGGATTATTTGATTTTCCGGTGACCTTGTGCAGCCTGTGCCGGGATATGGGGAGTGGTTGTGCTAGAAAAACCACGCCACAAGGCGAGCACGCCGCATTTGAATCAAGTGCGGATTCCATAATCCCGGAGAAACCCGATGAAAGCCAAAACCTGCTCTAGCAACATCCGCTCCAAACTTTTCCAAGCCATCGCCTTCAGTTTGATAGCATCCGCCGCGTCCGTATCCATGGCCGGGACACAGGCAGCAGATGCTGCGACTGGTGCCAGTTGTGAATCCTCCACCACGGATATTGCACGAGAAGCCTGCTATGCCCGGCAGATGAAATTGGCTTCCTTGCGCTTTGGTGCGCTGCAAGTCTTGAATAATGCAAATGCCGGTAGCAACCCGGCGCCGGTCGCGGCCAACTATAGTGAGATGGCCAAACTGGGCGACCCGGAAAGCTGGAAAACCGAGGAGTTCATGCAGGACTGGGGGCTGGAAGCAATGAATGCCCATCATGCCTATGCGCGTGGCCTGAGCGGCTCGGGGATTCGCATTGGGGTGTTCGACTCCGGTGTCGCGCTTGACCATACCGAATTTGCCGGCAAGAACCATCAGGGCCTGAAAATTGGCAATCTGCTGGCCGATGGTACGCGCTGTGTTGCTGAGGACATCGTGGGCGGCCCTACGGCTTGTTTTGCGACCGATGGGGGGCGTAGCCAGATAGAAGCTGCGTATTGGGACCCGGTGCTGGTCAAGGCGCTTTTTGATGAACGCTGGCATTTTTTGGCCGGTAATACCACGCTTGGCTGGGGGCTGGGGACGCACGGCACCCATGTGGCTGGCACCATGGCTGCCAATCGCGATGGTAATGGCATGCACGGTGTAGCTTTTGGCGCGGACTTCAGTTCGGCACGCCTGTTTGCAGATACTTGGGTATATCTCGATATTCTCTGCCTTTTCGGCTTATGCAATCAGCTTACTACGGATGCTGATGAAACTGCGTTCGATGACATGTACCAGCAGATGAATGCCAACCGCGTGCGCGCCATCAACCATAGCTGGGGTTTTGGGCGGGAGCCGCGTGATGCCGAGGAACAAGACCGTTATTTCAATAGTCCTGATTTTGCCGAATATTGGCGAGTCATCCGTGATGGCAGCTTGCTGGGTGAGCAGCTTTATGGCAATGGCATGGGGTTGATTCAGGTCTGGGCGGCGGGTAATAGCGGGAGAAACCGCACACCGGAGGCCAGCCCGATTGCCGGTGTGCATGCCAGCCTGCCACGGCATTTTTCCGAGCTGGAAAAATACTGGCTAAGCGTGGCCAATGTGCAACAAACCGAAGACCCCGACAATCCCTATGTGCTCAGCAGGTATTCGATGAAATGTGGCTTGTCGATGGAGTGGTGTATCTCGGCACCGGGCACCGAGATTAATTCCACGGTTCTGGATTCGGAAAACTACTATGTAATTGGCGGGACCGAGGAGACTGCTGATGGAAATCAGCGTTTGACCGGTATCGATAAGCTACGTGAGGTCACAATCTTCGATTATGCAGACTACACCGGCACCTCCATGGCCGCGCCGCATGTGACCGGGGCTTTGGCGCTGCTGTTTG
>JAUMYP010000052.1 GCA_030528565.1 Pseudomonadota bacterium
ACCTTGCCAAGACAGCCAGTCTTGGCCGCGGCATGCGTCTTGCCCCTGCACATGGAGTGCACTTGCGGGTACCGAGAAGAGACTCTGAACAGGCTCTAAGGTTCTTGGCTATAAATACAGTGCCCGAAGCGACGGCCTTGGCCGTCGCTTTTTTGTATCCGTTTTGAGACAAGTACCCCGGATGAAACCGTTTCCGCCTGCCCTGAAGGTTGGGCTGCGCCATCTGCGCTGGCCGCTGTATGCCTTGCTGGCACTGTATCTGCTGTATCTCGTTGCAGCCAATGCCGTTATCAACAGTGCGCCTGGCCAGGCGCTGGTCAACCGCAAGCCCGAACGTTTCCAGATGCACTGGACAGGCGGCCATACCCTCTGGCCGGGGCGGGTGACGCTGCGCGGGCTGGAGATGCGCGGCCATGTGCGCAAGCAACGCTGGGCATTGTCGGCCGCGCATGTCCGGGGTCAGATTGCGTTGCTGCCACTTTTGCAACGGCAGCTGCATATCCCCTGGGTGGAGGCGGCAGGTGTGCAGGGCGAGCTGCTGCAAACAGCCGATGAGTTGCCGCTTGTGGTGTATTCGCAAGCCCAGAAACGCAAGGCATGGCGGCTGGATATGGGCAGCGTCAAGCTCACGGATTTGCGCCAGTTGGCATTCGGCGACTGGCAGCTGGCCGGAACAGGCGAAGGCACGCTGTCACTGGTTAAGCAGTTTGCTGGCGGGCCATTTGCCTTGCAGCCTTCCAGGCTGCGTTTTGCCGATGCCCGCATCAGCCATGCGCAGCAGCCGTGGCTGCACGGGGCGCAGATACAGGCGGCGTTTTCCCTGCCTGAACACATATCGGCCGACTATCGCGGCCTGGCACGGCTGGCGCTTCTGGAGCTGGCGTTGAGCGCCACAGGCAAGACTCCGGGCTTTGCTGCGCAACTGGATGCGCAAGGCCGCTATCAATTCAGGATGCAGGATGACCCCGGCACGCTGGCGGCGGATGTACGGCTTGCCGCAGGCCGCCTGCAACCGGGTAGCCGCCTGCATTTGAATGTGCCGCTGGTCATGACCCAGAACGGGATGCGTGCGCAGAATGATTTGCAGGCTGAATTTTCCGTCAGCGACAGCATCCGCCTGAACCTGACCCTGCCCAAGACTTCGCAGTCACTGCCTTCGCTGGCCTTGCAGGCCAGCCTGCCGGACAACCGGCTGCCACTGTCACAGCCACGTGAGTTGCTGGGCAAGCTCGATGCCCGGCTGCAAGGGCAGGGCTATCTGCCTTCGATTGGCGGCCTGGTGGCGCTGTTTGCCCGTGCCGACTGGTTTGCGATGGAAGGCAGCGGCCATGTGGAAGTGGATTTGGCGCTCAAGCAGGGGCGGCTGGAAGCGGGTAGCCAGATGCGGCTGCGTCAGGTGCGCGCCCATGTGGATGCGCTCGGCAACCGTTTTGCCGGACAGGCCGATGCCGATGCGCGCATTATTTCTGGCAAGGCCGGTGCCGATGACCAATCGCAGCTCAATGTGCAGATGCAGTCTTTCAGTGTGGCGCCCTTGAGCCAGACCCGTCGCCCCTATATCAGCGGCCATGCGCTGCAAGTGCAGATGAATGCGATTGCCGACCTTGTGCGCATGCGCGAAAGCCTGCAAGCCCGGCTACGCTTTCAGAACGCCCGCATTCCTGATTTGGCGCGCTTCAACCCGTATCTGCCCAACAACAAGCTGCACTTCAGCGGCGGCAGCGGTACGGCCAGTGGCGATTTGCAGCTGCGCGGCGACGGCAGTGTGGATAGCGGCCAATTGCAACTGCATGGCCGTGCGCTGCGGGTCGGGGTGGCCGGGATGCGTTTCCGCGGCGATTTGCAACTAGATGGCCGCTTGCGGCGTGGCAATTTGCAGCGCGGTGAGTTTGCCCTGGCCGGTAGCCGCATCCATCTGCGCAATGTCGCGTTTTCCGAGCCAGGTGGTGCCAGCAGCAGCGGCTGGTGGGCGCGGGTCGATGTGCAGGATGGCCGGGTCAGCTGGAAAAAACCGGCGGCGCTCAGTGGCCGCATCAATGCCCAGATGAAAGACGTGGGCTTTTTACTGGCGATGTTTGCCGCCCGTAGCCACTATCCGCAGTGGGTAATGCGCCTGGTGGATGACGGTCAGGCATCCGCCAGCGGCCGTGTGGCCTGGCACGGCAATCACCTGGTGCTGGATGACATGACCGCGCATAACGACCGCTTTGCAGTCAATGCCCGGCTGCGCCTACAGGGCAATCAGAGGCAGGGGGATTTGCTGCTGGCCTGGGGCAAGCTCGAAGCCGGACTGGAGCTACACGGCGAGCAGCGCAAACTGCATTTGCTGCGCGCCCGGCAGTGGTACCAGAGCCGGCGTGGCTATCTGTAAACCCAGTAACGCGAAAGCACAAAGCCAATGACGGCAAAACCGGCTTCCAGCAACGGCTTGAGCAGCCAGGCAGCTTGCAGGCTGTGGCTTTCCCGTGTCCAGCCCAGCAGCAGGCTGCCAAGCACAGTGAGTGCAAGCCACATGGTCAGAAACCGTATCAACGGCCTGCCGGTGAGTGGCGTGGCACTGGCAAAGGTATAGCGGCCATTGAGCCAGAAGCCCAGCGCCGCACCGGCCACACGCCCGGCGATATTGGCCTGCACCACCGGCAGCAGGCTATGGCTCAAGGCCATCATCAGGCTGCAATCAAGCAGCCATTGCAGAGCGCCCACAACGATATAGGTAACAAGTTGGCGGGAAAGATTCATGCTCGGAAGTTGCAAGGAATGGCGCATGGTAAGGGCTAGAATGGCGTTTTCATGCCGAAGAATGCCGTGATGAACAACGCCCCATTGCATATCGTGATTCTTGCCGCTGGTGAAGGCAAACGGATGAAGTCGCGCCTGCCGAAAGTATTGCAGCAGGTGGCGGGCAAACCAATGCTGGGGCATGTCATCGACACTGCCCGGCAGCTCAACCCGGCAGGCATCCATATCGTCTATGGTCATGGCGGTGAGCAGGTGCTGGCCGCGTTTTCTGCCGAGGCCGACCTGCAATGGGCCGAGCAGCGCCAGCGCCTGGGCACAGGGCATGCCGTGCAGCAGGTGATGGCGCAGATTCCCGCCGGTGCGCGGGTGCTGGTGTTGTATGGCGATGTGCCGCTGATTAGTGCCGAAAGCCTTGAAAAATTGCTGGCGCAGGACGCTGCCCTGGCGGTACTGGTCGCCGAGCTTGCCAACCCCAGCGGCTATGGCCGCATCCTGCGCGACCCGGAAGGCCGGGTGGGCGCCATCGTCGAAGAAAAAGACGCCAATGACGCACAGCGCGCAGTACGCATCGTCAATACCGGCATTCTGGCCGCCGAGGGCGACGCCCTGCGCCACTGGCTTGGCAGCCTTTCCAACGACAACGCCCAAGGCGAGTATTACCTGACCGATATTTTTGCCAAGGCCGCGCATGAATATCGTCCGGCAGAAATCGTCCAGGTGGCCGACCCGCAGGAAACCGAAGGCGCCAACGACCCCTGGCAATTGGCGCAGCTTGAGCGCGCCTTCCAGCGGCGTGCAGTCAAAGCCCTTTGCAGCCAGGGCATGCGTTTTGCCGACCCGGTGCGCGTGGATGTACGCGGCCAGGTGCAGGCCGGCATGGATGTGGAGGTGGATATCGACGTGATTTTTGAAGGCGAAGTGGTACTGGAAGAAGGCGTGCGCATCGGCCCGTTCTGCCGCCTGAAAAACGTGCATATCGCCGCAGGCACGCATATCCATGCCCATTGCGATTTGGAAGGCGCACAAGTGGGCGCAAACAGCCGCATCGGCCCCTATGCCCGGCTGCGCCCCGGCGCAACGCTGGCCGAAGGCGTGCATATCGGCAACTTTGTGGAAGTGAAAAAATCCAGCCTCGGCCAGGGCAGCAAGGCCAACCACTTGAGCTATATCGGCGATGCCGACATCGGCAGCGGCGTCAATATCGGCGCCGGCACCATCACCTGCAATTACGACGGCGTCAACAAATTCCGCACCGTGATTGGCGATGGCGCCTTCATCGGCTCCAACAGTGCACTGGTCGCCCCGGTGGAAGTGGGCGCAGGCGCCACCATCGGCGCAGGCAGTACCGTCACCCGCAGCGCCCCGGAAGGCCAACTCACCCTGGCCCGCGCCCGCCAGCAAACCCTGCCCGAATGGCAAAGGCCGGTGAAGAAAGAGTCATGACACTGCTGCCCCTTCCCGTCATCGTCGTCCCTTTGAAGAAGAACTGCACTGGCAAAAATGCCAGCGCCAACCAACTGGAAGGGCAGTTGCAGTAGTGGATGTAAGAACATGAATAGTTTTTGATTGATGGGCTGCTATTCAGGAGAAAAAGATGTCCGCAACAAATTTCAAAACAGAAAACAATACATTCAGAAAGCTGATTGGAAATGGCCTGACCTATCGGATTCCACGCTTTCAGCGCGATTACAGTTGGGGCAGTGACGAGTGGGAGGACTTGTGGTCCGACATCATGGATGTTCTGCAAGAAAATAGTTCTTCCCATTACATGGGCTATTTGGTGCTCCAGTCATCGGACGACAAGACCTTTGACGTCATCGACGGACAGCAGCGCCTGACCACATTGAACCTCATCGTCTTGGCCGTTTTGAAGAACATCCAGCGCCTGATTGATGCGGGTAACGAGGCGGAAGCCAACACCCAAAGGCTGAATCAAATACGGCAAACCTACATAGGCTACCTGGATCCGGTGACCTTGGTTGCCCGGCCAAAATTGACTCTCAACAGAAACAACAACAGCTATTTTCAAGATTACCTAGTCCCGCTGGGGCGCTTGCCGCAGCGTGGGTTCCGCGCATCCGAACACCTGCTCAGAAAATCGTTTGAGTGGTTCGACAGAAAAATTGCAAACCATCTAAAGCAGGAGTCCGGAGATGAGGGTAGAAGACTGGCGCAACTGGTGGAAAAAATCAGCGATGCTCTGTTTTTTACGGTCATCACCGTGACGGATGAGCTCAATGCCTACAAGGTATTCGAAACATTGAATGCGCGTGGTGTTCGCCTTTCATCCACGGATCTTTTGAAGAACTATCTTTTCTCATTGCTGGATCGAGGCGGAGAAACGGATCACGAAATCACAAGCCTGGAAAGCCGCTGGGAAGCCATTGTTGGGCGTTTGCAATCCGAAAAATTCCCAGATTTTCTTAGAGTTCACTGGAATAGTCGGAACAATCTTGCGCGACAAGCTGATCTTTTCAAGGTTATACGAGCAAAAATTACCGACAGGGAATCCGTTTTCCGTTTGTTGCGCGGCATGGAGGAAGACCTGGACACGTATCTGGCGCTTTCCTCTCCGGAGGGATCAGATTGGCCGCAAAAAGACAAAAATAATGCAGGAATTTTAAAGACTTTCCGCGTGCGCCAGCCATTCCCTTTGCTGCTTGCAGCAAAAAGGAGCTTCTCGTCCGACGATTTTTCCGATTTGCTGCGCGCAACGGTTGTAATCTCATTGCGATACAACGTGATTGGGACTCAAAGCACGGCAGAGCAAGAGCGCGTTTATAACGCCGCCGCTGAGAAAATTGCCAATAATGAACTTCAAAGCCTGCCTCCGACATTGCAGGCAATACGCAGCATTTATATTGACGATAGGCGGTTTCAGGCGGATTTTTCTGAAAAAACAATTCGCACGACAGATTCCCGCAACAATAGAGTTACAAGGTTTATTCTGTGTGCACTGGAAAAACACCTGTCAGGGCAGGAACATACTTTTATCAGCGATTCCTTTAATATTGAACATGTCCTGCCGCAAAGTGCACCAGATGGTTGGGAGAACTTCACCAACGAGGAGGCAGATAGCATGGTTTATCGTTTGGGGAATATGACCCTGATGCAGGCATCGCAAAATCGGGATGCGGGTACAGAAAGCTATCATGCCAAGCGTGAAAAGTATCAAGCAAGTGGATTTGCTATTACTCGGAAAATGGCCGAAGAACATGCCGAATGGAAACCAGCAAACATTGCCGCATGGCAAACCTGGATGGCTAAGCAAGCCACATCCATATGGCGCATCGCGCAACTGAGCTGAGCATGCTCAATAACAAAGAAACAAAAACTCGAACTCACTTGGATTGGCAAGGACAAGCGGTCCAAGCTGGAGGCGCGGATTTTGCTGGAGGATGGGGGGCGGTCGTATCACGCCGGGCGACGGGTGCCGGAGGGGATGTTTTTGATAACCGGTTGATTTTCGGAGCCAATCTGCTGGCCTTGAAGGCGTTGGGGCGGAGTTTGTGGGCAAGGTGAAGTGCGTGCTCATCAATCCGCCGTACTACGCCGGTAGTGTGCTCACTGCGTTACGATGATGAACTGAAGCATTCGATAGGCGTCATATTGCGGTAAACATTGGCTATTCAGTGCAATATGACGCTTGATGCCCGATACCTTCTTGCCAGCATCATAGTCCTTTTGTTCTGCTGTATCGCTGTTTTTCACACGTTGCGCTTCGACTATTAAGTATGCGTTGCACTCCTGTCTGGCGCGGGCCGCGCCAACCTGATTTTTTGAATGCCCGCTCCAGCAGGTTCACTCCCTTATCATCCACTCCAAATCTGGAAGTAGGCGTGGACGCAGCGCCACTTCGGGAGTGAATCGCCGATACTTTGGACAGCGTTTTAGAACAGGTACTCCATCGACAGGCTGAAGTTACGGCCCGGTGCGTGGAAACGCTCCAGCCCGTACCCCTCCCGATCCACCGAATTGGTAGTGCTAGCGCCGTAATGGGCGTTGATGCCGCGCAGTGCATCCCAGGTGTGGTATTTGCGGTTGAAGATGTTGTAAACACCGGCGCGGAAGGTGAGGCGCTCGCCGGCGCGGACATAGCCGTAGATATCCAGCAGGGCGGCGCGGCGGTTGAGATACGGATAGGTCGTCACCACCCGGCTGAAAGTACGGTTGCGGTAGGAATACACGTTCTGCACCACTTGCGCATCAGCGGCTTTTTTCGCCCCCAGATAGGTGCCGCGGGCAAATACTGCCCAGCGGCCATTGGGCGCGTGGTAATCCAGCCCCAGGATGCCCTTCAGCGGCTGGATGGACAGCAGGCTGTTGTCGCTGGAGAGGCTGCCCTTGCTATAGCCCAGTTGTGCCGAGAGCTTCCAGCCCTCCAGTTGCGGCCAGTAATGCGCCAGATTCAGGTGGCTGGAAAACTCAAGGCCACGGATTCTGGCACGGTCAAGATTGACCATCTGCTGCACCGGGGCTTCGTCATATTCGGCGCAGCCCCAGGCCTGGCATTGCTCGTAATACGGGTTGCGGGTGCGGGTGATGGTTTCCTGCTCGAACAAAAAGTCGCGGTAATTGACCTGGTACAGGCTGATGTTCACACCGCCTGCCTCGCCTTCCCCCTGCAAGCTCAGGCTGTAGTTGACGCTGCGCTCGGCGCGCAGGTCCGGATTGGACTTCCAGCTGCCATAGGCATTTTTGAAGGTGAAATACATTTCCGAGGCGGTCGGCACCCGGTAGCCGGTGCTCACCGTCGCACCCAGCGCCCAGTGCGCATTGAGTTTTGCCACCACGCTTGCCAGGCCATTCCAGTTGCCAAAGGTATTGCCCGCCGGGCGGCCTTCGGCGGTACAGGCCTTGCTGCAAGGCGCATTCAACTCCTGGGGCGTCAGCCTCTCATGGTCATAGCGCAGGCCAAAGCGGCTGGAAAGCGCCGGACTCCATTGCACCCGGTCTTCCAGCGAAAAGCCGTATTGGCGGGTATCGACCGGATACTGGATGGCATAGGCCGGCTGCGGTTTGTGCACCCCCCGGATGACATAGGTGTCGTAATTGATGTTCCAGAACTCGCGGTTGGCAGCAAATGCCTTGAATGCCAGCGTGTGCTGGCTGGCGCCCAAGGCCAGCGGCAGGGTTTCCACCCCCAAGGTCAAACGCTTGAAGCGGGTATGCATGCGCCGGTCAAACAGCTCGCCCAGCTCTTTTTCATGGGTGGTGTAGTTGCGGCCACCCTTGTAATTGAATGCAGACAGGTCGGTGCGCTGGTAATCGCCATCGAGCTTTACAGAAGCCAGCAAGTCGCTTTCAGGCGTCCAGGCATAGCCCAGTTGCAGATTGCCACGGCGGCTGATGTCCTCGGCCTCGCGCCATTGTGAGCCAAACAGCGTATAGGAGCGTTCATCGGTAAAGTTGCGCGCCAGTTGTCCGGTCACCCCCAGCGACAGGCTATGCGCCGGGCTGATATGCCAGCGCAGCTTGGCAAGATAGCTGTCCTGCTTGCGCCGCGACGGATCCGGATGCTGGCTTTTGCTTTGCTGGTAATACGGGCCTTCGCCACGGCTGTCCATCTCGTGCCCATGCCGGTGCGAATACACCAGCAGGGTTTCAAACGCATCACCGGCATAGCCCACCGCAAAGCCATTGACCCACTCACGGTTCTTGCTGGCATAGCCACTGCGCAGCAGGAAGCCGGTTTCATTGCCGGCGCGGACGATATCGCCCGCCTCCAGGGTGCGGTAATCCACCCGTCCGCCCAGCGCGCCACTGCCGCCGGAAAACGCATCGGCGCCTTTGACGATGCTGATGGCGCGCACCAGTTCCGGGTCTATCGACATTCTGGAGCTGTTGAAATTGCCATAGCGGCTGTACAGCGAGTTTTCCTCGAAGTCCGGCAGCGACACGCCATCGACACTGATGCCCACGCGGTTGCCTTCCACCCCGCGGATGGCAAAGCCTTTCAGATGACGGCCACTGTCGCTGATGCCGACATCGGTGGTGTAGCGCACCAGGTCGCGGGTATCGCGCACCATTTCCTGTGCGATGACCGCGCGGTTTTTCTGGTCGGTAATGACATCTTCATTCAGGCTGCGCCGCCCCTGCACCACAACGGTGTCGAGGCTGTAGCGGGTGGTTTGCTGCGATTTATCCTCGGCCGCATTTTCGGCGGCAAGAACAGCCAGAGGACAAAGCAGTGAAAGCGCAATCGCCGCAGCCAGTGGCCGGCGCAGGAAAACCTTGGACATGCGATTCAAGACCATCAGAGGGGGGGATGCGATTGTATTCAAATTGAGAATTATTCGCGTTATTTGAGGGGCTGTCCGCGGACGTCCGCCACATTGGACGGACAGCCAAAAATAAAAATTAATCCAATAAAAACAATTGCTTGTGGTTGGCATGCGTTTTGCTCAAGCCTTAAGTGTTTCCGCTACCTGTCTGCTCCATGAATATCCGTGATACTTCCGCACAGGACACCCTGCTCCAGCCCGCCACGGGCATCGCCCGCCATCGCCGCTGGCTGCTGCCGGGTGGCGTCGCACTGATATTGCTGGCCGCCATCGGCTGGGTCGGACGCGGCTGGCTGGCGGGCAGCCATTCCGTCGATGCTGCCCGCCTGCGCATCGCCGAGGTCAAACGCGGCGACCTGGTGCGCGATATCGCCGCCGAAGGCCGGGTCATCGCCAGTAATAGCCCCAGCCTGTACGCCATTGGCAGCGGCACGGTACGCCTGGGCGTGGTGGCCGGGGATGCGGTGAAGCAAGGGGATGTGCTGGTGGAAATCGACAGCCCGGAATTGATGAGCCGTCTGGCGCAGGAAGAAGCCACACTGGCCAGCCTTGAAGCCGAAGCGCGACGCGCGGCACTGGGCGCGCAGATTGCCCGTGCCAATGCCGCACGCCTGCTTGACCAGGCTCGGGTGGAGCAACAGGCGGCGCAGCGCGAGCTGGAGCGTTATCAGCGTGGCTATCAGGGCGGCGCGGTGGCGCAGGTGGATTTTGCCCGCGCCCAGGATGCGGTACAGAAGGCCAATATCGGCCTGGGACATGCCCGTACCGACGCCGGTTTGCAGGGCGCAGCAGCCGGACAGGATGCCAGCCAGCGCCAGGCCATGGCCGAACGCCAGCGCGCCCTGGTAGGCGAATTGCGCCGCCAGGTCGAAGCCTTGCGCGTGCGCGCGCCGTTCGATGGGCAAATCGGACAGGTATTTGTCAGCCAGGGGCAAAACGTCGCCGCCAATGCCGCGCTGCTCAGCGTGGTGGATTTGCGCCGCTTTGAAGTGGACATCAAGGTGCCGGAGAGCTTTGCCCGTGACCTGGCCATCGGCATGCCGGCGCAGCTTTCCGGCAACAACCAGACCTGGCCTGCCAGCGTCTCGGCGGTGTCGCCGGAAGTGGTGAATGGCGAAGTCAGCGCCCGGCTGCGCTTTGAAGAAGGCAAACAACCCGAAGCCCTGCGCCAGAACCAGCGCCTTGCCGCGCGCATCCTGCTCGATACCCGCCATGACGTGCTGATGCTGGAGCGCGGCCCGGCGCTGGACCAGGGCGCAGGCCACAGCGTCTGGGTGGTGATGGACGGCATCGCCACAAAACGCCCCATCAAGACCGGCGCGCGCAGCCTGGATGCGGTGGAAATTATCAGCGGCCTGGTTGAAGGCGAGCGCGTCATCGTTTCCGGCCACGACCACCTTGGCGATGCCGGGAAAGTGAGGGTGCATTGAAAGCCGGGACTCGGGACTCGGGACTC
>JAUMYP010000053.1 GCA_030528565.1 Pseudomonadota bacterium
GCCAACAGGCGATATTTCAATGCCGCATAGCGCATATGCTCGCGGTGAAAGGCCAGCCCCTTGCGGCCATCGAAAATGCCGCCGCGCAAAATCAGGTTTTTGATGGCATAGGCAGTTGCGGCAAGAGTGCCACGCAGGGTGCCACCGCGTTTGCCTGCGCGCGCTTTGGCCCAGAGCGCGGCATAGCGGCTGAGTTTTTCCCGGTATTCGCGGGCGCTGCGTGCGGTATCGTGCTCCAGCCGGATGCTGCTTGCGCGTACCCGCTGACCTTGCGTGTCCAGATATTCATGCACCGGCAAATCCGCATGGCGCAAATGGCTGCGGAACAGGCGCTCAATCGGTTCACGGCTGAAACTGCCGTAGCGCATTGGCTGGCCCAGCCAGTGCGTGCGCCGTTGCAACAACCAGACATCGGCGCTTTCCAGTTCACCGGCAAATAATGCCCGCAATGCCTGCTGCGCATCGGTTTCCAGCCACTCATCGGCATCCAGCAGAATCACCCAATCGTTTGATGCCATGGCGATGGCGGCATTTTTCTGCCGGGCAAAGCCATCCCAGTCACGGTGCTCAACGCGCGCGCCCAGGTCGCGGGCAATCTGCACGGTGTTATCGCTGGAGCCAGAGTCGAGCACGATGACTTCGGCGCAGACCGGCAGCAACGAGGCTACGCAGCGGCCAATCCGGTCGGCTTCGTTATGGGTAATCACCACCGCAGAAAGCGGCAATTGGGGCGCTTGAATGTGCATGGCGGTGCAGTATGTCATGCGACACTTGGCAGATGAATGACTCACCGCTTTCCATCGCCCATCTACTGCTGACCCGGCGCTTTGCCGGCAGCGAGCGCCATGCCGTTGAGCTTGCCAATGCCCAGGCCGAAGCCGGGCACGATGTCAGCATGATTCTGCGTCGCGCCGGTGCCCAGGAGCGCGCCGATGCCATTGCCTCAAGGCTCTCCCCCAGGGTCAAGACCATCGTGGTGGGCGATTTGTTTGCCATCTGGCAGGCCAGACGGGTGCTGAAAAAACTGCGGCCGGATATTGCCCATGCGCATCTGTCCGGCGGCGCGCGGGCGCTGAAAGGCTTGCGCGGCGGCCATACCCGGCGCATCGCCACCTTGCATATCTGCTACAAGCCGCAGCAGCACGAAGGACTCGACGGCCTGATTGCCATCGCCCCCTGGCAGTTGCAGGAAATGCCCGCCGATATGCGCGCGCGCAGTGTGCAAATCGACAACTGGACGTTGCCACAGACCGCCGCAGCCGGTGCCCGCACGCGCCTGCGGGCGGAGCTGGGCATTGCCCAGGATGCCTGGGTATTTGGCGCGCTGGGTCGGGTGGAACCCAGCAAAGGGCTGGATGTTTTGCTTGCCGCCTGGCAACGTGCGGCGCTGCCAGCTGATGCCCGCCTGCTGATTGCAGGCCAAGGCAGCGCCTGGCAGGCATTGCGCGCGCAGGCAGCAGATAGCGTGTTGATGCCGGGCTTTGTTTCCCGGCCGCGCGACTGGCTGGAAGTCTTTGATGTCTTTGTTTCCGCCGCAGGCAGTGAGCCATTCGGGCTGGTGCTGCTCGAAGCCATGGATAGCGGCCTTCCCATCATCGCCAGTGCCAGCCAGGGCGCCCGCCATCTGCAAAGCGCGATAGCCACGCCACTGCTGCCGATTGGCGATATTGATGCGCTGGCCGCCGCCTTGCGCAAGGCTTATCAGAACCGCCCGGCGCGCCGCGAATACCCGATGCAGCAGTTCCGCATCGACGACAAACTGGCGCAAATCGAGGCGTTTTACCGGCGCTAAGAGACCTTGGACAGGCTCTAAGCCACGTGCCCACCTTGGGGCGGGCACGTGATGCCCTCATCAGCCGCGCACAATCAGGGTATCAGTAATGGAGGTTTCCAGAAGGCGCTTGGCGACACTGCCAATCAGCGCATCCATCAGCCGGCTGCGTCCGTGTGAGGCTATCACCGCCAAATCCAGCTCGGTGTCGATACTGGCTTGGCGCAGCAGGCGCACCGGGTTGCTCAGTTCGGCGCGCGGCTGCCAGTGCGGGGCAAACAGTTTGGGCAGGTTTTCATCGCGCCATTGCGTCAGTTCCTGGCGCGCCTGTTGCTGTGCATCTGCCAGCGTCGCCTCCCGGGTTTGCGCATCGCCAGTCAGGTCAGCAAAAGACACGTCATAGCCATGCAGCAATACCCGGGTCTTGGCATCATCAAACCACTTGGCCGCCAGCACGGCGGCTTTGGCGGCGGGCTCGGACAGGTCGGTGGCCACGCCCACATGGCGGTAATGCCCATGCGGGCGACGCTGCACAACCAGGGTGGGGATGGTGGAATGGCGGCTCAGCCAGACCACGGTGGAGCCCAGCGAAACGCGCTGCAGGGCATCGCTGCGGGCAATGCCGGTGACAATCAGCCCGCAGCCGTATTCTTCAGCCACGCGCAATGCGGTCTGGCCGATATGTGCGGATGCCTCCACATGCACTTCGATTTTGACATCGGTTTCAGGCAGTTCTGCCCGTATCCGTTCGGCAACCAGTTCTTCAACCGTGGCTTCATCATCATCGTCATCGCCCTGGCTGAAGTGATTGGGTTTGCTGAAGCTGCTCTCGGCAGAAAGCACCACCAGCAATACCAGCTTGGCTTGCCAGTGCCCGGCCAGTTGCAGCGCGCGGTCGAAGGCGCGGTCAGAACGGGCGCTGAGGTCAGTGGCAAGCAAAATCGCTTTCGGGGTATCCAGTGGTTGCGTGCTCATGGGCGCTCCTTGGGCAGCCTGATGGGGATATGCCGAGTTTAGCGTCCCCCTTGCAGGTTATGCTTTGCGCCATGTCATTTTTGCCATGCCAATGGCCCTGCCTGCCATGAAAACCGCATTGCTACTGGGAGGTAGCGGCCAGATTGGTCGCTCGCTGCTGCCACGTCTTGCAAGCGATGACTGGCAGGTGCTGGCGGTATCCAGGCGCGCAGCGCAAATGCCGCAGATGCCGGGCGTGGAATGGCTGCAAGGCAGCTTGCAGCAGATGCCGACATTGCCGCATCCGCCCGAGGTCATTTTCAGCTGCGGGCCGCTGGATGCTTTTTCCCTCTGGCATGCACAACAGGCAAATCCGGCGGCACGGGTGATTGCCTTTGGCTCTACCAGCCTCAAGGTCAAACAGGACTCGATGGATGCCGCCGAGCGCGAGATGGCGGCGCGTCTTGCACAGGCGGAAAAACGCTTGGTTGACGCCTGTACACGGCAGGGCGCGGGGCTCACTCTGCTGCGTCCCACACTGGTTTATGGCGCAGGCATGGACAAGAGCCTGACACGGATTGCCACGCTCGCCACGCGTTTTGGCCGTTTCGTGCTGCCGCACACGGCACGCGGCTTGCGCCAGCCGGTGCATGTGGATGACCTGGCTGCTGCCGCCATCGCCTGCCTGCATCAGAACGGCACCATCGGTCGCAGCTATGACCTGCCCGGCGGTGAGACGCTGAATTACATCGACATGGTGCGGCGGGTACTGGCGGCTATCGAGCCAGCACCGCGCCTGCATCTTGTACCGCTGCCAGTGTTTTCTGCGCTGCTATGGCTGGCGCGCGCCAGCGGCAAGCTCAAGGGCTTCAACAACGCCATGCTGGCGCGGATGCAGCAGGATCTGGTGTTCGACAGCCAGGCGGCGCAGCGAGATTTTGGCTACGCGCCGCGCGCTTTCCAGCCGTGATTCAAGGCTTTTGTGGCGCGTAATTGGCACGCTTGCGCAGCGCAATCACCAATACCCCGCCCAGCACCATCGCGCCGCCCAGCCAGACCTTGAAGCCGGGCTTGTCGCCCCAGAACACGATGCCAAGGGCAATGGCGATAACCGGAGCCAGCAACAGCCAGGGCATCAGCACCGCCACCGGGTAGCGTTGCACCAGCATGAAATACAGGCCGTGTCCCAGCAGCGATGAAGCCAGTGCAGCATAAATCACGCCACTCCAGGCCAGCAGGCTGACCTCGGGCAAGGCAGCCAGTGCGCCCGGCTCGAACATCACTGACAGCAGTGCCAGCGGGCCGACGCTGCATAGCGCCATCCAGGCCTGCTGGTTCAACATGCCCACGCCGGAAAGCCCGCGCATCATCACCGTGCCAATGGCAATCGCCAGCGCCGACAGCAACAGGGTGATGACCGCCGCAGGCTTTTGCAGCACTTGCGGGTCAAGCGAGAGCACCAGCACCCCCAGAAAACTCACCGCAATGGCAAGCCCGGTGCGCCAGCCGAATTTCTCGCCCAGCCAAACCCAGGCCAGCACCGCTGTCATCGGGATATAGCTTTGCAGCAGGATGGCGGGCGAGGACAGCTCCCCGGCCAGCGCCACGCCCCAGAAACACAGCGAAAAATGCACCACGCCAATCAGGGTGGAGACGGCAAACAGCCGCCAGCCTTGTCCCTCGGGCGCGCGCCGTACAAACGGCAGCAGTACCAGTCCCAGGATGGAAAAGCGCAACAAGGTAAAGGTGAGTGGCGGAATTTCCCGGAGGCCAATGGCTGACATCAGAAAATTCAGCGCCCAAATGAAGCACACCAGCCAGAGCAGCAGCAGGTCACGCCGATTGATATGTGGCAGGCTCATGGCGTGTCAATACTTCCAGCCAAGTTTGCGGTAGAGCTTGTTCAATACCCAGACCGGGCCAATCAGCAGATAAGTCAGGTCAGTGAGAAAACTTGGCCGCCGCCCCTCAAAATGATGACCGATGAACTGCCCGACCCAGGCCACGGCAAATACTGCCAATGCCAGCCAGGCAAGGGTTGTGGTGCCAAGCGTCAGATGCAGCCAGCGCGTGCCCCAGGCAAAGGCGAGAAAAACCGCCAGCATGCCAAAGCCCAGCGGCCGCGAATGGCGGTAATAGAACGACCAGGTGAGAAACATCGCCAGAGCCGCAAAGGCGCCGGGGCCAAACAGCGTGCCCGGCACCGGGATGCACCATAGCAGCGCCACCACTGCCCATAAAATCAGCGGCACGCAAAATACATGAAACCACTGGTTGATTTCATTGCGGTGGTCGGCGGAATAGCTGTCGAACCAATGAGTCAGGCGGGTTCTGGCCTGTTCGCGATTATCGAGCATCTGACGGCTCCTGGCGGGACAATACAAAATCAGGCAATGAAATCCGCAGCGCCCTGTGCCAGCAAGGCGGCGGCGACCTGCTGGCCGAGTGCATCGGCCTCCTGCCGCGAGGCGCGCGCTTCGGCGCGCACTTGTGCGCCGCTTTGCGCATCGCCCACTAGGCCTTGCAGATGCAGGGTGTCGCCCTCCAGCCGCGCCAGCGCAGCCACTGGCACATGGCAGCTGCCATCCAGGGCACGGTTCATGGCGCGCTCGGCACTGACGCAACTGCGGGTGTCGGCATCGTCCAGGGGCGCAAACAGCGCGCGCGCATCGGCCGCATCCTCACAGCATTCCACCGCAATCGCGCCTTGCGCCGGAGCGGGCAGCCATCCGGGCGCTTCCAGCCGCGCACGGATACGCGCGGCAAAGCCCAGGCGCTCCAGCCCGGCGCAGGCCAGCAGGATGGCCTGATACTCACCGGCATCGAGCTTGGCAAGCCGCGAATTGACATTGCCGCGTAAATCATCAATCACCAAGTCTTGCCGCAGTGCGCGCAATTGCGCCTTGCGCCGCAGCGATGAAGTGCCCACCCGCGCCCCGGCAGGCAGCGCAGCGATATTGTCAAAATCATTGCTGACCCAGGCATCGGCATGGCTGCCGCGGGCGATGATGGCCGGCATCACAAAACCCGGCTCCAGCACCATCGGCACGTCTTTGAGCGAATGCACCGCGCAATCGGCCTCGCCACGCAGCATGGCCAGTTCCAGCTCTTTCAGAAACAGCCCCTTGCCGCCAATCGCTGCCAGCGAACGGTCGAGCAGCTCATCGCCGCGGGTGGACAATGGCACGAGTTCAATCTCAAGCTGCGGATGTTGGGCTTTCAGCAAAGCGGCAACGTGTTCGGTCTGCCAAAGTGCCAACGGGCTTTTGCGGGTAGCGATACGGAGCGTTTTCATCGCGGCATTATCGCCGCTATCCACGGGCTTTAGACAAATTGTCATCGCTTTCGATGTTGCGTCCTGTTCCAACGCGCAGGCGAGCATGGCATTCAACCAAGTCCCCGGCTCCCTCTCCTGCTAACGGAGAGGGTACGGATTTGGAAGAGCGACAAGAATCACATCCAGCTAGCGCGCTGCAAAATGCTGGAATCCGTTGCGGGTTGTTTTGACAGGTTTGCCGGACAGCAGTGCAGTCACGCCATTGCCGGCAATAACCCGGCCAATGCGGGTGACGGGGGTTTGGCTGGCAGTAGCACGGGCATTGATTTCATCGCGCAGGGCAGGCGCTGCGGTAAAGCACAGCTCGTAATCATCGCCGCCGCTGGCCTGCCAGTGCTGCCGCGTTTGCGCTTCAACGCCCAACGCCTGCAAGGCGGCTGATGTGGGGAGCTGCCCGAGTTCAATTTCGATGGCGACCTTGCTGGCCGTGGCGATATGCCCGGCATCGGCCAGCAGGCCGTCGGAAACATCAATCGCGGCATGGGCGATACCGGAAAGCTTCAATCCAAGCGCCAGGCGCGGCACGGGACGGTCAAGCCGCAGGCGCAGGGCTTGCGGGATGTCGCTACCCTGCTGCCACAGGGCCAGCGCCGCAGCGGCATCGCCCAGCGTGCCGCTAACCCAGACATCATCCCCCACCTGCGCGGCATCGCGGCGCAGGGCTTTACCAGGCTCGATGAGGCCAATCACGCTGACGCAAACCGATAACGGCCCGCGCGTGGTGTCACCGCCAATCAGGCTCAACCCGTGCTGCCCGGCCAATTGCATGAAGCCGTCGATAAAGCCGTCCAGCCAGTCCGGGTCGGCTTCCGGCAGCGACAGCGACAGGCTGCCCCAGGCTGGCTGCGCGCCCATTGCGGCCAGGTCGGAAAGGTTCACGGCCAGTGACTTCCAGCCGATGTCGGAGCTGTGCGTCTGCGGCGGAAAATGCACGCCGTGATTCAACGTGTCGGTTGCCACGACCAACTGCATTCCGGCAGGCGCGGCGATGAGCGCGGCATCATCGCCAATGCCCAGCAACACATCCGGCCGCAAGTGACTGCGGCGGCGGATGCGCTCAATCAGGTCGAACTCGGCCACGCGCTGCTGCCCTCAGCGCGTTTTGGTGGCGCCCACTTCCACGCTGCGCCACTCGGCCGCCAGTTTGTCCAGCACGCCATTGACATAGGTATGACCGTGGTCGGCGCCAAAGCGTTTGGCGGTTTCGATGGCTTCGTTGATGACCACGCGATACGGCACGTCCCTGCGCTGGCGCAGCTCGTAGGCGGCGATGCGCAGCACCGCACGCTCCACCGGGTCAACTTCTTCCACCGTGCGGTCGATATGCGGCGCAAGCCCGGCATCGAGCACGGCGGTGTCGTTGATAACGCCACGCACCAAGTCCTCGAAATAGGCCAGGTCAGCGATTTCATGCGCCTGCTCGTGGGCGAACTGCGCCAGGATTTGCTGCGCCACACCGCCGGAAAGCTGCCAGGCGTAAATCGCCTGCATGGCGCGGCGACGGGCGCGAGTGCGGTGTACCGGGTCAATCCCCTTCGGGCGGCGGGATTGCGGCTTCATGGCTTCAGCTCCTGGCTGGTCGCAATGAATTTTTCAACATCGAATACGCCTTCAAGGTCTTCTTCGAAGGCCAGCGACAAGCCATCGGCCTGTTCTTCGGCATCAATCAGCTGGTCAAACAAGTCCAGCATTTCAATGGCGGCGATGGCGGCTTCTTCCCCCTTGTTGCCATGCACGCCACCGGCGCGCGCCCTGGCGTCTTCCACCGTCTCCACCGCCAGAACGCCATTGCTGATGGGGATATTGGCACCGATACCAAGCTCCATCAGCGCCTTGGCGCAGTTGTCGGCCACATGCTCGTAATGGCGGGTATCGCCGCGCACCACGCAGCCGAGCGCAATAATGGCGTCGTGGCGGCTGCCCAGCGAAAGCTGGCGCGCCACCTGCGGGATTTCCCAGGCGCCGGGCACGCGGATGATGTCGATTTTTTCCTCATTAACGCCGTTGTCCAGCAGCGCCTTGCGCGCGCCTTCCACCAACGCTTCAGTGATTTGCGCATTCCAGCGGCTGACGATAATCGCAAAGCAGGCATCGGCATCAGCCCGCAAATTGCCTTCAAAAATGCTCATGGAAAGTTTCCGGAAAGGGGATGGCTATTCTACTGCGCGCGCTTTGAAAAACGCCTGCACATCGGCCAGCTCGCGCGTGCGCGGCATCGGCGGCAATGAATTCATGAACACCTGCCCGTAGCTTTTTTCGGTCAGGCGCGGGTCGCACAGCACCAGCACGCCACGGTCGTGGATGGTGCGAATCAGCCTGCCTGCGCCCTGTTTGAGCGCAATCACCGCCTGCGGCAGCTGCTCGTCGCGGAACGGATTGCCGCCACTGCGGCGCACGGCCTCCAGCCGCGCCTCGAATACCGGGTCATCGGGCGCGGCAAACGGCAGCTTGTCGATGATGACCAGCGATAACGCATCCCCGGCCACGTCCACGCCCTCACGGAAGCTGGCCGTACCCAGCAACACGCCATTGCCCGAATCCCGGAACTGCTGCAATAGCTGCGCGCGCGAGGCTTCGCCCTGCACGAACAAGGGCCAGGGCACGTCCAGCCGCCCGCGCAGCAGCGTGGCCGCCTCGCGCAAGGCGCGATGCGAGGCAAACAGCAGAAACGCCCGGCCTTGTGAGGCTTGCAATACCGGCAACGCCGCTTCCACCACCGCCTCGGTAAAGCCGAAGGCCGAAGGCGCGGGCAGACGCTTGGGCAGATAGCAAAGCGCCTGCCTGGGCCAATCGAAAGGCCCGGGCTCGATGCGGGTCTTGGGCTGCCATAGCCCCAGGCGCTTGGACACATGGATGAACTCACCGCCCACGGTGAGCGTAGCGGAAGTGAACACCCAGGCCGCCTGCGAGCGTTCCCGGTGACGGCGCAGGGGGCCGGAGACATCCAGCGGCGTGCGTTGCAGGCGAAAGCCCTTGGGCGTCAGCTCATACCAATACACATTGTCGCTGCCGGGGTCGGGGCTACGCTCGTCCAGTTCTTCTTGCGGCGCATCTTCGGGTTTGTTCCAGGCTTCCAGCCAGCGCGAGAGCCGCGCTTCAACCTCCACCACGCGCGCATGGGCAGTATCCAGGCCGGGATTGGCCTCGCGCCAGGGGTTGAGCGCCTCAATCAGGCTTTGCAAGGCAGCTTGCAGTGCATCAAAAGCCGTGACCACGCCCTCGTTTTCCAGCGCCCGGCTGCGCGTGCCGCGTATCGGCAGGCCATCCATCGCCACGCGCAATTCACGCACGCTTTGCTCCAGCGCCAGCGCAAATGGCTGCAATGCCGCCAAACCTGCGGTAGTTTGCCGGGCTTCGTGAATCACATCACGCGCCAGCTCCACCAGAAGCCGCGCACCAATGCCCTCACCAAAAAACTGCGCGGCCAACTCCGGCAACTGATGTGCCTCATCGACGATAAAGGCCTGCGCACCGGGCAGGATTTCGCCAAAGCCTTCCTGTTTCAGTGCCAGGTCGGCCAGCAACAGATGGTGATTGACCACCACCACATCCGCCGACTGCGCGCGCTGCCGCGCCTGCACCACAAAGCAGTCGCCAAAAAACGGGCAATCACTGCCCAGACAGTTCTCGTTGGTGGAAGTCACCAGCGCAAACACCGGCGATTCTTCCGGCATGCCCTCCAGCTCGGCCAGGTCACCAAAGCGGGTGCGGCCACTCCAGGCAATAATGCGTTGAAACTGCGATACCTGCTCTTTGCTGGTAAAACGCGGCTCGCCCCTGGCCTGCTCCATGCGATAGCGGCACAGATAATTGGCGCGCCCCTTGAGCAGCGCCGACTTGTGGCCGACGCCCAAGGCCTTGCGCACCCGTGGCAGGTCGCGGTGATAGAGCTGGTCTTGCAGCGCACGCGTGCCGGTGCTGATGATGGTCTTGCGGCCAGACAACAACGCAGGCACCAGATAGGCATAGGTCTTGCCGGTGCCAGTACCGGCCTCGGCCAGCAAGGTATCCACCTCATCAATGCACCCGGCAATCGCCCCCGCCAACGCCTGCTGCCCGGCACGCGGCACAAAACCGGCAATTTCTTTCGCCAGCGCGCCATTTTCTGCCAGCGCCTCGGCGGTCTTTCCAGCCAGCGTCATCACGATACCGGGAACCCAAACGGCTGGCGATTATAGCCCGGTGTCAATGGCTCATCAGGCTTTGCTGCACAGCAGCTTGCAATTTTCTGTTTTCAGGCGTAGTTAATCAAAGCGC
>JAUMYP010000012.1:0-104 GCA_030528565.1 Pseudomonadota bacterium
CACAGACGCACTCGCGTTGTCCACCGTCTTGCTCAGGCGCACATCCGCCTTCGCCGTCGGCGTCACCGTCGCCGTGCCGCTGTTGTTGCTCGGGTCATCGCCCG
>JAUMYP010000012.1:204-1393 GCA_030528565.1 Pseudomonadota bacterium
CACAGACGCACTCGCGTTGTCCACCGTCTTGCTCAGGCGCACATCCGCCTTCGCCTTCACCACCACCGTCGCGGTCGCAGTGTCACAGGTCGCAGGCGTCGTCGCAGGCAACAGACAGATCGTGTACGGGAACGTGTACGTGCCCGGTGCCGTACCCGGCGCCACAGTGATGATCCCCGTAGCCGGGTCCATCGTCAGCGCAGGGCTCGACGGCGTGCCCAGCTCCAGCGTCACGTTCGTGCCAATCACCGCAGGCTGGCCGTTCGCCGTGTCACCACCATTGCCGTTGTTGTCGGCAACCACCGACGGCGTCACGATCGGGTTCGTCGCACTGTAGTTGTGCTCACCCATATTGTCGTTCTTCGCTTCAACATTGGCGCGTTCACCAAAGTTGTAGCCCGTCGCCGCAATCGAGGTCGCGCTGTCAAACAGCACATTCCTGATTTGGCTCGGCACCGTACCTTCTGCCGTCGCCGTGCCACCAGCGTCCGTACCCGCCGTCGTCACACCATTCAGGTAGGGGTCCAGCGCTGCATCGCTCGTCTGGTTCACGTGGTAACGGCCACGCGGAATGTTCGCAAAGCTGTACTCACCCGTACCACTGGTCTGTACCGTCTGCTCGTGGGCAACGTCGTCACCCGAGCACGCCAAGGGACCCGAAGCCGCTGCCGTCGTGTTCACCACGCCGTCAGGACCTGCAGCACACCCCACCAGCTTCACTTCGTTGTTGGCAATCGGGTGTTCACCCGCCTGCTCAACACCGGCAACCGTCTGCTTCCAGTACACCTTGCCAGACAGGCTGTGCACCGCAGGCGCCTTCACCACAATGGTCGCCACCGCGCTGTGACACGTCGTCGGCGTGGTCGCTGGCGTCAGACAGATGGTGTACGGATATTGGTAGGTATCTGGCCCCACCGTCGAGGCCACCGTAATCGTGCCATCCGTGTTCAGCGTGAACCCAGCAGGCACAGGCACACTCGCATTCGTCAGGTCCGGCGTCACCGTCACGTTCGGGGTACTGCCACCCGCCACGGCATCTACGCCATTGGCTTGGTCACGGCCACTGCCGTTGTCGTCGTTCACCACGCTCTTCGTCGTCGTGCTCGCAATACCGGCCGTCACTTCGCCCAGGTCGTCGTTCTTCGCTTCAACATTGGCGCGTTCACCAAAGTTGTAGCCCGTCGCCGCA
>JAUMYP010000012.1:1493-60705 GCA_030528565.1 Pseudomonadota bacterium
AGGGACCCGAAGCCGCTGCCGTCGTGTTCACCACGCCGTCAGGACCTGCAGCACAGCCCACCAGCTTCACTTCGTTGTTGGCAATCGGGTACTCACCCGCTTGCTCAACACCGGCAACCGTCTGCTTCCAGTACACCTTGCCAGACAGGCTGTTGGAAATCACCTTGACGCCTACATTGCCCAAGCTGCTGACAAGGTGCAAGTTGAGAGTGCTGGCCGGTGGGTGACCAGTGACGCTATTGGCATAGTAGTCAGCCGGATCAACCTTGCTGGCATCCGTCGTCAAGGTCATTTCGACCTTGTACTGAACACCGACCGGCATGGTATTAACACCCGGAGCAATGCGGATGGCGGTGGTTTCAGCAATCGGGAAGGCACAGCTGCCCATGAGACACCAACGTGCAGGGTTCACCGAGCCATCAGCCAAGCTGTTGCCGGAATCACGCGGGTCACCGGAAATACTGGCCGGAGCATCCTTGGTGAGATAAATCTGCATGCCCGGGTCTGCCGTAGTGCTCAGATTGGTCACCGCCTGCAATTTATAGGCACCAACATTGGCAATGCTGGTGGCAGGAGAACGACCACGGCTACCGTCTCCGCTATAAGGCAGGACATCAATCCAGTGCGGAATACCCGGAGCTACGGCAGGCACACTGCCGGCTTGGTAAGCAATGGTGTATTTGAAGCTGTCACCGGGGCGGATCACTGCCGGGGAGGCGGTTTTTTCCACCGCATAGGAGCTCAACACTTTGACCTTGAGCTGAACATTGCTGGCCTTGTCGCAGTCGGTGGCGCTGCCGCCCACCATTTGCTGATACCTCGGCACCGTGGCATTGAAGCTGCATTTGGGGCCATAGTCATTGACTTCATCACCAGCCAGCACGTTGTTGCGCAGCACCGCACCATCCGGCGCCGAGATGCTCACCCGGGCATTGAAGGTAATGGTGGCGAAATCAGCCAACGGGTTGGCAGCCCCCAAGGCCGCTTTCACGCCACTGCCGGTAAATACCCATTTGAGGATGGTGAAACCGGCATTTACCGGATCTGGGCCGTGTGTAAAGGCCACATTGACATTGGGTTGCAAGCCGCTGACCGCTTCACTGCCGGCAACAAACTCCAGGTGCGGCGGCAGACGATCCTCGACGACGTAAGTACCCTGAATCCGCGGATAGTCGGTGTGGTAGCGCGGTTTGAGCGTATAAGTCAGCTCATCGCCCAACCCAACATCATCGTTGTCTTTCAAATCTTGGGTGCCACGTTTGACCGTCTTTTTGACGCTCGATTGCGTCTTGCTCGGGATCACTTCCAGGTGATCGCGCGGCCTGGCGTTGTTGATATGGCTAGCCTTCGGATCCGGGTTATAGCCCTTGGCGCGGTTGCGAATGATGACGCGCTTGTTAAGCACATCCGGATCGTGGGTCAGCGGGTTGTAAATCGGCTGCCCGGCGCTGCGCGTATCCTGGGTGCCGTTATTGACAGCGATACTGGCTGCCCACTTATCGCGCAGAATCAGGCCGCGCACATACACATAGCGCACAGCACCCGGCGGGATCATGTCGTAATCTGCACGTACATAGACCAAGCCGCCTGCAGCCTCTGCCGCCTCCGGCGTGGTATGCCAAGTGATTCCGGCATGATCGCAATCGTCATCGTCATAGCTGGAGCCCGTCGGACTGCCATCTGAGTAGGGGCTATTCGAAGACGACGTATCAGAGAAGTACGGGCCCGCATTACGGCTGCCATAGCGAATGGTGGGCTCAGAGCCGCCTTCGGTGCCACGCTTCACAGTCCCCACCTTGAAAACCGGGCGCTCAGCGGTACCTGCTCCGAGTTGAATATCAAAGGCGGTACGGTCGATGATCTCGCACGTGAACACGTTCCGATGCGGGGCAAAGGCCTCGCTGGTGCTGTATATCACACGCGCACTGACCGACTGCCCCATGGCCAGATAGCTGACGATCTGGTCGCTTGTCCAGCTGGGATCCCTCACTGTGCCATAAGGCGGATCCAAACGATCGGAGCCACCGCCTTCGATCTTGGAATCAGGTGAGTACGCCTTGCTGACTTTTCCGCCCAACGTGTTGATGACGTTATGCGTCGCCTCATCGTTGTCGGTACGGTTGCCGAGAATGTCCTGATCGCTGATCGACTTGCCGGTATAGCCCAGCAACTTGATTTTGTGCGGTATCAATGTATCAGCGGGATAATTGGTGGTATTGACTGGTGTCCACAGTACCAACCCCTTATTGGCCACCCACCATTCCGCTGCCGGCACGTCAGAACCACCACCGACCTTGCTGATATGGCGCGACAGAGTGGTATCGACTCCTTCCAAGCGGATAGCAACTTCAGTTCCAGCATAGCTTTGGATATGACAAGTGCCGCCGTTGGCGACGGTATTGGCGTAATAAAGGGCACCGGGCGCCAACGGCTCACCCCTGTCATTGACGCGCTTGTACATATTGAAAGCGCCACCAGACTCGGCGCTTGGACTTCCCATGTAGGGGCTACCACAACCTTGGGCAAATCCGCCAGTAGCTGCTGGCACACCATGCGGGGCTGTGCCATTGTGCCAATTGTCCAAAAGGGTGCCAGACGGATAGCCACTGAAATCCACCCTGATCACCGGCTGCTTGCCGGGCACATCACTCAGCTGCTCGACCCCCTTGTTGCCCCAGCCATTGGGGTGGCGCGCCACCAAGCCGACCAATGGCTTGTGGAAAACGCCATCCTCCCCAGCAGGGCCATTGGCAAGCCGCATGCCAAAGGCATTCGGGTTGCCGTCATGGCTCATCTGCACCACCACGTCATAGAACGGCGCGGCACTGACGGTGAGTTCACGCGATTGGCCTGCAGGCAAAGGAGCCGGATTGAGCACAGTTGTGCCATTGCCATTGGATTCCAGGGTGAATGTCGGCTCAATTTTGGCGCCGTTCGGGGCGGTGCCGGCCACCACGCCATCGAAGATCACATTGCGCGCCGTGTCCGCGCCAATCGCGGCGATGACACAGGTCAGCTCGGTGCGGTCAGAGGAAACCTGACTGCCAGCATTACAAGCAGCTGGAACATTGCGCCACCGCGCTTTGCTGGCATCGGGCAGCTTGGCCTTGATGCGAATATTGCTGTCAGCACCAGAAGCATTGGTGGAAATGCCGACTTCGTACCCGAACAAATCATGAGTACGCACTCGATTGTTGGTCGCGCTGCTGTCGTAACCTGCACTATCGATAGCGTCAAAACCCGGCGTACCGTCATATTTGACAGTTGCCGTTAACTTGTTGACCTGCGCATGCAGCTGCGGGGCAGCAAGCGCCATCACCAAGACAAGCGCAGCCAGTGAGCCTTGCTTTTTCACAGCCTCACTGCTGGGAGCAATTGCCATTGCCAGTTTGCGGAAGGTTTTGAGCAATGCGTACATGAACTTCAATCTCTTTTTGTTTCTTTACCCGGCAACTTTGTCGCCGGGTGTCACATGCAGACACGTATTATCTGCAGCCCCTTTATCCGTTACGGCGTGCGCCTGACACCTACAACTTCCACACTAACACGGCGGTCAGGCTGCAAACAGGCGGTCAGTGCGGGCGTTGCGCGCTCACCCTGACAGTGGCTGGTTTGTCCGCCCGGCTGGCTTTCACCTACACCGAAGGCCTCGATTGGCGCACTCACACCCCGGCCCTGCAGATATTGCTTGACGGTTTGGGCACGCTGTTCAGACAGGCGCTGGTTGTATGCCACGCCACCCAGGCGGTCGGTATGGCCAATCAGGCGAATGCTATTGACCGAAACATAGGCGCTGCTGAGGCGAGCAGCCAGTTCGTCCAAACGCGCCTTGCCTTGCGGCAACAACCCAGCGAGAGTGCCCTGGTTAAAGCGGAACAGGGCATCGGCAGCGATATCAAAGCGCTCAGTGGTCGGTGCCGGTGCAGGCACAGCAGGTGCCGGGGGAGCAGGCGGCGGCAAGCAGGCAGCCGCACGCTCTTCAGCCTTTTTCAGCCAATCTTCGGCAATCTGGATATAGGGCTTGGCATGTCGCCAGCCGCCATCGTGGATTTCATTGCCAGCATGCACCAGCTCTACTTCACCACAGGCAGTGGCTTGTGCTGCACAGGAGAAACCAGCATGCGTTTTCAGGCCATTGAATTTATCCCAAAGATCTTCGCGCAGGCGCTGCGCATTGTTGACCAGCGGGGTTTCCATACCCGGGTTTTGCTTGCCTTCCAGTGCAACAACGATACGGGCGGACTCAGACAATGCAGCCTGCGGATAGCCACCACGATCATTGCGGGTGTATTCGTGGAAGCTGGTATCCAGCCAGCATTGCGCTTTGGACAGATGGTAGTCATCGACACGGATACCGCTGTCGTTCAGCGCCTTGATACGGCCTTGCAGTTGTTCATAAGCGGCATGATCAGCACGGATGGCATGGCCGCTGATACGGTCTTTGGCAGCATTGAGTTCTTGTGCCATAAGCGGGCTGGTGATGAATGCCAGCGCCAATACGGCCGCGCCCAAGACGCCTGCCAGGGTGTGGTTATGCAATTGTGCTTGAGTATTGCTGTTCATGGTTTTTCCTCAGCGCGGCAGGGCAGGATTGATTGCGGGCTTGCCACGATTAAACAGGTTTTCGTCGAACTTGAAGCGCAGGCGCAAATATGCACCCTGGTTGGTGTATTCGCCGGAGGCCAAATCGTCGGCACGGAAGCCGCGCACGTTATAGCCTGCAGACAGCCAGAGATTGGAAGTAATCAAATAGCCCACTTCCGCACCCAAGGCATATTGGGTGGCACTGCCAGGACTCCACATGCCATAGCTCATCAGGCTTACATCCCAACGCTCGCTGATGTCATGAGTCAGGCGCGCGCCGACCATATAGGCGTTATAGCGGCTGGGGCCCTCTTTGAAATAATTGGTCTGCTGCTTGCCCGCCACACGACCGCTAACCCACCAGGTACGGCTTGGATGCCAGTCGGCATGAATGCTGATGATGTGTTTGTCGTAGCTATTGGAAAGCTCAAGCAGGCTGCCCGAAGGATTGTTCCAGTTATCATTGGGCAGGGTGTCGCGGCGCGTCCAGTATTCGTACTTGCCCAGCACATTGAGACGGTTGGTATCGGTATCGCGGTAAGCAAAGCCCGCCTGGAAGCGGTTTTCGTAGCTGTCCTTGCGACCGCTGCCGTATTTGTTGAGCAGGTAGTAGTTGCGCGCCAGTACGGTCCAGTCACGACTCAATTTGCGCGCCACCGTGGCTGTAGAAAGCCAGCTGTCATAATCGCCAATTTGCCAGGTGCTGCCAGTGCCTGCTCCCGTACCCGTGCCATGGCCGGTACCGTAGCCGGGGAAGCCGTTGTTTTGCGTACGCCGCCACTCCACGCGACCATTAACCAGCCACAGCTCGTCGGGGCGCCACTCTGCCGAAACGCTGGCTGCCGTAGCCGAATTGCCATTGCCATCAAGAATCTGCAAACGCTCAAAACCGGTTTGAACGCTCAGATTTTCACTGATATGCCAGAGATTGCGCAGACCGCTGGCCCACTGTGCCTGACGGGCGCTGAAGGCATCATACATACGGTATTCGCTAAATACCGTGCCCCCTTCCATGTACTCACTGTCTAGCCCCAATACGAAAGCATTGGTTTCATAGGGGCTGGGCGTACGCTTGCCGGTCAGTGGGTCAAGTACACCCTCGCTGGTGGCCACACTGCTAAGCCCGGTATTCCATTCGTAGCGTCCGTACAGGCGGGTCTTTTCATGCACACGGAAGCCTGCACCCAGCGCAGCACGACGGTGTTCGTTATTGCTCAGATTTTGTTCTGCTTCGGCGTTGAGCTCAAAACGCTCGGTGGGGCGATAGGTCAGCCCCAAACGCAAAGCAGTGTATTCCACCGGCACACCAGCAAGCCCATTGCCTACCCAGCTACCGTAGCCACTGCTCCAGCCGCCACCGGTGTTGTACATGTTTTGCCCGGTATAGGGATTAAGTGCGATGGAGGAGTCGCCATAGAAGCCCCCACCAAAACCGGGTGAAACCACACCCACACCAAAAGGTGCGGTCAAATTGCCTGGTATGGAAAGGCCATTGCCCAAGCCATTACCCGCATGCTCACTGACATGGTTGGCGCCAATTTCCAACGAGAGCTTGCTATTGGGCTGATAGCCCAGGCCAAGCTGCGCCTGGGTACGCTCTGAGCTGCTGTATTTGTCTTCAATCCAGTTGGCACGCGAGAAAATACGCCAAGCTGGCGTACTCTCCGCAGTCGGTTTGCCCAGCAGCCAGCCTGCATCCAAGCCAGCCTGGCGACGGCCGCCCAAGTAGGAAGATGCAGGATTGTTGAAGTTGGCATCGCTTTCGCCATACCAGGCCAACAAGCTGAATTGCTGCCCGGCATGACCAAATTCGGCACGCCAGGCATCGCCCTCTACCTGTTGCTGGCCAGGCTGGGCGTGCAGCGTATAAATATTGCCGCCTGCCGAGTTGATTGCACTACGGGTACGGGCATATTCGCCGCGCAGCCAAGTACGCTCACCCATATTCCACGTAGCATTGACGCTCCCCATCTGGAACGGTGCCAATGGGTTTTCGTCCTTGACATAGCCGCCGCCCACATCAAAGGCAGTTCCCAGACGATATTGACCGTTGACCCCGTAGACCCAGAAGGTTTTGCCCCCCTGATCAATCTCATAAGTGATGCGAACCGAGACCGGGTTCAGTGCTTCATCAACGGAGGGCACCGGCAAATTGAACAGAATCCGCCCACTGAACGGCTCAAAGCTGTAGTCAGTGAAGCGCGCCAGTTGCTTGACCGAAACAATGCGCGATGGTGCATGCCGGTCACGCACTACCAGCTCAATGCGCTCACTGCCCAGCACGGCACGGCTGCTATTGCTGACTGTGTAGGGGCCGGACAGGCCACGACCGGGGAATTCTTCGACCACCTGACGAAGGTTGTCATCAGAGGCAAAAACATCCAGGTAGCCGTTGTCGTTTTCCAGGTGGGCGCGAACACCGGTCAAACCACGGTTGTATTGCCCCAAATCACGCACTTGCGTGCTGGCAACATTCCCTTGCCCTGCACGCTGACTGAAGCCATCACCAGTGGTGATATCACCATACATCAGGTAATGACGGTCTTTGTCCAGACGCAAATAAAGGCGGGAATTGCTGCGCGCTTCAAAGCCTGTTATCGAAGCATCGCCATACACCGGATACCAGCGTTCGGGATCCAGGTCACGGAACAAACGATCGCGATTGGGCTTATCGCTGTCATAGGCCATGGTGAGCAGCGCATCACCTTTGACCTTGCCTTTCAAGAAGAAAGCGGTACGCAGCGCCGCATGACGCTTGCCATCCCCGCTGCTGCGCGACCAGCTATTGATGCGTTCCTCAAAACCATCATCCGGACGAGCCGGCTGAACAAACTTGCGATCAAAGCTGATGATGCCTTCGACAATACCCACCGCCAGCATGTCGCGCAGCTCGGGTACAAAGGTGATTGCGCCACGCGCAACCGAACCCCCGGCAATAACCTGTACTTCTACCTGCTGCGGCTCAACCGGAGCCAGCAACCAGACATCAGCCACGCCATCTTTCGCGTTGATTTGGAAACCAGGGGTAACGCTGTCGATATCGCCGGTAATCAGTCCAAATTCATCGCTATTGGCACCAGGAAGCTGAAAGCGCCCATTGGAAGCCTGCAGGGTGACAACGGTATCACCCTGCACGCGCTGGCCTTCAACATTGAAAAGCTCAATCTTCAGCTTGGCAGGCGTCTGACCATCTGCCGGCAGGCTATCGCGCTCCACACTGACCTGGATGCGATCAACCTCCTGGACACCTTGGCGACCTATGGCACTGCCCAACGGCACTTCTGCTGCAACATCCCGGAATTGTGCATTTGCCGAAGGCGCTGCAACAAGACCAATGGAAAGCGCAAGATAAAGGCGTGAAAAGCGCAATTTGTCGGAAGAGGTTGTTTTTTGGAACATGACTGTGGCCACTCAAAACCCGACCAGGACAAACTTCTGGCACTGGAAATTCTGACGATAAGGTAAACGAAAAGATCCCGCAATTTTTTGCAAACCCTACCCCCTATACAACAACGCCAACGCAGCAACCAACTGGTATTGCGCCGACACTTCAAAGTTCCCAGCTACCCGAGAAATGCAAAGTGTGATGAATCTTACAAAATTTTGGTCACTCAAACAACTATTTAACCCTACCGCAACTCCCGAGCCCGTAATGACGCACAGTTCGAACATGCCGCGGGATACAGCTGCTTACCTCCCTGCTACCAACACAGGCCCAGATAGCGCAATCAGTTGCCGCGATAGTGGGCTTCCATGCATCACATGAAGGCAGCAAATGCCTCTCTGCCGGTTTCACGTCCGCGCCCTGATTCAGATCGCAAGCGCCTGACAATAGATGCGGCTCAGCGCTCGGAATTGCCTTTCGATTCGACGTGCATGAGTTACTGCTCGGAATTGAAGTTAAAAGTACGACGGGTCGTCACTGGCTCGTCAATGGGCTGGAAACGCCAGCGACGCACGGTATTGAGCACTTCGTTGTTGAACACGCGCGGCGGGTTGGCATTGACTACACGGGCAGAAGTGACAGCGCCATTGGTGCCTACGGTAAATTCCACCTGTACCGAACCCGATAGGCCACTGCGCAGGGCCTCGGCCGGGTAACGCGGTTGCGGCGCACTGATGGCGCGCAGTTCGGTATTGCGTTTGACCGGTGCAGGTGCAGGCGCAGGTGCCGGTGAAGGCGCTGTCTGCTGCTGTTGCTGGGTCGCGGCCGCGGCGGCTGCCTGACGCTGGGCGGCTGCACGTTGCTCGGCCTGGCGGCGTTCTTCTGCTTCACGCGCACTGGCTTGCTGGCGCTGCTGCTCTTCGGCGGCGCGAAGCTCTTCCAGGCGGCGCTCTTCAGCGCGCTGCGCCGCCAACTGCTGTGCAGCCTGCTGCTGCATGCGCTGCTGTTCTTCCTGGCGCTTTTTTTCCAGCTCCTGGCGACGTGCCTCATCCGGCTGTGCATTCTGCTGGCGTTGCGCGGTCAGATTTTCGGCATCGGCGATACCGGTCTTCAGCCGGGGTAGTGCCGGAGCATTGGGATCGGTTTTCTCAAGCAGAGCGTACAGGCGCTTGGCCTCGGCAATATCATCGCGAGTAATAGCCTGCTCAGCCGCAATCAGGGCGTAGGGCTGCAAGTCTGCCAGTGCGCTGGCTACAGCAGCATCGCCATTGCCGCCTTTATCCCGCAATGCCAGGTAATACTCCATGGCGTTATTGCCCGCCGGAGCATACAGGCGCTGCTCAGAAACCGCCTGGGCAGCTGCATTTTGCAATTCTCCCGCACTCATGGCGGAGACTTCCGACGATATTGCGGGTTGTTCTGCGGGCAACACCGCAGTTTTTGCTTCATCCGCCTGCTCGCCACCACTACCGCCACAAGCAGTAACAACACTCAGCAAGGTGCCCAATAACGCACCTCGCACCCAACCCTGTATCTTTTGCGGCATATACGGTTTCCCCGAAACAAAGTGAACTGGCCATTCCCAAACCCGCAGCCCAACACTTTATCCCTGTCAGTTTGTCAAGCGAGCCTACTGCATTGTGTGCCAGCCACTTAGATGCGACAAGGTGGCACTGTCATTTACCTCAAAAACCGCGATACTGTTCACATTTCGCGACGCTTTTTAGGCAACACCTCGCCTTCCATGCCGTGCGCAAGACGCGCCAAGGCTCCAGCCTCAATCAGCTCCACCTGGCGGCCACGCACATGAATCAGGCCATCTTCTTCCAGCCGGGTAAAGCCGCGGCTGACCGTTTCCAGCGCCAGTCCAAGATAGTTGGCGATATCAATGCGGCTCATCGGCAGCCGTATCCGCAGCGGGTCACGGCCAATGGTTTTCAGGCGCTCGGAAAGCCCATGCAGGAATAGCGCAATACGCTCATTGGCCTGCCTGCGCACCAGAATCTCCTTATGGTCCTGGTCACGATCCAGACTCATGCCGATCACCCGCATCAGTTGTGCTTGCAGGCCGGGAATCTGTGCGGCAATACCGGAAAGCCGGTCAAACGGTACTTCGCAAAGGCTGGTCGAGGCCAGCGCCACCGCATCACAGCGATGCTGGCCACTGGCGAGCGCGTCCAGGCCAATCAGCTCGCCGGGCAGATGAAAGCCCAGTACTTGCTCATCGCCGTTTTCGCTATAGGTAACAGTCTTGACCGCGCCATCACGAACCACGAATACCGCCCCCATCGCATCGCCCATGCGGAACAGATATCCGCCACCGGGTACCGGCTTGCGGCTACGGATGATGTCATCCAGCCGGTTCATCTCTTCACCGCTTATACCGCCACCGGCCAGGCACAGTTGCTGCAACGAGCACTGTTTGCAACTGCGGCGCAAGCCGGGAAGATCTACGGCGATGACATTTTCCATGCCGCGCATTATGCCAGCAGTGCGCTCACATGCTGCGGCAGCCCATGGCACTCAAAAAGCCGTGCAGGGCAGGCACTTGCATCAGCCACGGTGCAGCCAGGGTCAGCGCACCGGCGAGCAAGACCAATGTTCCCATCAATACCCGCCAGTGACGCTGCTGCAACCAGCGCATCATGCGTGCGCCCGACCAGGTCAGCGGCACCATCAGCGGCAAGGTGCCAAGGCCAAAGGCCAGCATGGTCATGCCACCATGCCAGGCCGATGCCTGTAGCCAGGCGGCTGCCAGCAGGGTGGTGCTAAGGCCACAAGGCAGCCAGCCCCAGAGCATGCCCAGCATGAAGCGTTTGCCGGGGGTATTGGCAGGCGAAAAACGCTGCTGCAAGGGTTGCAGCAATTGCCAGGCGCGCTGCCCGGGACGGGCAAGAAAGGCGAGTCGGGCAGCGGGCAGCAGCAGCCGCAAAGCGGCCACAATCAGTACGCCACCAACCAGCATGCGCGCGCCGCTGGCCAGCCAGGGCAGGCGTGCGACAGCAAGAATGCCGCCCCCCACGCCACCGGCAATCGCGCCCGCCAGCACATAGCCCAAAACGCGGGCAAGATTTACCCAGACGGCATCAGATAGCCCCTTGCGTTTGGCGCTGACACCAAAGCCGGTGGCGATGCCGCCGCACATCGCCGCGCAATGCACGCCGCCCAACAGCCCGGTAATCCAGGCCGAACCCAGCACCAGCCAGTCAACCGGCATCGCGCTGCTGTTCCGCTGCCTGTGCCGCTTCGCGCTCGCGGGCGATGCGCTCGTTCGGGTCTTCGCGCAGGATGTCCAGCGCCGGGGTGTCCAGGTCTTCGTACTGGCCACGCTTGACTGCCCAGACAAAGGCCGCCACGGCCACGGCTATCAGCATCAGGCTGATGGGGATAAGCGCAAGCAGGATGTTCATTGCGGGGTTCTCACAAGTCGCAGGGCGTTGCCGGTCACCAAGAGCGATGACAGCGCCATGCCCAGGGCGGCCATCCACGGGGTGACATGGCCGGTAGCAGCCAGTGGCAGGGCGATGACATTGTAGAGACTGGCCCAGGCGAGGTTCTGCCTGATGATGGTGCGGCTGCGGCGGGCAATGACAACCGCCTGCGGGATGCGCGCAAGGCTGCGGGCGGTGATGACCAGGTCTGCAGCGCGCTGCGCCAGTGCTGCGCCTTCGCCCATCGCCAGCGAAACATCGGCACCGGCCAGCACCGGCGCATCATTGATGCCGTCGCCGACCATCGCCACTTGTCTGCCCTGCGCTTGCAGGCTGCGCACACGGGCGAGCTTGTCTTCCGGCGTTTGCCGTGCGGCATGCCGGGAGATGCCGACTTCTGCGGCCAGCCTGGTCACCGCCGCTTCGCCATCGCCGCTGGCAAGCTCAACGTCAATACCCAGGTCTTTCAGTGTTTCTACCGCCGCTGCGGCATCATGTCTTGGGGTTTCGGCAAGCACAAAGCGGGCAAAGCCCTGCTCGCCATCGCCCAGCCAAACCGCATGTCCCTGGTCGGGCACCGACCGGGCGGCAAAACCGGCCTGTCCCAGCCGCCAGTGCCGGCCTTCGACCATGCCCTCGATACCCAGCCCTGGCGATTGCCGTACATCACGCGCCCTGGGCAAGTCCTGCGGCGCTTTCGCGGCAAAGGCGCGCGCCAGCGGGTGACGGCTATCCTGCTCCAGCGCGGCGGCAACCCGCCAGGCCTGTGCTTGGTCAAGGCCGTGCAGCACCTCCACGGCGGCAATACGTGGCTCGCCATCGGTAAGCGTGCCGGTCTTGTCGAACACCAGGGCATCGACCGCTGCCAGACGGTCGAGGGCTTCATCACGCACCGCCAGCACGCCGATTTTTGATAGTGCGCCATGGGCAGCCGCCAACGCCGAAGGAATCGCCAGCGACAGCGCGCAGGGGCAGCTCACCACCAGCACCGCCAGGGTGACTTCAAATGCCCGGCCCGGGTCATGCCAGCGCCAGAACAAGTACACCGCGATGGCTGCAAGCAGCAGCGTTGCCACAAAACGGTGGGCGATGGCATCAGCCACTTCGGCCAGCCGTGGACGCGCCGCCTGCGCCTGTTCCACCAGCCGCGCCAGTTCTGACAGCCGCGTTTGTGCGCCAACTTGCTGTACCTGAACCCGCGCCGGGGTATCCACGCACAGGCTGCCGGCATAGATGAAGTCACCCGGCTGTTTGCGTACCGGGGTGGATTCGCCCGAAAGCAACGCCTCGTCGAAACCGGCCGCCTCATCCAGCAGCACACCGTCGGCTGGTGCGGCTTCACCCGGCGCGATGCGCACGATATCGCCCACCGCGATTTGCGCCAGTGGCAGCTGTTCGCGCCCGGTGGCATCGTCCGGGCTTTCGCGCGTTGCCAGCATCGGCCTTGCCCGCGCCAGGGCATCCACCTGCGCGCTGGCAGCCTTGCGTGCGCCCTGTTCAATCATGCGCGCCGCCAGCAGCAGGAATACGAACATCACCGCCGCGTCGAACCAGACGTGATAGCCATGCACGGCGGTTTGGTAGACGCTGGCTCCCCAGGCCAGCAGGCTGGAAGAGGCAATCAGGGTATCCATGCCCAGGCGGCGCATGCGCAGCTCGCGCAGCATGCCTTCCAGAAACGGCCAGCCGGCATAGAACACCACCGGCGCCGATACCAGTGCGGTAATCCAGCGGAAAAAATCGCGGGTGGCCGCAGGCATTTCCCGCGCAGTATCCAGGTACAGCGCCTCGGCAAACATCATCGCCTGCATCGCCCCCAGCCCGGCAATGCCGATACGCAGAATCCAGCGGTTGCGCTCGCGCCTGCGGGCTTCCTCGCGCGCCAGCCCGGTGGCAAGGTAGGGGCGGTAGCCCAGCGCGCTCATACGCTGCAACAGCCTGGAGAGCAGAACTTTGCCCGGCTGCCAGCGGATGCGCACCCGCCCGGTCACCGCATTGGCGGTGATTTCAGCCACGCCCGGCTCGCGCCGCAACGCCTTGTCAATCAGCCAGGCACAGGCCGCGCAACGCATGCCGTCGGTGAGCACGGTGATTTCGCAGCTACCGTCTTCTGCCTGCCGCACATGACCGGCAACGACATCCGCCCGGTCCCAAATACGGCAGTCTATCGGCGCATTGCCAACGCGCTCGGGCGCGTCACTGCGCAAACGGTAGTAATCCTCCAGATGCGCCGCGCCAATCCATTCAGCAGCAGCCCGGCAGCCATCGCAGCAAAATCCGCGCAGCTCGCCCGCCATCTCGATACTGGGCGCATCGCCCGGCAATGGCTCACTGCAATGAAAGCAGCGCCCCGAGCCGGAAGTTGCCCGTTCGGCATGACCTGCCCGACCGTTCATACCGCCTGCTTCATCTGTGACGGGATTTCCCAGGCCACTTGCGGCGGCCTGGGCGGAGGCACCACGCCATCGGCCAGCGGCTCATAGGCAATCGCCTCTCCAGCCCAGGCACCGGCCTGCCAGCGGCGGATAAAGTCCGCCCGGAACAGCGTATCCAGTGCCAGCGGATAACGCCGCTGCAAGCGCCAGAACAGCATTTGCGCGATGCCACGCTCACATTCGGGATGGGCAAGCAGGGCTTCAAAGTGGCTGAGCAGCGTATCAACCGGCAGTAATGCGCCGATGTTGTAAAGCTCCATGCGATTGGCGCGCTGCAAGGCACTTGCCAGAGCCTCGCCAAACAGGTTCGCCACTTCGTCCGCTTCCCAGTACAGATACGGGGTTTCACCGCTGCTGGGCTGATACAGGCTGGCAGGAATGACAACGGCCTCGCGCAGATGCGGGCCTGGGTCGAAATGCAGCGCGGTACGTGTATACAAGCCCTGGCAGTAACGCGCCATCAGGGTCTGGATAAGCTCAAAAATCTGTGCATCGCAGGCTGACTTGAGTTTTTTGCCCAGGGCATGCCGCTGATAATCCTGCGGCTGTGCCAGCCAGAACATTTCCAGCGCCGTCGCCTCGCTGCATAGCGGGCTTTCCGCCAACCATTGCAGCAAGCGGTTGTCGCCATCCCAGTTATGCTTGCGCAGCAGGTAATGCAATTCAGCCGGACTGGAAAGCTGCTCGAAATCGGCACGGCTGTAATCGTCGCGTTCGAAAAATACCGCGTCGATGAAGCGGCATCGCGCCGGGCTGACGGTATCCATCTGCCGCTATCCAAAGGGGCGCGTCATCCGCCTCAAGGCGCTGCCACTGCGGGCGTCAACACGGCAGAAAGCTGGTCTTTGGGCATCCGTCCGCGCAGCCGCCAACTACCGTCGGTATCGCTTAAGGAAAACTTCCAGTCATTTTGACGCTCGTCCTCAAAAGCGGTGGACGACAGCCAGGAGCCGCCCGGCTGCGGACTCATTTCCAGGCTGCGGTCCTTGCTGCTGTCGATGGGGTGTTCGGCCAGCAAGCGCAGCGGGTTCTGCCGCTGCCAGCGGCCTGCCATCGGCACGACCTCCACCCGGCCATCACGCTCGCGCACCAGCGCCGTCAGCCCCAAGGCTTTGGCCTGCTCATCAGGCCCCAGGTCGGTTTCTTGCAGTACCCGGCCAAGCCGCTGCACTTCATCGCGCGATTCGGCTACATCACCGGAAGTAATAGCCAGGTACAGGGTGATGAAACTTGCCACGATCACTCCCAGCGGCAACCCTACCACCAACCACAGCATGGGTTCACGGCGGGTTTTTTCTTGTCTTTCACTCATTGCATCTGTCCAAAGAAGTTGCTTTCAACGCTCTGGCTAATAGTACCGTCTTCTGTCTTGACCTCGAAGCTCACCGGGTTTCTGCCACGCAACTCGCTTGGCGAGCGCAGCACTATCGGCAAACTCAGCACTTCTTCAGGCTCTGCCTTGACCCTCATGGTGTTGCCCGGCAGATAAATACCATTTCCGGCACTGACCGTAATCACGTATTCATGCGCCCGAACTTCCTTGTTGACTACACGCAAGGTATAGGCATTTTCCAGCTCGCCATTTTCCACTACACGATACATGGCGTTGCGATCCCGCAGTGCCTCGACAATCAGCGGTGTGCGGTTCAATACGCCAAACACCCAGGCTGCAAATACGCCACCTAGCAGCAATCCATAGAAAATCACACGCGGCCGCAGGATATGGGTGGGCTTGTTGTCGATGGCGTTCTGCGTGGAATAACGGATCAGGCCACGCGGATAGCCCAGCTTGTCCATGACCTCATCGCAGGCATCAATACAGGCGCCACAGGCGATGCATTCATATTGCAAGCCGTTGCGGATATCAATGCCGGTAGGACAGACCTGCACACAGATGGTGCAATCAATACAGTCGCCAAGTTCTTCTGCCGGGAACTTGGGCAGCGGCTCGGGCTCGCGCTGCTCGCTCATGCCCTCATGACCACGCGCCTGGTCTGCCGCATCCCGGGCGACTGCATGACCGGAAGCGCGGAACACAAATTCGTATGCGGAAATTTTGTCAATAAGGCCACGGCCGCGCTCCAGCACGCTGCCCAAACCGCGTTTGCGCGGCCCGCGCGGCTCACCACGCATCGGGTCGTAAGCAATGATGAGGGTATTACGGTCAAACATCGCGCTCTGGAAGCGTGCATACGGGCACATGTATTTGCACACCTGCTCGCGCATGAAACCGGCAAAGCCCCAGGTCGCCAGTGCATAGAAAAACACCCAGAAGGTTTCCCATGCGCCCCATTGCCAACCCGGGGCGAGCAGTGGCATCCGTGCAATCAGGTCACGAATCGGGGTAAAAAAGCCGACAAAAGTCAGCCCCGTCCACAGTGCAAACAGCACCCAAACCGTGTGCTTGCCCGCTTTTTTCAGGATTTTTTCCCGGTTCCAGGGCATTTTGTCCAGCTTCATGCGTTTGCCGCGATCGCCTTCGATGGCGTTTTCCATCCACATGAAGATTTCCGTCCACACCGTTTGCGGACAGGCATAGCCACACCACAGGCGACCGGCCAGTGCGGTGAAAAAGAACAGCGCAAAACCGGCCATCACCAACAGCAGCGCCAGGAAGATGAAGTCCTGCGGCCAGAAGGTCAGCCCGAATACATAAAACTTGCGCGCTGGCAGGTCAAACAGTACCGACTGCCGGCCATCCCAATTAATCCACGGGAATATGTAGTACATGCCCAGCAGTACCCACACTGCCAGACGACGCAGCCGGTTGAGCCTGCCGCTTACTTCGCGGGCATAAATCTTGCGTTCGCTGACGTAATAGGAGTTGCTGGCATCGTCAACGACATCCAGCGGGATTTTCTTGCTCATGGTGTTTCGGCCTTACTCTGGCGGAAGCGCGCGATTGAAGCGGCTGGCTGGTCTTAGCAGAATCCAGGTAAACAAGCTGGAGGAGGCAGTGGCCAGCCAGAACATGAAGAAGCCGATGCTATAGCCGGTCACGCGGCTGATTGGCAGGCCAGGAAAGGTCATGTCACGCAATGCGATGGGATCGACAAAGGCAAAGAACACCATCGTCGCCACACAGGCTGCGAAAAAGCTGGGCCAAAGAATTGCCCCGAGCCGCTGGGCCAGCGGTCGGGGCGGATGATCGAATTTGGGATCGGTAAAACCGGTCATTGCTGGCTGGTCGTCGCTGGCGTTGCGGCCATATTGCCACTTCCATGCGACAGCGACCAGACATAGGCACCAACCAGACGGGTACGGGTATCACCCAGCAGCTCCAGGTGCGCCGGCATCACCCCGTGACGGCCTTCACTGATGGTCTTGCGCAGCGCCTCGGTGCTGTTGCCATACAGCCAGGAACTATCGGTCAGGTCAGGCGCACCCAGGTTTTGGTCGCCCTTGCCTTCAGCACCGTGGCAGGCCACGCATACACCGTCATACAGCTTCTTGCCCTGGCTGGCCATGAAGTCGTTCTGGATGCTGACGCCCGGCTGCGACAAGGAGCGCACATACGCCACCACGTACTCGACTGCTTGCTCACCACCAGTGCCCTTGAGCACATCGCCCCACGGCGCCATCACGCCCTGACGGCCTTGCTGGATGGTGGTCAGGATGTCTTCAGGCTTGCCACCCCAGTTCCAGACCTGATCGGTCAGGTCGGGGTAGCCTACCGCACCCTTGGCAGTGGTGCCGTGGCAAACCGCACAAGTATTGTTGAAGATGCCGCGACCAATCTTGACCGCCCCTGCATCTGCCGCCAATACATCAATGGGCTTGCCCGCATACGGCGCAAAAGCCGCTTCCAGTTTTTCGTTTTCAATCCTTTGGTTTTCGCGCATTTCCGAAGCGGAAGTCCATTTGCTGACACCGGCAAAGGCGCCAAAACCCGGATAGTAAATGAGATAACCAGCGGCAAACACGATGGTCAACCAGAACATATTGATCCACCACTTGGGCATCGGCTTGTTGTACTCGGTCAAATCGCCGTCCCAAACGTGGCTGGTTTCCTCCGGCGCCGGATCGCCTGGACGACGCTTGGAGTTATCCAGCAGCAGCCAGATACAGCCCACAACATTGATAAGCACCAGGGCAATGATCCAGATAGACCAGCCGCTGGTAATGGAAGAGGTCCAGTCGTTCACGACGATTGCTCCTGATTGCGGTCGCCAGCCTGGTCGGCGACAGGTTCTTGATCATCCAGTGGGAGCCGGGCTGCGGCTGCAAACGCTTGTTGGCGTTTGGGGCTCCACGCCCAAATCCAGCCGACGATGAAAAGCACCAGCAAAATGGCAGTCACGATGCCTGAAACCATCTCAGCCTCCCTTCGGTGCTGCTCTGCCCAGTCCCTGCAGATAGGCCACGACGGCATCCATTTCGGTCTTGCCATTCACCGCTTCAGCTGCGGCACTGATTTCCTCATCGGTATACGGCACACCCAGCTTCTTCAAGCCACGCATATTGGCCTGCAATTGCGCCGCATTGATGGTGCCGGTTTTCAGCCACGGGAAGGCCGGCATATTCGACTCTGGCACCACCGCACGCGGGTCTTCCAGATGGACGCGATGCCAGTCATCAGAGTAACGTCCGCCCACACGGGCCAGATCCGGCCCGGTACGTTTGGAGCCCCACTGGAACGGATGGTCGTAGACCGATTCACCCGCCAGCGAGTAATGACCATAGCGTTCGGTTTCAAAGCGCAATGTACGCACCATCTGCGAGTGGCAGTTATAGCAGCCCTCGCGGATGTAAACATCGCGCCCGGCCAGTTCCAGCGCCGGATAGGGCTTGAGACCGGCAATCGGCTTGACCGTCTCGGCCTGGAACATCATCGGCACAATCTGCGCCAGACCGCCGAAGGACACGGCGATGGTCACGAGAATCGCCATCAGGGTGACGTTTTTCTCGATTTTCTCGTGGGAAAAACCCGTGTTGTTATTGTCATTGCTCATGATTCAGATCCTCAGGCACGGGCTTCGGAAGCATCCGGTGGCAACACCGGGACCGGCGCCAGGTTCTTGGCACCCTGCATGGTCTTGACGACGTTCCACACCATCACGCCCATACCACTTACCACCAGCACACCACCCAGCAGGCGAATCAGGTAGTACGGATAGGTCGCGTTGAGGGCTTCCACAAAGCTGTAGGTCAGGGTGCCATCGGCATTGGTGGCACGCCACATCAGGCCCTGCATCACCCCGGCAATCCACATCGAGGCGATATACAGCACCACGCCGATGGTGTGCAGCCAGAAGTGCAGGTCGATGGCCTTGACCGAGAACATGCTCTTTTGCTGCGTGGCCCACGGAATCACCGCATAAATGGAGCCCAGCGAAATCATCGCCACCCAGCCCAGCGCACCGGCATGCACGTGGCCGATGGTCCAGTCGGTATAGTGCGAGAGCGAGTTCACCGTCTTGATGGACATCATCGGCCCTTCAAAGGTGGACATCATGTAGAAGCTGAGCGAAACAATCAGGAACTTCAGGATGGGGTCGGTACGCAGCTTGTGCCAGGCACCGGAAAGCGTCATCACGCCATTGATCGCGCCACCCCAGGACGGCGCCAGCAGAATCAGCGAGAACACCATGCCCAGCGACTGCGCCCAGTCTGGCAGCGCGGTGTACTGCAGATGGTGCGGGCCTGCCCACATATAGATGGAAATCAGCGCCCAGAAGTGCACGATCGACAGCCGGTAGGAGAACACCGGACGCCCGGCCACCTTGGGTACGAAGTAATACATCATGCCGAGGAAGCCGGCGGTCAGGAAGAAGCCCACTGCGTTATGGCCGTACCACCACTGCACCATAGCATCCACCGCACCGGAGTACACCGAATACGACTGCGTAGCCCCGGTGGGGATGGCAAGGCTGTTGACGATATGCAGCAGCGCCACGGCGATGATGAAGCCGCCATAGAACCAGTTGGCCACATAAATATGCTTGACCTTGCGGATGGCGATGGTGCCGAAGAACAGCACGGCATAGGCCACCCAGACCACGGCGATGGCAATGTCAATCGGCCAGATCAGCTCGGCGTATTCCTTGCCCTGGGTCAGCCCCAGCGGCAGGGTGATGGCCGCAGCGACAATGATGAGCTGCCAGCCCCAGAACACGAACGCTGCCAGCTTGTCAGAGAGCAAGCGCACATGGCTGGTGCGCTGCACGCACCACAGGCTGGTTGCAAACAATGCCGAGCCGCCAAAGGCGAAAATCACTGCATTGGTATGCAGCGGGCGCAAACGCCCGTATTGCAGCCATTCGATACCGTCCGTCAGCGTCGGCCAGTAAAGCTGCGCCGCGATGAATACACCGACAAACATGCCGACAACGCCCCAGAGCACTGTTGCCAGTGCAAACTGGAGTACCACCTTGTCGTTGTAGTAGCCCTTGGTTTCAGTAGTCATTGCAAAGTCCTCAATGCACCGCGCATTGTTGTGTGCGTGTTCAGGTACATGTTTGATTGAAGTCAAGAAAGCGCAATACGCGCCCTACTCCGCCGGATAGTTTACGCGCCCTGCTTCATTTTTGTTGCGAGTGATTCTCAATAACCGAAGTTTCGCGATTTTTTCTCGCATTCAGTGTAATTGCCCGAAAAAAACTGCACTTCTGCATTGCGACTCAAGCAGACAGTGAGCCGCTATTCAAAGCATTTGTAAATACCACCAACCATTCATTACAAATCTGTCCAAAACCACAAAAACACAAAGGGCCGGATAACCGGCCCTTTGCCAAACTGGCATAACCAGCAAAGCTATCATCAAACACCCATATCTTCGGCATGTTCATCGCGCTCAAGTTGCAGATGGCGCCAATGTCCTTCAATGGCAGCCTGCTCAGCCTTTTTGCGGGCGTAACGGCGCTGGGCGTACCAGGCAAGACCAATACCCGCGGCGGCGGCCACTACCAGCACCGGGTGACGGCGGACAAACTGGGTTGCCACCTTGGAGCCGGTTTTCACCGCAGCGATGGCGGCGCCGGTTTCCAGCCATTGCATGGCCACATCCGGCACCTGCTTTTTGAGGCCACCGCCCAGATTGGAGGCGCGGCTGCCCATGCTGGAGGCAAAGCCTGCGGCCTTGTGACCCACCCTGGAAGCGCGCTGTCCCATATCGGCAGCAAAATCTGCTGCGCGGCTGCCCACTTCACTCGCCACTTGGGCGGCGCGCTGGGTGATGTCGTCAAATTTGTTCATGGCTATCTCCGTATGAGCATAGTGGGAATATTCGCGCAAGTATGCGCTGTTTGGTGTCGTGATTGCGTGACAAATCCCGTTGTAGCTGAACATATTTTCAGCTTCGCGCCTTGAAACGGTTGCGCAGTCCTGCATGCCGCCACTGGCAAAACGCTTTCACGTTCACGCCTCCAGAAACTCACGTTCCTCGCAGCTTGACCCTGTGCGTCGCCACCGCATTCCGCGCCTCAAAACAACCGCGCAGTCCAGTCATGCTGCCACCGTCGCCACTAGCAAAACGCTTTCACGTTCACGCCTCCAAAAACTCACGTTCCCCGCGGCTTGGCCCTGTGCGTCGCCACCGCATTCCAAGGGTCATCTGGCCACGGATGCTTCGGGTACCGCCCCTTCATTTCCTTTTTCACTTCCGGGTAGGTGTTTTCCCAGAAGCTCTTGAGGTCGCGGGTCACCTGCAATGGCCGCTGTGCGGGCGAGAGCAGGTGCAAGGTCAGCGGGATGCGGCCAGCGCAGATGCGCGGGGTTTGACCAAGACCGAACAGCTCTTGCAACTTCACCGCCAGTACCGCCTCCGGCTCATGGGCAGCGCCGTCACCGGGCAGGTAGTGGATGCTGCGCTCAAGGCCGGAAGGCACGGTGATGCGCCGGGGCGCAAGCTGGTCGATACGGCGACGGATATCCCAGTCCAGCCGGTTGCTCAGCGCCTGATGCAATTCCTGGCTTTGCAACGCATCCAACCGGGTCTTTCCGGCAAGCAGTGGCGCAAGCCAGTCTTCCAGCGTGGCGAGCAAGGCAGGCTCGGAAAAATCCGGCAACTCAAGCTCAGGCATCCAGTGCTTGAGGCAGGCCACACGGACAAGAAAATCATCACGCGCATCCCAGGGCAGCACCTCCAGCCCCAGCTCGCGTACTGCCGCCAGCAGTGCGGGGGTGGCCAGCGCCGGGTCCACTTTGCCTGCCGGATGTGAGGCCAGCACGATACCGGCAAAGCGGCTGATGCGCTCAGCCACCAGGGCGCGTTTTTCCGCATCCCAGCGCACCTCATCGCCATCACGGAAATCGCTGGCAAAGGCCGCGCGCAGATATGTCTCATCCACCGGCGCGCCGCCGAGCAACAGTGCATCACGAGCTTCAAAACGCAGTTCGCTGGCGACCAGCCAGAGCTCGCCTTGCAGCACGCTTTGTTCATGCAGGCGCATGCGCCGGCCATTGCTGAGCTGGTAGCGCAGCATCTGGCCGGGCTGCTTGTAAGCGATACGGTCGGGAAAGGCGTGCGCCAGTACATCCCCCAGCGCATGGGCAGGCATATGCGCGGGCGGCGGGTTTTGCAAGCGGATACGGCGACGCCATTGTTTGGCCGCCTGGTCGATGGCGGCCAGGACGCTGCGGCTGGCATCGGCCGGGCTTTGTCCTCGACGGAATGCCGCCAGCGCCTGCCAACGCTCGGCCAGCGCATCGCTGCGGCTGCGCAGCGGGTCACGCGCCTCCAGCAGCGCGGCCAGGTCACAGGCCAGCGCCCGGGCTTCATCCGCCTGGGCAGCCAACAACATGGCCGCCAGTCGTGGATGCGTGCCCAGCGCCAGCAAGGCGCGGCCATGCGCGGTGATGGCATGCTGCGCATCCAGTGCGCCCAACTGCCGCAGCAAGTCGCGCGCAGCCGCCAGTGCGCCCGCTGGCGGAACATCGACAAAGCGCAACGAGTCACTCCCCCAGGCGGCCAGCTCCAGTGCCAGTCCGGCCAGCTCGACTTGCTGGATTTCCGCACGCCGCTGCGGCGCAAGCCGTTCGGATTCGGGCCACAGCCGGTAGGCCCAGCCTTCGGCCACACGTCCGGCGCGCCCGGCACGCTGGTCGGCGCTGGCCTGGGCGATGCGCACCACTTCCAGCCGGGAAAAACCGCTATTGGGGTCATAGCGCGGCTCGCGCGCCAGTCCGCTGTCAATCACCACGCGCACGCCGGGCAGAGTCAGGCTGGACTCGGCCACATTGGTCGCCAGCACCACGCGGCGCTTGCCATCGGATGCAGGCTGTAAAACGCGAGCCTGCTGCTCCACCGGCAATTCGCCATGCAGGCTCAATATTTCCACAGCAGGCGCATCCAGCGTTTGCAGCGCGCTTTCTGCGCGGCGGATTTCCCGCAAGCCGGGCAGAAACACCAGCACATCACCCGCATGTTGCCCGAGCACCGCTTGCACTGCGCGTTTTAACTGCACTTCCAGCGCCTCATCGCGGCGCGCCGGAAAATGGCTCACCGTCACCGGAAAACTGCGCCCTGCACTGCTGATGCGTGGCGCATCAAGCCACTCGGCCAGGCGCTCGCCATCCAGGGTGGCGCTCATCACCACGATGCGCAGGTCATCGCGCACGCTGGCCTGCACGTCCAGCGCCAACGCCAGCCCCAGGTCTGCGGCCAAGTGACGCTCGTGAAACTCGTCAAACAAAATCGCGCCCACGCCTTCCAGCAATGGGTCGTCCTGAATCAGCCGGGTCAGGATGCCCTCGGTGACGACTTCAATGCGGGTGCGCGCCGATATTTTTTGCTCGAAACGGATGCGATAGCCGACCGTGTCACCGACGGCTTCGCCCAACTGCTGCGCCATGAACATCGCCGCCGCACGCGCCGCCACCCGGCGCGGCTCCAGCATCAGGATTTTCTGCCCCGAAAGCCATGGCGCATCCAGCAAGGCCAGCGGCACCTGGGTGGTCTTGCCGGCACCCGGCGGCGCTTCCAGCACCAGGCGCGGGTGATTGCAAAGCGATTGCAGGAGGTCAGGCAAGACCTCTGCAACAGGAAAAACAGCCGTATTCATGCGCAAAGAATAAAGTTGATTTGGCAAAAACCGGCAAGAAAATGCTGTCCGGGCATACAAGCAAACGTGCAAGAGCCTGTTCAAAGTCTCTTCTTGGCGCCCACAGCAAAGCCTGCATCTGAACGATGGCAAATATCCGGGAAACTGGATTTAGACTTGCCGCTTTGCACATGCCCCTGACAGCAGGGCGCCTTAACTAATGACATATATGCAATACATCGACATCGGTGCCAATCTCACCCACGACAGTTTCGACCACGACCGCGAGGCGGTACTGGCGCGCGCGCGCGCGGCCGGGGTGGCGCGGATGATTGTCACCGGCGCCTGCCGCAAGCACTCACCCAAGGCGCTGGCCTTGGCGCAGCAATATCCGGGCGAGCTGTTTGCCACCGCCGGGGTGCATCCGCACCATGCCAGTGAATACACAGCCGAATGCGATGCCGAACTGCGCATCCTGCAGCAGCACCCGGAAGTCGTCGCCGTGGGCGAATGCGGGCTGGATTATTTCCGCGACTTTTCGCCACGGCCGATGCAGCGCAAGGCCTTCGAGCAGCAATTGCAGATTGCCGCAGATACCGGCAAGCCGCTGTTTTTGCACCAGCGCGATGCCCATGCCGATTTCATGGCGATGATGAAAAACTTCGATGGCCGCCTGGGGCCCGCCGTGGTGCACTGTTTTACCGGCAGCCGCGAAGAGCTGTTCGATTATCTTGACCAGGACTGGCATATCGGCATCACCGGCTGGCTCTGCGATGAGCGCCGCGGCCAGCATCTGCGCGAGCTGGTACGGCATATCCCCGCCAAGCGGCTGATGGTGGAAACCGATGCGCCCTATCTGCTGCCACGCACGTTAAAGCCAATGCCCAAGGACCGGCGCAACGAACCGGCGTTTCTGCCGCATATCGTGGAGGAGTTGGCACGCGACCGGGGCGAGCCGGCGGCCGTGACTGCCGCAGCCGCCACAGCGGTGACCGAGGCCTTTTTCCGCCTGCCGCCAATTGCAGCGGGCCAATGACAAAGCGCCGGAAAACCCGGCGCCTGTCTTGTATTACCTGCTGTCTGAATGCTTACAACTTGCGGATGCTGTCCACATCAATCTTGAAGCTGCGCACGCCCCTGTCCACTTCGCCACGGATTTCTACCCGGTCATTCGGGCCAATCTGCTGGCCGTGCCAGTCTTCATCGTCGATATCCACATCGACGCTGCCGCTGGCATCCTGGAACAGATAAATATCACCATACTTGTGGCTGACAATCTGACCCTGCAGCAGCACCTTGGTGTCATCACGCAGGCGGCGGGCATTGGCTACCGTGGTCACGCCCTGCTGCGAAGGGCCACTGAAGCCCGCCTGCTGCTGCGCCCCGCGCGAGCCGGTAAAGCCACCAGCTTGCTGGGCCATCACACCAACACTGGCCACTGCCAGCGAAAAACCTGCCAGAAACAACAGCGACTTTTTCATTGCCAAACTCCATCATCGGGAAACTGAATATAACCGGCACAGTATCAAACTCTGGCTGAACCGCTACACCCATACAGCGCGTGTCATTTACCAAACCGGCCAGTACACTGCGCGGGACTTTGTGCCGGTTTCTCCCATGCCTCACATTTTCTCTCCCCGCGCCTCATATGCCCTGTTGCTGGCCGCGGCTCTCCCCTGGCTACTGCCAGGCTGCACGCCATCTGACAAGGCAGAGGACGATGCCAACAAGCCCCAGGCCCGCCTGCAAGCGGTGAGTCTTGCCCAGGCAGGCGAGCGCGAACTGGCACGGGCGCTGGTGGTATCGGGGCCGGTTTCGGCAGTGGAAGAAATGCAGTTGGGCGTGGAGCTTTCCGGGCTGCGGGTGACGGCGCTGCATGTGGATGCCGGGCAGGCAGTGAAGCGCGGGCAATTGCTGCTGAGGCTTGACCCGCGCATGCTGGATGCCGAACTTGCCCAGGCCGATGCCGCCTTGCGCGAAGCCGAAGCCGCTGCGGGGCTTGCCCGCAGCCATTTTGCCCGTGGCGAGAATCTGGCCAGCAGCCAATACATCAGTGCAATGCAGCTCGATGAATTGCGCGCGACGCGTACCCAGGCCGAAGCGCGGCTGGGCACAGCGCGAGCCGCCCGCAATACTGCGGCGCTGCGGCGCAGTTTTGCCGAGCTGCGCGCCCCGGCCGACGGCATTATCAGCAAGCGTCTGGTACAGCCCGGACAAGTGGTGATGGCAGGCAGTGAACTTTTGCGGCTGATTAAAAACGGGCGTCTGGAATGGCGCGCGGAGCTGCCCGCCAGCCAGCTTGGCCAGGTCAATGTCGGTGATGTGATTCACCTCACCGCACCCGATGGCAGCGCACTGCAAGGCCGGGTGCGCGCGGTCAGCCCCGGTGTGGACGCGGCCACCCGTACCGGCACGGTATTTGCCGACCTGCCCGCCGGCCTGTTGCAATCACGCGCCTTGCAGGCCGGTACTTATCTGCAAGGGCGGATTGATGCCGGCATCCAGAAAGTGCTGGCCGTACCGGCCGATGCGGTATTGCTGCGCGATGGTTTTCCGGTGGTATTCGTGCTGGCTGCCGGGGACACGGTGCAATTGCAGCGGATTGAAACCGGCGAGCGCGTTGACGGCTTTGTGGAAGTGAAGTCCGGCCTTGCAGCGGGCACGCATGTGGTGCTGGAGGGCGCGGGCTTTCTGACCGATGGCGACAAGGTGCGGGTTTTGCCGGCATCGGCTGATGCCACCCACAACCTGAAACCTGCCCAATGAGTACACCGCAAACTCCAGCCACGCAAGGCGGCGGCAATCTGTCCACCTGGGGCATCAACCATCCCGTCCCCTCGCTGATGCTGTTCTTCATCCTGTGCGTGGTCGGCCTGTGGGGCTTCCACAAGCTGCCGGTGGCGATGTTCCCGGATGTGGCCTTCCCGATGACCACGGTGACCATCAGCCAGCCCGGCGCCTCGCCCTCGCAACTGGAAACGGAAGTCACCCGCAAGGTGGAAGATGCCGTTGCCACCTTGCGCGATGTCAAGCGGATGGAATCGACCGTGGTGGAGGGCGTGAGCACCACCGCGATTGAATTCCGGCTGGAAGCAGACCTGACCGAAGCTCTCAACGACACCAAGGATGCCATCGCCCGGATTCGCCAGGAGCTGCCGCAGGACATCCAGGAACCCATCATCACCAAGGTGGATATCGGCGGCGACCTGCTCTCCTATGCGCTGGCCGCGCCGAAGATGGGCGAGGCGGAAATGTCGTGGTTTGTGGACCGCGAAGTCAGCCGCGCACTGTACGGCGTGGAGGGCGTGGCGCAGGTCACCCGCGTGGGTGGCATCGAGAGGCAAATCCGCATCGACCTTGACCCGCAGGCGCTGGCAGCCTGGGGCATCACCGCAGGCGAAGTCTCGCAGCAACTGGCGCGCACCCAGGTGGAGCAGCCCGGTGGCCGCGCCGAGCTTGGCGGTGGTCGGCAAACCATCCGCACCATCGGCACCGTGGCCGATATTGAGGCGCTGCGCAATTACAGCATCAGCCTGGCCGATGGCCGCGCACTGCAACTCTCATCCATCGCCAGCATCAGTGACAGCGCCGCCGATGTCTCCGGCCGCGCCCTGCTTGATGGCGAAGCGGTGGTGGGCTTTACCATCAGCCGCAGCCGTGGCGCGGACGAGCTGAAAGTGCGTGATGGCGTCAAGGCGGTACTGGATGAGCTGCAAGCCCTGCATCCGGGCGTGTCCTTCCGGCTGATTAACGACATGACCACTGATGCGCAGAAGTCCTACAGCTCCTCCATGGAGATGCTGTTTGAAGGCGCGCTGCTGGCGCTGGTGGTGGTGTTTTTCTTCCTGCGCGACTGGCGCGCCACCTGGATTGCCGCGCTCGCCCTGCCGCTGTCCATCATCCCCACCTTTGCCGTGCTCTGGCTGCTGGGCTTCAGCCTGAACATGATTACCCTGCTGGCGCTGTCGCTGGTCATCGGCATCCTGGTGGACGATGCGATTGTGGAAATCGAAAACATCGTCCGCCACCTCGGCATGGGCAAACCACCGCGACAGGCCGCACGCGATGCCGCCAATGAAATCGGCGTGGCGGTGATTGCCACCTCGATGACCCTGGTGGCGGTGTTTATCCCGGTGGCGTTCATGCCCGGCATCGCTGGCAAGTTCTTCAAGGAGTTCGGCTGGGCAGCCGCCATGGCGGTACTGTTCTCGCTGCTGGTGGCGCGCCTGCTAACGCCGATGATGGCCGCCTATCTGCTCAAACCGCAGCCCGAGCACGATAACAACGGCCCGCTGATGCGCCGCTATCTGCGCTGGGTGGATACCGCCCTGCGGCACCGCTGGAAAACCCTGGGCGCGGCGCTGCTGCTGTTCATCCTTTCGCTCGGCATGCTGCCATTTATCCCGGCCACCTTTGTGCCGCCTTCTGACCGTGGCCGCAGCATGGTGTCGCTGGAGTTGCCGCCCGGTGCGCGCATCGAACAAACCCAGACCCTGGCAGAACGCGCCCGCGCCGTGCTTGCCGACATCCCCGAGCTCAAGCAAGTGTTTGCCCAGGTGGGCAGCGTGCCGAACCTGGGCGACCCGAACCAGTCGGGCGAAGCCGACCCGCGCAAAGTGGTACTGACGCTGGACTGGGGGCAGGGCGAAGAACGCCAGCGCGACCAGCAAATGCTGGAGGAAGAAGCCCGCCAGCGCCTGCAACAGCTACCCGGCGTGCGCATGCGCTATCTCACCACCAACGCCGGTGAAACCCTGATGCTGGTGCTCTCCGGCGACGATGCCGGGGCGCTGAGCCGCATTGCCCTGCAACTGGAGCGAGAAATGCGCGGCATCGAAGGCCTGGGTAGTGTTTCTTCTACCGCCTCGCTGCTGCGCCCGGAGCTGCGCATCACCCCCGACCCGGCGCGCGCGGCAGAGCTGGGCGTATCCACCGCCGCCATTGCCGAAGCGGTGCGTATCGCCACCACCGGCGATTACACCCAGCGCATGGCCAAACTCAACCTGCCCGACCGGCAGATTCCCATCCGCGTCGGCTTTGCGCAAAGCACGCTGGAAAACCCGGCAGCACTGCCACAACTGCGCATCCACGGCAGCCGCGGCCCGGTGCCGCTGGATGCAGTGGCGGATATCCAGTACGACAGCGGCCCCTCGGTGATTCGCCGCTTCAACCGCCAGCGCAATATCACTTTCACCCTGGAGCTGAACGGCCAGCCGCTGGGTGAAGTGATGAGCAAAGTACAAGCCCTGCCCGCCCTGCAGGATTTGCCGCCCGGCATCAGCTTTGGCAATACCGGCGATAGCGAAGCCTTCGTCGAGCTGTTTGTCGGCTTTGCCATCGCCATGGTGGTCGGCATCGTCTGCATCTACATGGTGCTGCTATTGCTGTTCAAGCACCCGCTGATGCCGGCCACCATCCTGGCCGCTGTACCGCTATCGGCCGGCGGCGCATTTGGCGCCCTGCTCATCACCCAGAACATGCTGTCGATTTCCGCCCTGATTGGCCTGTTGCTGCTGATTGGCATCGCCACCAAAAACTCGATTTTGCTGGTCGATTACGCCGTCATGGCCGAAAGCCAGCACGGCCTGAGTCCGCATCAGGCACTGATAGATGCCTGCCACAAACGCGCCCGTCCGGTTATCATGACCACCATTGCCATGGGCGCCGGGATGCTGCCACTGGCGCTGGGCATCTCCGGCGATTCCAGCTTCCGCGCCCCGATGGCCTGGGCCGTGATTGGCGGGCTGATTACTTCAACCGCACTCAGCCTGATTGTCATCCCCGCTGCCTATACCGTGATGCACGACCTGGGGGACTGGCTTGCCCGGAAACTGGGGGGCAAGCATACTGCTTGAGCGCCCCCAAGCCGGGCATGCCGGCAAACGCCTGTTCCGGACGCAAACCCCAGGATTCTTTCCTCCCAAAGCAGTTGCGCTCACCCTTAAATAGCTCATGCCCCCCAATTCTCACTATCAGGATGTCATTGATTCTTTAACCCACTGGCGCTCACCGATGCCCGCAGAGCTGCGCCGCGGCTGGTATGGCTATCAATGGCGGGAACAACGCAACGGCCTTTTGTTGCTGACCGCTATCTCCTGTTTTGCCTATTTGACCTTTGTATTGGCCGATTTGGCCATGTATCCAGACATTGCCGGCATTTCCTTAATGGTGCGCCTGCCCTGCAGTCTTCTGGTACTGGCACTTATCTGGCGCTTCAAACAAAAATCCGCACATGCCAAACTCTGGGATGCCACCGCCCTGCCGACCATCACCCTGATGGCACTGGCCTCGTTCTACCCCATCCTCCAACACCAGGGCACCGTTTCCACCGGCTATATCAGCTCATCACTGAGTTATGTAGTCGTCGCCTGCCTGATTACCTTAACCAACTTTAGCTGGGCATTGATTGCCTGCCTCATTATTGGCGCAAGTGCCCTGGGGGTCACAATCCAAGTTCTTCCCAGCCCGAAAATTGCCGTACTGGAATTTGGCTCCACGTTTTTTCCGGTTTACGCCTTTTGCCTGATAGTGTGCTGGAACCGCCTGCTGACCTCGCGTCGCGCCTATATGCGCCGCGTTTTAATTGAAGAAAATATAGAAAGCCTGGACATCAGCAATAGGGCGCTTCATGCCGAGGCTTATAACGATACCCTGACAGGTATCAGCAACCGCCGTGCCTTTGAAGAAACTTTCCGCAAACGCCTGAAAAAAAACAGCACTTCACCCTCCGCTTTTGGCTTGATGCTGATAGATGTGGATCATTTCAAGCCTTATAACGACCATTATGGTCATCTGGCAGGTGATCAATGCCTGCAAATGGTTGCGCATGTCTTGCATGACACCTTGAGCAGCGCCTCATATAACCAAACCGCATCCGTTTACCGCATTGGCGGCGAGGAGTTCGCTGTATTGATGGAGGATGCCCAGCCAGACACCCTGCACACACTGTGCAATATGCTGGTAAAAACCATTCAGGACATTCACATACCACATATCTCCCGCCCTGATGGCATGGACAATGTAACCGTCAGCAGCGGCGCCTGCTTTATCCCGGCACACACCCAGGTCCCCCGGGAAACTGTGCTGACACGCACCGACCAATACCTCTACCAAGCCAAACAGCAAGGCCGCAATCAGGCCGTCGTCGGCGTGTTGTAATCCCGCCCATCCCCCGCCTGCCAGGCCGCTTCAAGCCCTTGCCGGTAATCGCGGTAAAGCGGCTGCCAATCCAGTTCTTGGCAGGTATTGCTGTTGTCAATGTGCTTTTCGCCCTGCTGGTAGAAGCGCCGCAATGCCGGTGACAGCGCCGGGTCATCCAGCGTCTGCGCAGGTGGCAGGGCAAGACCCGAGAGTGCCGCGGCATGGCGTAATACCTCGGCCTGACTGGCTGGCACCTCATCGCAAGGCAAATACACCGCGTCCTTGCGTGGACGCATCATCGCCGCCAATACGATGCGGGCGATGTCCTCAACATGCACACGGTTGAAACGCACAGGCGAATCAACCAAACGCGCCTTGCCCTCGGCCAACTGCGCCAGCGCATTGCGGCCGGGGCCGTAAATCGCCGGCAAACGAAACATGGCACTGGCCGCCCCACACGCATCTGCCAATGCCTGCCACTGGCTTTCGGCCAATACCCGCCGACGCCCGGTTTCGTCTTGCGGCGCTACGGGCATAGCCTCATCGACTTTACCGGCCGCATACACAGCCGTGGAGGAGAGATAACCAAACCAGCGCAAATGCCGGGTGGCGGCTTGCGGCAAGGCCGACAGCCAACGCGCTGCCGGATCGCCCCCGGCATCGGGCGGAATACTGGAAAGTACCGCCTGCACAGCGGCGATATCTTGCAACAGGCGCGCGTCCACCGCCTCGCCATCAAAACCGCGAACCTTGCCTTCTGCCGCCCGCCGGGTGGCAATCACCCGCACGCCCGCATCGCGCAGCGTCCGGGCAATAAAACTTGCGGCATAGCCCTGGCCAAAAATCAGGATGGACTGGGGCAGTGCAGACAGGTGCATATTGCTTCAACTGGATCGGAGCCAACCTCAACTGCGCATCCCGGTGCCGCGGTGCAGGAGATGCAGGGCAAAGGCGGCCAGGATGATGACGAACACGCCCATCAGTGCGAACGCCTGCCATACCGGCACGTCGCTCACCCCCAGAAAGCCGTGGCGGAAGGCGTTGACCATATAGAACACCGGGTTGAAGCGGGTGGCGGTGGCTGCCCAGTCCGGCAGCAGGCTGACCGAATAGAACACGCCGCCCAGATAGGTCAGCGGGGTGAGGATGAAGGTGGGGATGATGGCGATATCGTCGAACTTCTTGGCGTACACCGCATTGATGAAGCCCGCCAGCGAAAAAATGATGGCGCCAAGCAGCAGGGCGGCGAGCGTCACCCCCGGATGCGGGATGCGCACCGGGGTGAACAGCATGGCGATGGCCATCACGATGGCGCCGACCATCAGCCCGCGCAGCACCGCGCCGCCGACATAGCCGGTCAGAATCACCCAGCTCGGCACCGGGCTGACCATCAGCTCTTCGATATGACGGCCAAACTTGGCGCCAAAAAAGCTGGAGCTGATATTGCCGTAGCTGTTCTGGATGACGCTCATCATCACCAGACCCGGGACGATGAAGGCCATATAGTCAAAGCCGCCCATATCGCCGACCCGCGAGCCAATCAGGCCGCCGAAAATCAGGAAGTACAGGGTCAGGGTAATCGCCGGTGGCACCAGGGTCTGGGTCCAGATGCGCAGGATACGCATGACCTCGCGGCGGGTGATGGTATAGAGCGCGGTCAAGTTGGGACTCATGCTTCGCCCTCCGGGTTGGCAGTCAGGCGCACGAACAATTCCTCCAGCCGGTTGCTTTGCGGGCGCATCGAGCGCACCCGGATGGCGGCAGCGTCCAGCTCGGCAAAAATGTGGTTCAAGCTGGTTTCGCGCGGCATTTCAAGCGCCAGCGTATGCGCATCGGCCGCATGCAGGCGCACCCCGGCAATGGGCGGCAACTGCGCTGGCAGCGGGTCCTCCACATCCAGCACGAATGCCTCCACATCCAGCTGCGAGAGCATGGTTTTCATCGGCCCTTCGGCCACGATGCGGCCGTGGTTGATGACCGCCAGCGTGCGGCATAGCGCCTCGGCTTCTTCCAGATAGTGGGTGGTGAGGATGATGGTGGTGCCTTCGGCATTGATTTTCTTCAGGCTGCGCCACATTTCGCGGCGGATTTCGATATCCACCCCGGCGGTTGGCTCATCCAGAATCAGCAGCCTTGGGCGGGTCATCATCGCCCGGGCAATCATCAGCCGCCGTTTCATCCCGCCCGAAAGCGTGCGGCTCATCACCTCGGCCTTGTTCCACAGCTGCGCCTCGCGCAATACCTCCTCGGCGCGCGGCAGCGCCGCGCGCCGGGGAATGCCATAGAAACCGGCGTAATTGACGCAAATATCCAGCGGCTTTTCAAACAGGTTGAAGTTGATTTCCTGCGGCACCAGCCCAATCTGGCGCATCGCCTGGCTGCGCTCGGCATCCACGTCGATGCCAAACACCTTGACCGTGCCGGAAGTCTTGTTGACCAGCGAGCTGACAATGCCAATCAGGGTGGACTTGCCCGCACCGTTTGGCCCCAACAGGGCATGGAAATCCCCCGGCACCACATCAAAAGACACGCCTTTCAGCGCCTGGGTGCCGTTGTCATAGGTCTTTACAAGATTGCGCACACTGAGCGCGGCAGCAGCTTGGGAGGTCATGAAAAAGCCGAATCAAGTGAAGCCTTATTATAGGCGGCTGTCTCCGCCCACCCGGCTGTGCCCGATGTCCTCACTGTTCCCCATCCGCCTGACTGCCCGCCGCGAAATCTCGCCCTCTGTCCTGCATCTTTGCTTTGTGCGCGATGACGGCGCGTCGCTGGACTACACCCCGGGACAATTCATCCAGATTCACTTTCCGCTGGCCGATGGCAGCATCGCCCGGCGCAGCTATTCCTGCGCCACCCGTCACGACCATCACATCCAGGTCGGTGAGGCGGTGGAATTCATCGCCAGCCTGGTGCCCGGTGGCGCCGCCACGGCGCTGTTTCAGGGCATGACGATTGGCGATGCGGTCAAGGCCAGCGGCCCGCTGGGGCAGTTCGTGCTGAAGGCGGGCGACAGCAACCGCCGCTATCTGATGGTCGCCACCGGCACCGGCATTGCCAGCTATCGCTCGATGCTGCCGGAACTCGAAGCACAAATGAACGCGCGCGGCGTGCAAGTGGCGCTGCTGCATGGCATCCGCAGCCCGGAAGACGCACTGTTTGCCGATGAATTCATCGCCTTTGCCGAACGCCACCCACAGCAGTTCCGCTATCTGGCCTGCTTCTCCCGGCAGATGCCGGAGACCGGCAGCGCCCTGGCGCACCACGCCTTCCACGGCTATGTGCAGAACGCCCTGCCCACGCTCTCACCGGATACCGAGCACGACGTGGCCTACCTCTGCGGCAACCCGAACATGGTCGATGCCTGTGTCGACACCCTGAAAGGCCTCGGCCTTGCCATGCGCCATATCCGCCGTGAGAAATACATCAGCCAATAACCGGCAGCCAATACGCAGAAGCAGCATGACCCGCATCATGCAAAAACCCTTTCTCAAATGGGCAGGTGGCAAGAGCAAACTTGTGCCGTTTATTGTTGAAAATTTTCCCAAGCCCTCGGGAAAACGGCTGATAGAGCCGTTTGCAGGCTCGGCTGCGCTATCGCTGGCAACAGAGTTTGATGCCTATGTATTGAACGACATCAACCCGGACCTGATTGGCGTATTCCGTTCCTTGCAACAAGAAAAACAATCTTTCATTGCTTATGCGCGCAGTTTTTTCACTGCCAGAAACAATCAGGAAAACCGCTTCTACGCACTGCGTGAGCGTTTCAACCAAAGCAACGACACGACCGAGCGCGCTGCTCTTTTCATTTATCTGAACCGCCATGCTTTCAACGGCCTGTGCCGCTACAACAGCCAAGGCGCCTTTAATGTGCCTTTTGGCCGCCATATCGCCCCCTGTTTTCCTGAAGCCCAAATGCAGGGCTTTATCGCCAAGGCAGATCGTTTCGAGCTCAATTGCGGCGACTTTCAAGATGTCATGACCACCGCCAACCATGATGATGTGGTTTATTGCGACCCGCCCTATGTGCCACTGAACACCACCTCATCATTCACCGCCTATGCCCGGGGCGGCTTTGATCTGGAGGATCAGATTCGCTTGGCAAAAGAGGCCGAAGCACTACAGGACACCGTACAAGGCCTATTGATTTCCAACCACGACACAGAATTTACCCGCAAGATCTACCAATCCGCGCGACTGAAAACTGTAGCCGTACAACGCAATATCTCCGCCAAGGGTAATAACCGCAAGAAAGTGGGTGAACTACTGGCTATCTTCAAACAATAAATGTCCAGAAAGATGCTTTCCCACAGGATTTGCATGAAAACTGCTTCTATTGGCGCCGACCTCAACTTGGGCACTTGCTGCCTGCCAGAACACCGCCGCATCCGAGCTGTCGGCAAATGATGGCCGCCAGGCGCGGGCTCGCTGATATTCGAGCACACTTGCCAACCCGCAAATCAACAAGTCGATTGCCCGGCAATACACCAGGCTGGCCGTGCCAGAGAACCCGGATGCGCCATATGACGCAAACCTGCGCAACGGCGCTGTTGCAACATGACCCGAAGAACGTGATTCTGGATGAGCCCACCAATGACCTGGAGGTGCTCGCCCATCAAGGCCTCTCCACAGCCTGCCGCCACCGTTACCCGCTGCCGCTGCGGCTGCTCTACCTCACCGGCTGGGGGCGCCGCCATCTGGACATGCAGATGATCCGCGCGCGTCTTTGCCCACCTTGATGGCGGCAGCTCACGCATATCGCCCCACCATCGGCTTGTTGCCGAGGCAACAAGCCGCATCCGTGAATATGTAAAGCACGCTTGACACACCCGCCCAGACGACCTATTGTGCCTGTCAAGCAAACTTGACAGTCCTTGTTGCCTACCGGGGCAGCAGCAAACCGAAGGCAGCCACCAATGTCCAAGCTCAAACGCCTGACCGAAACCAGCCCGGCATTCAAACGCTATTGGCGGCGCAGCCTGCCATTGATGCTGCTTGCCTTGCCCTTGGGAGCTACGATTGGTTACTTGTCAGCACCCAGCATGGGGGAGCACTTGCTATGGCTTCGCCTGCTGGTATTGGCAATGATGGCTGCCTTACTGCTATGGAGCCTGCTGGATTACTTGCGCTTTTTGCGCGAATGCGACGAGTTCGAGCGCAAGCTCGAGCACATCGCCCTGCTGTGGAGCAGTGGCCTTGTCATGAGCTGCGCGGTCTTGTTGTGGACGGCGCAGGCGATACGGCTGGCGCCGCTTTCCGCAGCTCATGTGCTTGAGGTGTTGATGTTTGGCTTCATCGCCTCATGGTTGTTGATTCGTCTGTTCCTGCACTGGCGCAACCTATGAAAAACCGGCTACGTGAGTTGCGCGAGCAGATGGGCTGGTCGCAGGCGGCGCTGGCCGAGCAACTGGATGTCTCGCGGCAAACCGTCAATGCACTGGAAACCGGCAAATACGACCCCTCCCTGCCACTGGCTTTCCGCATTGCCCGGCTGTTTGGCGAAGCCATCGAAAACATCTTCATTGACGAGGACGCATGAAACTTTCTCTCCCCATCCACCACGGAGTTCTCATGAAACCCGTTCCTTTGTTATTGGCGCTGACTTCAGCTCTGGCGCTGGCCGCCTGCCAAAACATGACCACGTCCGACAAGGACGCAAATGATGGCCGCCAGAAGCTCGGCTCGCTGGTATTCGAGCCCTGCACACTTGCCAGCCCGCAAATCAACAAGTCGATTGCCGCGCAATGCGCCACGCTGCAAGTTGCGGAAAACCCGGATGCGCCGGATGACCGCAGGCTTGATTTGCGCATTGCCTGGGTGCAGGCCGATAACCCGGCAGCGGCCGAGCCTGACCCGGTGTTCATGCTGGCCGGTGGGCCGGGACAATCGGCCATCCAGACCTTTCCGCAAGTGGAAACAGCTTTTGCCGATGTGCTGAAGAACCGCCATGTGATCTTGCTTGACCAGCGCGGCACCGGCGGCTCCAACCTGCTGGCCTGCCCGCAGGATGAGACGGCCACGCAAGATGCCTCACCCGAAGCGATGCGCCATATGGCGCAGACCTGTGCAACGGCGCTGTCGCAAAAATCCGACCTGCGCTACTACACCACTACCAATGCGGTGCGTGACCTGGATGCGGTGCGGCAGGCCATTGGCGCTGAAAAAATCAATTTGATGGGGATTTCCTACGGCACCCGCGTGGCGCAGCAATATGCGCTGCGCTACCCGCAGCACACCCGCAGCCTGGTGCTGGATTCGGTGGTGCCCAATACCCAGCCGCTGGGCGGCATTTTTGCCCGCAATCTGGATGATGCGCTGGCGCTGTATTTTGCCCAGTGCCAGGGCGATGCCGCTTGCCGCGAAAAACTCGGCGACACCCGCGCACAGCTGGATGCGCTGCTGGCACGACTCAGGCAGAGCCCGGTCGAGGTGCGCTATCGCGATGCCTCCACCCACGAGGAAACCCGCACCACACTCCCCGCCGACATGCTGGCCGGGCTGGTGCGCATGTATGCCTACATGCCGCAGGCCGCCGCACTCCTGCCCAAGCTGATTCACGATGCCCATGCCGGGCGCTATGAAGGCATCACTGCGCTGTCACAGATGCTCAGCAAGCAGATGGGGGAAAGCATGGCGATGGGCATGCAGCTTTCGGTGATTTGCGCCGAGGACGTGGGCAGCTTCAATGCAAGCGAAGCCGACCACAACACCGTGCTGGGGGCAGGGCTGACCAAAAGCATGGCCGCGATGTGCGATGTCTGGCCGCGCGGCGCAGTCCCGGCAGACTTCCGCACGCCACTGACCGGCAAGATTCCGGTGCTGGCGATTTCCGGCGAGTTCGACCCGGTGACGCCACCGCGCTATGGCGATGAGGCCATCGCCAAGCTCGACCACGCCATCCATCTGGTGCTCAAAGGTCAGGGGCATAACGTCATTGGCGCAGGCTGCATGCCGAAAGTATTTGCCCAGTTCGTCGAAACCGCATTCAGCGAGCCATTGCAAAGCAGCTGTCTTGACAATCTTTCCGCCGTGCCGCCGTTTACCTCTTTCAACGGGCCCAATCCATGATCAGCGCCGAAAACCTGCATAAAACCTTCCCCGGAAAGAGCAAGAAAGACGCCCCGGTCATCGCCGTCAACCATGTCAGCTTTACCGCGCATGATGGCCAAATCACCGGCCTGCTCGGCCCTAATGGCGCCGGCAAGACCACCACCATGCGCATGCTCTATACCCTGATGCAGCCGGAGCAAGGCCGGGTGCTGGTGGACGGCCACGACAGCGTGCGCGAAGCCGATGCGGTGCGTCGCATCCTCGGCGTGCTGCCCGATGCGCGCGGCGTGTACAAGCGCCTGACCGCGCGCGAGAACATCGAATACTTTGGCCGCCTGCATGGCATGAGCGATGCCCTCATCAACGAGCGCTTGGGCAAACTTGCCCGCGCCTTGCAGATGGAAGACTTTCTTGACCGCCAGACCGAAGGCTTCAGCCAGGGGCAGCGCACCAAGACCGCAATCGCCCGCGCACTGATTCACGACCCGAAGAACGTGATTCTGGACGAGCCCACCAATGGCCTGGACGTGATGACCACCCGTGGCCTGCGCGAATTTCTGCGCCAGCTGCGCGCAGAAGGCCGCTGCGTGATTTTCTCCAGCCACATCATGCAGGAGGTCGCCGCGCTGTGTGACCGCATCGTCATCATCGCCCAGGGGCGGGTGATGGCCGAGGGCACGCCCGATGAACTGCGCCAGCAGGCCGGGCTTGAAAACCTGGAAGACGCATTCGTGAAACTCATTGGCAGCGAGGAGGGCCTGTTCGCATGAGCCGCCAACAACACAGCCGCTTTGCCACCCTCTGGACGGTGATGAAAAAGGAATTGCGCGATTTCTCGCGCGACCGCAAAACCTTGCTGATGACCCTGCTGCTCGGCCCGCTGCTGTATCCACTCATCATGCTGGGCATGGGCAAGCTCACCGAACTGCGCATCAGCACCCAGCTGGAAAAACCGCTGGAAATCCCGGTTGTCGGCCATGAACACGCCCCCAACCTGATGGCCTTTCTTGCCAGCTACGACATCCGCCCGCAGAAAGACCCGCCCCAGGATGTGGAGGCCGCCATCCGCGCGCAGCGCGAAGATGTGGCACTCATCATTGAGCCTGCCTTTGCCGAGCAATGGCAAAATGGCGAGCCTGCGCGCGTGCTGCTGCTGGCCGACTCCACCCGGCGCGCGGCAGAAATCCCGATGCAGCGGCTAACGCGCGTCCTGCAAGCCTATGGCAGCAGCACCGGCAGCCTGCGGCTCCTGGCGCGCGGTATCAACCCGGCGGTCACCCAGGCCATCGCCATCGACCACAAAGACCTGGCCACCCCCGAAGCCAAACGCGGCATGCTGCTGGCCGTCATCATGCCCCTGATTCTGTTGATTTTCGCCTTTATCGGCGGCGCGCACCTGTCGATGGACAGCACCGCTGGCGAGCGCGAGCGGCAATCGCTGGAGCCACTCCTGACCACGCCCGCCGCGCGCGAAGCCCTGGTCAGCGGCAAAATGCTGGCCGCCGCCGCCATTGGTATCACTGGCATCTTGCTCACCCTTATCGCCTTCAAGCTCAGCGCCACCCTGGTCGGCACCGGCATGGCGAAGATGATGGATGTCAGCCTCAGTGCCATCGCGCAAATGCTGCTGGTACTGCTGCCACTGGTGCTGATTGGCACCGCACTCTTGACCGCGCTCTCGTCCTACGCCAAGAGCATGAAAGAAGCCCAGGCCAACCTCACCTGGCTACTGTTCCTGCCGATGCTGCCCGCCTATGCACTGATGGCCTACCCGCTGAAAGACACCGCACTATGGCAGTACGCCGTGCCGTTCCTGTCGCAGAACCAGATGCTCTCGCGCATCTCGCGCGGCGATGCCATCGCCACAGAGCAATGGGGCGTGTATCTGGCCTCGGCCTTGCTGCTGGCCGCCCTCCTCTGGCTGATTGCAGTGTGGCGCTACAAGCAGGAGAAGCTCGCCATCAGCAGCTAACAGCAGGTTGATACCGCGAAAGCCCAAGAACAAACCCGGCCACATGCCGGGTTTTGTTTCAATCGCAAGCCTTGCCTTCCATGCGGAAATCCAGGGCGAATTTCGGCACATCCGGGGACGGGCCGGCATTCATGGCGTCTTGCAGATAGATGCGGCTGCGCCCCTGGGCATCGAGTTTGGGCGGTGTCGCCTTGCCCGGATGCCGCCAGACGCGCAACACCGCCTGCTGCGTGGGACAGGCCGCGCTGGGGATACGCACGATGTCATTGAGCAGCCAGCCCGTCGCTGTGCTGGGCTTGGCCACGCTGGCATCCTGCAACAGCGCGCGTGGCCGGCACTGGCTGCTGCTTTGCACCACTTCCACCTGATAAGGCTGCGCCGGGTTACCGGTGAACTGCCCCTGCGCGCGGCTACAGGTTTCAGGAATGGTGCGCATGCCATGCAGCACGCCGACCGACTGCGGCGCGGCCGCTTGCCGGGTGATTTCCGGATTTTCCTGCGCCGCCTGGGCAATACCGCTGCTGCATAACAGGACGCTCATCATCAAAAACCGCTGCATCTGCAATATCCCGGTCAGCTCAAAACGGCATCAGCCTGTCATGCTGCGGCTGAACCCTATCTGTGCACTCCCACCATCAGCAGGCTGCATACAAGCATTTCACCGGAAAGGTTTACACTCGAAACGTCTTTCAACCCAAAAGGTGACTACCATGCCTCCCCAACTTCCCTGGCAGGTTTCCCTGCAACACTCTCTGGGCAATTATCTGCCGCATCTGCTTGGCGGTATTGCCATCCTTCTGATTGGTTGGCTGGTAGCACTGGCGCTGGCAGCAGGCACCCGCAAGGGACTCTCGGCGGTCGGCCTCAACCGGCGCTTGAATGGCGCAACACCGGAGGCTTCGGACTTCAACTACGAAAAACTGGCCGCACGGCTGGTGTTCTGGTTCGTGCTGCTGCTGGCCGCGCTCGGCATGTTCAGCGTGTTCAATGTTGATGGCGTTTCCGGCCCGCTGTCGGTGCTTGCCTCCACGGTGCTCGGCTACCTGCCGCGCATTTTGCTGGCGCTCCTGCTCGCCGTGCTCGGCTGGATTGTCGCCACCCTGGTGCGCAGCCTGATTAACCGCGGCCTCAATGCCACACGGCTTGACGAGAAGCTCTCCGAAGGCGCGGACATGCCGCCGGTTTCCAATGCCATGGGCAATGTCGCCTATTGGCTGGTGCTGCTGCTGTTCCTGCCCGCGATTGTCGGCGTGCTGCAAATCGAAGGTCTGATGACGCCGCTGACGCTGATGACCAACGACATCATGGGCATGCTGCCGAATATCTTTGTGGCGGTGTTCTTTGCCATCGGCGGCTGGGTGGTCGCCAAACTGGTACGCGGCCTGGTCAGCAACCTGCTGGCCTCGACCCGCATCGACCAGTTCTCCGCGCGCAATGAAGCCACCCGCGACCTGCGCCTGTCGCAACTGGGCGGCACGCTGGCATTCATCCTGATTTTCGTCCCGGCGCTGATTGCGGCACTGGATGCGCTCAAGATTGAAGCCATTTCTGCACCACTGACGCGGATGCTGGACATCATGGTTTCGGCCATTCCCGGCATTCTCGCCGCCACCACGGTGCTGCTGCTGGCCTGGTTCATTGGCCGCTTTGCCGCCGACGTGATTGCCCGCCTGCTCTCCAGCCTGGGGCTTGACCGCCTGCCCGAACGCCTGGGTCTGGGGCATGTCTTCCCGGTAGCCGCAAAACCCGAAGCAGATGCGGCAGCGGAAAAAACCGGCCTGACCGAAAGCGTTTCCGCCATCCCGGCACGTGCACCGACTTCGCTATCGGATTTTGCCGGCAAGCTGGCGCTGTTCTTCATCATGCTGTTTGCCACCGTCGAGGCCGCTGACCTGGTCGGCTTTACCGCCATCCGCGACCTTGCCACCACCTTCATCGCCTTTGGTGGCGACATCCTGCTGGGTCTGACCATCCTGGTGATTGGCTATTGGCTGGCAAACCTGGCCGCACTGGCCATCCAGCGCGCCAACGCTGGCAATGCACTGCTGCTCTCGCGTATCGCCCGCGTGGCCATCACCGCCCTGGTACTGGCGATGGGACTGCGCGCGATGGGCGTTGCCAATGACATCGTGTATCTGGCCTTTGCCCTGACCCTGGGCGCGGTGGCGGTGGCGCTGGCCATTGCCTTTGGCGTCGGCGGCCGCCATGCCGCAGGCCGCATCGCCGAGCACTGGGCGCAGCAATATCTGGACAAAAAGCGCAACCAGGACAGCTGATTCAAGTCCACAACCAAACGGCGGCCCGGGCAAATTCCGGGTCGCCGTTTTTCATGGCCGCCTGCCCGCGTAAAATTGGCAGCCTTATCCCCAACAATGGAGCCAGCTCATGGGCCTTAGTCGCGTCACCACCGGCAAAAATCCGCCGGATGAAATCAACGTCATCATCGAAATCCCCAAGGACGCCGACCCGGTCAAATACGAGGTGGACAAGGAATCCGGCGCGATTTTCGTTGACCGCATCCTGTCAACGCCGATGCGCTACCCCTGCAACTACGGCTATGTGCCGCATACGCTTTGCGGCGACGGCGACCCGGCCGATGTACTGGTGATTCTGCACCTGCCGCTGTTGCCAGGCAGCGTGGTGCGCTGCCGCCCGGTTGGCGTTTTGCGGATGTCCGACGAAGCCGGCAGCGATGAAAAACTGATTGCCGTGCCGGTATCCAAGATTTACTCGCGCTATGCCGATATTGAAAACGTCAGCGAACTCAGCTCGCACTGGGTGGAGCGCATCGGCCACTTCTTTGAGCACTACAAGGACCTTGAAAAAGGCAAATGGGTCAAGATTGCCGGCTGGGGCGATGCCGAAGAAGCCAAGACCATCCTGCGCGATGCCGTTGAACGCTTCAACGCACTACCGGAAGCAGAAAAAGTTTTCTGAGCCCGCCCACCCCTGCCCGCCTCCGCTGGCAGGGGTTTTTGCTTGTGCTGCAAAAGCCTGTTCTGTGCATGGGTTACACCGCAAAGGCACCATCCATACCGGAAGTGTGTTGCCGGGCTTACAGCAGCCACTCAATCGGCAACAACGCACACAGCCACACCAGAAAACGGGTTATCGCGCTGCTTTTCGGCTCGCTGTCAAACGCGACGGTTTGGCCGTTTTCCAGGGTTTGCCACTGCAAATCGCCCTTGGGGGTCAGTGCCACGCTGTAGGTATGCCTGGCCTGATGTTGTCTGAAGCTATCTGCAAGCTGGGCGGCCAGCGTCGGGCTGTCGATTAAAAACCCCATTTCGGTATTCAACTGTGCCGAGCGCGGGTCCATGTTGAACGAGCCGACAAACAGGGTTTGGCCGTCCACGGCGAAGGTTTTGGCATGCAGGCTGGCTCCGCTGCTGCCACCGACTGCGCCTTTTTCTGCCGCCGTGACGGTGGCATCGGGCTTGAGTTCAAACAGCCTGACGCCTGCGCGCAGCAGGTCTTTGCGGTATTTGGCATAGCCTGCGTGTACCGGGGCGACATCGGTGGCGGACAGCGAGTTGGTCAGCACGGTGACGTTTTTGCCCTTCTGCGCCAGCGCCCCCAGCCAATCCGTGCCGTTTTGCGTGGGCACAAAATAAGGCGAAACAATCAGCAATTCTTTTTGCGCGGCATCCATTACCGGGCCGATATGCGCCAGCACGGTGTTTTCCGGCAGGGCTTTGCCCAGACCCTTGGCCGGGTCATCGCTGATAAGGGTGGTCTTGACCCATTCCAGCGGCAGGCTGCCCTCGCCCAGCTGGCGGGCAAAATCGGAGGCCGCCAGGGCTTTCAGATAGTCCCGGGTTTCGGCGTTTTGCGCAGGGGCGGTATCGAAAGGCACAGCCGCTGCGCTGATGATGTTTTCTGCCGGATAAGCGGATTCGCTCGCCCAGTAGCGGTCAAAATCCTGACCCACATCACGCGCGGCGGCACCGGCGGCAGAAACGTCCAGGTCGGCAAACATCACGCCATTGCCAGCGCCGAAATACTCATCGCCGACGTTGCGACCGCCAATGATGGTGACCGTGCCGTCAGCGGTAAAGGATTTGTTGTGCATGCGGCGGTTGAGGCGGAAAAAGTCGCTCAAATACGCCACCGGGCGAAAGCCGCGCTGCATGAACGGGTTGAACAGCCGCACTTCGATATTGGGATGGGCATTGACGGCCGCCAGCAGGCCGTCAATGCCTTTGGTGTTGTTGTCATCCAGCAGCAGGCGCACACGCACACCGCGTTCGGCGGCCTTGTACAGGCTCTGCAGCAGCAGGCGACCCGAAGTATCGTCATGCCAGATGTAGTACTGCACATCCAGCGTGTGCTGCGCCGCTTCAGCCAAGGCCAAACGCGCCAAAAAGGCATCGCGGCCATCGCGCAGCGGATACACGCCTGAAAGCCCCGGATGCGCCTGGATTTGCGGCAGGAAATGCGCCGCCAGCGCACTGCTTTCGGCCTGCGGCGGCAAGCTGTGCGAAACGCTGCGGCCACTGTTGTCGGGCAACTTTTTGTGGGTGATGAAGGCAGTGACGGCCAATACAGCGGCGACTGCCAGTAAAAAGAGGATGATTTTTCTCAACATACGCCGGGATTCCTCTCACCAGGTGACAGTGCCTGGCATCTGGACATGGATGGCCACCTGTCCATGTTTGTGCCCAAACCAGTTCAGTTCCAGCCCGGCATTTTTTCCGGGTTCAGCCCGGAGACTTCAAAGGTGACGCTGCGGGTGCCGGAGGGTTTGACCGGGAACTCGATGGTGACTTCTTGCGATGTCTTGAAAATCCGCCACAGCGCGCGGTGGTCGGTGATGAACATGGCGATGGCTTCATCGGTATCCGGGCGCGAGCCGCGCAGAGTGCGGCTCTTGCCGTCGATGGTCAGTTTGAGGTTGCAGCCGGAATAGCAGTTGAAGTCGCCACGCTTGAGCACCAGGTAGCTGGAGCGCCCCCATTCGGGGTGGTCGCGGAAAATCAGTTGCACCGGGGTGCGGCCGCCATCCAGTTCAATGCGCTGTTTGGCATCAATGGCGGCAGTCAGTTGCCGCCCCTTGCCCGCCGGATTGTCCTGATAGTTCCACAGGTATTGCAGGCGGCGCGTGGCGCGGATTTCCTTGACCCGGCTTTCCAGCTCGGCATAGCGGCTTTCGGCCTCGCGCGCGGCTTCAGTACCGGCGTGGTTGCGACGCAGGAAGTCGGCCTGCGCCCAGGCGCGCTCCCAGTTTTCTTCGGCCAGTGCGTCTGCAAACGCCTTTTGCGCAGGCGCGGCCGCCGCTTCGCGCTGCGCCGCCTCGCGGGCGGCGACTGCTGCCGGGTCTTCTGCCGGTTTGCAGGCGGCCAGCGACAGCAGCAGCAGCGGCAGCCATGCACGGGGTTTCATCTGCGCCATCGCCTGCCTCCTTATTTCTGCTCGGCCTTGCGGATGACTTCTTCCACCGAGGCGGTGGTAATCGGGTGATAGCCGGGTTTGGCGCTGGCAAACACTTGCTTGGCAAACTTCAGGCCATCGGGCGTAGCCGCCAGGGCGTTGTAGGTCGGCATGATGAGCTTTCTGCGCCCCACGCGCTGCAAGAACTTGCCCATTTCCGGGCGCGCGGCCAGATAGCCGCTGCGCACGGTAAGCGGGTACCAGCGCATGGCGACTTCGCCATTGGCGGTGCCGGTGAACTGGTAGGCTTCATCCAGAATGCGCACCTGCTCTTCGCTCAGGGTTTCGGGCATGCCATCGAGGAAATGCGCCCATTCCTGGGTGGACCAGGCATCGCTCAGTTGCTTGCTGGGCAAGGTGCCAGCGCCGGTGAACGCGGCGCGCGCGGTATCGACCACGCCGAATGCCCGCGATGACACATGCGGGGCGTATCCGGGGATGCCCGGCTGGTACACCCAGTTTTCCACCTGCTCCAGCGTGACCTTGCCGGGGTGCTTGTCAATCAAATGGGTTTTGATGTAGTCGAGGAACTGCCGGGTGGTGACCGACTGGAACGCGAAATGGTCGAAATAGCCCTTCAGGAACGGGTCAAACACTTCACGGCCATAGGCTTCTTCCAGCCACTGCAACATCCATGCGCCCTTGGTATAGACGGTGGCCGAGGACGAGCCATCCGGGTCGGCCAGGTCACCGGGCTTGAGCGCCATCACCTGCAATTTGGGGTCGAGCGTGCGGTATTCGCGCTCCAGCTCGTTGCGGTCGATGACATATTCCATGTCGGCCATTTCCTTGCCGTACATCGCTTCGATGATGCGCGCCTGCACATAGCTGGTGAAGCCCTCATTGAGCCAGCCATCAAGGTCGGTGGCGAAAGTCACCAGGTTGCCCGACCAGCTATGCGCCAGCTCGTGGGCAATCAGCGATACCAGCGACTTATCACCGACAATGACGGTCGGCGTGGCAAAGGTCAGGCGCGGGTTTTCCATGCCGCCATAAGGAAAGGACGGCGGCAGCACCAGCATGTCATAACGGTCCCAGCGATAGGCGCCGTAGAGATTTTCGGCAACCTCAATCATCTTTTCGGTGTCCTCGAACTCGCGCACCGCCTTGTCCACCATCGCCGGTTCCGCCCATACGCCGCTGCGCCCGGAAATCGGCTTGAACACCAAATCGCCCGCAGCTATGGCCAGCAGATAGGAAGGAATCGGCTGCGGCATCTTGAATTCGTATTCGCCATCGCGCTCGGCCTTCGGGTCGTTGTCGGCGCTCATCAGCACCATCACGTCCCTGGGCGCTTTCACGCGCGCCGAATAGGTAAAGCGCACCTGCGGCGCATCCTGTAGCGGCACCCAGCTACGCGCATGGATTTGCTGCGACTGGCTGAACATGAATGGCAACTTCTTGCCCTCGGTCATCGCCGGGGTCAGCCATTGCAGGCCGGAAGCATTGGGCGAGGTGCGATAGGTGACGCGCACCTTGCCGGGCTGATTCGGGGTCTGGATGGACAGCTTGGTGCCGAGCACCGGGTCAGCCGTGGGAGCGAGCGCAAACTCCAGCGGTTGCCACTGGCCTTCGCCGGTTTCGCCTTCGGCCTTTTCAATGGTCAAATCACGGGTATCCAGCACCAGTTGCGTGGCCGTCTTGTCCAGCCATTCCAGGGTGTAAGTCGCGCTACCGGCCAGTTCCTTGCGGTTGAAATCAACCGACAAATCCAGCGCCAAATCGCGGGTACGCACCTTGTCCGGCTCGGCATAGGAATGCTCATCTACGATTTTGCTCACCACCGTTTCGCTTTTGGCAGCCGGTGCCGGGTCGGCAGCCGCCGCTGCCGTTACGGCTTCTTCCTTGCAGCCGGCAAGCAGCAAAACAGTGGCGATGGAAAGCGTCAGCACGGAATGGCGCATCGGTAAACCCTGGACTTGAAAGAAAGCCGGAGTTTAACTGCTCATACTAACCGCGCAACATCTCTACAAAGCGGCGCGGGGCGGCATCAAAACCGCCATTGGACATGAACACCACATGGTCGCCAGGACGGGTGCAGGTTTTGAGCGCATCCAGCAGGGCATCGGCATCGGCCACGGCGGTGGCCGCGCCGCGCACCTGGGCAATCACCCGGGCGGCATCCCAGGGCAGTTCCGGGCGCGCCAGAAATACCACTTCATCGGCGATGGCAAGCGAAGGCGCCAGTGCATCGGCATGCGCGCCCAGGCGCATGGAATTGCTGCGCGGCTCCATCGCCACCACGATGCGCGCATCGCCCACCCGGGCGCGCAGCCCTGCCAGGGTGGTGGCAATCGCGGTGGGGTGATGGGCAAAGTCGTCATACACGCTGATGCCGCCGACCTCGCCCACCACTTCCATGCGTCGTTTGACGCTCTGAAAACGCGCCAGCGCCGGGGCGACATCAGCAGGCGCAACGCCCACCGCCGCGCAGGCCGCCAGTGCGGCCAAGGCATTGAGCACATTGTGGCGACCGAGCAGCGGCCATTGCACGCGGGCGACTTCCACGCCATCGCGCAGCACGCCAAAGGCGCTGCCATCGGCCACCTCCAGCCGCGCCGACCAGTTGTAACCCTCGCCAATGCCAAAGGTCTCCACCGGCGTCCAGCAGCCCATCTCCAGCACGCGGCGCAGGTTTTCATCCTCGCCATTGACAATCAGCCGTCCGCGCTGCGGCACGGTGCGCAACAGATGGTGGAATTGTCGCTCAATGGCGGACAGGTCGGGAAAGATGTCAGCGTGGTCGTATTCCAGGTTGTTGAGGATGCAAACCGTCGGGCGGTAATGCACGAACTTGCTGCGCTTGTCGAAAAACGCAGTGTCGTATTCGTCGGCCTCGACTACGAATTCACGCCCTGCGCCGATGCGCGCAGAAACGCCAAAATCCTCGGCCACGCCGCCAATCAGAAAGCCCGGTGCGCGGCCTGCCGCCTCCAGCAAAAACGCGGTAATGGTGGTGGTGGTGGTTTTGCCGTGGGTACCGGCCACCGCGATGGTTTCGCGCCCCGGCAGCACATGCTCGGCCAGCCACTGCGCGCCGCTGGTATAGGCGCGGCCACTGTCCAGCACGGCCTCTACCGCCGGATTGCCCCGTGAAAGCGCATTGCCGATGACGATGGCATCGCAGTCTTTGCCGATATTTGCGGCGCTATAGCCCTGTGCCAGCGCGATGCCGAGTTTTTCCAGCTGGGTGGACATCGGCGGATATACCGCCTGGTCACTGCCCGCTACCTGATGTCCAAGCTCACGCGCCAGGGCGGCCACGCCGCCCATGAACGTACCGGCAATGCCGAGGATATGGATTTTCAAGGCTGCTCTGCCTTCATTGCTGCAAACGAACGCCGGGCAAGCCCGGCATCAGGAGAAAACACGCCGCTTAGCCAATGGCCTTGAGGATGCGCGCGAACACTTCATCCAGCTCGCCCACACCATCGACCACGGTGAGCTGGTCTTTTGCACGGTAGAAATCAATCACCGGCGCGGTCTGGTCGTTATACACCTTGAGCCGCACGCGCACCGATTCGGGCGTGTCATCGGCGCGGCCTTCGGCCTTGGCACGGCCTGCAATGCGCTCGACCAAGAGTTCCGTCGGCACATCCAGCTGCACGGCCGCATCAAACGGCTGGCCGATTTTTTCCAGCAGCTTGCCCAGTGCTTCGGCCTGCGCCGGGTTGCGCGGGTAGCCATCCAGAATGAAGCCCTTGGCCACATCCGGGCGCGAGAGGCGCTCCTCCAGCATCCCCAGCAGGATTTCATCGCTGACCAGCTCGCCACGGGCAATCACGTCCTTGGCTTCCAGCCCCAGCTTGCTGCCTGCGGCGATTTCCGCACGCAGCATGTCGCCGGTAGAAATATGCGGCACCTGCAAATGCGCTTTCAGACGCGCAGCCTGCGTGCCTTTGCCGGAACCGGGGGGGCCAAGAAGAACCAATCGCATTGCATCAACTCCATCAATGTTGCAGGGGCGCTACACTCGCAGGCAGCGCGGACTCGCGCAGCTTAACGCATCCCCGCCCCGGTCTGCTTGCAACTTATGTCGAAAATCAAAGCCCAGCCCCAAGGAACCCTGGTTTACGCCCAGTCCGGCGGTGTTACCGCCGTTATCAATGCCACCGCCGCAGCGGTGATAGAAGAAGCCCGCAGCCACGGCATCCGCGTGCTGGCCGGGCGCAATGGCATCCTCGGCGTATTGAATGACGACCTGATTGATACGCAAGTGCTCAGCCGCGCCGATTTGCGCACGCTCGCGCACACCCCGGGCGGCGCCTTCGGCAGTTGCCGGGTCAAGCTGAAATCCTTGCAGGAAGACCGGGAAAAATACCTGCAACTGCTGGATACCTTCCGCAAGCACGAGGTGCGCTGGTTTCTCTACAACGGCGGCAATGACTCGGCCGATACCGCACTGAAAGTCTCGCAACTGGCGGCGGAGTTCGATTACCCGCTGACCTGCATCGGCGTGCCCAAGACGGTGGACAACGACCTTGCCGTCACCGACTGCTGCCCCGGCTTTGGCTCAGCCGCCAAATACACGGCGGTAAGCGTGCGCGAATGTGCGCTGGATGTGGCGGCGATGGCCTCCACCTCCACCAAGGTATTCGTGTATGAAGCAATGGGGCGCCACGCTGGCTGGCTGGCCGCTGCCGCAGGTCTGGCTGGCAAGGGCGAGGATGAAGCCCCGCATCTGATTCTGTTCCCGGAACGGGTGTTTGACGAGGCCGATTTTCTTGCCCGCGTCGATGCGATAGTCAAGCGCGTGGGCTATTGCGTGGTGGTCGCCAGCGAAGGCATCCGCGATGCGCAAGGCCGCTTCGTGGCCGATGCCGGTGCTGGCAAGGATGCGTTTGGTCATGTGCAACTCGGCGGCGTAGCCAGTCATCTGGCAGGCCGGGTGCAGGAAAAACTCGGCTACAAAGTCCACTGGGCGATGCCCGACTATCTGCAACGCTCCGCCCGGCATATCGCCTCGGAAACCGATTTTGCCCATGCCCGCGCGGTCGGCAAAAAAGCGGTGCAATACGCGCTCAAGGGCATGAATGCGGTGATGCCGGTCATCGTGCGCAGCAGCGACCAACCCTATCGCTGGAAGATTGCGCCCGCCGCGCTGGAAGACATCGCCAACAAGGAGAAAACCTTCCCCGAGCATTTCATCCGCGAAGACGGCCATGGCATCACCGATGCCGCAAGGCGCTATCTGCATCCCCTGATTCGCGGCGAAGCCTACCCGCCTTTTGCCCGTGACGGGATGCCGAAATATCTGAAGCTGAAACTTTGATGCGCGTTTTGCAACTGAAAGTCAAACCCAATGCCCGCAGCCAGTCGCTCACCGAAGGCGAGGACGGCATCTGGCTTGCGCAACTCAAATCCCCGCCGGTGGATGGCAAGGCCAATGCCGAACTGATTGCGCTGCTTGCCAGCCACTTTGGCTGCCGCAAAAGCGATGTGCAAATCAAAACCGGCGCAGGCTCGCGGCTTAAACGAGTGGTATTACTGGAGCAATTATCACTCATGATTTACCCACCAAAATCCACTTTCAGAATAACTTTACCCTAACCCACCCAAAACGATAGTCCCCATGACAATGGGAGCATTTATGCTTACTTATATACTTCCTTTCAACTTCCCCCCCAAAAAAACTTTTTTCCCACTTATAATCAACCTCTTCCACCCATCCATTGCGACAATTTAAGCAAAACATCTCTCTTGCAACATAATGGCGAAATCCAGTTCCAAAGCATTTTTTGCAATCCCCATGCTCCGAGCGCTCAACATATTCCCTAATATTCCTGCCAAGCCAATCCGTAGCATATGCATAGTAAGGCCTTTTATTTATAATTTTTCCGCCATTACAAAACCCTAAAACTCTAACATAAGCATTTTTTTTAAAAAGACCCCCCACCTTTACCGAACTTAAAACTTCAAGTTCTTGACTGCAAATCTCATTACTCATTAGAAGAGTATGAAACGCTCCTTTCCTCCCATTGCAATCCTCACATTCCCTGTAGACAGTCACCAAATCAAAATCGCTACGATCAGATGCAGAGGAATAGCTATTGACCCATTCACCATATTCCTGAACTTCCATTTCCCCACTACCTTCACATCTGACACAATCAATCCATCTATTAACAACTTTATCCGACATGTCAAATTCCCCAGAGGATTAAAATTACCAAAACTGATGCCACCTTGAACAAAAACTCTTAAGTTCGACAAATCAAATAACTTCAAACCTCAAGCCAAAGCGCCGACACTCTACAAATCTACCTATACATGTAATTTGGCACAAAAAATCTGATACTCAACCGTCGCAACAACCTAACTGCCCCTTCCTGACAGGAGAACCACCCAATATTCCCACACCCCCAACGAAGCCCCATCAATTTATCTCCCCAAGGCTAAATTATTACTCGCAGCAGCCCCCTTTAAAATTTCCATCAGAAGCCTTGAATTTCTGACGTAAGAAGGATAAAACTCAAATCCACAACCCCCTAAAAAAACAACATCCACATTATCCCCCGACTCATAAACACCAACAAGCTTGGACAGCGGAAGAAAAAACACCTCCTTACCTCCTGTAAAAATTACAGCACCAGATGTTATTATAAATACAGACTTATATTTACACGCACGCCACCACCCCTTAAATAAAGAAAAAAGCAATATAAATGTTATTGGAGCCAGAAAAGGAAGAACCACCCCAGCAAGACGCGCAATTGGACTAGCTCCGGAGTAATCCCAGTCAACAAAATACGCAAACCACGCCCCAATAACACAAAAAAACAAAATAAATAAAAGCGGAAAAGTTCCAATCGAATACTTTGAAGCAAAAATTACTTTATCGTCTAGTGCATCAGAAATATAACCACGAGTATCCACTCCCGCTCTTTTCAAATCATTAACAACATCCTCAATAGATTCGCGAAAATAATCTTTCATTGTCACCCCCCAAAAAAACAACACCTACACGCCAACGCAGTCTTAAAAAACAAGCTATTCAAAGTGGCGCGCCTGGAGGGATTCGAACCCCCGACCAACGGCTTCGGAAGCCGCTACTCTATCCGGCTGAGCTACAGGCGCGTATCGGATGCGCATCGGAGTCTTGGCTCCGGCGGGCGGCTAGTGTAACCGTTTTGGCCGGATCCGGGGACTGCCTGCTACGCTTAACAACATGAATTCAATGCCCGACTCGCCCTCGCTGCCACGCTGGCGGCAAAAACTGCGCGCCTATCTCAAACTGATGCGCGCCGACCGTCCCATCGGCTGGCTGCTGCTGTTGTGGCCGACCTGGTGGGGCTTGTGGCTGGCCGCTGAAGGCAGGCCGCACTGGCATCCGCTTATCGTATTTTCGCTAGGCGTATGGCTGACCCGTGCCGCTGGCTGTGTCATCAACGACTATGCCGACCGCTGGCTGGATGGTTCGGTGGAGCGCACCAAGAACCGCCCTCTGGTCAGCGGCGAAGTCTCGTCGCGCGAGGCACTGCTGCTGTTTGCCGGGCTGATGCTGGCCGCCTTTGCGCTGGTACTGACGCTCAACAAACTGGCGATTTTGATGAGCGTGATTGGCGTGTTTCTGGCCGCCAGCTATCCATATCTGAAGCGCCATACCTATCTGCCGCAGGTGTATCTGGGCATGGCCTTTGGCTGGGGCATCCCGATGGCCTTTGCCGCGATACAGGGCAGCGTGCCGCCACTGGCCTGGCTGCTGTATATCGCCAACATCTTCTGGGCAACCGCCTATGACACCTGGTATGCGATGGTGGACCGTGAGGACGACATCCGCATGGGCTCCAAATCCACCGCCATCCTGTTTGGCGATATGGACCTGGCCGCACAGGGCGTGCTGTATGGCGCCATGTTCCTGGCGCTGGCGCTGCTCGGCCAGCGTGCCGACCTGGGCGGCTCTTACTGGCTGGGGCTGCTCATCGCTGCCGGACTTGTGGCATATCAGTTCCTGATTGCCAAAAACCGCGCACGCGAGGCCTGCTTCCGCGCCTTCCTGCACAACAATTGGGTGGGCATGGCGGTGTTTGCCGGGATTGCACTGGATTTTGCGTTGCGCTGAATCACAACGCCCGCGCGGCCACCCAGGCATCAACGCGCGCAACGCCTGCGCGGTGCAGGGTGCGGGCGGCCGCTTCCAGGGTGGCGCCAGTGGTCATCACATCGTCTATCAGCGCCACATGCCGGGACAGCGGGCGGCTGCTGGCAAGGCTGAAGGCATCGCGCAGATTGCGTTGGCGCGCGTGTTTGTCCAGCCGCGATTGCGGGGCAGTGGCCTTGTGTCGCCGCAACACGCCATGCAGTAGTGGGATACCCAGCGCCCGCGAAAGCGGCCTGGCAAGTTCCAGTGCCTGATCATAGCCGCGCTGGCGCAGCCGGGCGCGATGCAGCGGGATGGGCAGCAGTGCTTCGGGGCGCGTTTCGACGTTTTGCAGGACATCGGCCATCAGGCCAGCTACCAGCCTGCCTGCTGGCAGTGACTGATGAAACTTGAAGCGCGGCAGCAGTCTGTCCAGCGGCGCGGCGTAAATAAATGCCGAATGGACTTCTGTCAAAGGCCGGGTTTTCCGTTGCAGGCAGGCGCCACACAGGGTGCCGTCATCATCCGCCTGCAATGGCAGGGCGCAGCCGCAGCAGGCATGCCGGTTCCATGGCAGGGCGGCATGACAGGCCGGGCATAGCTCACGGTCGGCAGCAAAATCCCCGGCCATGCCGCATAGCAGACAAGTGGGCGGCCAAAGCTGGCGAGCCAGCGGCGCAAACAGGCTGCGTATGGAAAAGTTGACAGGCATCGACATGCTTACCAGACTGGCGCTTTACTCCATGCCCGTCTGTCAGATTATGTCCGTAGCCACCCTCGGCCAAAGCCCCGTCCGTCATGACTGGACGCGCGAAGAAATCAGTGCACTGTTTGCGTTGCCGTTCACCGAGCTGCTGTTCCGCGCCGCCCGCGTGCACCGCGAGTATTTCAATGCCGACGAGGTGCAAGTCTCCACCCTGCTGTCGGTCAAGACCGGCGGCTGCCCGGAGGACTGCGGTTATTGCCCGCAGGCGCAGCGTTATCACACCGGCGTCAATGCCACCAAGCTGATGGCCTGCGAGGAGGTGCTGGAAAAAGCCCGCCAGGCCAAGGCCGCCGGTGCCAGCCGGTTCTGCATGGGCGCGGCCTGGCGCAGCCCGAAAGACCGTGATATTCCGAAAGTGGCGGAGATGATTGCCGGGGTGAAGGCGCTGGGGCTGGAGACCTGTGCCACGCTTGGCATGCTGAGCGATACCCAGGCCAGGGCGCTGAAGGATGCCGGGCTGGATTATTACAACCACAATCTGGACACCGCGCCGGATTTTTACGGCGACATCATCACTACCCGCGAATATCAGGACCGCCTGGACACGCTGAGCCATGTGCGCGATGCCGGGCTGAAAACCTGCTGCGGTGGCATTGTCGGCATGGGCGAGTCGCGCCAGCAGCGCGCCGGGTTGTTGCACACGCTCGCCACCCTGCCCGCGCACCCGGATTCGGTGCCCATCAACCGGCTGGTGCGGGTCGCCGGTACGCCGCTGGCCGAAGAAAAGGAACTCGACCCGTTTGAATTTGTACGCACCATTGCCGTGGCGCGCATCATCATGCCGCGCTCGATGGTGCGGCTCTCGGCCGGACGCGAAACCATGAGCGATGAATTGCAGGCGCTGTGCTTCCTGGCTGGCGCCAATTCCATCTTCCACGGCGAAAAACTGCTGACCACGGCCAACCCGGAAACGAGCCGCGATGAAAAGCTGTTCGCGCGGCTTGGCCTGAAACCGATGCCATTTACTGGCGCCGATGTGGATAGCTGTAGTGATACCGTGCATGCCGATATCGTTTTGCCGCAGCAGGATGCGGAGGCCGCATGAGTCGCCCATCGCTGTTTGAACGCACCAACGCTGCCCGGGCAGAACGGGAAAGCCGCCAGCTGCGCCGCAAGCGGCTGAGCGTGGAACGCCGCGATGGCATCCGCATGGAAGTGGCTGGCCGCTGGCTGATGTCGTTTTGCAGCAATGACTATCTGGGGCTGGCCCAGCATTTTTCCGTCACCACGGCATTGCAGGATGAATCCGCCCACAGCGGCGCCAGCGGTAGCGCCTCGCATCTGGTTTGCGGTCACCACGCACTGCATGCGCGCCTGGAAAACGAAATGGCCGACTGGCTGCAAGTCCCTGCGGCGCTGCTGTTTTCCAATGGCTGGATGGCAAACCTGGCGGTGATTCAGTCCCTGCTGGGGGAAGACGACCTGTGCGTGCAGGACCGCCTGAACCATGCCAGCCTGATTGACGGCGCGCGGCTGGCCGGCTGCAAGCTGCGCCGCTATCCGCATGCCGATGCCGAAGGCGCGCTGCGGCAACTGCGCAGCCTGCCCGAAGCTGCGGCCATGCTTGTCACCGATGGCGTGTTCAGCATGGATGGCGATATCGCCCCGCTGCGCGAGCTGGCCATCGTTGCGCATATGCAGCAGGCACTGCTGTATGTCGATGATGCGCATGGCATTGGCGTGGTCGGCCACGACGGTCACGGCAGCGTGGCTGCCGCCCAGCTCGGCGTGAAAGAAGTCCCGCTGCAGATGGTGACACTGGGCAAGGCGCTGGGCAGTGCCGGCGCCGTGGTCGCCGGCGATGCCGAACTGATTGGACACCTGGCCGAAACCGCACGCCCGTATCTCTACACCACGGCACTGCCGCCAGCACAGGCCGCAGCCAGCCTGGCCGCCATCAAGATGGCGCGCCGCGACCACTGGCGGCGGGAAAAATTGCAGGGGCTGACCTTGCGCTTCCGCAATGCCGCGCTACGCGAGGGCTTCGAGCTGCTGGACTCCTCCACGCCCATCCAGCCACTGCTATGCGGCAGCGCCAGGCAAGCACTTGCCATGGCCGAAAGCCTGAACCAGCAAGGCTTTCTGGTCAGCGCCATCCGCCCGCCCACGGTGCCGGAAAACGGCGCGCGGCTGCGCATCACCTTCTCTGCACTGCATAGCCCCGAAGACATCGACCATCTGGTTGAGGCACTGCTGCGCGCGCGTGATTACGCCATGCAGTCGTCCGCACAGCCGATATGAGCTCCGGCCGGGTACTGGCTGCCGTCGCCATCGCCCTGGCCTCGGCGCTGTTTTTCACCCTGACCTATGTGTTGAACCGCGCCAGTGCCATTGACGGCGGCCATTGGGCGTGGACCGCCAGCTTGCGCTATTTCATCACCCTGCCGTTGTTGCTGCCCCTGCTGCGCGGACGGATACGCCCGGTGTTGGCCGCCATCAAACAGTCCCCCTGGCCATGGCTGGGCTATAGCGCGCTTGGCTTTGTGCTGTTTTACTGCCTGCTGTCATTCGCGGCCGATAGCGGCCCGTCATGGCTGGTGGCCGGCAGCTTCCAGTTCACCGTGATTGCCGGCATGCTCTGCGCGCCGTTCTTGTACCGCGATGCGCGCCGCAAAGTGCCGCCTGCGGCCTGGCTGATTGCGCTTGCCATCCTTGCCGGGGTGCTGCTGATGCAGCTCTCCCACGCCGAGGGCGGGCTGGATGCTGCTGCCAGCCTGGCGCTGGTTTGCGTACTGGCAAGCGCGGTGCTGTATCCGCTGGGCAACCGGCTGTTGCTGCTGCATCTGGAAAAAACCGGGCAAGACCTGGACGCCAGCCAGCGGGTGTTCGGCATGACCCTGGCCAGCCAGCCGCTATGGCTGCTGGTGGCCGCCCATGCCTGGCGGCAGGCCGGTGCGCCTTCTGCCGGACAAATCCTGCTGGCCAGCGGCGTAGCCCTCTGTGCCGGGGTGATTGCCACCATCCTGTTCTTCAAGGCTACCGGCATGGTGCGTGACAATCCCACCGCGCTGGCCGCTGCCGAGGCCATGCAGGCCGCCGAACTGATATTTGCCGCGCTGCTCGGCGTGCTGTTTCTGGGCGAAGCCTGGCCGCGTGGCGGCGCACTATATGGCAGCTTGCTCATCATCGCGGGCATCGTGCTGTTTGCCTGGCTCGCTGCCCGCCCACGCCTGCAAGACCGGCGTGAAAACTGCGTACTACGGACTGACCACGGCACATGAAACTGCATATCCAGACCCACGGCTACGGCGCCAATGACCTGGTACTCATCCACGGCTGGGCGATGCACAGCGGCGTGTTCGCGCCCCTGCTGCCTTATCTTGAGCACGACTTCCACCTGCATCTGGTGGATTTGCCAGGCCACGGCCATTCCCGCGAAAGCACGGTGCCATTGACCCTGGATGCCTGCGTCGATGCCATCGCCACGCAGGTGCCAGAAGGCGCCCTCTGGTGCGGCTGGTCACTGGGCGGGCTAATCGCCCTGCACGCCGCCGCACGCAGGGTACCGATGCAGGCGCTGGCAATGCTGTGCGCCACACCCTGCTTCGTGCACCGCGATGACTGGCCACAAGGCATGCCATCACAGCTATTTGCCGATTTCGCCCACGGCCTGCATTACGACTGGCAAGGCACGCTGGACCGCTTTCTGGCACTGGAAGCATTTGGCTCCGACCACGCCAAAGAAGAACTGCGCAGCCTGCGCGATGCCCTGTTTGCCCGTGGCAAACCGGCGCTGTCGGTGCTCGCCGATGGCCTTGACATCCTGCAAAACATCGACCTGCGCCCGTCCCTTGCGCAGCTTGAAACTCCCAGCCTCTGGATAGCCGGCCGCCGCGACCGGCTGGTCAATCCGCGCGCCATGCAGGCGGCGGCGGAAGTGATGCGCAACTCGCGCTTTGTAAATATCGAACACGCCGGACATGCGCCGTTCCTGACCCATGCCGATGAAGTCGCCCACGGCCTTAAACAACTGCTGGAAACACAGCCATGACCCAGGCGATATTCGACACCCGCCAGGTTCGCCGCGCCTTTGGCCGTGCCGCAGCGGGCTATACACAGGCCTCGGCCATACAGCAGGAAATCGAATCGCGGCTGCTGGAATCACTGGAACATTATCTGGTTCGCCATCACGAAGCCCAACCGCAGCTGCTCCTTGACCTGGCCTGCGGCCCGGCACGCGCCGCCCATGCGATGCGCGCGCGCTGGCCAAAAGCCCAAATCCTGGCGCTGGATGCCGCCCTGCCAATGCTGCATGCCGCCCACGCCAATACCCGCAGGCAGTGGCTGCGCCACCGTGAAATCCCGCGCATCGCCGCCGACCTGCGCGCCCTGCCGCTGGCCGATGGCATCGTCGACTTGCTGTTCTGCAATCTGGCCCTGCAATGGGTGGAAGACCTGCCCGCCACATTTGCCGAATTCCGCCGGGTGATGCGCCCCGGCGGCCTGCTGCTGCTCTCCACCTTTGGCAGCGAAACCCTCATCGAGCTGCGCGAAGCATTTGCTGCCGCCGACCACAGCCCGCATGTCAGCCCATTCACCACTATCGCCGCATTCGGTGATACGCTCATCAATGCCGGTTTCCGCGAGCCGGTGCTCGACCGCGATGTGTTTATCGAGCACAAACCCGACTTCAGCGCCGTACTGCATAGCCTCAAAGCCATGGGCGCCACCAATGCCCTCCACACCCGCCGCAGCACGCTAAGCGGCCGCCAACGCTTTGCCGCCGCCGCCGCCGCACATCCGCGCAATAGCGACGGCAGCCTGCCGATGCGCTGGGAAGCCATCTACGCCCAGGCCTGGGCACCGGAGGCTGGCACCCCCATCCGCGACAGCGCGGGCGAAATCGCCCATATCCCGGTATCGCGTATCCCCATCCGCCGCAAAAACAGCAGTTAAATCAGCTTGCTTGTCACTTGCCAATACAAAAGGTGCTGAAAATCGCACCCAGCAAATCGTCCGGCA
>JAUMYP010000054.1 GCA_030528565.1 Pseudomonadota bacterium
TGTCATTACAGAAGCTTAGCTCACCATTGAAGTGGCTTAACTTCCTAAGACCCTTGGCAAATGTAAAACAACAAACCCCGTCCAAAACGAACGGGGTTTGTCGGCGCTCTGACGGAGATTAATGGCTCCGTTCATTCAGCAAAATCAAGCTTGGCTTCAACCGCCGCTTTGCAACGGAATCAAACGGATTTCCACCCGCCGGTTCATCGCTCTGCCCTGCTCGGTGCTGTTGTCGGCCACCGGGTATTGATAGTTGTAACCACGCATTTCCACGCGCTCACGCAGCACACCTTGACCAATCAGATACTCGCCAACTGAACTGGCGCGGCGATCAGACACGGTTTGATTGGCGGCGAGCGAGCCGATATTGTCGGTATGCCCGGCCACCTCCACGATGGTCTGGTTATATTCGGCCACGGTGCGGGCGATATTGTTCAGCGCCGGATAAAACTGCGACTTGATGTCGGTCTTGTTGAAGTCGAAGGTCACGCCATCGGGCAGGTTCAACTTGATGACATCGCCATCACGCTGCACCTCCACGCCGGTCCCCGCCGTTTGACGACGCAGCTCGGCTTCCTGACGGTCTTGATAGGCACCGATACCGGCACCGGCCAAGCCGCCGATACCCGCCCCGACCATCGCCTTCTGGCGACGGTCAGTAGCGTCTCTACCCGCCAGAAGTCCAGCCACTGCACCGATTCCCGCACCAATCAGTGCACCGCGACGGGTACGGTTCGGGTCATCCGGAGCCTGGGTCTGTCCGGTATAGCTGGCACAGCCTGCCAGCAGACTGGCAGCAATGGCTGCGGCGGTTATCTTGAAACTCGGGTTCATTGCAATTACTCCAGCTAGCTGCAGGGATAACCACACCCTATCCCAGCAAGCGTGGCCGAAAGATGAATTCGCCAGGATTCAGAGCTTCACATTCAGTGAGCGTTCCCTCACATCAGCCAATCTCAACCGGCTGGCCGTTCTTGAGATACACCCGTGGCAGGCGCGCGCTCATATGGGTCAATAGTTCATAGCCGATGGTGCCGGCAAGTTCGGCCACCTCGTCAATGCGGATGCTCGCCCCATGCTGCTCACCAATCAGCACGACTTCTTCGCCTGCTGCAAGCGGCTGCGCGCCTGTATCCACCATAAATTGGTCCATGCAGATACGTCCGGCAATCGCCCGCAGCCTGCCGCCAATCAATACTGCACCGCGCGAAGAAAGTTGCCGCGACCAGCCATCGCCATAGCCCAGCGGAATGGTGGCGATATGGGTCGCCTTCGCGCTGCGCCAGCTTGCGCCATAGCCCACCGGCGTACCGGCCTCAACCTGCTTGCTATATGCCACGGCGGACTTCAGCGCCAGCACTGGCTGCAAGGGAAGCTGCGCGCGGCAGTCCTTGCCCGGCAAAACGCCATAGCTCATGATGCCGGGGCGCACCATGTCCAGCCAGGTTGCGGGAAAGTTCATCACCCCGCCGGAATTGGCCAGATGCCGAACCGGCATCGGGGCGCCGATGCGCTGGAAATACTCACAGGCGCTCAAAAAACGCTCCAGTTGCTGCGCGGTCATCGGCGAATCCGGCTCATCGGCGCAGGCCAGATGCGAAAAAATCCCCTGGATACGGCAGCAGGGCGAGGTCAGCGCCGCTTCAATCAGGTGCGCGGCCTTTTCTGCCGGCACACCGATGCGCGCCATGCCGGTATCAATTTTCAGATGGATAAGGGCTGGCTTGCCCAAGCTTTCAGCCACGGCCAGCGCCTCGGCAAGTCCTTGTTCGGACGGCACGGTGATTTCAATACCGGCCTGAATACAGGCTGCAAGCTGCGCCTTGGGCACCGCGCCCAGCACCAGAATCGGGGCGTTGATACCCGCCTGCCGCAGCGCCAGCGCCTCTTCGGCAATGGCCACCCCCAGCTGGCTGGCAGCCGATTGCAGTGCCTGCCGCGCCATCGGCAGCAGGCCATGCCCATAGGCATTGGCCTTGACGATGGCCATCAGCGGCACGCCGGTATGGCGGCGGATATGGCGCAGGTTTTCGGCATAGGCATCGAGATTGATTTCAATGCGGCTGGGGCGCAGGGCCTGGATGTCGATGCTCATGGCCTACTCGAAGCTGCCGAAGGTATCGTGCGCCAGATTGTCAAAACGGGTGTATTCACCAAAGAACTTCAGCTTGATAGAGCCGGTCGGGCCGGAACGCTGTTTGCCGATGATGATTTCCGCCAGCCCCTTGTCCGGCGAGTTTTCCTTGTTGTAATACTCATCGCGGTAGATGAACACGATGATGTCGGCATCCTGCTCGATGGCGCCGGACTCGCGCAGGTCGGCCATCACCGGGCGCTTGTCGGTACGGGTTTCCAGCGAACGGTTGAGCTGCGAGAGCGCAATCACCGGCACATTCAGTTCTTTCGCCAGGGCTTTCAGGCTACGCGAGATTTCCGAGATTTCCGTGGCACGGTTCTCGCTATTGCCGGGCACGCTCATCAGTTGCAAATAGTCGATGACAATCAGCCCCAGGTCATGCTCGCGCTTCAAGCGTCGCGCTTTGGAGCGCAGCACTTCCGGTGACAGGCCGGGGGTGTCGTCGATGAAAATTTTGGTGTTTTGCAGCATGCTGACCGCGCTTCCCACCCGCGTCCAGTCTTCATCCTCCAGCTGCCCGGTGCGCAGCCGTGTGGCATTGACCCGGCCATTGGAGGAAATCAGGCGCAGCGCCAATTGCGCCGCCGACATTTCCATGGAAAACACCGCCACGGCTTTCTTGGAGCGAATCGCCGCGTACTCGGCAATATTCAGTGCAAAGGTGGTTTTGCCCATGGCCGGACGCGCGGCGAGGATAATCAGGTCGGTGGGCTGCAAGCCTGCCGTCATCTGGTCAAATTCGGTATAGCCGGTGGCAAGCCCGGTGACGCTGCCACCGTTTTCAAAACGTTCCTGCAATACGTGATAAGCACTTTGCAGCGCCTGCTTGACCTGCACAAAATCAGCACGGCCACGGCTGCCCGCCTCGGCAATGGCGAATACGTCCTGCTCGGCCTTGGAAAGAATCTCGGCGCTTTCCCGGCCATTGGGCTGGAAGGCATCGTTGACAATGCCGGTGCCCACATCAATCAGCTGCCGCAGCACCGCCTTGTCGCGCACGATTTCGGCATAGGCACGGATATTGGCCGCCGACGGCGTGGTATTGGCCAGCTCCACCAGATACGCCCCCCCGGCCACTTGCTCGGCCTTGCCCTGGGACTCGAACCACTCCAGCAAGGTCACCACATCACAGGGCTTGTCCCGGCTGGAAAGCTCGCTCATGGCGCGGTAAATCAGTTGATGGTCGCGCCGGTAGAAGTCCTGCTCGGTAAGGATATCGCCGACGCGGTCAATCGCGTTCTTGTCCAGCATCAGGCCGCCCAGCACCGCCTGCTCGGCCTCGATGGATTGCGGCGGCACGCGCAACTGCTGCACGCGGCTATCAGTACGGCTTTCCAAACGCTGCGCAAACTCGGGGCTGCGATTGTTCATCAACAGATATCCAAATCAAAAATGCCAAAGACGTAATGCTAGAGGGGCGCTGGCCTGGCTGCCAGCACAAAAACAAACGGGCACCCCGAAGGATGCCCGTTGCGGTCTTGCCTGAGGGCGGCATCAAGCCTGTTCGGCTTCCACCACCACCTTGACCGGGGTTTCCACTTCAGCGGCGAAGTGCAACATCACTTCGTATTCGCCGGTGTTGCGCAGCGGGCCTTCGCCCAGCACCACTTCGCTCTTGTTGAGCTGCAGGCCAGCGGCGGTAAAGGCCTCGGCGATGTCGCGCGGGCTGACCGAGCCATACAGCTTGCCTTCGTTGGAGGCATTGGCGCGGATGGTGACGCTCTGGCCTTCAAACTTGGCGCGACGGCTTTCGGCTTCGTCATGCAGGGCTTGCGCCTTGGCTTCGTACTCGGCGCGGCGGGCTTCAAATTCGGCCAGGTTGGCGGCAGTGGCCGGCACGGCCTTGCCCTGCGGCACCAGATAGTTACGGCCAAAGCCGGGCTTGACTTCGACGGTATCGCCGAGCTTGCCGAGGTTCTGCACTTTTTGCAGCAGGATAAGTTTCATCAGATTTCTCCGTATTCGTTAGCGGGCTGCCCCGCAACGGTGGCTGTCCGAATGGACGGATGGGAATGGGGAAAGACGGCGAGCCGCTTGACCCGCCGCCTGCCACGAATCAAACGTCGTGGTTGTCGGTGTACGGCAGCAGCGCCAGATAGCGGGCGCGCTTGACGGCGGTGGCCAGCTGACGCTGATAGCGCGACTTGGTGCCGGTGATACGGCTCGGCACGATTTTGCCGGTTTCGGTCAGGTACTGGCGCAGGGTGCCGAGATCCTTGTAATCAATTTCAGTCACGCCTTCGGCAGTGAACTTGCAGAACTTGCGGCGACGGAAGAATTTGGACATGGTCGTGCTCCTTAGACTGCTTCTTCAGCTTCGTTGGTATCGCCGCTTTCCTCACCGTCTTCATCGGCGGAGGTTTCGGCTTCGCTGTATTCCTCGTCACGGCGGCGGCGCTCGCCGCGCTCGGCCTTGTCACCCTTCTCATCCTTGTTCTTCATGATGAGCGACTGCTCGGTGATGGCTTCATCGCGCTTGATGATGAGGTGGCGCAGGATGGCATCGTTGAAGCGGAAGGCATCGACCAGCTCGTCCAGCGCCTTCTGGTCGCACTCGATGTTGAACATCGCGTAATGGGCCTTGACCAGATTGTCGATGGAGTAAGCCAGCATGCGGCGTCCCCAGTCTTCAACACGGTGGATTTTGCCGCCTGCAGCTTCGATGGCAGCGGTATAGCGCTCGAGCATGCCCGGCACTTGTTCGCTCTGATCCGGGTGGACCAGGAACACGACTTCGTAATGACGCATGGTGTTTTCCTTGTGGATATCGGCAGCGCGGGATTGCCCTGCCTGACAGCCCCCGGCAAACAATGCCGTGGAGCAAGACTCCCTGCAAGAGTGCAGGAAGCCGCGCATTATGCGGCGAGCTGTGCTTCCGTGCAAGTGGCGTTACCATGCCTGCTCCCGTCCAGTCGCCCTGCCCCATGACCTTTGCCTAACAAGCAATGCCTAGCAGGTGTTTACCCGTAGCACCGCCCACCGGTGGCAATAGCGAAGGCTTGCTGTACTGCGCCTTAGGCTTGGCCGATGAGGCGATCAAGTTTCATCTGTACTTGGGCGTTGCGGAGGAAAAACTGGCGGAGCTGGGGGATGTGATGTGGTATTTGGCGCGGCTATTGGACGAGTTGCAAATCCCGCCAGGTCCCCCAGCGCGGCGCTTACCTGTTTTAATGCAGCCGGCAACCACGATGCCGCTCTGCTGCTTGCCGCCGGAAAAATCGTAGGCTTTGCCCAAAAACGCCTGCGTAGCAATGCTCCGCTGCAAAGAGATGCCGGTTTTACCGCTGCCCTGCTGCCGCAGACGGAGCAGTTGCTGCAAGCAGCCATCAGCCATGCCAATCAACATGCCCCCGGCAGCGCCAGCCCCGCCGAGAAGTGGCTTGTGCAACTGCTGTCAATTGGGCCAAACTCATCCACCGCAAAGCATGCCAAGTTATCAAGGGTAGTGGCAATAAACGCTAATACTACTCATGCCCGCCACCCAAAACTCATCACCAATAAATTTTCGAGGCAACTCACTTAAGGCCGTGCTCGGAAAATCCACTATAATCTGGATACATCACCGAATAATCGTACCCAAATACCCTTCTTAACATATCTCTCAATGGTTTTTTTATTTTTGAGTTTATTTTGAATGTATACATTGAAAAGTCAGGCGGGCGACCACGAATCGCGCCATAGACATGAGGCCTTATTGATATGCTGCAACTTTTCGCCACATCCTCAATCTTCCAGTACTTACCTTTTCCCTTAGGGTATGGCTTTTTACTACTAGATTTTGGAACGCCCCCAAGCAAAAAACCTGCATTCTGAGAAAAAATTCTCCTATTTATTGCCGGAGGCTTCCAAGCAAAAAAAGTCGTTTCCCATTCAGGAAAATCTGCCCAAGGGCACCCCAAAGAGTCTTCCCAGTTTCTTATAACATTCCAATAGCCGCCCTTTTTACCACGAGGCTCGCTATTTAACATGGTATTTGTTACATCAAACGCAAACAGTCTTGCGTCCGCATCATCCGCCCCTCTCTCTACAGCAAACCATACTGCAACCCATGCATTGAATGAAACATCTATTAACCTCGTTGGAGCCCCATAATGCTGAAGCATGGCAAGCTGATTAAGATAGGAAAGCCTCCCGTGTCCAGGTTGATTGTGCAAACCCCAGCTTCTTAACCTTTCAATTATATTGTCTTCTTCGCGTTGCAGGCTTCTCTCCCTAACTCTAACTGTATTTACATTGATCAATCTCCTATACAATTTACTATGCAGCGACCAAGAAGAATCCTTTTGTCCTCGCCATGCAAAAACCCTTTCCCTTCTCGCGAGAGAATCAATAATTCTCCTTAATTTATCGATGCTATCTATTTTCTCTTCATAATATTCAATAAAATCCATAAATCACTCCCAGCCTTTGTCCGGGTCGGTGGTGAAGCTCTCGCCGCAGCCGCATTCGCCCTTGACATTGGGGTTGCGGAATACGAATTGCTCGTTCAAACCCTGTTTCAGGAAGTCGATTTCGGTGCCGTCCACCAGTGGCAGGCTGTCGGCATCCACCAGTACGCGTACGCCGTCCTGTTCAAATATATGGTCGTCATCACGGGCGTCACTCGCCATGTCGATGACATAGCCCCAGCCGGAGCAGCCGGTACGCTTTACGCCAAAGCGCAGCCCCTGTTTGCCGGGGTCTTGTGCCAGATAGTGCTGGACGCGGGCAAGGGCGGCAGGGGCAAGGGTCACGGCCATCAGTTGGGTCTCCGGGGGATTTCACGCTTGTAAATGAAGGCGGCAGATGCTTTTTCAAGCACCGGGCGGCGCCAGCATATAGGTGGCGAAGCTGCCCAGCCAATGTGAGCCCATGTAGTGCATGTCATCGAAGGCAGCCAGTCCAGCCTCGCGGTGACGGCGGGCGGCGGCTTGCAGGGCGGGCACTCGCGCATCATCCTGCGGCAGGCTGCGGATGATGCCATCAAGCATCCAGGCGCGGCTCAGGTTCAGGCCGTCCAGATGCGCCAGCTTGCCATCGCTCTTGTCAGTGACAACGCCGGGCTGTAGCCAGTCGGCACGGCCATCACGCGGAATCTGCGGCATGAAGCCATCCAGCCAGGCCACAAATTCAGGCTGCGGCAGCACCCGGCGCATCAGGTCGGCCTCGGCAAGACAAGGAGAAAGAAAATCACTGCCGGAAGGCTCATAGGCCAGCGGGCAATCGCGGTCACGCAGATAAAAGCGGCGGCTGGTAGTGTCTATCAAGTCCTGCATGGCCTTGTCGCCGCGCACCACTGCCCAGTCACGAATCAGGCCAAAGGCGAAGGCAGTCTGCGCATGTTCCCCCACCCGTACCGGAAAGGTGAGATTGGGCAGCCATTGACGAATGCGCTGGGCGGCCTCTTGCTCCACCGGCACAATGGCTGTAGCCCAGCGCCTGCCATCCGGGTCATCCCATTGATGCAGTTGTGCAGACAATTGCAGCAACCAGGCAATGCCGTAAGGGCGCTCAAAGCTCTTATCGCCGCGCTGGAAATACGCGGCCTCGGCCAGCAAGTTGGCCGCACTCAGGTTTGCGTCCAGTTTCTGACGGGCTTCGGCAGCAAAACCGGCATTGGCATCCAATTGCAGCAACCGTACCAAGAGCCAGTGCCCATGTACCGCCGAATGCCAGTCATAGCAACCATAAAAGGCCGGATACAGCTGCCGTGGCGTGCCGCTGTCGGCATCACTGCGCAGCACATGGGCAATTTTGTTGGGATATTCCTTGTGGATGCAGTCCAGTGCCAGCCGGGCCAGGCCATCGGCCTTTTCGATGGTTTGCGCCGCCCCGGTTGCGGGCAGGGCCAAGACCAGAGCCAGGCCAAACGGCAGAAAAATTTGGCGGAACATGCGTATCTCCAGAACCGGAACAAGGGCTGTGCTTGTATCATCATCGCCCCTTGTTTTGATTGCAGCAAGCACATGACTCACGCATCCGTCGCTCACGCCCTGGCAGGACATTTCCCAGAAGGTGGACAGGTCACCATCAAAGGTTGGGTGCGCACCGTGCGCGGCTCGGCGAACCTGGCCTTTGTCAATATCAGCGACGGCTCGGGCTTTGCGCCGATTCAAGTGGTGGCCACCGACGCCTTGGGCAATTTTGATGAGGTCAAACGGCTGACACCCGGCTGCTCGGTGATTGCCACCGGCAAGCTGGTGAAGTCGCAGGGCAAGGGGCAGAGCTTCGAGATTCAGGCCGAAAGCGTGGAAGTGGTCGGCTGGGTGGAAGACCCACTGACCTATCCCATCCAGCCCAAGCCGATGAGCCCGGAGTTCCTGCGCGAAGTCGCCCATCTGCGCCCGCGCACCAATCTGTTTGGCGCAGTCACGCGCATCCGTCATTGTCTGGCGATGGCGGTGCACCGCTTCTTCCACGAGCGCGGCTTCTACTGGATTTCCACGCCCATCATCACCACTTCCGATGCCGAGGGCGCCGGGCAGATGTTCCGCGTCTCCACGCTGGATTTGGCCAACCTGCCCTACGGCAAGGATGGCAAGGTGGATTTCTCGCGCGACTTCTTTGGCAAGGAAACCTTCCTGACTGTTTCCGGCCAGCTCAATGTCGAGGCCTATGCGCTGTCGATGAGCAAGGTCTATACCTTTGGCCCGACCTTCCGTGCCGAGCAAAGCCATACCACGCGGCATCTGGCCGAGTTCTGGATGATTGAGCCGGAAATCGCCTTTGCCGACCTCAATGACGATGCCAATCTCGCAGAAGACTTTTTGAAGTATCTGTTCCGCGCGGTGCTCGATGAGCGTGCCGACGACATGGCATTCATCGCCGAGCGCGTGCAAAAAGACGCCATCACCCGGCTGGAGGCGTTCATCAATTCACCGTTCGAGCGCATCGACTACAGCGAGGCCATCACCCTGCTGCAAAAATCCGGCAAGAAGTTCGAGTTCCCGGTGGAATGGGGACTGGATTTGCAGACCGAGCACGAACGCTGGCTGACCGAGGAGCACGTCGGCCGTCCGGTGGTGGTGATGAATTACCCCGAGGCCATCAAGGCCTTCTATATGCGCCTGAATGATGATGGCAAAACCGTGGCGGCGATGGATGTGCTCGCCCCCGGCATTGGTGAAATCATTGGCGGTAGCCAGCGCGAGGAGCGTCTGGAGATGCTTGATGCGCGCATGCAGCAATTCGGCCTCGACCCCGAACACTACGCCTGGTACCGCGATTTCCGTCGCTACGGCAGCGTACCCAGCGCAGGTTTTGGCCTGGGCTTCGAGCGTCTGGTGGTCTATGTCTGCGGGCTGGGCAATATCCGCGATGCCATCGCCTACCCGCGCGCACCGGGCAATGCGGAGTTCTGATGATGCACATGCTTGCCCATGACGACGATACCACCCATAGCGAATGGTGGCTGGCAACGCTGGGCGACACCCTGATTTGGGCACGGCTCAGCATTCGTGAAGCCGGTACTGCCGAAGTGCTGGATGCCGATGGTGCCACTCTGCCCTATGACAGCCCGGATACCGCCCGCGCGGCACTGATGGATGCGGAATTTGTCGCACTAGATGGTCTGGATGAGGATGATGCGCGTGCACGCGGCTTTTCGCTGGATGAAATCCAACCACCCCAAAGTGATGACCCAAACTTGCGTGAGCTCATGGTAATGAAACTGGGACATCGTCTCTGATACTTCTCCAAGCTGCCTTTGCAACAGTCGTGGTACTTCCATATGGAGACTTATAGCCGTTACTTTTAAGAGCCATGCCTTTCAAGGTCTTTGCTCTGTCCCCTTAAGCTCCACCAATTCC
>JAUMYP010000055.1 GCA_030528565.1 Pseudomonadota bacterium
CGAGTCCCGAGTCCCGAGTCCCGGCCAGAAATTTACTCTCGCTTTTTCCCTGACCCCTGGCTCCTGACCTCTGCCCCCTGTCCCTGCTTTCCCATGCGCATTGATGTCATCACCCTGTTTCCCGACTTTATCCGCCAGGCGGTGGCTTTTGGCGTGCTCGGCCGTGCCTGTGAGCGCGGCTTGTTGCAGGTGGAAGCCTGGAACCCGCGCGACTATGCCGAAGGCAATTACCGGCGTGTGGACGAGCGCCCATTTGGCGGCGGCCCGGGCATGGTGATGATGATTGAACCGCTTTCCCGCGCACTGGCCGCTGTACAACAGGCTGGCGAGGGCAGGGCGCATGTCATTCACTTAAGTCCGCAAGGCGCGCCACTTACTCAGCAGCGCGTGCGCGAACTGGCGGCCTTGCCGCGCATCGCCCTCATTGCCAGCCGCTACGAGGGCGTGGACGAGCGTTTTATCCAGCAAGAGGTGGATGAAGAAATTTCACTGGGCGACTATGTGCTCTCTGGTGGTGAACTGGGGGCGGCGGTGCTGATTGATGCCATCGCCCGCCTGCAGGAAGGCGCGCTGGGCGATGCCGAATCTGCCCGTCAGGACAGCTTTGAAAACGGCCTTCTGGATTGCCCGCACTACACCCGTCCCTTGCAGCATGCCTATGGCGAGGTGCCGCCGGTACTGCTCTCCGGCAATCATGCCGAAATCGCCCGCTGGCGCTACCGGCAATCGCTGCTGCGCACCGCCCGGCGCCGCCCGGAATTGCTGGCTGGGCTGGACATCCCGGCCAAAGACCGCGCCTGGCTCGACGCGCAGGATATCTAGGACGGGCGGGATACACTGGCTTGCCATCAGCCATGAAATCTTGCTAGAATCGCGCGCTTTCCCAAGCCCGGACGCAGGTCCACGTGCACTTGCGCCGATAAACCACAAATACACAGGCCCATATCATGAGCAAGCCCTCTCTCGCCAATCTCGTCAACGAATTTGAATCGGCGCAAGCCGGTCGCCAACTGCCCGCCTTCGGCCCCGGTGATACCGTCGTGGTCAATGTCAAGGTGAAAGAAGGTAACCGCGAGCGCGTCCAGGCCTATGAAGGCGTGGTCATCGCCAAGAAGAACGCCGGTCTCAACTCCTCCTTCACCGTGCGCAAGATTTCTCACGGCTACGGCGTGGAACGCGTGTTCCAGAGCCACAGCGCCGCAATCGACTCGGTGGTGGTCAAGCGCCGTGGTGCCGTGCGCGCCGGCAAGCTGTACTACCTGCGCGGTCTGGAAGGCAAGGCGGCCCGTATCCGCGAAGACCTGGCTGCCGTTGCCAAGGCCAAGGCCGAAGCCAAGGCGGCCGCCGCAGCCGCTGCCGAATAATCCCCGGCAAGTTTTGCAACACAATGGCCGCCGCGTGCGGCCATTGTTGTTTGTAGCCTCTGGAGGCTGACATGAAACCACTTGCCGAACCATTGGCATCATTGCGACTGGACATCTGGCTATGGGCGGCGCGTTTTTTCAAGACCCGGGCGCTTGCCAAGCAGGCCATTGAAGCCGGACGGGTGGAAGTGGACGGCCAGCGCGCCAAACCGGCGCGGGCACTGCGAGGCGGCGAGACGCTTACCGTGGTGCGCGGCGTGGAGCGTTTCGAGCTGGAAGTGCGCGCACTGGATGACCGCCGTGGCCCGGCCAGCCATGCGCAGACCCTGTATCTGGAATCGGAAAGCTCCATCGCCGCCCGTGCGGCTGCCCGCGCCGAACAGGCCGCCGCCCGCGCTGGCTACCAGCCCCCACAAACCCGCCCGGACAAACGCGCCCGGCGCCTGATTCGCGCATTGGGCGATATTGACGCGCTGTAAATCCTGGGCGAGGTTTGGGTTCAATAAGCAAGCCCTCCCAAGGAGAGGGCTTGGTTGTTTGATTAACCCAGCCGCTGCCTTTGGGCGTTGAGCGCCTCATGCTGTGCGCCCCAGTCGGCCAGCCGCTGGCGTTCTTGCGCGACCACGGCTTCCGGGGCGTTGGCTACAAAGGTTTCGTTGCTGAGCTTGTTTTTCGATTTTTCAAGTTCGGCAGCGACGCGCTTGATTTCCTTGTCCAGCCGGGCGCGTTCGGCATCCAGGTCGACAAGGCCAGCCAGCGGTACGAACAGGTCCATTTCGCCCACGCGCGCGGCAGCGGCGGCGGGCGGCTCGCCGTCCAGCATTTCGATGTTTTCAAGCCGCGCCAGGAAGCGCAGCGCGGCATCAAAGCGTTGCAGGCGGGTGCTATCGCCGCCGCGTGCCAGCAGCGTGACCTGTTTGCCGGGGGAGACGCCCAGCTCGCTGCGGATGCGGCGCAGTGCCGATACCATGGCTTTGAGCCATTCGATATCGGCATCGGCCTGGGCAAAACCCGCCACATGCATCGCTTCGACCGTGGGGTAGGCGGCCAGCATCAGGCTGCCTTCGGCGATGCCGAGTTTGGGCGCGACTTCCTGCCACAGGGTTTCGGTGACGAACGGAATTAGCGGGTGCAACAGCCGCAGTGATTGCTCCAGCACATATAGCAGGGTGTGGCGGGTGGAATTGGCCGCGGCCGCATCGCTGCCATTCAAGGCGGGTTTGGCCAGTTCCACGAACCAGTCGCAGAGCTGGTTCCAGGTGAACTCGTACAGGGTTTGCGCCAGCAGGTCGAAGCGGTAGTGGGCAAAGTGCCCGGCGGCTTCGGCCGTGGTTTTGGCCAGCTGGGAGAGAATCCATTTTTCTGCATCGCTCACCGGCTGCGGCAGGCCGTTGGCGCTGAAGCCCTCGGTATTCATCAGCACAAAGCGGGTGGCATTCCATAGCTTGTTGCAGAAGTTCTTGTAGCCCTCGGCACGCGCCAGGTCGAACTTGATATCGCGCCCCGGCCCGGCCAGCGCCGCCATGGTGAAGCGCAGCGCATCGGCGCCGTGGGCGGCGATGCCTTCGGGGAACTCCTTGCGGGTGTCCTTTTCGATTTTCGCCGCCATCTTCGGCTGCATCAGCCCGGCGGTGCGCTTGGCGACCAGCGCATCGGCGCTGATGCCGTCGATGATGTCCAGCGGGTCGAGCACATTGCCCTTGGACTTGGACATTTTCTGGCCGTTGCGGTCGCGCACCAGGCCGGTGATATACACATCGTGGAACGGCACCTGGCCGGTGAAGTGGTCGGTGAGCATAATCATGCGCGCGACCCAGAAGAAGATGATGTCAAAGCCGGTGACCAGCACATTGCTGGGCACATGCCGGGCAAAGCCGCGCTCGGCCATCAGCGCCGCATTCGGCCAGCCCTGGGTGGAGAATGGCCACAGCGCCGAGGAGAACCAGGTTTCCAGAACGTCCGGGTCCTGGCGCAGTGGTTTGTCGCCCAGCGCGTATTTTTCCCGCACTTCCTGCTCGCTGCGACCAACATAAATCTCGCCGTCTTCGGCAAACCAGGCGGGGATGCGATGCCCCCACCAGAGCTGGCGGGAGATGGTCCAGTCCTGGATGTTTTCCATCCAGTGCCGGTAGGTATTAATCCAGTTTTCCGGCACGAACTTGACCTTGCCGGTTTCAGCCAGCTCCAGGCCGCGCTTGCCCAGGCCGTCCATCTTCACGAACCATTGGTCGGTGAGGAACGGCTCAATCACCGCGCCGGAACGGTCGCCGAAGGGCTGCATGATTTTTTTCGCCTCCACCAGCGGCTCGCCTTCGGCATTGGTAACGGCAAGCCCTTCAGCATTGATGGCCGCCACGATTTGGCGGCGTGCTTCCAGGCGGTCCAGTCCGCGCAGTTCTTCTGGGACCAGGTTGACGCTGCGCACGCTCTCATCCACGGCCTGTTCGCCGCGCGCGATGGCAGCGGCAATGCGTGCGCTCTCGTCATAGCCCAAACCATCACGGCGCATCTGCGCCCTGCCATCCATCAATGCATACAGCGGGATGCCGTGGCGCACGGCAACAGCGTAGTCGTTGAAGTCATGCGCGCCGGTGATTTTCACTGCGCCCGAGCCAAACGCCGGGTCGGGATACTCGTCGGCAATAATCGGAATCAGGCGGCGCTGCGCCTTTGGCCCTACCGGGATTTCGCACAGCTTGCCGACAATCGGCGCATAGCGCGCATCGTCCGGATGCACCGCCACGGCACCATCGCCCAGCATGGTTTCCGGACGGGTGGTTGCGATGGCGATGTAATCGCGGGTTTCGCGCAGGGTGATATTGCCGTCTGCGTCGCGCTCGATGTATTCGTAGGTTTCGCCGCCGGCCAGCGGGTACTTGAAGTGCCACATATGGCCATCGACTTCATTGTTTTCCACTTCCAAATCGGAAATGGCCGTATCCAGCACCGGATCCCAGTTCACCAGGCGCTGGCCACGATAAATCAGGCCTTCTTCATGCAGGCGCACAAAGGCTTCAACCACGGCTTCGGCGGCCATCGGGTCCATGGTGAACACGCTGCGCGACCAGTCGCCGGAAGCGCCCAGGCGGCGCATCTGACGCTCGATGCTGCTGCCCGAATGCGCCTTCCATTCCCAGACCTTTTCGATGAACTTCTCGCGCCCCAGCGAATCGCGGGTTTCTCCCTTGCCCTCGGCGGCAAGATTGCGGCTGACCACCATTTCCGTGGCAATCCCGGCATGGTCGGTGCCCATCTGCCACAGCGTGCGGAAGCCGCGCATGCGGTGATAGCGCACCAGCGCGTCCATCAGCGTGTGCTGGAAGGCATGCCCCATGTGCAGGGTGCCGGTGACATTCGGCGGCGGCAGCAGGATGGTATAGGCCGGGCCATCGCCCTGCGGGGCAAACAGGCCAGCGGCCTCCCACTTTTCGTACAGCGCGGTTTCGATGGCGGCGGGCAGATAGCTTTGGGCAAGAGACATGGTAGATAGACGGGCGGTATGGCGGTTGGGGGCTGAAGGGGGCGGACTGTTGGGCTGGCCAGAGAGGCAGGCGGGCAGGGTGTGTGGCTTACATATCGTGCTTGTGCACGCTAAGGCCGCGTGCCTGGTATTGCCGCCAGCGTTCGCGCAACGGGGCGCGGGCGGCGGGGTCGGCGGGGACGACTTCCAGTACGCGCTCGAAGTCGCCTTCCACCGGCGCCGGGCGCAGGTTGATGATGAGTGGGCGCATCGGCGTGTCGATGTCCGGCGGCACAATCAGTACCGGGGTTTCGTCGTCTTCTTCGTTGCCGGCGATTTGGTGCGGGATAAAGGCATCGGGGTCGAATGACCAGAGCAGGTCGTCGAGCGTTTCGGCCTCGGTCATGTCGCGCACCAGAATCAGGCTGGCAAAGCCTGCATCGTGCGCTTTGCGTGCCAGCTCGCACACCAGGCGCAGCGGCTCGGCGCGGAAGCGGGGCTTGTCGATGAGATAAAAGTCGGCGCGCATCGGGGGCAGGAGGCCGGTTGCCCGGCCTCCGCATTACTCAGGCGGCCTTTTCCAGCAGCCACTGCGACAAGAGGCCAACCGGGCGGCCGGTGGCCATGCCCATCTTGCCTTCGGCGCTGGCGCTGCCGGCGATGTCCAGATGCGCCCAGCGCACGCCTTCGGTGAAGCGCGAGAGGAAGCAGCCAGCGGTAATCGCGCCGCCCCAGCGGCCGCCGATGTTGTAGATGTCGGCAAACTGCGAGTCCAGCATGGTCTGGTACTCGTCCCACAGCGGCAACTGCCAGGCGCGGTCGAACACGGTTTCACCGGCAGCCAGCAGCTCTTTGGCAAGGTCGTCGTGCTTGGTCATGAGGCCAGTGGCAAAGGTGCCGAGCGCAATCATGCAGGCGCCGGTCAGGGTGGCCACGTCCAGCAGTGCCTCGGGGTTGAACTTTTGCGCATAGGTCAGCGCATCGCACAGAATCAGGCGGCCTTCGGCATCGGTATTGCCGACTTCGATGGTCTTGCCGGACATGCTGGTGATGACATCCGAGGGGCGATAGCTATTGCCATCGGGCATGTTTTCAACGGCGGCCAGGATGCACACCAGGTTGACCTTCAGCCCCATGCGCACGGCGGAGACAAAGGTGCCAAACACCGTGGCCGCGCCGCACATGTCGTATTTCATTTCCTCGATGCCGCCCTGTACTTTCAGGTTGATGCCGCCGGTATCGAAGGTGATGCCCTTGCCGACCAGCACATAGGGCTTGGCATCGCCGCCATTGTTCCACTTCAGCACTACCAGCCTGGGGCGGTTGGCCGAGCCGCGCGCCACCGCCAGCAGCGAGCCCATGCCGAGCTTTTCCATTTCCGCATCGCCCAGCACTTCGCATTCGGCCTTGTCGAAGTCTTTGGCAAAACGCTGGCCTTCATCGGCCAGATATTGCGGGTTGCAGATGTTCGGCGGCAGGTTGCCCAGTTCGCGGGCAAAGGCCACGCCCTGGGCAATCGCCTTGCCCTGTGCCAGTGCGGCTTGGTCGCTGCCGCTGATGGCGAGCGACTCCAGACCTTTTTCTTCACGCTTTTTGTTGTTCTGGCCCAGCGTTGCGGTATAGCGGTACAGGGCATGGTCGGCTGCGATGGCAGCCTGGCGGATATTCCAGGCGGCATCGCGGTCTTGGACTTGCAGCTCGGCCAGGGTCAGCAGCGCCGACTTCACCGCGCCAGTCTTGAGCGCGCGGGCAGCCTCGGTCACCGCTTTCAGATACTGCGAAGCGCCGAACTTGGCCGCATCGCCCAGGCCCACCACCAGGACGCGCGGCGCGGTAACGCCCGGCAGGTCAAACAGCAGCGCGGTCTTGCCGGCCTTGCCGGAAATATCGCCACGCGCAACCAGGCTGGCGAGCTTGCCATTGCTGGCTTCATCCAGCGCCTTGGCAGCAGGCGAGAGCGTGTTGTCGGCAAAGACCCCCACCACGACGCAGTCGGTGGTAGCGGTGGCGGGCGAGGTGTTGTTCAGGGCAAATTCGAGAGCCATCAGCAGATTCCAGTATGGGTTCCGTACAATGCGCGAGTGCCGGGACGCGCCGCGTTCTGGCATCGCAAGAGCCGCATAGTCTAATTCAAGCCGCCAAGACCCACGCATGCAGAAACTCGACCGCTACCTGACAGGCGAATTCGTCCAGGCCATTTTTGCCACCTTGATGGTGCTGCTCATCGTGATGGTCGGCGGTGCGTTCATTGACGTGATGGGCGATGTCGCCCGCGGCCGGCTGCCCGCCAATATGAGTATCGCGCAACTGGGGCTGGTGCTGCTGACCTGGGTGCCGGTCATCATGCCGCTGGCCTTGATGCTGGGCTTGCTGATGGCGACCTCGCGGCTGTACCGCGATGCGGAAATGCCGGTGCTGACAGCCATCGGCGTGGGGCCGCGTCGGCTTTTGAAGCCACTGATGATGGTTACCCTGCCGCTGGTGGCCTTCATCGCCCTGTGCTCGTTGTGGCTGGGGCCCTGGGCAGGGCGCAAATCGCAGGCGATGCTGGAAGAAGCCAGCCGCAATATGCTCATCAGCGGGCTGGAGGCCGGACGCTTTACCGAGCTGCCCGGTGGCGGCGGCGTGATTTATGTCGGCGAAATCGAACAGGCCGGGGACAAGTTCAAGCGCATTTTCATTTATCGCCAGAAAGGCGAGAGGCTGGATGTCACCACCGCAGCTGAAGGAGCGCTGCTGCGCGATGGCGAGCAGCGTTATCTGTCGCTGGGCAAGGGCTTTGAAGTGGAAGGGCCGATGAGTGGCGATACGCTGGATTACCGGCTGCTGGGGTTTGCCGGTAATGATGTGCGCCTGCCGGACAAGGACAGTGAGCGCAGGAGAAGCCATGAAATCCGCCGCCGTACCACTGGCGAGCTGCTGGCCGATAACTCGTCCGAGGCGCGTGCCCAGCTGCACTGGCGGATTGCGCCGCCGCTGATTGCGCTGGCGCTGGCGCTCTTGGCCATCCCGCTTTCGCGCAGCCCGCCAAGACAGGCGCGCTATGGACGCATGGCACTGGGTTTCATGGGCTATCTGGTGGCCACCCAGCTGATGATTCTTGGCACTGACCTGATTGCCAAAGGCAAGCTGCCGGTGGCGCTGGGGCTTTGGTGGCTGACCCTGCCGGCCCTGCTGCTGGGCATCTGGCTATACCGGCGGGATGGCCGTCTGGCACGGCGGAGACTGGCACGATGAAACCCTTTCCGATGATTCATGACCGCTATATCGGCCGTACCGTGCTGCTGTTTGTGCTGGCAGTGTGGTTTGTGCTCATCATGCTGGACTTTATCCTCGGCGGCGGCGGGCTGATGGCGCAGCTTGATGATATCGGCAAGGGCAGTTACCACTTTGCCGATGCGTTTTTGTATTCCAGCTATACCCTGCCGCGCCGCGCCTACACCCTGTTTCCAACCGCAGCGGTGATTGGTGCGCTGCTGGGGCTGGGGCAGTTGGCGGCAAGCTCGGAGCTGACCGCATTGCGTGCGCTGGGGCTCTCGCGCAAACGCCTGAGCTTGTCGGTGGCGCTGACCATCAGCGTGCTGACCGGGCTGATGGTGCTCTCCGGCGAAACCCTGGGGCCCTGGGCAGAGAAGCGCGCCAATGCGCTGAAGGCCGCAGCCACCTCTCCCAATATGATTGTGGCGCAGTACTCCGGCCTGTGGGCGCGCGAGGGCGATGTGTTCCTGAACGCCGAATCCGGCCATGAGCGCACTGATGGCACCGATGCCTGGCTGGAGCTGAAAGACCTGCGCATGTACCAGCTTGATGACAATGGGCGCTTGCTGTCCATCGCCCATGCGGCCATTGCCGAGCATCGCCCCGGTGGCTGGCTGTTGAAGGATGTCACCCGTACCCGCTTTGCCGAGCGCGCGGTTGAGCGCGAGCATGTAGCGCAGGAGCACTGGCAATCGCAGCTGGATGCTTCGGCGCTTTCGGCCAGCGTGGCGCGCCCCCGATTCCTGGATTCGGCCAGCCTCAAGGCCAGCATCGACTACCGCAAGCGCAACCAGCTCGATTCTGGCGAGTTTGAAGCCTTCTACTGGGGGCGCTGGTTCTATCCGCTAAACGTGCTGGCGCTATGCCTTGCCGCCATTCCGTTTGCCTTCGGCAGCCTGCGCAGCGGCGGGCTGGGCAAGCGGCTGTTTATCGGCGTGGTGTTTTCGCTGGGCTTCTGGCTGCTTCAGGAAATGTCCGCGCGCATGGCCGGAGCCTACAAGTTCGATTACCGGCTGGCGTACCTGATGCCGCTGGTACTGATGCTGGGGACATCCTGGCTGCTGTTCCGCAGGCGCAGTGGTTAGCCTTTCAAAACATCGCGTTCAAAGTCACGAATCATGCGCGTGCCGCTGAGGCGGTCATGCCAGGTCAGGTGCTCGCGGTCAAACCAGGCCCACCAGAAACCAAGACCGGCGCATAGCAGCGAAAGCATGCCGCAGAAATAGCGCAGCCACAGCCTGCCCAAGGGCGCGGTTTTGCCCTCGGGGGTTACCACATACAGCCGGAACGGCTTCATGCCGATGGTCTGCTCGCCACGCCGCCAACTGGCAGTGGCGTACAGCCCGGTAACGGCAATCAGCGCGGCAAGCTCAAGAAACCCGGCCAGGGTATTGCTCTGGATGGCCTCACCGCCGTTCAGCGCCAGCGCGACCACCACCACCACGAACCAGATACCGAGAATCGGGAAAAAGTCATACAGCAGCGCAAGCAACCGCCAGCCAACCAGCGGGCGGTGGGTGGGCGGTTTGGGTGCGGAGGCAGGAGGCGTGGCGTTCATGGCGGAAGTTTAGCGGCCGTCCGCGGGCCCTGTGAATTGCGCAGAAGTTGCGTAGTGGCCCGAGCGGGGAGATTGGGGCTGACGGAGGCATGCTGCCAGAGCCTTCGGGACTCGATTTGTGGCGATGCAGGGATTGCAAAGCAAACGTTCTGGCGTGATTGCGATAGGGAAAATCGAACAAAAGATAATGAGAATCACTA
>JAUMYP010000013.1 GCA_030528565.1 Pseudomonadota bacterium
ATCGCGTTTGACCGGGTGGCGGCCTTGCGGGAACTCGATGGCGTGCAGGCCTTTATCGCTGGCGATGATCAGCAGGCGGCCAACGGGGCTGTCGATGAATTGATGGAAGATGGTCATGGCAGCTGCCGGGGCGGGCATTGCAGAAAGGGCGTTCAATCTAACGCAATGCCCTGTTCAATGCTCCAGCGGCGCAGCAGGCTGGGGCGGCGCTCGGGGTAGTGCTGGCCGGTGTCGGCAAGATGCTGCACGCGGTCGGCGCGGAAGTGACGAAAATCCTGGCGCAGCTCGCACCAGGCGGCAATCAGCCGGGTTTCATCGAAGAAGGCCATGGCGAACGGCCAGATACGGCGCTGGCTGGGGGTGTCTTTGGCATCGTGGTAGTCCAGTTGCAGGATGTGTTCGCGGCGAATCGCCTGGCGCAGCGTGGGCAGCCATGGCTCAGTCAATGATGCGTCGCAGCGGCCGGGGACGAACAGGCCGCTGCTGTCCACCTCCAGCCGCAACTCGGTAGGCAGCACGCTGCTGATGCGCTGCAAGGCTTTGTCGGCGGCGGTGGCAAGCTCCGCGTCGGCGGACTGGTTGGCGACCCAGCGCGCGCCCAGCACCAGGGCTTCCAGCTCATCGGCGCTGAACATCAACGGTGGCAGGGTGAAGCCCGGGCGCAGCAGGTAGCCGATGCCCGGCTCGCCCTCAATGGCCGCGCCCTCGGCGCGCAGGCTGGCGATGTCACGGTATAGCGTGCGCAGGCTGATGCCGAGTGCCCCGGCCAGTGCCGTACCGCTGATGGGGACGCGGCGGGTACGCAGCAGCTCCAGTAATTGCAGCAGGCGGGCAGCGCGTGCGGACATATTCAAGCAGCTCCGCTGGCCGGGCTGCTGGCGAGCGCGTTGCCGTCTTCAATGGGCGGGGCGATGCGCACAATATGCAGGATATCCATCAGCCCCTGGCCGATACGGCGGGCATAGTTGCTGTCATTCATCAGTGATGAAGTCTGCCAGCCATCCAGTTCCTCGCTGCGCAATTTGACCATGACGCGGCCACGGAATACTTCCAGCCGGGCGATATGCGCCTCCAGTGTGGCAAGGCATTCGGGCCATTGCGGGCTATCGGCGGGCAGGCGCGTCATTTGCCGGAACTGCCGCAGGGTTTTGAACAGATGCCGGCGCAGCCGCAGGTAGTCCGGGTAGCTTGGGCTTTGCGGGTTTTGCAGGTTCAGTTGCAGGTTCTTTTGCAGATGTTTGCCGTGCTTGATGACTTCCACCAGCTGGAAGGCGGCCATATGCGCATTGCCCAGCAGGTTTTGCTGCGCCTCATCATGCAAGTCCATCTTGCTGGTGAAATCCAGAAGCGCGCTGTAAAGCGGCTTGATTTGATATTCGTACAGGATTTGTGCGTCCACCGGCAGTGGCGGCGGTGGTAATGGCGGGTTTTTCGGCGCCTCTGCGGCGTGCAGGTCGTCATCAGCGATATAGAACATCCGCGCCAGCACTTCCAGGCCGACCGCGCCAAGGTAGCGGACTTCCTGTAGCACGGCCTGCAAGGCAGTATCACCGGCGCGCAGCATATTGGCATTGAGGTAACGCGGGCGCAGCGGCTTGTTGTCGGCCAGAAGTGCTTCCGATGCCGTGCCGGGCAGCCACTGGCACAGTTTGGCGGCCAGTTGTTTTTGCCACGGCCAGAACACCGCCAGCCCCAGCAGGTTGAACAGGCTGTGAAAGAACGCCAGTTGCAGCAATGCACTCATGCCTGATAGCTCGCCCAGATAAATCACCAGTCGTGATAGCGGCCACCATAAAATCAGTGAGAGCAGGGCGGTGATGCAGTTGAACAAGAGGTGTGCCAATGCCAGCCGCTGGCCACTGCGTTCACTGCCCAGCATGCCGACAAAGGCGGTGGAGGCGCTGCTGCCGACGTTGGAGCCGATAGCGATGGCAAAGCCCTGCATCAGGGTGATTTGTCCACCGCCAAGTGCGGCCAGGGTGAGAATCAGCGTGGCATGCGAGGATTGCAGCACGATGGTGAGCAGCAGCCCGGCCAGGCAGAACATCAGCACCTCCAGCAATCCGCCCACCTTGAGGGTGCTCAAGTCCATCTGCCCGACCGCCTGGAAGCCTTCCTTGATGGCATCAATGCCCAGAAAAATCAGCGCGATACCGACCAGAATCCGGCCAAAGGCCTTGCTGCGGTCTTTGAAAAAGCCAGCCAGGATGCCAAACACCAGCATCGGAATTGCCGCCGGGGAAAGGCTGACGCTTTGCCCGGCCAGTGCTAGCAGCCAGATGCCGCTGGTTGCGCCAAGATTGGTGCCCAAAAGCACTGCGATACCGCCGGCAAGGGTAATCAGCCCGGTACTCAAAAACGCCATGGTGAGCAGCGATACCAGGGTGCTGGATTGCAGTAGGAAAGTGGCGCCGATGCCAAACAGCATGCCGCGCAGCGGAGTGGCCGTGCTGCGTGCCATCAGTCGCTCCAGCGTGCCGCCTGCGGTGTTGTGCAGCCCCTCCTCAATGCACTGCATGCCAAACAAAAACAATGCCAGCCCGTAGCAAAGCTGCAACCAGGAGGCGCTGTACCAGAAGCTCCAGCCGAGCGCGCCCAGCAGTAGCGTGATGGAGAGCCATTTGAGCGTGGCCGCTTGGATGCCAGGTCGTTTCATGGATGCAGTTTCATCTTCGCTTCATCTGCATGCAAGGCGCATGTCATATCCGGGTGATAATAGGCCGGAACATTCAGGAGCCGCCATGTCTTGGGATATTGTCGTCATTGGTGCCGGGCCTGTGGGCTTGTGTTTTGCGCGTGCGCTGGCAGGCAGTGGCCTGCGTGTGGCGGTGCTGGAGCAACAGCCGCGTAGCGTGCTGGAAAACCCCGAAGACGATGGCCGCGAAATCGCGCTGACCCATCGCTCACACCGCCTGCTGCACGATTATGGCCTGTGGCCGCATATTGCTGACGAGAATATCGCCACCTTGCGGGATGCGGTGGTGCTCGATGGCGATGATGAAAACGGCCTGCTGTTCTCGCACCGGGAAAGCGGCCAGTCGCAACTGGGCTGGCTGGTGTCCAATCACGCCATCCGCCGCGCCGCCTGGCAGGCCTTGCAGGCCGGAAACGCAGGCAATGTGGAAATCATCGACAACGCCCGTGTCACGCATGTAGAGGCCAATGACCACGGCGCGCGCGTCAGGCTGGCCGATGGCCGCGAGTTTGCCGCCGGGCTTTTGGTCGCCGCCGACAGCCGCTTTTCCGAAAGCCGTCGCGCGCTTGGCATCCGTGCGGATTTTCTGGACTTTGGCCGCAGCATGTTGCTGGTGCGGATGCGCCACGAAGTCCCGCATGAATCGGTGTCCTGGGAATGGTTCCGCTACGGGCAGACACTGGCGCTGCTGCCGCTGCATGATGCCAATACTTCATCGGTGGTATTGACCCTGACCCGCGCCGAACTCGATGCCTTGCTGGCCCTGGACGAGGACAGCTTCAATGCCGATATTGCCCGCCGCTTCGATGGCCGCCTTGGGCAGATGCAGCGCATCAGCGCCTGCCGCCAGTACCCGCTGGTGGGGGTGTATCCCGAACGCTTCTACAGCACCCGTTTTGCCCTGATTGGCGATGCCGCCGTGGGCATGCATCCGGTGACCGCCCACGGCTTCAACTTCGGCTTGCTGTCGGTCGATGCGCTGGCGCGGCGCATTCTGGATGCCCTGCAACATGGCGAGCCTATCTGGCATGAGCACTTGCTGGCCGATTACGATGCCGAACACCGCGCCGCCACCCGCCCGCTGTACCTGGCCACCACCCTGGTGGCGCGGCTCTATAGTGATGACCGCGCCCCGGCCAAAGCCCTGCGCAAACTGGCGCTTGGGGCAGGGCGGCTTGCCAAACCTTTCCGGCAACTGGTGATGCACGGCCTGACCCACCCCGATGAGGACATGCCGCTGGGCAGCCTGCGCAAATGGGCGATGCGACTGCGGCCTCGTTGAGTACGGGAGCTGCTCAGGCGCGGTGATAGGGGTGATTCATCAGCATTGATTGGGCGCGGTACAGCTGTTCGGCGACAATCAGCCGTACCAGCATATGCGGCAGGGTCATCGCGCCCAGTGACCAGGACTCATCGGCGCGGGCGATGACATCCGAGGCATGGCCTTCGGGGCCGCCAATCAGGAACGCCAGGTCACGTCCCTGGCCGCGCCAGTGCTCCAGGCGTTCGGCGAGTTTCTCCGAGCTCCAGCTTTTGCCGCGGCCATCAAGCGCCACTACCCAGGCGCCTTTGGGGATGGCGGCCAGGACGCGCTCGCCTTCTTCCTGCATGGCGCGCTGGCTATCGCGCCCCTTGCCGCGGATGCCGGGGGCGATTTCCAGAAGTTGCAGGGGCAGGCCGTGAGAGAGGCGTTTTTGGTATTCGCCAAAGCCTTCGGCCACCCAGGCGGGGGCGCGCTCGCCGACGGCAATCAGGCTGGCTTTCATGCAGGGGGATTATTCGTCGTCCTGCGGGGCTTCATCGCCCACTGTCCACAGCCTCTCCAGCGCGTAGAACTCGCGTACCCGGGGCAGCATCACATGCACCACCACATCGCCCAGGTCCACCAGCACCCATTCGGCTTCTTGCTCGCCTTCCACGCCCAGCGGTTGGTAGTTGAGCTGTTTGGCAAAGCGCACCACCTCGTCGGCAATGGCTTTGACATGGCGGGTGGAGGTGCCCGAGCAAATCACCATATGGTCGCAGACGCTGCTCTTGCCACGTACATCCAGCGCCACCACGTCCTGTGCCTTGAGGTTTTCTACGGCGTCGCGGGCGGTTTTCAGAAGGACATCCACCGGCGGCGCGGGGTTGGGGGCGGTGGTTTTGACGATATGGGCCTGGCTGGACAAATCGGTGACTCTCGGTTGATGGATGCGGGGATTTTAACGCCTGCGGTAAAGCTGGTGGGCATTGATGTACTGGGCAACGGCAGGCGCTGTCCATGCCTGCCAATGGGGTTTGCCCTGCGCGATTGCCTGGCGCAGCGCGCTGGAGGACTCAGGCCGCAGCGGCAGGGGCAGGCGATACCAATATCCGGCCGCAGTTTGCTGTAGCGGTTGTGGTTGGTTTTGCCAGCGGCCTTCGGCAATCGCTGCCAGTTCCGGCGGCAAATCATCTGCGGCAAGCGCGCTGCCGGGGCGTCCGGCAATCACGATATGCACCAGGGCAAGCAGCTCATGCCAGCGCCGCCAGCTGGGCAGGGAAAGAAAACTGTCCGCGCCCAGCAGCAAGGCCAGTGGCCTGTCTTTGCCCAGTTCGGCGCGCAGCGCCAGCACGCTGTCGATGCTGTAGGAAGGGCCTTCACGCTGTAGCTCGCGGGTGTCGATGGCAAGCCCGGGCTCGGCGGCGACGGCCAGTTGCAGCATGGCAAGGCGCTGGCTTGCATCGGCTGCAGTCGGGGCTTTGTGTGGCGGGTCGGCGGCCGGCATGAAATGCACCGTGGCGTGCAGGGTATCGCGGGCTGCGCGGGCGACTGCCAGATGCCCGAGGTGTACCGGGTCGAAACTGCCGCCGTACTGGATGCGCAGGCTCATGCCGGAAGCAGTCGCAGGGCGCGCGGCTCGGCCACCGCGACCAGCAGGCGCTCAAGCGCCAGCCAGGCATCACCTGCGGCGCGGCCTTTGGCGATGCGGTCGATGTGTCCGGCCTCGGCCAGGAACTGGCGCCACCGCGCGCTATCGTGCCGCTTCAGGGCGCGCAGGTAGAGCGCCTGCTTGGCTTCCCAGATGCGCAGCGCCCTGAACTCGGCTTGCAGGTTGCCGCCGCGTGCTTGTAGTGATGCCAGTTTTTCCGCAATTTGCAGCTCACGAATCACCATGCCCAGCAGTGCCGGAACCGCTTCGCCTTCGGCGCGCAGCCCGGCCAGCACGCGCGTGACCTGGGCCGCCTGGCCGTTCAGCGCCGCATCGCTCAGGCGGAAAACATCAAAACGCGCGGCATCAGCGACCAGGTCCTGCATCGCCGCCACATCCAGCATTTGTCCGGGCGCAGCCAGCAAGGCCAGCTTGTCCACTTCCTGTGCGGCAGCCAGCAGATTGCCTTCCACGCGCGCCGCCAACTGGCTGATGGCATCGCGCTCGGCGCGTAGCCCGCGGCTGCGCAGGCGCGCATCCAGCCAGTCCATCAATTCATGCGGTTTGACTGCCCAGGCAATCGCCAGATGCCCGGCCTTGGCGATGGCCTCGCTCCATTTGCCGGCATGCGATTTGCTCCAGTCATTGGCGATGATGAGCAGGGTGATGCCTTCTGGCGGCGCGGCGCAGAACTCGCTGATAAGTGCGGCGCCGTCCTTGCCGGGCTTGCCAGTGGGCAGGCGCACTTCAATCAGCCGCTGGCTGCTGAACAGCCCCATGCTGGCAAAGGCGCCGCGCAGCTGCTCCCATTTGAAGTCGCGCGGCTCGGCGTCGAACACTTCGCGCTCGGTGCAGCCCATGGCGCGGGCATGGGCGCGTACCGCATCGGCAGCCTCCAGCACCCGCAGCGGCTCGACCCCGGCAACCAGATAAATGGGGCGCAGCGGCTCTTTGGGCAGCTGGGCAATCAGGCGTTCAGTATTGAGTTCCACCGCGAATCAGTCAGCGTGGCTCGCGCAGTGCGGCATCTACCCGGCGCAGGATGGCAGCGGCCATTTCGCGGCGCAGCTCCTTGCCCAGCAGCTCGGTTTCGCTGTCGGTGCCGATGGCCTCGGTCGGCTGTGCCAGATAATCGCGCGAAAGTTCAACCGCCTGCTGCGGGACGATATCCTTGCCCTCGGCATCACGCATGGCAAAAATCACCGCATAGCGCAGGCTGTATTCCTGCGCACGGCCATGTGCATCCAGGCTGATGGGCAAATTGCCCCAGCGTTCGGAAATGATTTCAAGCCGCGCGGTTTTCGTCCCTGCTGCGGATGCCGGCATTTCGGCACCTGCGCGTGCCACTGCCTCGCGCAAGGATTCGGCCAGCTGGCTGTAACTGCCGGGGGCGACCACGCGCACCGGCCCCAGGTTGGGCGGCAACTCCAGCGGGCGGCGCAGATGGAAACCGCAACCGGCCAGGGTGAGGGCAAGAATCGGGACGAGGAGTTTTTTCATGGTGCAAAGTCTGGACGATGGGCTGGCAGAGGGCAATGCTGCGGGCTGAATGGCCCGCAGCACAGGCTTACACAACGATATTGACGATACGCCCCGGGACGACGATGACTTTCTTCGGGGTTTGCCCGCCAACAAGGCTGGCTACCGCAGGCAGGGCCAGGGCTTGCGCCTGGATGGCTTCACGGCTGGCATCGGCGGCGACTTCCATCTGCCCGCGCAGCTTGCCGTTGACCTGTACCGCCAGCGTCAGGCTCTCACGCACCAGGGCGGCAATATCCGCCTGCGGGAACGGCACATCATCGAGCACGGTTTCGGCGTGTCCCAGCCGCTGCCACAGGGCGTGGCTGATATGCGGGGTAATCGGGTTCAGCATCAGTACCAGCGCGCTGAAGGCTTCATGCTGCACGGCGCGGCCTGCCGGGCTTGGGTCGCTGAATTTTCCAAGGTGGTTGAGCAATTCCATGCAGGCGGCGATGGCGGTATTGAAGCTATGGCGGCGGCCATAGTCATCGCTGACCTTCTGGATGGTTTCATGTAGCTGGCGGCGCAGGGTTTTCTGCCCGGCATTGAGGGCGCCTACATCCAGCGCGCCGGGCTGGCCGGCCGCCATATGCTGTTCCACTTCGCGCCACAGGCGGCGCAGAAAGCGGCTCATGCCTTCCACCCCGGCCTCGTTCCATTCCAGCGATTGCTCCGGCGGCGCGGCAAACATCGAGAACAGCCGTGCGGTATCGGCGCCGAACTTTTCCACCAGGCTATGCGGGTCAACGCCGTTGTTCTTGGACTTGGACATCTTCTCAACGCCGCCGGGGAAAACCGGCAGGCCATCGCTGCGCAGGCGGCCACCGATGACCTTGCCCTTGTCATCACGCTCGATATCCACATCGGCAGGGTTGAACCAGTCACGGCTGCCGTTGGGATTTTCCCGGTACCAAGTGTCGGCAATCACCATGCCCTGGGTCAGCAGCCCTTTGGCCGGCTCATCGGCATGCACCATGCCGACATCGCGCAGCAGCTTGTGATAGAAGCGGAAGTACAGAAGGTGCAGGATGGCGTGCTCGATGCCGCCGATGTATTGATCCACCGGCAGCCAGTAATTGGCGCGGCCATCCACCATGTCCGCCGCGCCCGGCGAGGTATAGCGGGCGTAATACCAGCTCGACTCCATGAAGGTATCGAAGGTATCGGTTTCACGCTCGGCCGCCTTGCCGCATTGCGGGCAGGTGGTCTTGCGCCATTGCGGGTCGGATTTGATCGGGCTGATCACCGCACCCGGCGTGGCAAAGGCTTCGGCCACGTCCTCCGGCAGCAATACCGGCAATTGTTCTTCGGGCACCGGCACGGCGCCGCAGTCCGGGCAGTAAATCACCGGAATCGGGCAGCCCCAATAGCGCTGGCGGGAAACCCCCCAGTCGCGCAGGCGGTAATTCACCACGCGCCGTCCAGCGCCTTCGCGCTCGAATTTTTCAGCCAGCGCGTCGAAGGCTTGCGTGTAGTCCAGCCCGTTGAATTCGCCGGAGTTAATCAGCCAGCCGCGCTCGGTATAGGCCGCATCGGAGAGAGAATCCAGATAGCTGCGCACCACTTCCACCGCCGCGTCGGTGTCATACACATCCAATGCCTTCTGCTTGCCAAGCGCCGCCTGCATCGGGTCGGCATGCGCGGCCACGTCATCGGAAATGTCCATGAGTGCGTCGCGTACTTCCAGCGGCACAATCACCGGGCGAATCGGCAGACCGTACTTCAGCGCGAATTCGTGGTCGCGGGCATCGTGGGCAGGCACGGCCATCACCGCGCCGGTGCCGTAATTCATCAGCACGAAGTTGGCCACATAGATCGGCACGTCTTCGCCGGTGATGGGGTGAATCGCCCACTGGCCGGTCGCCATGCCACGCTTTTCCTGCGTTTCCAGCTCGGCTTCGGATACGCCACCTTGCTTCAATTCCGCAAGGAATGCGGCCAGCGCCGGGTTATTGGCAGCGGCCTTCTGCGCCAACGGATGCTCGGCAGCAATCGAGATGAAACTCACCCCCATCAGGGTATCCGGGCGGGTGGTGAACACTGTCAGCGGCGTGTCTTCGCCATCGACCTTGAAGCTGATTTCCAGCCCCTCGCTCTTGCCGATCCAATTGCGCTGCATGGTCTTCACCGACTCCGGCCAGCCTTCCAGCGCATCCAGCCCGTCCAGCAGCTCTTGCGCGTAATCGGTGATGCGCAGGAACCACTGCGGAATCTCGCGCTTTTCCACCAGCGCGCCAGAGCGCCAGCCGCGACCGTCGATGACTTGCTCGTTGGCCAGCACGGTCTGGTCAACCGGGTCCCAGTTCACCACCGCATTTTTGCGATAGGCCAGCCCCTTCTTCATCAGCCGCACGAACATGCGCTGCTCGTGGGCGTAATATTCTGGCGTGCAAGTGGCGAACTCGCGTGACCAGTCAATCGCATAACCCAGCGCCTTGAGCTGCGCGCGCATATTATCGATATTGGCAAAGGTCCATTGAGCCGGTGCCGTGCCCTGTTTGATGGCGGCGTTTTCCGCAGGCAGGCCGAACGCATCCCAGCCCATCGGCTGCAATACGTTGAAGCCGGTCATGCGCTTGTAGCGGCTGATGACATCGGCGATGGTGTAATTGCGCACATGCCCCATATGCAGTGCCCCCGAGGGGTAGGGCAGCATCGCCAGGCAGTAGTATTTCGGCTTGTCGCCCGACTCCTGCACTTCATAAGCGCGATGCGCCTGCCAGAAGGACTGGGCAGCGGCTTCAACGGTGGCGGGGGAATAGCTGTTTTCTGTAGCTTCTTGACTCATGGCGCGGGGCATCGACAGGGGACTGTGCAGACTACCGCAGCGCAATAATCAGCGCCAGCCACCTGCCAGTGCAAAACACCCAGCAGCCACAGCAATATCGCTCAATGAAGATTTCAATGTCGAATTTTCCGGGGATGCTGCTGTTATTGTGTCCGCAACGCTTCGATGAATATATTGCGGCGGATGCAACGGACACTCGCCAAACTGAAAAGTACCATCGCCGCACTGCTGATTGCAGTGCTGGCGGTACTACCCGTTGCCGATGCGTTTGCCTGCTCGTTTGAATTGTTCGATGTCCATACGGCAACCACTGCGGGCAATCATACTTCGCCACTGCATGACAGCGCCGACAAGGCGGATGGCTCTGGCGACATGCATGGGGCTTGCGCCCACGGCCACTGTCATCACTCGGCGGCCAATATCTCATCCGGTACGGCATTGGATTGCGCCCCGATGCGCAGTAGGCCAGGCGCATCACTGGATACGCCTCGCCCCTCCGAACTGCTTGAGCAACCGCTGAGACCTCCGCGCGGCTGACGTGCGCCTTGCCCGTCCCGACGGGCTTTCACGTCACTATTGATTATGGAGTCCCCATGTTTACAGCACTTGGACGGTCGTTTGTCGCGACCGTGCCGGTTGTGGCTGCCCTGGCATTCTCATCGCCTGCAATGTCGAGTGATGCTGCCATCAATGCCGCCCCGACCTACGATGATTTGCTCACCCGGCTCGATACGTTGCCTTCAGTTCGCGAAGCTGTGGCACGCCATGATGCCGCCACTGCCCGTGTAGAACAGGCGCGCGCCCTTCCCAATCCTTCAATGGCCTACAGCCAGGAAAACGTTTACGGCAGCGGCCCCTATCGTGGCGCCGGCAGCGGTGAAATGACGCTGTCACTCACCCAGCCACTTGAACTGTTTGGCAAACGCACAGCCCGGATTGAGGCGGCGCGCTCCGAGGCCAATGCCGCCAATCTTCGTCGCGTGCAGGTACGCTGGCAGCTCGCCAGTCAGTTGGCATGGCGCTATGCCGAAGCTGAAGCTGCTGCACGACGTTATGAACTTGCTGCCGAAGCCCTATCGTTGACCGAGCAGGATGCGAACGGAACTGCCGCGCTGGTTGAGCAAGGACGCGAACCGCTGTTGCGCGCTGTCCAGGCGCAAAGCGAAGTCGAGTCAGCCAAAGCCGCACTCGATGAGGCTCGGGCGCTGCGTAACAGCGCATTCGCACAGTTGTCGGCAGTCGCCATGCTTGACAGTCCCATTCAGGCCATCGGCACCAGCCTGCTGGATCGCGTTCCCGAGGCGGCAAAAGCCAGCGCAGATGCGCCTATCGCCATCCAGCTCGCCCGAGCCGACCTTGATACCGCAAGCCAGCAGGTGAAAGTCGAACAACGCCGCACACTTCCGGACATCAGCGTCACTGTCGGCAAAACCCGGTTTCAGGAAACCGCCGATCAGGCGTTTACGCTCGGCATTGAGCTGAGCATTCCCTTGTTTGATCGCAACCGGGGCGGCATTCGCGCTGCGTATGCCGAGCAGCAGGCCGCAGAAGCCCGGCTGATGGCGCAGCAGCAAGCAGTCCATGCCGGGCGGCTGGCCGCAGAGGTCACGCTGTCTGCCTCGAACAGCCGGACACGCGCCGCTGATAGCGGCGTTGCCGCCGCCGAAGAAGCCTATCGCCTGTCCCGTATCGGTTTCGAAGCAGGGCGAATCTCGCAACTTGAACTGCGCAGCACGCGCGCAGCGTTAATCGCTGCGCGCAATGCCGCTGTGGATGCACGACTTGCGCGCGTCCTTGCCGAAATTGATCTGGCGCTTCTGGAAGGTCGAATCCCATTTGGAGCATCCCGATGAAAGCAGATCGCAAGTCGTTGATTTACCTCATCGTACTTTTGGGCGCCTTCGCCACAGGCTTTACCCTTGCACGGCTCACTGGCAACGTCAGCGCCGGGACATCCGTTGATGCCCCGGAAATCAGCACCAATGATGATGCCGCTGGCAAAGACGCCGCTGAAGATGAGGCGGGCGAAAATGAAGATGGCTTGATTGCTCTGACCCGGCAGCAAATCGAAGCTTCAGGGCTTCAGGTGGTTCCTGTCAGCCGCGGGGGAGGCAGTCAGACACGGCTGAATGGACGTGTTGAATACGCCATTGGCGCGCACGCGGCCATTGCTGCTGCCATCGGTGGCCGTGTGGAGCGCGTCATCGTCGCGCCCGGCAGCAAGATTGTTGCCGGGCAGCCTTTGGCCGTGATAGTCAGTGGTGAAGCGGCAGCGCTGCGAGCAAGTGTGGATGCAGTGCGCGCCGAAGCGGAAGCGGCACGACGGGTCTATCAGCGCGATCAGGCCTTGATGGCTCAAGGCGTGGTCGCCCGGCAAGAGCTGGAAGCCTCATACGCTCGCACACTCGCCGCCGAGGCGGCGGCGCGCGCTGCCGCCGCCCAGCTTGTCGCAGCCGGTTCGCCAGGCGCGAATGGGCAAGTCAACATCACCAGCTCGATCACAGGCGTGGTGAGCGCCGTCCAGGTGACACCCGGCAGTGTGATCGCCGCCGGTGACGCCGTGGCCCGGGTGGCCGACCCGACGAAAACTGAGCTGGTCTTTTTCGCGCCGCCCATGTTTGCAGCGCAAATCGAGGCCGGAACACGCATTGAAGCCAAAAGTTCGGGCAGCCACTTCAGCGCCGTAGTGATCGGCGTCGCTGTTGACCGGGGCTCACAAGGCGGCATGGCGATCATCCGTGCGCGCCCGGAGTCTGTCGCACCGCTTCCTGCGGGTATGCCGGTGTCCGGCATCGTGGTCGCGGCAGCTCAAGACAACGCGCTGACCGTACCAGCCGATGCCGTGCAAACCGTGGAAGGGCGTTCGGTCGTATTCGTGGCTAATGGTGACAAGGGCTTTCGAGCAATACCTGTACTCGTCGGTCGCCGTGCGGGCGGGCATATCGAAATCCTCAAGGGCTTGTCGGGAGATGAGCGCGTGGTTGGCAGCAATGCGTTTTTGCTGAAGGCTGAGCTCGCCAAGGGCGAGTCAGGACATGCTCACTGAGGATATCGTCATGTTCAGACATCTCATCGAAACCGCAGTACGCCTGCGCTGGGCGGTGGTTTTTGCCGCCGCCATTACCGCAGCCTATGGCTTGTTTCAGCTTGGCAGATTGCCGATCGACGCAGTGCCGGATATCACCAATCGGCAAGTACAGATCAATACCATCGCACCCGCGCTTGCGCCAGACCAAATAGAGCGGCAGGTAACCTACCCGCTTGAAACGGCGCTGGCCGGCATCCCTGGCCTGACCGGCACCCGTTCGCTTTCGCGCAATGGGTTCTCGCAGATCACCGCCGTCTTTACCGATCAAACTGATATTTATTCCGCACGTCAGCACGTGGCCGAACGTATGCGGGAGGTGCAGGACGACCTGCCCGACGGCGTGTCCCCTGTGATGTCACCGGTCACCACCGGGCTTGGCGAAGTGCTGATGTGGACGGTGGATTTCATTCCCTACAACCCAAAAAATGCCAGCAAGCCGGATATGCCCGGATGGCAATCTGGCGAGGTGTATCTCACGCCGGAGGGGGAGCGTCTTGCAACAGCAAAGGCGCGCGCCACTTACCTGCGCACGGTACAGGACTGGATCATCGCGCCCCAGATGCGCCAAACACCCGGGCTGGCCGGGGTCGATACGATTGGCGGCTATGTCAAGGAATACGCCGTTCGCCCCAATAGCGAACAACTGGCCGCCTACGGTCTTGGCCTGGGTCATTTGGTACGGGCAATTGAGCGCGCCAATGTCCAGGCTGGTGCAGGCTTTGTCCAGCGTACCGGCGAAGGCTGGGTTGTCCGGGGCGATGCCCAGGTACAGACGGTTGAAGATCTTGCGCAAATGCCAGTGGCCAAGCGTGGCGAAGCGGTGATTCGTGTTGCCGATGTCGCCAGGGTCGAACCGGGACAAGCGCCACGACTGGGCGCAGCGACTCGAGATGGGCATGAAGTGGTTCTTGGAACGGCATTGATGATTACCGGCGGCAACAGCCGCACGGTGGCGCAGGCAGCAGTGGCGCGGCTGGCCGAAATCAATCGCACTTTGCCCCCCGGCATCACTGCCAAGCCTATGTTGGATCGCAGCATGCTGGTCAATGCCACGATAAAAACAGTCGCCAAGAATCTCGCTGAAGGCGCGCTGCTGGTCATCGCGGTGCTGTTCCTGATGCTCGGCAACATCCGTGCTGCGGCAATCACGGCGCTGGTGATTCCGCTGTCGTTCCTGTTTGCAGTGATAGGCATGAACCGCTTCGGCATCAGCGGCAACCTGATGAGCCTTGGCGCGCTGGATTTCGGCATCTTGGTCGATGGCGCCGTGGTCGTAATCGAGGCAACACTGCTGATGCTTGGACAGAAACAGGCCGAGCTGGGACGCAAACTTTCTGCTGATGAACGTTTGGCAATCGCAAGCCAGGCCGCACAAAAAATGGTGCGACCCGCTGCATTCGGGCAACTCATCATTCTGCTGGTGTTTGCTCCGCTTCTTGCATTGGAAGGTGTCGAGGGCAAAACATTTCAACCGATGGCTGCCACCCTCATGATCGCACTGGTCGGCGCGTTCATTTTTTCCTTCACTTTGGTGCCCGCCATGGCAGCCTTGTTTGTGCGTCCGCCCAAACTGGAAGCTGCACATGCATTGCCATCGGAAAAAACACAGCGGCGCGATGATGAACATGAAACCCGCATCATGCGTCTTGCGCGCAGCAAGGCCGAACCACTCATCCGGGCGGCGGTTGCGCACCCACGCATGATTTTGTCTGGTGCAGTCCTCATGCTTGCCGTTGGCCTTGGCGCATTCGTTTCGCTGGGACGAGCGTTCATGCCAACCCTCGATGAGGGCAGCCTGGCGATGCAGGCGCTGAGAATCCCATCCACATCGCTGGAGCAATCATTGGCGATGCAGATGAGCCTGGAGAAAGCCATTGCCAATGAACCTGAAGTGGAAACCGTTTTCTCCCGAACCGGCACCGCAGAAGCTGCCATCGACCCGATGCCGCCCAATATCTCGGACAGCGTAATTGTGCTCAAATCAAAATCCGAATGGCCAAACCCCGGCTTGGGCAAAGAGGCGCTGATTAACCGGTTCGAGGGCATCGTTGGCCAGCATATCGGCAACGCCTTCGAATTCAGCCAGCCAATTGAATTGCGTTTCAACGAGCTGATTTCCGGTGTTCGCACGGACTTGGCCGTGATGGTATTCGGTGACGACTTTGGCATCCTGCAACCGATTGCCGAGCAAATTTCGCTCAAGCTGCGGCACATTGATGGCGCGGCAGATGTACGCGTGGAGCAGGTATCGGGTTTGCCGATGCTTACTGTGCGGATCGATCACGCCGCTGCGGCACAGTATGGCTTGAGTGCGGCGGATGTCAGCGAAGCACTAAGCACCGGCATTGGGGGGACTGCTGTGGGCAAGATTTTCGAGGGTGATCGCCGTTTTGAGGTCGTGGTTCGGCTTGATGAAGAGACCAGGAATGATCCCGCTGAACTTGCGGCGCTGCCCGTGCTGACACCCGATGCCACAACCGTGCCGCTGTCCTTGATCGCCAGTATCGAGGTCAGCGAAGGCCCCAACCAAATTAGCCGGAACAATGGCAGCCGTCGCATCGTGGTTCAGGCCAATGTCCGTGGCCGCGACTTGGGGGGATTCGTCAAAGAAGCACAGGCAGCGGTAGCCGATATCGCCCTGCCCAGCGGGGTTTATCTCAATTGGGGCGGGCAATTCGAAAATCTGCAACGCGCCGAAGCTCGATTGGCACTACTGATTCCACTGGTATTCCTGATGATCGGCGTGCTGCTCTACATCGCGCTTGGCAGTATCCGTGAGGCAGCTCTGGTCTTTGTCTGCGTACCGCTGGCTCTGATCGGCGGCGTATTCGCGCTATGGTTGCGCGGCATGCCGTTCTCGGTTTCTGCCGCTGTTGGCTTCATCGCTGTTTCCGGCGTCGCAACGCTCAATGGCCTGGTGCTGATGCAGGCCATCGGCGAGCGTCTGCGCGCCGGAGATATGCCTCTGGAAGCCGCCACAGCCGGTGCATCCGCTCGCCTGCGCGCTGTATTTACCACAGCCCTGGTCGCCATCGCCGGCTTCATTCCGATGGCCATTGCCACAGGTTCCGGCGCCGAAGTGCAAAAACCGCTGGCAACCGTGGTCATCGGCGGGCTGATTACGGCAACCGTGCTGACTTTGCTAGTCTTGCCTGCCTTCGCAGCATTTGCTGCCGTGAAACATCAAGCCAAACTGCGCACAACAGGAGAGGCTCGCCCATGCTGATGGCAAAGCGAAATTGTCGAATGCCCACAACAAACGCGCGGCTCAAAGCCGCGCTTTTTTATCCAAAAAACACAACACTTGTTGCTTGTTTGCTTATGAGCGGTTGCGGAACCGTCCGCCGCGAACTATCAGTACCATCAAAATCCACAGCAATACTGCCAGACGAAGCGCCAGCGCCCCGCCGGTGAATGCTGGCGCCAGCAGTGCCAAAGCCGGTATCGCCAGCCATAGCAGCGCCATCCACAGCCGGCGACTGCCCGGCAAGGTGCGTGCCAGCATCGCGCAGCCTGCCATCAGCCACAGGCATAGCCACCACAGCATCCCGGCCAGGACATGCAGGCGGTTCGCGTCCTCGTCTGCTGGACGTGCCGCATCAAACGGCAGCACTCCCTGCAGCGCAAACGCCAACGCCGCCAGCAAGGCCATTTGCCAGGCCAGCCGCAGCCCAAAACCACTGCCTTCGGGCAAACGTCCGCGGGCGCGGTGTGCCTGCCAAGCCATGCCCAGACCCGGCCACAGAAATAGCGGGATGCCCAGCCACGGCGCATGCGCGGCAAGCTGCGAGAGCGAATGCCGCAGGTGTGAGTATTCTGGCCATGCCAGCGTCGCCCAGGTCGCCACCACAAGTGGCGGCAACCAGGTCAATACCATCCACCTGCCCTCTGCCTTGCAAACTGCGCTGTCTGACACTATCTACACATCCATCAACCCATCCAAGGCCATCATGATGACCGATTCCAGCAATAACCCCCATGTTTTTGATGCCGCTGCCGCCAGTTTCGAGGCCGATGTCATCCGTGCATCCGTTGAAACCCCGGTACTGGTGGACTTTTGGGCGACCTGGTGCGGCCCGTGCAAAACCCTGGGGCCGGTATTGGAAAAACTCGCCGCCGAGTACAACGGCGCCTTCCGGCTTGCCAAGGTGGATGTCGATGCCGAGCAGCAACTGGCTGCGGCGTTTCAAATCCGCTCGGTGCCGACGGTGATGCTGGTCAAGGGGGGACAACTGGTGGACGGCTTCCCCGGCGCCCTGCCCGAAGGCGAGCTGCGCAAGTTTTTGGCAAGCCATGGCATCGAGCCACTGGCAGGCGAGGAAAGCGCCGAAACCGCGCCGCTTGACCCGCATCAGGAAGTCATCCGTCTGCGCACTTTGGTAGCCGCAGAACCCGACAAGGCCGAGCACCGCCTGGATTTGGCGCTTGCCCTGCTCGCCACCGGCGCTGCCAGCGAGGCCGAACAGTTACTGGACGGACTGCCCGCCAACCTCGCCACCGACGAGCGCGCCGTCAAGGCGCGCGCCCGGCTTGGCTTTGCCGCCTTGCTCAAGGACGCGCCGCCGCGCGAAGTGCTGCAAGCGGCCATCGCCGCCAACCCCGATGACCTCACCGCCCTGCATCTTCTGGGCGTGCATGAAATCGTCAGCGGCGATGCCGAGCAGGGCTTGCAAGCCTTCATGACCATGCTGCGCCAGGACCGGCAATTCAACGACGGCCTGCCGCGCCGCGCCCTGATTGATGCCTTCAACATCCTGGACGACGCGGCGCTGGTCTCCAAATACCGCCGGCAGATGTCCTCGATTCTGCTGGCCTGAAGTTTTTTCAAACAAATGCGTGCGCTAGGCACATTGTGCCGCTATACTGCGCACCCGCGCCGGAGTGGCGGAATTGGTAGACGCAGCGGATTCAAAATCCGCCGCCCTTAAAAGCGTGTGGGTTCGAGTCCCACCCCCGGCACCACATAGACGTTTCACGGTATTTTTAAAGATGCCAGAAACTCCCGAAAAGCCCGCTAAATGCGGGCTTTTTCGTTTCTGGGTGTTTCACATGGTCTCTCCCCATCCCGGCCAGTGTGGGGGTATATCTGGGGTATCGGAAAATCCATGCACAGGTTGCGCCCAATTGCGGGGGTATAGGGCATGGCAAGGGAAGCCGGCAAGCAGTCGCTATCAAGCATCTGCCAACAGCTAGCTTTGCATTACGTACAGCTTGAATGTTTCGCTGTCTCGACATGAAAAACACCCCAAAGGTTGGAGGGATGTCCAACTTTTGGGGTGCAGTTCATTTACCGGGCTTTGTTGTCAGGCTGGCAAGAATTACCAGAGTGTGTATTCCAGCTTGAATACATAGGCGCGGCCACGCGGGTCGGCCACGCGTGGTTCCCAGGCGGCGCCAGCGGCAAAGTCGTTCATGTGCGCGGTAAAGGGTGGGGCGGCATCAAACAGGTTCTTGATGCCAAAGCCCAGTTTGAAGCGTTCAAAGCCGGTATAGCTCAGGCTGTAGTTGTACAGCGCATAGTCGCGCACATCGGGATTCCACTCCCTGGGAATATGGCTGCCGTTGCGCACCGAGACTGGCAGTTCATCCTTGTAGCCGGAGCGATACACCTGGGTCAGGCTGTGCGCCCAGTTGCCGCGTGCCCAGGAGAAGCCCAGGGTATGCTTCCAGCGCAGCGGCAGGTTGTAATAGCGCACATATTCGCCCACCAGGTTGTCGGTATAGGGCAGGGTTTCCAGTGCCTTGCTGCGGAATTCGCTGAGATAGCTGCCATTGAGGTTGACGCGCCAGGCGCCCCCGGCCAATTCGCCGGTCAGGTTGGCATCCAGTTCGATGCCGCGCATGCGGCTGCCGCCGGAGTTGATATAGCGGCGGTCGATATGGGTGATATTGCCGGCCGCGTCACGAATCCAGTTGGCACTGAAGACATCGTAGTAATCCACCAGCACCTCCAGCGGTGCGTTGCGGATGGTGTTGCTGCGCTCGATTTCCCACCAGTCCAGGCTCATGTTGAAGTTCTGGTGCGGCGCCAGGACAACACCCAGGCTGCGTTGCCTGGATTCTTCCGGCTGCAAATCCACGCGGCCACCGAAAAGCTGGTCGGGGCGGATGGACTCACAGCCGGGTTTGCTGGCATCGGCAACACCACCGGGGCAGCGCGCCGGGTCGGCCAGGTCAAGCCCGGTGTACAGGGTTTCGCTCACGCCATTGAATAGCTGGTTGAAGCTTGGCACCTTGAAGCCGGTGCTATAGGCGCCGCGGAAGGCCAGCCAGTCGGCGGGACGGTATTTGAACGAGTATTTGGGATTGGTGGTGGAACCAAAACCGTCGTAGCGGTCATAGCGACCTGCCAGAGTGAATTCCAGGGTGCTCAGCACTGGCAGGTAGAACTCCAGATAGGCTGCGCGCACGTTGCGGGTGGCGCCCTCCAGTGCGTTGGCATCATCAAATGGCGCATTGAAGATGGGTTGTCCGGCCACGCGGGTATCGCCCTTGAAGCGGTATTGCTCGCGGCGCAGGTCGATGCCGGTGGCCATGGCGATGGCGCCGCCGGGCAGGCTCCAGGGCAGCTCGCCAGAGAGCGAGGCATCCAGTTGGGTCACGGTGGAGGTGCCCGAATACAGCTCAACGCCAGCGGCGGAGGCGGCATCCATCAGCGCCTGGCCTTCGGCGGTTTGCGCCTGCCCCGGCAGCAGGAACGGGTTGATATGCCCGCTGCCAAGTGCGGCCTTCAGTGCATCGGTATAGTGATAGCCGCTGCGGATGGTGGAGGTGGACTGGCTGGAGGCGCGCGAGAGGCCGATATCGTAATCCCAGGCTTCGCCCAACGTGCCATTGAATGCGAGGAGTGCGCGCCAGCTGTCGGTCACGGTCTGGATTTGTCGCGGGCCGCAGCTGTAGCAGCGCCAGCGGTAGGCAATCGGCGCGCCGTAATCAAGCTGGGCGGCGCCGAAATAATCGGCCAGCTGCTGATAGATGTGCTCATAGGCGATGCCGCTGGCCGGATACCAGGTGCTGATGTCGAAGGTGCGGCCAGGGGAAATCTGGTTAGGCTCGAAGGTCTTGGTGACATCCACGCGCGAGCCGGTCAGCTCGATGCTGGCCTGGTGGTTGTCGGCAATCTTGAAGCTGGCGCGGCCGAGGAAGTCGCGGCTTTCCACCGGCTGCTGGATGACGGCCGCAGCCGGGTAATCCCAGGCGCAGGCATAACGCGAGGCAGGCTGCCGCCAAAGCAGGTAGTCGTAATCGCCCATCATCTCACCGCCATTGGCGCAGCCAGCGCCGCCGGGCAGGCGCAGCACATTGACGGCGGTCTGGCGGCTGCCATCACGCGGGTCGATAACGCCAGCTGTGCCGAGCAGCGAGCCTTCGCGGTTGAACACGGTGGCAAACGGGGTGCCCCGGGTGTCCGGCGAGAGGCCGCGTTCGGGCTGGAAGGTATTGGAGAAGTCGCGGTCGGCACCGCGCAGTATGGTGCTGCGGCGCAGGCTCAGGCTGGCAAAGACATTCCAGCCGTTTTCATCCAGGTCGCCATGACCGGCCAGGAGGCTGTAGCGGAAGCTATGCCCGCCACCGGCTTCGGTAACATCGGCATCGGCACTGAGCTGCGCCCCCTGATAATCATCCTTGGTGATGAAGTTGATAACGCCGCCGATGGCATCGGTGCCGTAAATGGCCGAGGCGCCATCGCGCAGCACTTCCACGCGCTCGATGGCGGCAAACGGAATGGAGTTCAAATCCACTGCGCGGCCTTTCAGGCCGTGGGTGGCGACGCGGCGGCCATTGAGCAGCACCAGGGTGGCATCGGCGCCCTGGCCGCGCAGGTTGGCGCCGGAGACACCATTATTGCCGCGCTGTTCTTCTGAAGTAATGCCGCCATTGCTGGCAAGGTTGTCCGAGCCATTGCCGGCGATATTGAGGAACATCATCAGCTGCTCGGTGGAGCTGATGCCCTGGCGCTCGATTTCATCTTTTTTCAGGGTGGTGATGGGCAGCGCCGCTTCGACCTCGGTGCGCTTGATACGCGAGCCGGTCACGGTGACGCGGTCAAGTTCCGCATTATTGTTCTGGCTCTGTGCCGCCGCAGGCAGGGCAAGGGCTGAAAGCAGGGCGGTGCAGAGCAATTTTTTGGCCGGAATTGAACGGGCGCTCATAGACAGACTCCATGAAAATGATGGCGGACACGCGCATGTCCGTGACAGGCGGGAAGGCGTGATGGCGGGCTTGATAGATGAATCACCTGGGCTCAAGCGTCGCCTAATCTAATGTTTTTTGCCGGAGGGTCAATCTGCAATGCACACACGGTTGCGGCCGGCGTTTTTGGCCCGGTAAAGCGCCTCGTCGGCCTCGTGCAGCAATTGGTGCGGCTCGCGGCTTGGCCCTGAAAGGCCGATGCTGATGGTGCAATAGAGAATCTCGCCATTCACCGCATGGATGGGCGTGGCGGCCATTTGTTCGCAAAGCGACTGGCAGCGGGCAAGGGCGCTATCGTGGTCGGCATCGGGTATCAGCAGGGCAAATTCTTCGCCGCCCAGGCGCGCGCAATTTTCCAGATGGCCTGCGTGCTGCTGCAACAGGCGGGCAAACACAATCAGGGCGCGGTCGCCGGTTTCATGCCCGTAGCGGTCATTGATGTGCTTGAAGTGGTCCAGGTCAATCATCGCCAGGCGAATGGCCTGTAGCTGGCACAGGGCTTCCATGTGCTTGCGGGCGCTGCGGCGGTTGGGCAGGCTGGTCAGCTCATCCTGGCCTGCCAGAAACTCAAGGCGCTGCATCAGTTGCGACTGCACCTGGCTGGCTTCTTGCAGCGCCTGATTTTTTTCATTCAGCTCCCGGGTGCGGATTTTGACCTGCTTCTCCAGCTTTTCCCGCCCTTTGTGCAGATTGTGCTCGCGCAGCCGCAGCAATGCCAGCAGTGCCAGGCCGCCCAGCAGGAGGGCGCCCAGTTGTACAGTCCGGCGCTGCCACCAGGCGGGGGTCAGGGTGAGCTGGAGTGCGGCCTGGTTGGAGGCCGGTACTTGTTTCCAGTCCAGAGGCGGCGCCATGGCCTGAACTTCGAAAACAAAATTGCCGGGGGGCAGGTTGGTAAATACCGCTTCAGTGCCATTGCCTGCTTCTATCCAACTGTCATCAAAACCAAGCAGCCGGTAGCGGTAGCGCAACTCCTGGATGCGGCGATGGTTGAGCCCGGCATAGCGAATCACGATACGTTTGGTGTCCGTGGCCGGGAGTGTTGCAGGCTGCCAGGCAGAATGCTCAATACCATCCACCAGCAATTGCTCAATCACCAATGGCACTTTTACCTGGGTAATGTGGGTGGGTATCTGGGTATTGATGATGGCGACCCCGGCGCCGGTGGCGACCCAGAAATTGCCATCGGCATCCATGTCGGCAGCCGGGAAGCTATTGCCATTGGCCTGCGAGCTGGGCATGCCGCTGTCCTGGGTGAAGTGCATCAGTGAGAGCTGGCTGCGTTTGCCCTGGTCGATTTCATCCAGCTGTTTGGGGTCAATCCGGAAGACGCCGTTATTGCTGCTGACCCAGAGGAAGCCCTGCCGGTCTGGCAGCAGGCGGAACAGGGACTGATTGGGCAGGCCATGTGCCTTGCCATAGCTGCGGAAGGTATGGCCATCCCAGCGCAGGATGCCGTGGTCGCTGGCAATCAGCATTTCATCGCCCGGCATTTCCAGAAAGTCGAAAACGGTCTGGGCGGGCAGTTGCGGGTCGCTCTGCCGGTTGTAGCAGCGCCCCTTTTGCCGGCTTTGCGGCAATACGCACAGCCCCTGGCTGCCGCCAAGCCAGAGCGTGCCCTGCGGGTCTTTGTGGATGACGGTGATAAAGCCTTCCTCAAGCCCGTATTCGGCGCCGTAGTGGTGGACTGCACCGGCCTTGTCCAGCCTGGAGAGGCCGCCATGCGAGCCAATCCACAAGTCCTCGCCATCGACCAGCAGCGAACGGATACGGTTTGAGCTAAGTCCCGATGTGCGGTCAACTGCTTTTTTGGGCTTGCCGTTCTCATCCAGCAGCAGGATGCCGCGCTCATAGGTGCCGACCCAGATGCCATCGGCGGCCTCCGCCAGTGCCAGTACGCTGCTATAGGCGTCTTTGCCCCACAATGAATCCAGCGTGGTGATTTGCCCCTGTTTCCAGCGGTTAAGCCCGGCGCTGGTGCCTATCCAGATGCTGTCGTCGCGGGCATGCAGCACGGTGCGGACGTTTTTGTTGTCCAGCCCGTGACGGGTATCCAGACTCTTGGCGGTACTGCGGGCAATCAGGAACAGGCCATCGGTTGTCCCGACCCAGAGATGGCCTTCATTGTCTTCAAACAGTGCCGGGGTGCTGTGTCCGGTCAGGCCTTCCTGCTCACCGACCGCTTCAAGCATATCGCCGCGCCAGCGCAGCAGGCCGCGCTCGGCGGTGCTGACCCAGATATTGCCGCGCCGGTCTTCAAGCATGGCGCTGATACGCAGCTTTTCAAATGCAGGTACGGCAACCAGGCCGGTGTCCGTTTTTTGGTACAAGCCGCGCTGCGGGGCAAGAAAGGTTTCGCCCTGACGGGTATGCAGCAGGTTGAAAATGGTGCCGATATGACGGACATCCAATTCCAGTTGCCGCGCTTGCAGGGTCTGCGGGTTGACCTCGAACAGGACATCATCAGCGGCCAGCAGCAGATAGCCGTTATCAAGCTCGGCTATCGCCGTGACCCAGCTGCTCCGGGAGCTGCTTGAGACTTTCGGGCCGGGATGCAACTGTCCCTGGTTATCCAGCCGGAACAGGCCGCCTTCGGTGCCGACCCAGATATCGCCATTGCGGGCCCGGAGCAGCAGCAGGGACAGGCGCGGGTGTCCGGTCAGTGGTTGCCAGTGACCCCGTTCCTGCCGCCATAGCCCGGTTTGCGGGGCGCCAAAAATGACCCGTCCTTGGGTATCGGTAACTGCATTGCGAAAGGAGCGAGTCTGAAGGCCGGGAATATTGCTGTCATCAAACGGGGTGAAGCTGCGGCCATTGAAACGCGCCGCCCCCTCCCAGGTCGTCACCCAGATAAAGCCGTCACCATCCTGGGTAATGCCATTGACCATGTTGTGCGGCAAACCGTGACGCATATCCCAGTGCTGCACGGTGTAATCACTGGCATGCCCCCTATTCAGGGCGGCAGCGGTAAGCGGCAGCAGCAGGCAGGTCGCCAGCAACCAGGCCAGAAGTTTGGCTAAAGGACGCTCCATGCCTTATGCCTGTGAGTGAGGTGAATGGGGAGTGTTGGAGGGCAATGCTGCGGAATGATAAGTATGAATAGCCTGCTTGTGATATTTGCCTGATGAATAGCTTGTCTTTTTGCGGACGTCGGTCACATTTTTCTGGTGTGACGCATAAAAATGGAGCCTCTGAGAGAGGCTCCATAGGGCGATATCCGGGATATCGGATGCGCTTTATGCGTCCCCATCCTTGAACGCATCCACCGGGATGCAGGCGCAGAACACGTTCTTGTCGCCATGCACATTGTCCACGCGGCCGACTGGCGGCCAGTATTTCTGCTGCTTGAGGCTGGGCAGCGGAAATACCGCCAACTCGCGGCTGTAGCCATGCGGCCATTCGCTGGCGGTGGCGGCAGCGGCGGTATGCGGGGCGTTTTTCAGCGGGTTGTCGGTGCGCTCAAGCTGGCCGTTTTCCACCATGCGGATTTCTTCGCGGATTTGAATCATCGCGTCAATGAAGCGGTCCAGCTCGTGCTTGGATTCGGATTCAGTCGGTTCCACCATCAAGGTGCCGGCCACCGGGAAGGACAGGGTCGGGGCGTGGAAGCCGAAGTCGATGAGGCGTTTGGCGACATCCTCGGCGCTGATGCCGGTGGTTTTTTCCAGCGGGCGCAGGTCGAGGATGCATTCATGCGCCACCAGCCCCTGGCGGCCACTGTAGAGCGTGGGGTAGTGCTCGGCCAGGCGCCTGGACACATAGTTGGCATTGAGCAGCGCCACCTGGGTGGCGAGCTTGAGGCCTGCCGCGCCCATCAGGGTGATATACATCCAGCTAATCGGCAGGATGCTGGCCGAACCAAAAGTGGCGGCACTGACCTGTGCGCCCTGGCCCACGCCCGGCGTGCCGATGGTGTCATTGGCGGCTTTTGGCAGGAACGGCGCCAGATGCGATTTCACCGCGCAGGGGCCAACGCCGGGGCCGCCGCCGCCGTGCGGGATGCAGAAGGTTTTGTGCAGGTTGAGGTGCGAGACATCCGAGCCCCACTTGCCGGGTTGGGCCACGCCGACCAGCGCGTTCATATTGGCGCCGTCGGTATAGACCTGGCCGCCGTTGGCATGGACGATTTCGCAAATCTCCACCACGCCTTCTTCAAACACGCCGTGGGTGGACGGGTAGGTGAGCATGATGGCGGCGAGGTTTTCCCTGTGCTTTTCGGCCTTGGCGCGCAGGTCTTCCACATCGACATTGCCCTGCTTGTCGCAGGCCACCACCACCACCTTCATGCCGCATAGCTGCGCGCTGGCCGGGTTGGTGCCGTGCGCGGATTCGGGAATCAGGCAGATATCGCGATGGCTTTCACCACGGCTGGCGTGCCAGGCGCGGATGGCCAAAAGGCCAGAGTATTCGCCCTGCGCACCGGAGTTCGGTTGCAGGCTGACCGCGTCATAGCCGGTGCATTCGCAGAGCATGGCTTCCAGCCCGGCGATAAGCGCCTGATAGCCCGCGGCCTGCTCGGCCGGGGCGAACGGGTGGATATTGGCAAATTCCGGCCAGGTTACCGGAATCATCTCGGCAGTGGCATTGAGCTTCATGGTGCAGCTGCCCAGCGGAATCATGGTGCGGTCCATCGCCAGGTCCTTGTCGGCCAGCTGGCGCATATAGCGCAGCATTTCGTGCTCGCTGTGGTGGCTGTTGAACACCGGATGGGTGAGATAGGCGCTGCTGCGGCGCAGGTTTTCCGGAATCAGCGAGGCGGCCTTGCCGTCCAAAGCTTCGATGGACGGCAGCGGCTTGCCGTCGGCAAAAATCGCCCACAACAGTTGCACGTCCTCGCGGGTGGTGGTCTCATCCAGCGAAATGCAGATGTACTCGCCGCGGTCGCGGCGCAGGTTGACGCCATACCCCAGCGCGCGCTGGAGGAGCGCAGCAGCGGCCTCGTTACCGAGCTTCAGGCACAGCGTGTCGAAGGCGGTGTCATGGTTGAAGCGCTCGGCATAGCCCAGCTCGGCAAGACCGGCTTTCAGGATGCCGGTCAGGCGCGCGACGCGCTCGGCGATGCGGCGCAGGCCCTCCGGGCCGTGATACACGGCGTACATCGCCGCCATCACCGCCAGCAGCACCTGCGCGGTGCAGATATTGCTGGTGGCCTTTTCGCGGCGGATATGCTGCTCGCGGGTTTGCAGGGTCAGGCGGTAAGCCGGGTTGCCATGGGCATCGAGCGACACGCCAATCAGGCGCCCCGGCATATTGCGCTTGTAGGCATCGCGGCAGGCCATGAAGGCCGCGTGCGGGCCGCCAAAACCGAACGGCACGCCAAACCGCTGGCTGTTGCCGATGACGATATCGGCGCCCATTTCGCCGGGCGATTTCAGCAAGGTAAGCGCCAGGAGGTCGGTGGCAAACACCGCCAGCGCGTTGTGCCCATGGATGGTGTCCACTTCGCCCGACCAGTCAAGCAGCCAGCCGCTGGAAGCCGGGTACTGGACCAGTGCGCCGAAGTAGTCGCCCGCCGCACACAGGCTGCGCCACTCCTCGGCGCTGTTGGCAATGACAATGTGAATGCCCAGCGGCGCGGCGCGGGTGGCCAGCACTTCCAGGGTTTGCGGGTGGACATCGCCGGAAACCAGGAAATTGCCGGACTTGTTTTTGGCCGAACGCTTGGCCAGGGTCATGGCCTCGGCCGCAGCGGTGGCCTCGTCCAGCAGCGAGGCATTGGCGATTTCCATGCCGGTGAGGTCGGCCACCATCTGCTGGAAGTTAATCAGCGCCTCCATCCGGCCTTGCGAGATTTCTGCCTGATAAGGGGTGTAGGCGGTATACCAGGCCGGGTTTTCCAGGATGTTGCGCAGGATGACATTCGGTGTATGGGTGCCGTAATAGCCCTGGCCGATGAAGTTCTTGTACAGCGTGTTGTTGCGGGCGAGGGCGCGCAGCTTCTCCAGTGCTTTGACTTCGGTGAGCGATTCAGGCAGCGCCAGCGGCTTTTGCAGGCGGATTTTGTCCGGCACGATGGCATCGGTCAGCGCATCCAGCGAATCAAAGCCCAGCAGCCCCAGCATCTGCTGGATTTCATCGCTACTGGGGCCGATATGGCGGGCAATGAAGGCATCGTGGTTTTCAAGGGCGGACAGGGACTGGGATTGCATCAGGCGGCTCCAAAGGCGAGGGCAGGGCAGGCGCACCATGCGCCTGTAGCATGCCCCTCTGTCCTTTTGCCTGAGAGTTTGGAGGCCGCCCTGAAACGGCCTTTTGCCCCTTCGGCGCCGGCCTGCGCAAAGGCGGCCAGTCTCTCCAGAGTGTTGTTCGCGCGACGGTCAGGAGCCTGAGCGATTGCGGGCGGTTGCGCCTTCGGCAGCGGATATTCCGCTTCTCCCGTCGAGGCTGCGGATTATAGCCGCAGCCAAGGATGCCGGTGCGCGCTGCTCACTCGTCCTGACTGGACGAGGCTGGGCTGTTGGGGCTGTCGCTAGCGGGCAATAGCGCGGCAAGCTGTGCTTCAACTGCGGCCAGGCGGGTTTCAAGTTCGGCCACGCGCTCGCGCAGGCTGGGTTGCTCGGTGGGGGTGTTGAAGTCCTCCTCGTCGTCTTCCAGCATTTCGCCGGGAGTGAGCAGGTGGCGGTAGCGTTCCCCGCGTTGTCCGGATTTGCGCGCTACCAGCGCCACCAGCGGCGTGTCTTTCTGCATCAGCCGTTCAAGCACGGCCTGCACTTCTTCGACATTTTCAAACTTGGCAAGGCGTTCGCTGCGGGCATACAGCTCGTGTGCGGTTTGTGCGCCGCGCAGCATCAGCAGCGCCATCAGTGCGGTTTGCGGCGGGGTCAGGCCATAGACCAGTTCAAAGCGGTGGGCATAACGCTCGGCGCGGGCGGTGTGTTGCGAGCGCACCAGGCCGCGCACTTCCAGTTGCCGCAGGGCGTAATGCACTGCGCCCTGCTCCAGCGACATCACCGGGGCGCGGGCGGTTTTCTGGTTGCAGGCCATCATCACGTTATTGACGGTCAGCGGATAGACATCCGGGGTGGTGGCTTCTTTTTCAATCAGGCAACCGAGGATGCGCGCTTCGGTGGCGTTCAGGCTGGGGGCGGATGGGGTTTCGGTCATGGTTGGCCCATTGAATCGGAAAGCCGTCCATTTTATGCGCCTCTCCGGTCTTTCCTGCAAAACGCGGGTAAAATGCGCAGGCTCAAGGTGGCCGGGGCTGTAATCGTGGCGCTCGGCTGAAACGGGAATCCGGTACGGTGTCATGCCAAGTCCGGAGCTGCCCCCGCAACGGTAGGTGCATGAGCCGTCACACAGGCCACTGTGCGAAAGCATGGGAAGGCGTGGCGGCGCGAGTGATGGTGAAGCCTTCATGTCGGTGCACAAGCCCGGAGACCGGCCTTGGGACAAGCGCGCATGTGGCGGGCATCAGGCGGCCTTGCAAGTGGCGCCAATGCGCCTGTCTGCATGTGGTTCTACACCCCCTTGATGCCGTGCGGATGGGCGCGGCTGGAGCTTTTGTACATGAAAAATTTTTCTCGTCACTGCCGCCCGGCCAGTTTGGCTATGGCCATCATTGCCGTGTTTTCTCCGTTTGCCGCCAGCGCCGGTGATGATTCCCGCAAGCTGGACAATATCGTCGTGACCGGCAGCCGCCAGCCGCTGGCGTTGCGCCAGTTGCTGGCCTCGGCCACTGTCATTGAGCGCGATGAAATCGAGCGCAGCCAGGCGCAGTCGCTGCAGGATTTGCTGCGCGGGCGTGCGGGTATCCAGTTCGGCAATAACGGCGGTGCGGGCAAGGCGACTTCATTGTTTTTGCGCGGTACCGAATCCGACCACACCCTGCTGTTGATTGATGGCGTGCGCGTGGGCTCGGCCAGCAGTGGTGGCGCTGCCTGGCAGGACATTCCGCTGGCGCATATCGAACGCATTGAAATCGTGCGCGGGCCGTATTCCAGCCTGTATGGTTCCGAAGCCATTGGCGGGGTAATCCAGATTTTCACCCGCGATGGCAGCAGCAGTGGCAGCGCGGCCTTCAATCCGAATCTGGCGGTTTCGCTCGGCAGTCATGGCAGGAGCAAGATAACGCTTGGTGCAGCCGGGCAGGGCGAGCGCGGCTGGTATTCGCTGGGTGTTTCGCAGGACAAGACTGACGGCTTCAATGCCTGCCGTGGGCGCGCTGCGCAGGGGAGCTGGGGGCAGCCCGGTTATCTGCCCGGTGCCGGCTGTTTTACCAACGAGCCTGACCGCGATGGTTACCGCAACCAGTCCGTCAGCGCCAATGCCGGGATGAATCTCAACCCGCAATGGCGCTTGCAGGGCAATGCGCTGCTGGCACGCACCCGCAATCATTACGATGGCAGCTTCGTCAACGGAGCCGAAGGCCGCCAGCAGGCGCTGGGCGCGCAACTGAGCTATCGGTTGAATGAAGATTTCTCGCTGACCCTGAGCGCGGGGCGTTCGGCTGACCATAGCGACAACTACAAAAACGGCATCTGGAAAAGCACCTTCAATACCGACCGCAGCCAGGCCGGGCTACAGGCCGACTGGAATATCGCTAGCCAGGCGCGCCTCATGGCCGGTTTCGAGTGGAACCGCGATGTGCTGGAAAGCAATACCGTCTATACGCAAAACCGCCGCAATAACCGCGCGCTGTATGCGCAGTGGGGGCAGGTGCTGGGCGCGCACAGCCTGCAATTGTCAGCTCGCCATGACCGCAATGACCAGTTCGGCAATCGCAACACCGGCTCGCTGCAATGGGGCTGGCAGCTTTCCGATGCGCTGCGCGTTTCGGCCAGCTGGGGCAATGCCTTCAAGGCGCCGACTTTCAACGAGCTGTATTACCCGGGTTTCGGCAATGCCGCACTGCGCCCGGAGCGCGCCCGCAATCTGGAGCTGGGGCTGCGCGGCGAGCATGACTGGGGCGGCTGGAATGTGCAGGCGTTCCAGAACACGGTGGACGACCTGATTGCCTATGACGCGGCTATCTTTGCGCCGGGCAATATCGACCGTGCCCGTATCCGTGGCCTGGAAATCGGGGCCGATACCGATATCGCCGGCTGGCAAGTAGGCGCGGCGCTGACCTGGCTGAACCCGGAAAGCCTGAGTGGCAGCCATCGCGGCAACCTGTTGCCGCGTCGCGCCAGGCAGAGCGCGCGGATTGATGTGCAGCGCAGCTTCGGGGATTTCGAGCTGGGCGCTTCGCTGACGGGCGCAGGCCGCCGCTATGACGACCTTGCCAATCGCACCGCCCTGGGCGGCTATGGCCTGACCGACCTGCGTGCAGGCTGGCGTTTTGCCCAGGGCTGGCAATTGCAGGCGGCTGTAGAAAACGTCTTTGACAAGCGTTATGAGACGGCGGCGTTCTACAATCAGGCCGGTCGCACCTGGCAGCTCACCCTGCGCTATGGCGCTGCGCGCTAAGCCTTGCGGTCAATTCCCGGCGGCGCACTGGCTTGCGCCGCCTTTCCCTGAAACCGGAGGCTTCCATGTTGGCTGATACTGTTTCTCCCCGGCAAATGCGCTTCACCCTGCTGGCGCTGATTCTGGCGATGGTGATGACCCGCTTTCACGAAATCGGCAAGCTGCTGCATCTGTACGATGCCTCGATGGCGGTGTTCTTCCTGGGAGGATTGCTGCTTGCCAGGCACCGGCTGTTCCTGGCCTTTGTGCTGCTGGGCATCAGCATTGACTTCACTGCCATCAGCCTGCGCGGCGAGAGCTTTTTCGATGCCTATTGCGTCACACCAAGCTATGGTTTCCTGCAAGTGGCCTATGCGGTGCTGTGGTATGGCGGCCGCGCGGTGAGTGGCAAGCTTGCAACGCAAGCAGCGGCGCTGCTTGGCGTGGCTGCGGTGGGCGTGCTGGCAAGCACGGTGGCCTTCATCATTTCCAATGGCGCTTTTTATTGGCTGGGCGGGCGCTATGCCGAGCCGCATATGGCCGAATATCTGGCGCGCGCCTGGCGCTGGGGGCCGTCCTATGTGATGACTGCCAGCGCCTATATCAGCGCAGGGCTGTTGCTGTGGCGCGTGTTTGGCAAGCACGGCGCGCAAGGGCGCATGGCGCGGGTGTGAAAGCATTGGACGAAGCCCGCCACCGCGAGCGCGCGCAGCGCAAAAAGGCGCTGGTGGACGCGCGCATTGCCCGCGCCACGGAAGACCGTGGCGTGCTGGTGGTCAATACCGGCAATGGCAAGGGCAAAAGCTCATCGGGCTTTGGCATGCTGGCGCGTGCGCTGGGGCATGGCATGCGCTGCGGCGTGGTGCAGTTCATCAAGGGCAGTTTTGCCACCGGCGAAGAAGCGTTTTTCCGCCGCTTTGATGAGCGCGAGCTGCGCTACCGGGTGATGGGCGAGGGCTTTACCTGGGAAACCCAGAGCCTTGAGCGCGACCTGGCCGCAGCAAGCAAGGCCTGGGATGAAGCCCGCGCCATGCTTCAAGATGAGGCTTTCGAGTTTGTGCTGCTGGATGAGCTGAATATCGCACTGGTAAAAAACTACATCCGGCTGGATGAGGTGCTCTCCGCGCTCCAGGCTCGGCCACGCCATCAGCATGTGGTGATTACCGGCCGCGGCGCGCCGGATGGTTTGATTGAGGCGGCCGATACGGTGACTGAAATGCGGCTGGTGAAACATGCCTTCAAGGCGGGCATCAGGGCACAGAAAGGCATTGAGTTGTGAAAAATCACAGGCCTGTTTGCTGCATGTTGCGGGCGTTTGCCTTTTCGCCCTGTTCTGCCGTGCCGAGTACCGCAGAGCCAAATGGCGGCAGGGCATGTTTGAGCAGCGCGTAGCGATGCGAGTTTGCCCTGCCGCCATTTGGCACGAGGAACGCAGGGAACCTTGCGTAGCAAGGCGCGGCAGCCAGGGCTGGTTTCTTTGCCTACTTTCTTTGCCAGCAAAGAAAGTAGGTGCGCCGCCGGGCGCATACCCCGGCGTTGAAAAACAGTGAGAGTCCAAACCATTTTGACCATGAATCGAGCTGCCGGACTTCAAGTTGCGCTGGGATGGCGCTGGGATGACAGGAACGAACAGGGCAGAGAAGCAACAACAACAGCAGCAACAGCAGGGGAATGGTTTTGCTGATAGCCGATGACACAAACCCATGTCTGCAGTGATAGTCATCGCCGCGCTGTGTCTGGATGCGCTCCTTGGTGAACCGCGCCGGGGGCATCCGCTGGTGGCCTTCGGGCGTTTTGCCACATGGCTGGAGCGCCATCTGTACCGCGACAGCCGTATCGCGGGGATTGTGGCCTGGTGCGTGGCGGTGCTGCCATGGCTGGCCTTGGCCGTGGCGCTGGATTTTTGGCTGCAAAACTGGCCGTGGCTGGCGGCGCTGTTCAAGGCCATCGTCCTGTATCTGGCCATTGGCCTGCGCAGCCTGGGCGAGCACGCGCGTCCGGTGGCTGTGGCGCTGCAAGCGCAAGACCTGCCAGCCGCACGCGCGGCAGTAGGCCGGATTGTCAGCCGCGATACTGCGGCGCTGGATGAAACCGGCGTTGCCACGGCGGCTACCGAATCGGTGCTGGAAAACGGCTGCGATGCGGTATTTGCGGCGATTTTCTGGTGCCTGCTGCTGGGTGCGCCCGGCGTGGTGCTGTACCGGCTGGCCAATACCCTGGATGCGATGTGGGGCTACCGCAATGCGCGCTTTTCGCGTTTTGGCATGTGCGCAGCGCGGGTGGATGATGTGCTGAACTTTATCCCCGCACGCTTGACCGCCTTGAGCTATGCGCTGCTGGGTTCAACGCGCTCTGCGCTGCACGCCTGGTATCGGCAGGCCAGACAATGGAAAAGCCCCAATGCCGGCCCGGTGATGGCCGCAGGCGCAGGCGCCTTGCAGGTGCAGTTGGGGGGAGCTGCGCCGTATCACGGGCAGATGATGCAGCGGCCGCTACTGGGGGCAGGGCGGGCAGCCGATGCCGCCGCCATTCTTGCCGCCTGGCGTCTGCTGCGCAGCGGCACCTGGCTATGGGCGGGCATCACGCTGGCCGCGAGTCTTGCCTGGAGGGCGGGCAATGCTTGAGCATGGCGGCCGCTTGAATCATGCGGCAAGGCAGTACGGCATTGCGCCCGAGGATTGGCTGGACCTTTCCACTGGCATCAGCCCGCGGGTTTGGCCAGTGCCGCAGGTGCCCACCACAGTCTGGCAACGCCTGCCCGAAGACGATGACGGCCTGCTGGCAGTGGCGAAGGCTTATTACTGCGCAGCGCATTTGTTGCCAGTGGCAGGCTCGCAGGCGGCGATTTTGGCGCTGCCCAGGCTGCGCAACACAAGCCGTGTGGCGGTGCTGGCGCCTGGCTATGCCGAGCACGCCCATGCCTGGCAAAGCGCCGGGCATCACGTCTCGCTGCTGCCTGCCGACACGCTGCTTGGCGCTGCGCAAACCCATGATGTGCTGGTGCTGATAAACCCCTGCAACCCAAGCGGCGTCATGTTCTCGCGCTCGGACTTGCTGCACGCCCATGAACGCTTGGCCGCGCGCGGCGGCTGGCTGGTGGTGGATGAGGCGTTCATGGATGTCACGCCAGAAAACAGCCTGTGCCGTGACAGCCGCGAGGGCTTGTGGGTGCTGCGCTCGGTGGGCAAGTTCTTTGGTCTTGCCGGGATACGCGCAGGCTTTGTGGTGGCCAGCGAAAACGCCCTGCAAAGGCTTGCCGCGCAGCTTGGCCCGTGGACAGTGAATGGTCCGGCACGCTGGCTGCTGCGCAAGGCGCTGGCCGATGCAGCCTGGCAGCAGGCGCAGCGGCAGTGGTTGCAGGCACAAAGCGCGCGCCTTGAGGCACTGCTGGCGGCATACGGAATGAGGACATCCGGCACGGCGTATTTCCGCTATTGGCAGGATGCACAGGCAAGTGTCGTGGCCGAGGCACTGGCGCAACGCGCCATCTGGGTGCGGCGCTTTGCCACGCCTTCTGCCCTGCGCTTTGGCCTGCCGGGCGATGAGGCTGCATGGCAGCGGCTTGAGGATAGCTTGCAGGAGATACGCCGATGAGCGCGAAAGTCCTGATGGTGCAGGGCTGCACTTCCGATGCGGGCAAGAGCCTGCTGGTCACGGCGCTATGCCGCTGGGCGTGGCGGCAGGGCGTGAAGGTGGCGCCCTTCAAGCCGCAGAACATGGCGCTCAATGCCGCGGTCACCGTCGATGGCGGCGAAATCGGCCGCGCCCAGGCGGTGCAGGCCGAGGCTGCCGGTGTAGCGCCGCATAGCGATTTCAACCCGATTTTGCTCAAGCCGCATGCCGATAGTGGCGCGCAGGTGATAGTGCATGGCAGAGCCATTGGCCAGATGAGCGCGGCCCAATACCAGCACTACAAGCCGCAGGCGATGCAGGCGGTGCTGGCCTCGCACCAGCGGCTGGCTGCAGATTACCAACTGCTGCTGGTGGAGGGCGCAGGCAGCCCGGCGGAAATCAATCTGCGCGCGCATGACATCGCCAATATGGGCTATGCCGAAGCGGTGGACTGCCCGGTGATTGTTGTCGCCGATATCGACCGTGGCGGCGTGTTTGCGCATCTTGTCGGTACTCTGGAATTGCTCTCGGCAAGCGAACGCGCGCGCGTGGCCGGTTTTGTCATCAACCGTTTTCGTGGCGATATCAGCCTGCTGGAGCCGGGGCTGCACTGGCTCCAGGCGCGTACCGGCAAGCCGGTGCTGGGCGTGCTGCCATTTATGTCCGGGCTGCATCTGGAAGCGGAGGACGCGCTGCCGAAAATGCGCGATGCCAAGTCGCAGGCGCAGCTACAAGTGCGGGTGCCGGCACTGCCGCGCATCAGCAATCACAATGATTTCGACGCGCTGCGCGCGCATCCGCAGGTGGATTTGCAATTTATCCGCGCAGGCCAGGCGATACCGCCCTGCGACCTCATCATCCTGCCGGGCAGCAAGGCCAGCCGTGCAGACCTCGCCTGGCTGCGCGAGAACGGCTGGGATGCGGCCATCGCCCGGCATCTGCGCTATGGCGGCAAGCTCATCGGCATCTGCGGCGGCATGCAGATGCTGGGGCAGGCCATCCATGACCCGGCGGGCGTGGAGGGCGCAGCGGGCAGCAGTGCGGGGCTCGGCTATTTGCCCATCGACAGCGTGCTGCAAAAACACAAACAGCTTGCCAAGTGGCGCGGCCAGCTGCATTTGCTGGGCAAAACCGCAGCGGTATCCGGCTATGAAATCCATTGCGGACACAGCCAGATTGCGGGCGAGCCGCCGGTGCGGCTGGAAAACGGCGCGCGCGATGGCGCGCTCTCTGCCGATGGCCAGGTGCTGGGCAGCTATCTGCATGGCCTGTTTGACACGCCCGAGGCGCTCAGCCTGCTGCTGCAATGGGCGGGGCTGGATGAAGTCCAGCCGCTTGACCTGGCCGCCTTGCGCGATGCCAGCATCGAGCGCCTGGCCGATGCGGTGGAGGCGCATCTGGATACCATGGCACTGAAAAAACTGATGGGGATTCCAATATGCAGCGACTGATTCTGGGCGGCGCACGCTCGGGCAAAAGCGCGTTTGCCGAGCGTCTGGCTGCCCAGTCCGGCAAGCCGGTGACCTATATCGCCACCGCCGAGGCAGAGGATGCGGAAATGGCTGCCCGCATTGAGCAGCACCGCCAGCAACGCCCGCCACACTGGCAACTGGTGGAAGCGCCGCTGCAATTGGCCGCGGCATTGCAGGCGCATGCCCGTGCAGAGGCCGTGCTGCTGGTGGACTGCCTGACGCTCTGGCTCAGCAACCAGCTGCTGCATGCACCAGAAAACCTGCAACACACGCTGGATACACTGCTGGCAATACTGCCGAAACTCCCCGGCGAGCTGATTCTGGTCAGCAACGAAGTGGGGCAGGGCGTGGTGCCGATGGGGGCGCTTTCGCGCCGTTTTGTGGATGAATCTGGCCGCCTGCATCAGCGTCTGGCTGCACACTGCGATGCGGTGGTGATGGTCGTCGCCGGGCTGCCCTGGTATCTGAAAGGAAAACAATGATGAATCTTGAATGGTTGCACGCCCCGGTGGCAGTGCTGGATACGCAAATGCGCGAGGCTGCCTTGCAGCATCAAATGCAGCTCACCAAGCCCCCCGGCTCACTGGGACGGCTGGAGATGCTGGCGGTGAAGCTGGCGGCGATGCAGGCGCGCGCCAAGCCCGTTATCCAGAAACCCTGGATTGCCATATTCGCCGCCGACCATGGCGTGGCGGCAGAAAATATCTCCGCCTTCCCGCAGGCGGTCACCGGGCAGATGCTGGCGAACTTCGCCAGCGGCGGCGCGGCCATCAGCGTGCTGGCGAACAACCTGGGCGCCGCGCTTGAAGTGGTGAACCTGGGGGTCGTCAATGACCTGGGGGAAATCCAGGGGGTGAAGCGCGCCTGGATTGCGCCTTGCACGGAAAACTTCTGCCAGAAACCGGCCATGAGTCCGGCGCAACTGGCTGCGGCGCTGGAGGCCGGGCGCGATAGCGTGCAGCGCGCCAGGGACGCAGGCGCGGATATTTTCATCGGCGGTGAAATGGGTATCGGCAATACCACCGCCGCCACGGCACTGGCCAGCGCTTTGCTGAACGTGCCGGCCGGGCAACTGGCCGGGGCAGGCACCGGGCTATCGCCCGAAGGCATCGCCCACAAGGCCAGCGTGATAGGCCGCGCGCTGGCGCTGCATGCCGGGCAAGCGCAGCCACTGGATTGGCTGCGCTGCGTTGGCGGCTTTGAAATCGCCGCGCTCAGCGGGGCTTATATCGCGGCGGCACAGGCCGCTTTGCCAGTGCTGGTGGATGGTTTCATCAGCAGTGCCGCAGCCCTGGCGGCAGTGCATATCCAGCCGAAAGTCCGTGACTGGTTGCTGTTTTCGCATCGCTCCGGGGAGCAAGGCCATGAACAGCTTTTGCAGGCGATGGCAGCCGAGCCGCTGCTCGATTTGGGCCTGCGTCTGGGCGAGGGCAGTGGTGCGGCCACCGCCCTGCCGCTGTTGCGACTGGCCTGCGCCCTGCATGGGCAGATGGCGACCTTTGCGCAAGCCGGGGTCAGCCAGGCATGAGCATGGCCGGTTTTGACTTGCTGCGGCATGGCGATACCGGCGAGGCCAGTTATCGCGGCCAGCTCGACGATGCGCTCACCGCGCAGGGCTGGGCGCAACTGCGGCAGGCGGTGCAGGGGCGGCAGTGGCAGCGCATCGTCAGTTCGCCGCTGCAACGCTGCGCCGCCTTTGCCCGCGAGCTGGCCGCGCAGCGTGGCGTGCCGCTGGCGGTGGCCGAAGGCTTGGCCGAATACCATTTCGGCCAGTGGCAGGGCGTGCCGATTGCACAGATTGCCGAACAGGACGGCGAGGCGCTGGCGGCGTTCTGGGCCGACCCGTGGCAGAATCCGCCGCCTGGCGCTGAAACCCTGGCAGAGTTTGCCGCGCGCCTGCATGCAGTATTGGCACTGCATGCCCCGTCAAAGGATGAGCGTGTCCTGGTGCTGACCCATGGTGGCGTCATCCGGTTGCTGCGCTGCTGGGCAGAAGGCCGCAGTTTTGCCGATATGGCTGGCATCGACGTGCCGCATGCCAGTTTCCACCCGCTGCCCTGGCCGCTGCCGGAGTGGCATATATGAAAGCCTTTGCCGCCGCACTCGGCTTTTTGAGCCGTATCCCGGTGCCGCTATCGGTATTGGCCGATGACAAGGCCAGGCGAGGCTCGCCGCTGTATTACCCGCTGGTGGGCGCACTGCTGGGCGCGCTGCTGATGTTGCTGCATATGCTGCTGGCAGGCTGGCTGCCCAATCTGCTGCTGGCGGCACTGGTTTTGCTGGCTTGGGTTTGGCTAAGTGGCGGCCTGCATCTGGATGGCCTGGCTGACAGTGCCGATGCCTGGGTGGGCGGGCTTGGCGACAGGAAGAAAACCCTGACCATCATGAAAGACCCGGCCAGCGGGCCGATGGGCGTTATCGCCTTGCTGCTGGTATTGCTGCTGAAATTCGCGGCACTGGCCAGCCTGCCGGATGCGCCGCTGGCGCTGTTTGTGGCGGTATTTGCCGGGCGGCTGGTATTGCTGCCTGCCCTGCTTGCCACGCCCTATGTGCGCGCCAATGGCCTTGGCAGCGGCCTTGCCCCCACGCCCCGGGCGGGCTGGCTCATCACCCTGCTGGGACTGGCGCCATTGGCATTGCTGCCGCCATATCTGGCCGTCGCAGTGCTGGCCTGCCTGCTGCTGGTGTTCTGGCGCTGGCGCCGCGCCTGCATGCAGCGCCTGGGCGGCTGCACTGGCGACACCCTGGGGGCATTGCTGGAAATCACCGAAACCAGTGTATTGCTGCTGTGCGTGGCCGTCTGGCCGTATTGGGCTTGATTCAGGCCATGAGGCCGGCAGCATGTCCCGAGGCCCAGGCCCACTGGAAGTTGTAGCCGCCAAGCCAGCCGGTGACATCTACCACTTCGCCAATAAAGTACAGCCCGGCAAGGTGTTTGGACATCATCGTGGCTGATGACAGCCCGGCGGTATCCACGCCGCCCAGGGTGACTTCGGCGGTACGGTAGCCTTCGGTGCCGCTGATGGTCAGCGGCCAATGCCCAAGCGTGGCGGCGATATGCCCGATTTCGCGCGGGTTGAATTGCCGCATTGGGCGGTTTTGCAGCCAGTGCTCGCACAGGCGCTGCGCAAAGCGTTTGGGCAGGTGCTCGGCCAGCAGGGTGGCGAGCTGGGCATCGCGGCGTTCACGCTGCCATTGCGCCAGCAGGGCCGGGATGTCCTCGCCGGGCAAGAGATTGATGGCAAGCGGCGCGCCTTCGCACCAGTACGAGCTGATTTGCAGGATGGCCGGGCCGCTGATGCCGCGATGGGTCAGCAGCATCTGGTTGTGGAAGGATTGCTTGCCGCAAGTTGCTTCCACCGCGAACGACAGGCCGCTTAGCTCAGCGATGCGCTCAAGATGCCTGCCCGAGAGTGTCAGCGGCACCAGTCCGGCGCGGGTGGGCAGCACTTCGTGCCCAAATTGCCGGGCGATTTGATAGCCGATGCCGGTGGCACCCATGCGCGGAATGGACAGCCCGCCTGTGGCAATCACCAGCGACTGGCTGCGGAATGAGCCGCGCGTGGTGTGGGCGATAAAGCCTGCGCCCTCATGCGCCACGCCTTGCAGCGAACAGCCGGTTTCAATCTGCACAGCGGCGGCGCTGCATTCATCCAGCAGCATGCGCACGATTTGTTTGGAGGAGTCGTTGCAGAACAGCTGCCCCAGTTCTTTTTCGTGCCAGGCAATGCCGTGGCGCTCGACCATGGTGATGAAGTCCGCCGGGGTGAAGCGCGCCAGCGCGGACTTGGCAAAATGCGGATTGGCCGAAAGATAGTTGGCCGGGCTGGTGCCGGTATTGGTGAAATTGCAGCGCCCGCCGCCTGACATCAGGATTTTCTTGCCGCAGCGTTCGGCGTGTTCGATGACCAGCACGCGGCGGCCGCGCTGGCCTGCGGTGAGCGCGCACATCAAGCCCGCTGCACCGCCGCCCAGAATCAGGACATCACACTCGCGCACGGCGTCTTGACGTCAATCAGGAGCGTTGGCGGGGTTTGCCAAAGCCGCCCTTGCCGAACCCGGCGCGCTTTTTGAAGCCGGGTTTGCCCGGCTTGCGCTCACCATCGCTGAAACCGGCGGGACGGAAGCCGCCGGGTTTCTTCGGGCGGCGCTCGCCCTCATCCCGGCCAAAACGCGGCCTGCGCTCAAAGCGCGGGTAGTCATCCTGCTGCTCGATATCGGCATCGGTCGCCAGGCGCATGCGGATGGCCTGGCCAGCCACGCGCACTTTCTGCATGTATTGCAAAAGCTCAGGCGGCATGCCTTCGGGCAGGTCCACCAGAGAGTATTCGCTGCGGATATCGACCCGGCCGATATAGCGCGATTCCAGCTCGGCCTCGTTGGCGATGGCGCCGACGATATTGCCGGGCTTGACCCGGTGCAGATGGCCGACTTCGATGCGGTAGGTTTGCATGCCCACTTCTGGCGCTGCGCGCACCCGGCGCGCTGCCTGACGTGGCTCACGTCCGGCGCGTTCGGCATCGCCTTGTGCGGGCGCGTAATCATCGCGGCGCGGCGGCTTTTCACGGCGCTCGCGTACTGGCGGCGGCGGGTCATCGGGCAGGAACAGCGGGGTATCGCCTTGCAGCATCTGCGCCAGCGCGGCGGCGATTTCCGCCATCGGGATGTTCTGCTCGCGCTCGTAGCTTTCCAGAAGTTCGCGGAACAGCGCAGTATCCGGGCCATCGAGGGCGGCGCTGATACGGTCGCGGAAGCGGCTGACGCGCTGCTGGTTCACATCCTGGGCGCTGGGCAGTTGCATCGGCTCAATGGGCTGGCGGGTGGCGCGCTCAATGGCACGCAGCATGCCGCGCTCGCGCGGGGTGACAAACAAAATCGCCTCGCCCTTGCGCCCGGCGCGTCCCGTGCGTCCAATGCGGTGCACATAGCTTTCGGTGTCGTAGGGGATGTCGTAGTTCAGCACATGGGTGATGCGCTCCACATCCAGCCCGCGTGCGGCCACATCGGTGGCCACCAGCACGTCCAGCTGGCGGTCTTTCAGCTTCTGGATGGTGCGCTCGCGCGATTTCTGGTCCATATCGCCATTAATGGCGGCAGCGGCAATGCCGCGCGCACTCAGTTTTTCGGCCAGCTCCTCGGTGCCGAGCTTGGTGCGCGCAAACACAATCATGGCATCGAAAGCTTCGGCTTCCAGAATGCGGGTGATGGCATCGAGCTTGTGCAGGCCGCTGACCAGCCAGTAACGCTGGCGGATGTTCTCGCCGGTGGTGGTGGTGGACTTGATGGCCACTTCCACCGGGTCTTGCAGATAGGTCTGGGCGATGCGGCGGATGGGCGGCGGCATGGTGGCCGAGAACAGCGCAATCTGCCGCGTTTGCGGGCAGCGTTGCAGCACCGCCTCGACATCATCGACAAAGCCCATGCGCAGCATTTCGTCGGCCTCATCCAGCACCAGGGTCTTCAGTGCCGACAAATCCAGCGAGCCGCGCTGCAAATGGTCAATCACCCGTCCGGGCGTGCCCACCACCACCTGCACGCCGCGGCGCAGCGCCTGCAACTGCGGGGTGTAGCTCTGCCCGCCGTAAATCGGCAGCACATGGAAACCGGGCAGGTGGTGCGCGTATTTTTGCAGCGCCTCACTCACCTGAATCGCCAGCTCACGGGTGGGCGCCAGCACCAGCGCCTGCGGCACAGCGCGCGTGGCATCAATATTGGCGAGCAGCGGCAGCGCAAACGCGGCGGTCTTGCCAGTGCCGGTCTGCGCCTGCCCCAGCACATCGCGCCCCTTAAGCAGCGGCGGAATGGTGGCGGCCTGGATTGGCGAGGGCGACTCGTAACCGACATCAGCCAGCGCCTTCAACAAAACATCGGGCAGGCCAAGCTCGGCAAAAGTGGCAGCAGGGGCGGCGGGGAGTTCGGCGCTCATCGCGGAGTCTCTCAAGTCAAGGCGCAATGGCGCGGAAAGGCGCTCATTCTACGCGGTAAGCACGGGGACACGTACTTTGGCGCGCGATATTCAGATAAAAACCCCGAAGGTTTGAGCCTTCGGGGTTTACTTTTGCTTCTGGAAGTTCAGCTTAGCGGCTGCTATCCAAACCGCGGCGTTCCAGTAGCGGCTGGATTTGCGGTTCCTTGCCGCCGGTGAAGTCGCGGAACAGGGCCATCGCGTCCTTGCTGCCGCCTTGCGAAAGCAGCCTCTCGCGCAGGCGGTCGCCGTTGGCGCGGGTCAGGCCGCCGTTGTCGCGAATCCATTTCACGGTATTGGCGTCCAGCACTTCCGACCAGATATAGGCGTAATAGCCGGCAGCATAGCCGCCCATGATGTGGCTGAAGTAGGTGGTGCGGTAGCGCGGCGGCACCACGGCGTAGTCAAGGCCCACGTCCTTGAGCGCCTGTACTTCATAGCCAATCACGTTGGCGGCCTGCGGCAGCTTGTCGGCCGCTACCTGGTGCCAGCGTTGGTCGAGCAGGGCGGCGCCGAGGTATTCGGTGGTGCGGAAGCCTTCGTTGAACTTGCTGGCCGCTTCGACCTTTTGCAAAAGTGCAGCCGGCATGGGGGCGCCGGTCTGGTGGTGTTTGGCGTAATTGGCGAGGATTTCCGGCCAGTCAGCCCACATTTCGTTGACCTGCGAGGGGAATTCCACGAAGTCGCGCGGTACGCTGGTGCCGGAGAAATACGGGTAGGTCACATTCGAGAACATGCCGTGCAGGGCATGGCCGAACTCGTGGAACATGGTGGTGACTTCGTCCCAGGTCAGCAGGGTCGGCTCACCTGCCGGTGGCTTGGTGATGTTCTGGTGGTTGGCGACCACCGGCTTGCTGCCTTCCAGGCGCGATTGCTGCACATAGCTGTTCATCCAGGCGCCGCCGCGCTTGGAGTCGCGCGCATACGGGTCAAAGATGAAGATGGCAAGCTGGCTGCCGTCACGGTCGATGACGTCATACACCCAGGTGTCCGGGTGGTATTTGGGCAGGTCGGTGCGCTCCTTGAAGCTGATGCCGTAGAACTTGTTGGCGGCAAAAAACACGCCGTTTTCCAGCACCGACTTCATTTCCAGATAGGGTTTGAGCTCGGCGGCGTCAAAGTCGTATTTGGCCTTGCGCAGTTTTTCGCTGTAGAAGTCCCAGTCCCAGGCTTCGAGCTGGAAGCTCGGTTGGCCCTTGGCTTTTTGCTCGGCATCAATCAGCGCCTGCAACTCGGCGCCCTCGGCACGGGCATTGGCCACAGCCGCCGGTGCCAGTTGCTCAAGCATGCGGTTGACGGCTTGCTTGTTGCCTGCGGTCTGGTTGGCCAGCGAGAAGCTGGCAAAATCCGGGTAGCCCAGCAGCTTGGCGCGCTCGGCGCGCAGACGGGTCATTTCCGCAACGATGGCGGTGTTGTCCCACTGGTTGCCACGGCTGCCACGGTTGACCGAAGCCTTGTGGATGCGCTCGCGCAGGGCGCGGTTTTCCAGTTGCGACAGCGGTGGCTGGCCGGTGGTATTGAGCAGGGTGATGACGTATTTGCCATCCAGTCCGCGCGATTTGGCCGCCGCTGCCGCCGCTTCAATCTGTGCGGGGCTGAGGCCGGCAAGTTCCTCGCGGCTATCGACCACCACGGCAGAGTCGTTGACTTCAGCCAGCACGTTCTGGCTGAACTGGGTGCCGAGCGCGGCCATGCGGGTATTGATTTCGCGCATCCGCGACTTTTGTGCTTCATCCAGCGCGGCGCCAGCGCGCACGAAGTCATCGTAATAACGTTCGACCAGACGCAGGCTTTCGGCATCCAGCCCCAGGCTCTGGCGCTGCTCGTAGAGCGCCTTGATGCGGGCAAACAGCTTCGGGTTCAGGCGGATGGCATCGCCGTGGGCGGAGAATTTCGGCGCGTAGTCCGCTTGCAGTTTCTTGCGGGCATCGTTGGTGTCAGTGCTGTTCAGATTGAAAAACACCGACATTGCACGGCTCAGGGTCTGGCCAGAATTTTCCATCGCCACGATGGTGTTTTGGAAGGTCGGTGCTTCGGGGCTGTTGGCGATGGCCTCCACTTCCCTGAGCTGCTCGGCCATGCCCTGCTCGAAGGCCGGGGCAAAGTGCGGGTCACGGATTTTGTCGAACTGCGGATATTGCAGCGGCAGCGGGCTGGCCTGGAAGAACGGGTTGTCGGCCTTGGCAGTATTGCTGCTGGCAGCGGACTTGGCAGCGGGAGCCGCTGGCATGCTGGCGCAGCCAGCCAGTGCCGTGGTGGCAAGTGCCAGCGAGAGGGCGGCAGCAAGCGGGCGGGGCGGGGTGGGGAGCTTCATCGGCAAACCTTTATTGAGTGAAACGGAAGGGGCAGGGTAACGCATTGCCGCAGGGAGCTGAATCATTGCAGAGCACTCAATCATGTAATGATAATTGTTATCATTATTGGCCTTTATCCATGTGAGGGAAAGCACACTCATGTCCGTGCCACGCTTGTCGTATTCGATTCTTGCCGTTTCCTTGCTGCTGGCGCTTGATGCCAGGGCCAATACCCTGAGTGCTGCCGATGGGCAGAACAGTGATGGGCAGGAACGCGGGCTGCTTGAGCAGGTAACCGTGCGCGGGGTGCATGTGGCGCCGCGCAAGGGTGCACTGGCGGATGAAATCGTTGCCACCGAGGCAATCGGCGAGAAGATGATCGAACGGGTCGGCGCCACCAATATCAACGAGGCGGTGGACAAGAATCCCGGCATTTCGGTGCAGGTGGAATGTTCGATCTGCAATGTGCGCAATGTGCTGCTGAACAATCTGCCGGGGCGCTATACCACACTGATGATTGACGGCGTGCCGATCTTCTCCTCGGTGTCCTCGGCCTATGGGCTGGACAGCGTCAGCGTGTATGGCGTGGAACGCATCGACGTGGCGCGTGGCGCCGGGGTCAGCCTGGTGGCGCCGGAGGCGCTTTCGGGCAGTGTCAACATCGTCAGCAAACGCCCGCGCGAGGATGAAGGGCGGGCGCGGCTGGAGCTGGGGCAACACGGCTCGCGGCAGGGCGATTTCTACTATGCCAATGCTTTCCAGGGGGGCGCTTTCACTGCCACGCTGAACTACAACCGCCATGATTCGGTGGATGCCGATGGCGACAAGATTTCCGAGTTCACCGGCTTTGAGCGCAAGATGGGCGGGCTGGGGCTGTTCCTCGATGATCTGGGCGGCTTCCGCCTGCGGGGGCGGCTGGATCTGGTCAATGAAAAGCGCGGCGGTGGTGCGCTGGGGCGTGACTATGACACCATCCAGGCCAGCCTGAGTGGCAATCCGTTCCAGTTCTGCCGCGGCCAGCGGCCTTCGCCCGATTGCGCTGGCTGGGTCAATCCGGCTGATGGCAGCATTCTGCCCTACGAGGATGGCCGTGGCGGGTTCTCTGAAATCATCTTCACCCGCCGCAACCAGCTGGTGCTGAGTGCCGAGCGGCCACTGGGCGATGCCGCGCTGAATCTGGCTTTCGGCGCAGCACGGCATATCCAGGACAGCTTCTACGAGGGCGCGCTGTATGACGCCCGCCAGGCGCAGTACTACGGCGAGGCCAGCCTGCGGGTGCCGGTCAACGACTGGCAGTTCACCTTCGGCCTCAACCAGCGCTTTGAAAACCTCAAGAGCCACGGGATGACGGCGGACGGTGCGCTGGTCAACGGCATCGACAATTATGTCTACCGGGTGCCGGCGCTGTTCGTGCAGGCCTATCGCAGCCTGCTGGATCAGCGTCTGGAGTTCAATGCCTCGCTGCGCCATGACGATCACAATGTGTTTGGCGGTATCACCTCGCCGCGCCTGAACCTGCTTTATCACCACAGCGATCACTTGAGCAGCCGCTTCAGTGTTGGCAAGGGCTTCCGCGCGCCGACCAGCTTTTTCGAGCAGGATCACGGCATTCTCGACACCCTGCGCATCGTGCGCGAAATCGACAAGCCCGAGGTCTCGCACAATCTGAGCTATGCGCTCAATTATTTCGATGACCGTCTGGCCGTCACCGCTTCGCTCAATTACAACCGCATCCGCAATATGGCGCTTCTGGATTCGGGGCTGGTAGATGCCAATGGCGAGCCTTATACCTTGTTTACCAGTGCCAAGAACCCGGTGACGGTGAAGGGCGGGGATGTCAATTTCTCCTATCTCCTGACTCCGGCGCTGACCTTGAATGCCGCATTCGAGGCGGCCAATTACCAGTTCGACGAAGGCACGCTGGTATTTGCCAGGCCGACCCGGAAGGCCTATCTGGGGCTGGATTTCGAGCGCGGCAACTGGGATTTCAGCGCCCGCGCCAGCTGGACCGGCAGCATGGACCTGACGCGCTTCTATGGCAATGAGCGCCATGAATTTGACGGCAGCCCCAAGCGCTCGCGCAGCCCCGGTTTCACCACCGTGGATGCGCGCCTTGAATATGCCTTCAGCCCGCGCTTTTCGGTATATCTCAATGCCATCAACCTGTTTGACTATAAGCAGGTTGACCATGAGAGATTCCTGTTCGTCGATGGCGAAGGCGCACCGGATGTCACCCATATCTGGGGGCCGAACCTTGGCCGTTCGCTGCGTCTGGGGCTGAAGTTCAAGTTCCTGTGATGCGCCGCGCCCGGTTGCTGGCATTGTGCCTTGGGCTGCTGCCGATGCAGCTGCCCGGGCAGGACTGGTCGTGGCGTCTGCCGTCGTTGGATGGCCGGCGTTTTGTCGCCAGCGACCAGCAGCCGGGGCCGCTTCTGGTGAACTTCTGGGGCGTGGACTGCCCGCCCTGTATCGCCGAGCTGCCGCGTTTGCAGGCGTTTGCTGATGCCCATCCGCACTGGCAAGTGCTGCTGGTCAGTACCGACTCTCCACGCGAGGCCGCGGCGATGCTGGCGCGTCTTGATATCCGCCTGCCGGCGTTGCGCGGCGGCGCAGGCATGCCTGCGCTGATGCGCCGTGCTGGCAACCCGCAGGGTGTGTTGCCGTTCAGCGTGGCGCTGCCAGCGCCCGGTCAGCCGATTTGCGCGCGGCACTTGGGCGAGCTGCGCCCGGCGGATTTGCAGCAGTTCCGCGAGGCCTGCCAGCACTGAGCAGGGGGGATATCGGACAGAACCACCCTGCAGTCCAGTCAGGACTGAGCATCGCCCAACACACTTCCCGGCAAGATGGGCATGGGGGGCTGTTCGAGCTTCGGCCCGCAGCAAAGGCATTGGGTATTTACTGCGGAGCGACGCTTATTTCTCCACGAAGGCGCGCTCGAACACGTATTCACCGGCAGTGCCGATGCGCGGCGAGGCAGTGAAGCCACGGGCATCGAGCAGGGCGCGGAAGTCGGCCAGCATGGCGGGGCTGCCGCAAATCATCGCCCGGTCGTGCCTGGCATCCAATTCTTCCAGGCCAAGGAAACGGGTCATGCGGCCATCGGCGAGCATGTCAGTAATGCGGCCACGGTGGTCATTGCCCTTGTACTCAAACGGCTCGCGCGAGACTGCCGGGAAGTACAGCAGCTTGTCGCGGACGATGTCACCGAGGAATTCATGGTTCGGTAGCTGGTGCTCAAAAAAGTCACGATAGGCCAAATCGGCCACGCCACGCACGCCGTGGCAGACGATGATTTTCTCGAAACGCTCGTAGGTTTCCGGGTCCTGCGCCACCGACAGCCAGGGGGCAAGGCCGGTGCCGGTGCCCAGCAGAAACAGGTTGCGCCCCGGGTGCAGGTCGGAAATCAGCAGGGTGCCGGTCGGCTTGCGGCTGACCAGCAATTTGTCGCCGGGCTTGAGATGTTGCAGGCGCGAAGTCAGCGGCCCGTCCTGTACCTTGATGCTGAAAAAGTGCAGGGTTTCGTCCCAGTTGGCACTGGCCACCGAATAGGCGCGCACCAGCGGCTTGATGCGGCCATCGGGCTGCGCCACCTCCAGGCCAATCATCACGAACTGGCCATTTTCAAAGCGCAGTCCGGCATCACGGGTGGTGGTGAAGCTGAAATAGGCATCCGTCCAGTGGTGGACATCCAGCACGGTTTCGGTGAGATAGGGGGATTCGGACATCGACATCTGCCTTGATATAAGGAGGCGCACATTTTAAGGCCAAGGTGTTCGCTAAAATACCCGGTTTTCAACCCCCGGAAGCCAGCCATGCGCCAGCCCGTCTCCATCCGGCAGGAGGACCTTATCCAGTCCGTTGCCGATGCCCTGCAATACATCAGCTACTACCACCCGGTCGATTACATCAAGAATCTGGCCGCCGCCTACGAGCGCGAGGAATCACCCGCTGCCAAGGACGCGATGGCGCAGATTCTCATAAACTCGCGGATGTGCGCCGAAGGCCACCGCCCGATTTGCCAGGACACCGGCATCGTCACCGTGTTTCTTGAAGTCGGCATGGACGTGCGCTGGGACGATGCCACGCTGAGCATCGAGGAGATGGTCAACGAAGGCGTGCGCCGCGCCTATAACCACCCGGACAACAAGCTGCGCGCCAGCGTACTGGCCGACCCGGCAGGCAAGCGCAAGAACACCGGCGACAACACCCCGGCGGTGGTCAATATGAAGCTGGTGGCGGGCAACAAGGTGGATGTCATCGTCGCCGCCAAGGGCGGTGGCTCGGAGGCCAAGACCAAGTTCGCCATGCTGAACCCATCCGACTCCATCGTCGATTGGGTGCTGAAAACCGTGCCAACCATGGGCGCGGGCTGGTGCCCGCCGGGAATGCTCGGCATCGGCATTGGCGGCACCGCGGAAAAAGCCATGCTGCTGGCCAAGGAGGCGCTGATGGAACCGATTGACATCACCGAGCTGAAGGCGCGCGGCGCGCAGAACCGTGCCGAAGAACTGCGCCTTGAACTGTACGACAAGGTGAATGCGCTCGGCATCGGCGCGCAGGGGCTGGGTGGCCTCACTACCGTGCTGGACATCAAGGTCAAGGACTACCCGACCCATGCGGCCAATCTGCCGGTGGCGATGATTCCCAACTGCGCCGCCACCCGCCATGCGCATTTCACCCTGGATGGCACAGGCCCGGTGGCGCTGGAGCCGCCGTCGCTGGCCGACTGGCCGGAGCTGACCTATGACGCCTCCAAGGGCAAGCGCGTCAATCTCGATACCGTCACCAAGGAAGAAGTCGCCAGCTGGCAGCCCGGCGATGTGCTGCTGCTCTCGGGCAAACTGCTGACCGGGCGCGATGCCGCGCACAAGCGCATGGTGGACATGCTGAACCGTGGCGAGCCACTGCCGGTGGATTTGCAGGGGCGCTTCATCTATTACGTCGGCCCGGTGGACCCGGTACGCGAAGAAGTGGTGGGGCCGGCCGGTCCCACCACCGCCACGCGCATGGACAAGTTCACCCGGCAGATGCTGGAAGCCACAGGCTTGCTGGGCATGGTCGGCAAGGCCGAGCGCGGCCCGGCGGCGATTGACGCCATCCGTGATAACGGCGCGGCCTATCTGATGGCCGTCGGCGGCAGCGCCTATCTGGTCTCCAAGGCCATCAAGGCGGCCAAGGTGCTGGCTTTTGAAGACCTGGGCATGGAAGCCATCTACGAATTCGAGGTCAAGGACATGCCGGTCACCGTGGCCGTCGATGCCCGCGGCACCTCGGTACATGAAACCGGCCCAAAACAATGGGCCGCCAAAATCGCCGGGATTCCGGTGGTGGTGGAATAAGTCGCTGCAAATTCAAACACAAGGCGGCTCAAGCCGCCTTGTTTTTGCGCTTTGGTTTTGCCGCTCAAGTGCTTTTCATCGCGCCGAAGTGGTCGAGCACATGCAGTTCGCTGTAGTTGCTTGGACGGTAGCTGCTGGCCAGGGCGCGGGCGATGTAGTCGCTGGCGGCTTCGGCAGCCTGTCGCGGGGCAAGTCCCAGGGCGAGATTGGCGGCAATCGCCGAGGCCAGGGTGCAGCCGGTGCCGTGGCCTTCCAGTGACAGGCGTGGATGGCTAAATTCTGCCTGGCCGGATGCGTCCAGCCAGCGGTCGGTGACCTTGTCGCCTTCCTGCAAATGCGCGCCTTTGAGCATCACCGCCTGTGCGCCCAGCGCGCGCAGACCTTGCAGGGCATGTCTGGCATCGCTGGCAGTTGCGATGCGCTGCCCCAGCAGGCATTGCGCTTCCGGGATATTCGGGGTGAGCACGGTGGCGAGCGGGACAAGGCGTTTGCGCAAGATATGCTGGGCATCTCCGTCCAGCAGTTGGCGGCCGGAAGTCGCCACCAGTACCGGGTCCAGCACCACGAAACGTGGCCGGTAATGCAGCAGCGCATCGGCCACGGTGTGGACGATTCCGGCGCTGGCCAGCATGCCGATTTTCACGGCCAGCACATCGAAGTCGGCAAAGCAGGCGTCGATTTGTGCGCGCAAAAAATCGGTTGGCACCACATGTACGGCGCTAATGCCGCGGGTGTTCTGTGCGGTGAGTGCGGCCAGGGCGCACAGGCCATGCACGCGGTGGGCGGCAAAGGTGCGCAGGTCGGCCTGGATACCAGCGCCGCCGCCGGAATCGGAGCCAGCGATGGTCAGTACCGAGGCGGGGCGCTCAATGCGGTTCATGACGGCTGAATTTGTAGTGGTGATAGAGGGCATAGCCGCTGCCGACGATGCCGGTCCAGAGCGCCGGGGCATACAGTGCGTTGTAGGAAAAATGTCGGAACAAGGCCGCGCCTGCCATGCAGCCCAGCAGGAATGCGCCGATGGTCAGCACCGAGAGCTGGATGCGCTTGAATTGCAGCGGGCAGCCGCGCAGGGCATGGCCGAGGGCAATGCCGATATCGGTAAACAGGCCGGACAGATGCGTGGTGCGTACCAGTGCGCCGCTATAGGTGGTGGCGATGGCGTTTTGCAGGCCGCAGGCCATGGCAGCGAGCAAGGGGCCAGCCATGCTGGCCTCCTTGAACATGGCGGCCGCAGCCACCAGCAGCGCCGATTCCAGCGCCAGGGCGATGCCGTAGCGGCGCCCGAGTTGCAGCCGGGTGTCCTGCACAATCAGCCCACTCAGCATGGCGCCGGACATGAAGGCCAGAATCATCAAGGCAAGCTGGGCGCTGGCCTGCCAGTGGCCGCCGGAAAAGGCTTCGCCGAGCAGGGTGGTGGTGCCGGTCAGATGGGTGATGCCCTGATGCTCGAAGCCCATATAGCCGACCACATTCACCATGCCGGCAATGCAGGCCAGTGCGCAGGCGCCCATCAGCACCCAGCCGGGCATGCCTTCGCGCTGCTTCATCGCCTGCCTTGCATCAGCCCAGCCAGCGCATGGCGAGTGCGGCCAGGATGAGCAGCATGCCGCCATAGGTGCCGAATATCGCTGCCTGGCGGCGCTGGGCGAGATTGGCCTCGGTCAGCCGGGCAAAGGCGCGGTTCCATACCCCGAAGGCCATCAGCGCAAAGCCCAGGCCACTGATGCCTTCGGCCAGTACCCGGGTCTGCACAAATCCATACAGGCGCAGCACGGCAAAGGCGATGAACAGCACCAGAAAGGCTTTGTCGAGGGTGCGGGCACGACCTGCCATCACAGCACCTCCGAAGCATGGTCGGCAAGCCGCGAGCGTTCGCCACGGCGCAGGGTGACATGCGCCGAATGCGCCCAGTGTTTGAAGCGGTCAACCAGATAGGTCAGTCCCGAGGTGGTTTCGGTCAGATAAGGCGTGTCGATTTGTTCGACATTGCCAAGGCAGACAATCTTGGTGCCGGGGCCGGCGCGGGTGACCAGGGTTTTCACCTGTTTCGGCGTCAGGTTCTGCGCCTCGTCGATAATCACGTAGCGCGAGAGGAAAGTGCGCCCGCGCATGAAGTTCATGGCGCGAATCTTGATGCGGCTGGCGAGCAGGTCATGGGTGGCCTGCTGCTCCCAGCTGCCACTCTTGCGGGTGGGCATCAGGACTTCCAGGTTATCGGTCAGCGCGCCCATCCACGGGGTCATTTTTTCTTCTTCGGTGCCGGGCAGAAAGCCGATGTCCTCGCCGACATTGACAGTGGCGCGGGTCATGATGATTTCCCGGTAACGCTGCGCGTCCATGGTCTGTGCCAGTCCGGCGGCCAGGGTCAGCAGGGTTTTGCCGGTGCCGGCGGTGCCGAGCAGGGTGACAAAATCAATATCCGGGTCCATCAGCGCGTTCAGGGCAAAGTTCTGCTCGCGGTTGCGGGCGCTGATGCCCCAGACCGAATGCTGCTGGCTGCGGTAATCATCAACAATCTGCAATACCGCCTTATCGCCATTGATTTGCACCACGCGGAATTCGGACTGCTCATCGCCCGGCAGGTACAGGAACTGGTTGGGATGCCAGATATCCTGGCTGTCCATCTGCACCTCGTAATAGGTGCGTCCTTTGTCGGTCCAGGAGCGCAGCGCCTTGCCGGTGCGCTGCCAGAAGTCTTCCGGCAGCGCGGTGGCGCCGGTGAACAGCAGGTTGAAGTCATCCAGGGCGCGGTCGTTTTCGTAGTCTTCGCTGGCGATGCCGGAAATCGCTGCCTTGATGCGCAGGTTGATGTCCTTGGAGACGAACACCACCTCCTGCGCGCTATTGTTTTGCAGCGCCAGAATCGCGGCCAGGATGTGGTTGTCGGCCATCGACAGGCCAAGGCTTTGCCCGCCGCCGAAGCCTTCGGTCTGGAAGCGCAGCACGCCGCGCGCAGGGTCAGTGCCCAGCGACAGGCCGCCCGGCGGCCGCAGTTTCAGGCCGGTGGCGATTTTGTCGGCGCCCTGTTCTTCAATCAGTTCGTTGATGAAGCGGCTCACCTGGCGGGCATTGCGGGCGGCTTCGCTGCTGCCTTTCTTGCCATTGTCCAGCTCCTCAATCACCTGCATCGGCAGGTAAATATCGTGCTCCTCGAACTTGAACAATGCTGTCGGGTCGTGCATCAGCACATTGGTATCAAGCACATACAGGCGTTTACCGTGAGTCATGTGAGTGGCTTCCGGGGTGGATGGACAAAAAAAGCGCCACCGCAGACAAAGCCTGGCGATGGCGCGCAGTGTGTGGCGGGGGCGTGGCCGGCATCATGCGGCATGGGCGCGCAGCGCCTCCAGCACCGCAGCGGCATGTCCGGCAACCTTGACCGGCTGCCAGCATTCGACAATGCGGCTTTGCCGGTCAATCAGGAAAGTGCTGCGCACGATGCCTTCGTATTCGCGGCCATAGAGTTTTTTCATCTGAATCACGCCAAAGGCGCGGCAGAGGGCTTCGTCGCTATCGCTGACAAGGTCAAAGCCAAAGCCCTGCTTGCAGGCAAAACCGGCATGGCTGCGCACCGAATCTTTCGACACCCCGAGGATGCGCGCGCCGAGCCGTTCAAACTCCGGCAGCAATGCGTTGAAATCGCGGCCTTCGGTGGTGCAGCCGGGGGTATTGTCCTTGGGGTAGAAGTACAGCACCAGCCATTTGCCGGCGTTTTCGGCCAGGGTGGTGGTTTCACCGCTGCCCAGCGCCAGCGGCAGTTTCAGGGTGGATTCGGGGAGGGCTTCGGGGGCGTTAGTCATCTCAGAACTTCATCGGGTCAAGGATGGCATCCAGATTCAGATGGTCGCAGAAATCCAGGAAATCATCGCGCAGTGTGGCGATGTGCATATCCGCAGGCACACCGATGGTGACCTGTGCGGTAAACATCTCTGCGCCGGTTTGCATCGCCTTGTAGCGCGAGCTGTGCAGCGTTTCCACGGTGATGCCCTGCTGGTGGAAAAACTCGGAGAGCTGGTAGAGGATGCCGGGCTTGTCGGCGGCCACCACTTCCACCATATAGGGAATCAGGTTGGACTGTAGCGGCTTGGGGGCGGTGCGGTAATACACAAGGCGCAGCGACTCATCGCGCCCCAGGCGCTCCAGCGCGTTTTCCAGCTTGGCGACTGCATCCCAGGCGCCGGAGGCCAGCGCCGTCACCGAGACATCGCGCCCCACGGTGACCAGGCGCGCATCCACCAAAGAGCAGCCGCTGTCGGCAATGCGCCGGGTGACGGCCAGCAGCGGCGATTGCGGATGGGTGCTGTAGGCACTGATGAAAAGATGGTTTTCGTGATGGGCGGGGCGGGAGGATTGATTGTTCAAGACAGCTTCCAAGGCCGGTCGGCCTGAACACAGGCCAGCGGGAGGCTGGCACTTTCAATCAGGATACTTGCCCGGCCTTTCTGCCCGCAAGTAACATGCCTGCGCCGGGCAAAACCGCCCCCAGGATTTACGGATTACAGCTCTTGACTGAACTTGCGCACATGCTTCAGGGCAGCATCACCGCACTGATTACCCCTTTTGACAAAGCCGGCGCACTGGATATGCCCGCCTGGCAGCGTCTGATACAGGCGCAACTGGAGGGCGGTACACAGGCGCTGGTGGTGGCAGGCTCCACGGGAGAAGCCGCTGCGCTTGGCGATGACGAATACCAGCGCCTTTTGCACGCGGCCGTGCAGCAGGTAGCCGGGCGCGTGCCGGTACTGGCCGGTAGCGGGCTTGCCAATACCGCCAAGACCATCGGGCTGACCCGCATCGCCGCCGATTGCGGCGCGGATGCGGCGCTGGTGGTGACACCGCCGTATGTGCGCCCGACCCAGGCCGGCCTGGTTGCCCACTATCAGGCGGTAGCCGATGCCGCTGGCCTGCCGGTAGTGCTGTACAACGTGCCCGGCCGCACTGGCTGCGATATGCAGCCGCAAACCGTAGCCGAGCTGGCTGCGCATCCGCGCATTATCGGCATCAAGGAGGCGGTGGCCGATGCCGGGCGCATGGCCGCGCTCATCGCGCTGAAAAATCCCGGTTTTGTAGTGCTTTCCGGTGATGACCCGACGGCTTGCCGTGCAATGCTCAGCGGTGCCGATGGCGTGGTATCGGTGGCCAGCAATGCGCTGCCGCGCGCCATGCGCCGGCTTTGCGATTTGGCGCGCAATGCCGAAGATGCGGCTGCGAAGGCATGGGATGCACGCTTGCAGCCGATATTCGAGTTTCTTGGCTGCGCGCCCAATCCGGTGCCGGTGAAGGCCATCTTGCAACAGGCAGGTATCGGCGAAGGGCTGCGCCTGCCCCTGCTGCCGCTATCCAATCAACATCAGGCATGGCTGCAAACCACAGTTGCCGCTATCCTGTCCATCGAAAATCCAGGGCCGCCAACGGCCTGACCTTACTTCATTACGGAGAATCCCATGCCCCATGTTTCCCCCGGCCGTATCGTCATCCTCGCCAGTCTGGCCGCCAGCGTGGCGCTTGTTTCCGGCTGTGGCTGGTTTCGCAAGGACAATGACAGCTACAAGCTGAGTGGCGAAGCCCGTCCGCTGGAATTGCCGCCGGAATTCAGCCGTCCCGATACCAGCGGCGCAATGGCGCTGCCGGGCGGGCAGGGCGTAATGGCCTCCTCGCAAGCGGCTCAGGCTGCCCCGAGCCCGCCCGCCGCCGGTTTTGTGGTGGCCGGTAGCCGCGACGAAGTCTTTGCCCGCATCGGCCAGGTACTGGATTCGGTGGAAGGCGTACAGGTCGCCAGCCGCGCGCAACTGCTGGGCAGCCACGATGTCAGCTATCAGGGCAGTAATTTCCTGGTACGCGCCGTGCAAACTGGTGAAACCGTGTATGTCTCCGCCATCGACCCGCGCGGCGTGCCGCAAACCGGCGCTGCTGCCACGCAGTTGCTGACCATGCTGAAACAGGCGCTGGGCGGGCAGTGATTTTGCTGCAAGCGCCAATAGCAAAGCCCGGCAATGCCGGGCTTCTTTATGCGTATCGGTTGTCCGGGTAAAGGCACTGGGCTTTTCAGCGTTCCAGCAGCGGCAATTTGTTGGGCTTGCCGTCCCATTCGCTGGCATCGGGCAACGGGTCTTTGCGGGTGGTAATCACCGGCCACAGCGGCGTGAGTTCGGCGTTCAGGGCGATGAAATGTTCCTGGCCTGCGGGCACGTCGTCTTCCGGGAAAATGGCATTGGCCGGGCATTCGGGCTCGCACAGGGTGCAGTCGATGCATTCGTCCGGGTCGATGACCAGAAAATTCGGGCCTTCATGGAAGCAATCGACCGGGCAGACTTCCACGCAGTCGGTGTATTTGCATTTGATGCAGTTGTCGGTGACGACGAAGGGCATGGCGGCTTGGATAATCCTGGCTGTGGGGGCTGCCGCGCGTGCGCGGCGCATTGGGGCCGGGGCGGCAGTGCTCGCATCTTGTGCGAAGCGCGATAGTATAGGCGCATTCATCCAAATTGACACGACCAGGGACGAATGGCAGAACATTCCCAGACCCAGGCCAGGGCGCAACATATTCCACGCGATGCCCACAATATCTCGCGCAAGCACATCAGCGCCAATGCCCTGCGGGTGCTGTACCGGCTGCGCGAGGCCGGCTTCCAGGCGCATATGGTAGGTGGCGCAGTGCGCGACCTGCTGATTGGCGTTATCCCCAAGGACTTTGATGTGGCTACCGATGCCACGCCCGAAGAAGTCAAGGCGCTGTTCCGCAATTGCCGCCTGATTGGCCGCCGCTTCCGTCTGGCACATGTGCTGTTTGGCCGGGAAATCATCGAGGTGGCCACTTTCCGTGCTGCCGGGGGCAGTGATGAAAATGGCGACCGGCAGATTGATGATGATGGCCGCCTGTTGCGTGACAATATCTATGGCAGCATCGAAGAAGACGCGCTGCGCCGCGATTTCACCGCCAATGCGCTGTATTACGCCATTGAGGATTTTTCGGTGCGCGATTACTGCGGCGGCTTTGCCGATGTGCAGAACCGCGTGCTGCGCCTGATTGGCGAGCCCAAGGCGCGTTACCGTGAAGACCCGGTGCGGATGCTGCGTGCGGTGCGCCTGGCGGCCAAATTGGGGTTTTCCATCGAGCCGGAAACGGCACGGCCAATCCCGGCGCTGGCGCCGCTGCTGGCCGAGGCCGCGCCCGCCCGACTGTTTGAAGAAACCCTGAAACTGTTTCTCTCAGGTCATGCCCATGCCAGCTTCGAGGGGCTGGAAGCACATGGCCTGTTGCCGGTACTGCTGCCGGAAACCGCCGCTGCGCTGGCGGCCAATCGCAGTGGCGCGCTGCGGCGGATGCTGATGGCCGGGCTGGCGGCAACCGATGCGCGCGTGGCGCGGGATGAGTCGGTATCGCCTGCCTTCCTGTTTGCCCTGCTGCTGTGGCCAGCCTATGCACATGCGCTGATGAAGCTGCAAAACCGGGGCATGCATCTGGCCGAGGCGCAGCGCCGCGCCGCCGACCAGGTGACTTTGCACCAGACCCGTACCATCGCGCTGCCGCGCAGGTTTTCCATGCCGATGCAGGAAATCTGGCTGATGCAGCCGCGCTTTGCCCAGCGCAAACGGGTTGGGCGCACGCTGGCGCATCCGCGCTTCCGTGCTGCATTTGATTTTCTGCAACTGCGCCGGCATGCCTCCAATGAGCACGAGGCCGATATCGCTTTCTGGCGCGGGGAACAATCGGCAGCGGCGGTACAGCAATGGCTGCCCGAGCCGGTTGAGCTGCCTGACGAAATCGCCGCAGAAGAAGCGCAACAGGCCGCTGATAGCGCGGAAAAACCGAAGAAACCGCGTTATCGCCGCCGCGGCATGCGCAAGATAAAACAATGAGGCAACTCGCCTTTGTTGGCCTGGGCGGCAATGTGGGCGACCCGGTAGCGACCCTGCAATCCGGGATTACGGCGCTGTCCGCCCTGCCGCAAACCCAGCTGCTGCAAGCTTCCGGCCTGTATCGCACCGCGCCAGTCGGTGGCATCGAGCAGGCCGATTTCTGTAATGCCGTGGCCGCGCTGGACACCTCCCTGGGCGCAGCAGAATTATTGCAGGCGCTGTTTGCCATTGAGCGCGCCCATGGCCGTGACCGCAGCCGCGAACTGCGCTGGGGGCCGCGCACCCTGGACCTGGACTTGTTGCTGTATGGCGATGAGGTCATTGATGTCGATGGCCTCATCGTGCCGCATCCACGCATGGCCGAGCGCCGCTTCGTGCTGGAGCCATTGCTGGAAATCGCGCCGCAGATTCGGATTCCCGGTATTGGCCCGGCAGCCGGCGCATTGAAGCGCCTGGGGTGAAGGCGCGGGCGCTACAATGCGCTCCCCATTGCGGCTTTCATCCTCATGACCGATTCCCAACGCAAACCCGTGACCGTGCCGGATTTGCTCGCCCTGCGCCAGGCCGGGCACAAACTCAGCATGCTGACCTGTTATGACGCCGGCTTTGCCCGTACCCTCGATAATGCCGGGGTGGACTTGATTCTGGTAGGGGATTCGCTGGGCATGGTAGTGCAGGGCGGCCATTCCACCCTGGGCGTGACGGTTGCTGACATCGCCTACCACACCCGCTGTGTGGCCGCGGTGACCCGGCGCGCCCTGATTGTCGCTGACCTGCCGTTTCAGGCCGATGCCACGCCCGAGCGCGCCCTGGATGCAGCTACCGTCTTGCTGCGCGCCGGCGCCGGCATGGTCAAGCTCGAAGGCGCAGGTCACAAGCTCGATTGCATCCGCTTTTTGGTTGAGAGGGAAATCCCGGTATGTGCGCATCTGGGGCTGACCCCGCAATCGGTGCTGCGCTTTGGCGGCTTCAAAGTGCAGGGCAGGGGCGATGCGGCAGCAGGAAAGTTGCGCCAGGAAGCCCGGCAAGTGGCTGAGGCCGGTGCATCGCTCTTGGTACTGGAAGCCGTGCCTGCGCCGCTGGCTGCCGATATCAGCCGTGACTCGCCCATCCCCACCATCGGCATTGGCGCAGGCAAGGACTGCGACGGCCAGGTGCTGGTGCTGCATGACATGCTGGGGCTGGATGCGGGGCATCGCAGGCCGCGCTTTGTGCGCGACTTCCTTGCCGAAGGCGGCTCGGTTTCCGGCGCGGTGGCCGCCTATGTCGAGGCCGTGCAAACGGGCAGCTTCCCCGCGGAAGAACATGGCTATAACGCATGAAAATCATCGAAAAACTGCCTGAATTGCGGCAGGAAATCAGCGCCTGGAAAAACGCCGGGCAGCGCGTGGCCTTCGTGCCCACCATGGGCAATCTGCATGCCGGGCATTATTCGCTGATTGAACTGGCGCGCCAGCATGCCGAGAGAGTGGTGGCGAGCGTGTTCGTCAATCCCACCCAGTTCGGCCCCAATGAGGATTTCGACCGCTACCCGCGCACCCCGGAAGCCGATGCCACCGGGCTGGCCGCCGCTGGCTGCGACCTGTTGTGGCGGCCTTCGGTGGCGGTCATGTACCCGCTGGGGCTTGAGCAGGTGGTGACGGTGCATGTGCCGGGCATCACCGAAATTCTCGATGGCGCACACCGCCCCGGCCATTTCGATGGCGTAGCCACGGTAGTGGCGCGGCTGTTCAACCAGGTGCAGCCGGATGTGGCCGTGTTTGGCCGCAAGGACTACCAGCAACTGGCGGTAATCCGCCATCTGGTACAGGAACTGGCGTTTCCCATCGAGATTATCGGCGCCCCCATCAAGCGCGAAGCCGATGGCCTTGCGATGAGCTCGCGCAACCAGTACCTCTTGCCGGAGGAGCGCGCACTGGCGCCGCATATCCACCAAACCTTGCAAATGATGCGCGAGCAAGTGGCGGCCGGGCTTGCGTCTGGCGATGTAGAGCAGCATGCCCGTACCGCACTGGAGCGACTGGGCATGACGGTGGACTATGCGCACATCCTGACCCCGGACTTCAAAACCCCGCAGGATACTTCCAGCCCCCTGGTGGCGCTGATTGCCGCACGGCTTGGCAAAACCCGGCTGATTGACAACCTGGAATTTACGCCCGGCGCCTTGCCTATTGCGAACAGGCTTTAAGGGTTCAGTCTCTGAGAGGCCGATAAATCTGGGTTCCCTTCAGGCGCTGCTGCCTGACAACGCCCCACTCAGGGCGATGTTTCATGAGCAAACCCTTCAAGATTTGATGCGGCTTGGCTGGGAATACCGTATCGTGACGGCTCAGAGGATGTCCAGTACGCGCTCGGGTGGGCGGCCTACAACAGCCTGGTCGCTGGTTTCAA
>JAUMYP010000056.1 GCA_030528565.1 Pseudomonadota bacterium
GCCTACAACGTGCTGTCCTTGCTCAAGCAGCTCATCGAGCACGTGCACCGCCCCAAGCATCCCGACTTGGAAGTATCGACCTACCACCTGGCCGTGGACATTCAGGCCGACTACGGTGGCATGCTGCGCCTGCTGCCGCCCGAGCACTGGCCGCAAGCGGGTGAAAACCCCGAGCCGCTCATGGCCCGATTATTGAAGCTGGCCAGCCGCATGAGGCCCCAGCAGCTGGCCAGCTCAAAACGCAAGCCCAAGCGTGCCGAGAGCGCCAAGGGCAAGGGCTACGTCGATGGCTGTCAGGTGCGCGCCCATGTGTCCACGGCAAGAGTGCTCAAACAGGCGCGGGGGGAAAGACCTTGAAAGGCATGGCTTTTAGAAGTGGAATACCACCCCGCACACAACCGCTGGACACACTACCTGCGCTTTGGCAGCGAAGTGGTCAGCATGGTGCGTGATGGGCAACTGTATGCCGTGCATAACGACCATCTGGGCAGACCGGAACTGCTCACCGACCACAATAAAAACATCGTCTGGCGCGCTCCTTGAGCAGCGCCGACTTGTGCCCCACCCCCAAGGCCTTGCGCACCCGTGGCAGGTCGCGGTGATAAAGCTGGTCTTGCAGCGCGCGTGTGCCGGTGCTGATGATGGTCTTGCGGCCAGACAACAACGCAGGCACCAGATAGGCATAGGTCTTGCCGGTGCCAGTACCGGCCTCGGCCAGCAAGGTATCCACCTCATCAATGCACCCGGCAATCGCCCCCGCCAACGCCTGCTGCCCGGCACGCGGCACAAAACCGGCAATTTCTTTCGCCAGCGCGCCATTTTCTGCCAGCGCCTCGGCGGTCTTTCCAGCCAGCGTCATCACGATACCGGGAACCCAAACGGCTGGCGATTATAGCCCGGTGTCACCCGGTAACTGCGCACAACAAAATGCCCGGCAAGCTGGCTCGCCGGGCATAGGTCGGCTCCGGGCGCTTGCCCGCGATACAACGGCGGGCAAGGCTGTTGGCGTTACATCAGAAGTCGTAGCGCGCGGTGAAGCGCACCGAACGCGGGCTGCCGTAGCTCATGTCCTGCAAGTAGTAATTGCTGGGGGTCACCCGATCCGAGGCATAACGCATATAGCGGAAGGCCGGCTTCTGCTGGTCAAATACGTTCAGCACATCCATGCGCAGGGTCAGGCGCTTGCCTGCCCAGGCCGGACGGTACTGCACATTGAGATTCCAGTCCTGCGACCACGGCGTGAAGCCGGAAGTGCCGCGCGGCGTGAAGCGGTACTCCGGGGTATCCGGCAAGCCGCACCAGTGGTAATACGCGCCGTTATACGGCTGCTCGCTTGCCACCGGATAATAGCTGGTGCAGCTCAATGGGCGACCGGAAGTAATGATGGCCGAAGCGCCCACCTGCCACTCGTCACTAAGCTTGTAAAAGCCATACAGCTTCAATTGGTGCGCGCGGTGGTTAGGCAGCAGTCCATCCGCACCCTCCATCAGCTGCGGGTGATCCCAGTCCTGGGTTACCGAAACGTCACTCTGCCCGCCACCGCCGGTATCCAGATCGGAATGCAATTGACCTTCGGTATTGCCGTAGTTACGCGAGAAGGTGTATTCTGCACGCGCCATCCATTTATTGTCTTCGCCGCGATATTCCACAAAGGAATCCAGCGCCCAATATTTGCGCGAGAGCTTGGGCAGCGCCAATTGCTCGGCGGTGTAGTGGGTTTCAGTGGCATTGCCGTTGGCATCAATGCTGATGAAGGTATTACCGATACCGGGGTTGAAGATATAGCACTCGCCATCAAGCACTTCGGTACAGGTATCATCAATGGCGCTTCCAAGCATGCGGTAACGCCCCTTCACGCCCCAGGCCAGGTTCGGGCTGAATTGGTGCTGCACGCCCAGGATGTATTCATCCTGATAGTGCGGCTTCAACCCCTTGGCAGCAATTACGCGCGGATCGCGGGCATTGCCGCATTCCAGATTGCTGGAAACCACATGGGTTTCACCCGGACAGGTATAGCCGGTATCGGTCACCGGGATATTGGTCAGTCCGGTGGGTGCGCCGGTCACCGGGTCAATGCCGGTGTAATTGAAGTATTCCTGCGTATAAAGCGACTTTGAGGCAGCGCGGGCAGCCACATTATTAGGCAGTGCCAGATGGTAACGACCGGCATTGCCAAATACTTTCACGCTGGAGTCGCCCAGCACGTCCCAGCTAAAGCCGATACGCGGCGCCCACTGGTTTTTCTGCTGCACATAGACTTTGCCTTCGCCGTTGTAGTTGACGAAGTTTTCATTGCGCAGCCCCAATGACAGCATCAGGTTGTCGGTGACCTGCCAGCGGTCTTCCAGATACCAGGCATATTGCTTGGTTTCTACATCAGCCAGGTTGGTGTAGTACTGGCGACGTACAAACCAGCCTTCCGTGGAATTGCCGCCAACACCGGAATCGGGGCCGGGCGCTCCCACCCCAAGGCGGGCATTGATGGGCGAATTGTAATTGCGCGTGCGGCTATAGACCCAGACATAACCACCGGCATACTGGGTACCGGAGAAGGTATGCGCCAGGCTGCGGTCATAACCGAGCTTCAGGCGGTGCTGGCCAATATCCCAATGGATATCGAAACGGCCACCGCGGGTTTCCTCAAAAATGCCATCGGGATTGACGCTGGACTGGGTCTGGCAGCCCACCGTGGGCGTCAGGCCAGGTTTGAGGTTGGAAACCGAACCCGCCACTCGCGGGCAGTTGGGCTTGTAACCAAACAAGTCGGCGGTGTGCTCAATCTTTTGTTTGCCGTACAGGGCACTGATTGAAAGATTGTCGGTCAGATAACCCGTGTATTTACCGATGTAAAGACGTCCGCCATCCTTGTTTACACTGCCGCCAGTCTGCTCCTGCCCGCGACTGCCATCACGATAATCGTAATTGGAATATACGATATTGCTCTTGGTGATGTCCTGGATAGCGGTGAACTCTACTGCATGGTTATCGGAGATTTGCCAGTCCAGCTTGCCCATCCAGCGTGGATATTTGTAGCTATTGTCGTAAGAGCCGTTTCTGCTGGGCGGCACTGTAGCCGGGTCTATGCCCTGCGTATATAGCGCCTGCGGAACAGCTGCGCGGATACCCTGGCTATCAACCCGGCTGATTTCGGCATTGGCATAGAAGAACAGCTTGTCCTTGATAATCGGGCCGCCGGCATACAGGCCATATTGCAGGGTACCGGATTCATTTTCGCGGCGACGCACATCCAGCTTGCCATCCGTATTAATGCGCTCGCCGCTGCCGTAAAAGCCGGTATTAGGGTAATACGTGTCGCGGTATTTGCCGCGCAGGCTGTCCGGGGTGTAATACACCGCGCCACCAAACTTCCATTCGTTGGTGCCGCGCTTGGTGATAACCGAAATCACCCCGCCGGTGGAGCGACCATATTGCGCGCCATAGCCGCCGGTCAGCACTTCCACCTGGTCAGTGGCATCAAACGGCAGGGTGCTAAAGCCAATCGAAGTCAGCGGGTTGGTGACCGCATAGCCGTTGATGTAATAGGCGTTTTCTGAAGAGGCCGAACCGCCGAAGCTGGGCGCATTGGAAGCATAGCTGCTATTGGAGACTACGCTGGGCGCCAGCAGCGCCACGCTCTGCACATTGCGGCCTACCGGGATGCTTTCAATTTGTTCGGCGGTAAATACCGTCGTGGATTCGACATTGCTGACGTCAATGGCATTGGCGTTGTAGGCGGTGCCAACCACCGTGACCTTGTCCAGGTCACTGCTGCTGGCCTGGGTGAAATTGACTGCGGTACCGCTGCCGACATTGACTTGTACTTCGCGGGTTACGCCACCGGCGCTGACCTTGTAGCGACCCGGCGGCAATTGCGCCAGATTAAAGCGGCCATTGCCATCGGCCATCACCTGGCGGCTTACCCCGGTGGACTGGTTTTATACCGTAACTTTTTCATTGGCCTTATTTTGACCAAATACCGACCCTACCGTGCTCGGGGCGTTGGCAGCGCCCCCCCCCCCCCCCGCGAGACAGAGGCCGAGCGCCAGGCTCAAAACCCGGCGTTTGAACTGACTATTGCTGCGCGTATTGCTATAAGCCATTTAACACCTCACCAATCAGGAATGTTCTGGAAACGCACGCCAGGACGGCTGCCCTGCGCACGAAGGCTGAATGTAGCGCAACAAATCTTTTACAACAAGGTAAGCTCCTATTCAGGATTGTGATGACCACAGCCGGTATTGCCATCAAGCATCTGGCGCGCAGCCACGGGCTCAGTGTGGCGAAGAGCCGAAGGCTGTGGAAGAACTGCGAGCGCAAGCTCAACGCCAGCTTGCAGTTCTTCCACTTGGCTCTCTTGGCACTTTCTGCTGCGGAGACTTTGAACAGGCTCTTACAGCTACGCAATCCAGAAATCTTCCTCGATTGCAAGCCTTATCCATACAGTTGTGCACAACCCCCTAGCAACCCGGAGAAACATCCTGCCTCCTTGACCCCCTACCTAATGGGACAAAGTTAATAGCAGTAACCAACTGTTTTTATTGATTATTTTATTTTTTATGCCTTCCGGCATTGCATCTTCAGCCAGTCATGACGAGGGCAAATCCTTGCTTTCCACCAGCTATCAACAAAGTTATCCACAGGGGCTTTGGATAAGAAAATTTCTCCTTTCAACAATGCACTGCACAGAACTCCTCAAGTCAGCTCCTCACGGATTTTGCTGCCAACAAATTCCCGGGGGCATACAGAAATCACGACTGTTTGCAAGCACGAATTTCATGTTTTGCACAGTTGCTGGACAAAGCCGGGCTATCTTCAAGGAGTCAATACCTACCAACAGGTTTCATGCACGTTTCACACGCAACTCATTGTTTTTAAAAAATAAAATATTTATGACAAATTTTTCGCCATCTCCCCTCAAGCCCTATGGTGGCGGGCAAAACCAGCCACTTTCCTGCGGCTATCAACAGAGTTATCCACAACCCTTGTGGATAACGGTATCTATCCTTTAAAAACAATACATTGCGACATATTCGTCATCTTGGCAGACAACCTTGCCATGCAACTAAGGTCTACCAGCCGGAGCTACCGGCTCTAAAATGCCGCCATGCCAAGCGCCTCCACCCTGCAACTTGCCCTGCCGGTGCCACTGCCGCAGCTGTTCGATTACAGCCCGCCGGAGGGGCATGCGCCACAGTCTGGCGATATCGGCCGGCGTCTGCGCGTGCCATTTGGCAGGCGTGAACTGGTCGGCATCGTGACAGCAATTGGCAGTAACTCCGGGCAACAGGAGTTACGTCCCGCACTTGGCTTTCTCGACGCCGAGCCGCTGCTGCATGGCGAGCTCTGGCAATCACTCCAGTGGCTGGCGGGCTATCTGCATGCCCCGCTGGGCGAAGTCTTGGCCACCGCCCTGCCAACCGCCTTACGGCAGGGCGAGCCGCTGCCCGATACCGCACTGTATGGCTGGTATCTCAGCGATAGCGGCGAGCAGGCGCTTGCACAAATGCGCCAAGGCCGTCCCCGGCAGTTGGCGGAATATCTGGCAGCGCATCCGGGTATCAGCGAAAGCCTGCTGGATGCCCAGCAGCCGGGCTGGCGAACTACCATGCGTACGCTGGAAAAGCGCGGTCAGGTCGAGTGCCGCATCATGGCTGCACCGACTTCACCCGCTGCAGCCAATCGCTGCATCCTGAATGCCGAGCAGCAAAGCGCCGCCGATGCCATCTGTCAAGCGGAAGGCTTCCAGCCCTTCCTGCTCGATGGCATCACCGGCAGCGGCAAGACCGAAGTTTATCTGGAGGCCATCGCCGCCTGCCTGGCGCGCGAGCAACAGGCACTGGTGCTGGTACCGGAAATCGGTCTGACCCCGCAAATGCTCTCGCGTTTCCAGCACCGTCTGGGGGTGGAAGTGCATGCCCTGCACTCCGGGCTTTCCGATACCGAGCGCGCCCGCGTCTGGGCCGCCGCCTGGCGTGGCCAGGCACAGGTCATCGTCGGTACGCGCTCTAGCGTTTTCGTCCCCCTGCCCAAGGCTGGCCTCATCGTGGTGGATGAAGAACACGACAGTAGTTACAAGCAATTCGATGGCATCCGCTACCACGCCCGTGATTTCGCCCTGGTGCGCGCCAAGGCACTGAACATCCCGGTGGTACTGGGCAGTGCCACCCCCTCGCTGGAAACGCTGGCCAATGCCCGCCAAGGCCGCTTTCATCGCCTGCGCCTCAGCCAGCGTGCGGCCAATGCGAATCCACCTTCAGTACAAGTCATGGACATCCGCAAGCGCCCCTTGCAAGCCGGACTCTCGCCCGAAGCCTTGCAAGCCATCAAGGATGCCCTGAGCGCAGGCGGGCAGGTGCTGGTATTCAAAAACCGGCGCGGCTATGCACCCAGCCTGCTCTGCCACGATTGCGGCTGGAGCGCCCACTGCCCACGATGTAGCACCGATACTCATGGCAGCGCGATGACGGTTCATGGGCATGGCCGACGCCTGCAGTGTCATCATTGCGGCCAGCATCGTCCTGCGCCGCCTGCCTGCCCCGCTTGCGGCGGACTGGCGCTGCAACCACAAGGCAATGGCACCGAGCGAATCGAAGCATATCTTGCAGAGAAATTCGCCAATTTCCCGGTTATCCGCATTGATAAAGGCAGCACTCAAGGCCGCAATGCCCTGCAAAAACACTTCGATACACTCGGCAACCAGCCCGGTATCCTGGTTGGTACGCAGATGTTGGCCAAGGGGCATGACCTGCCCAACCTTACCTTGGTGGTCGTGGTCGGCATTGATGAAGGACTGTATTCGGCGGATTTTCGCAGCCCGGAAAAACTCGCCCAGTTACTCATTCAAGTCGCCGGACGCGCAGGTCGCGCCAGCAAAGGCGGCCAGGTATTACTGCAAACCCACCATCCTGAGCATTGGCTTTTGCAGACGCTGATTGGTGGCGGCTATCACGCGTTTGCCGAAGGCGCGTTATCCGAACGGGAGGCAGCATGCTTTCCGCCATTTTCTTATCTGGCGTTGCTGCGTGCCGAAGGCAGAGAGGCGGAAGTGGCGCTGGCGTTTCTTCAGCAGGCCCGACAGCTGCTTGAAGCGGGCTTGGGCAGGCCGGCGTTGCCATTCCATGGCGCGAGCAGTGTGCTGGGCTTGAACGGCCCGGTGCCCGCACCGCATCCACGGCGGGCAGGTTACCAGCGCGCACAGTTATTGATTTCCGCCGCACAACGCAAGCCTTTGCATCAGGCGCTGCGGGCTGTGATACCGCTGCTTTATGCACTGCCGGAGGCGCGCAAAGTACGTTGGTCTTTGGATATTGACCCGCTGGACTTGCACTAAAAGTGCTGTCCTGCAGCTGTCTTTTGCTGGCCAGTTGCCCCAGGCAGATTCCTTCCGAGCTGTGGATTCATGAGTAGCTCTGGCTCCCGCCGTTCCAAGGGCTTTTCGTATCGCACACGCAGAGGCTGAAGCAGTGCCAGGCTTCCTTCGGGATTGGGTTATCTGCAAAGAAAAACCCCCGACTTGAGTCGGGGGTTTTGGGAATAAAACTGGCGATGACCTACT
>JAUMYP010000014.1 GCA_030528565.1 Pseudomonadota bacterium
TTCATGCGCGGTGCTGCCTGCGGCATTGAGTTGGGGAGGCGATTTTAGCCGATGGGGGTGACTTGCTCCCGTCGGGGGCGTATGGAAGCTGGGTAAGCTCGCTTTGTAATTGAACAGGCTCTCAGTCATCAAGGCTTGTTCATCTCAATTACCATCCCCGGTTCGGCCACGCGCATGCCAAGCTGGCGCAGTGCAGCGGCGTCCTGGCTGCCATAGTGGTAGAGCAGGCAGCGCCCAAGCAGGTCTTGCGGGTATTCGCGCTGCAAATCGTCAATGCCGCTATGTGAGGGATTGCCTTGCAAGGCGCAGTCGTGGGCAATCAGCTCGCCCTTGTCGGCGTATTTGCGCAGCATCTCCGGGATGGGGCGGGTATCGCCAGTCCATACCAGACTGCCCGGCAGGCGCAGGCCAAAGGCGCTGTCCGGCCAGTGATGGCGTACCGGAAACACTTCAAGGCGCAGACCCAGATGCCAAAAATGCTCGCCTACGACAATCAACTGGAAGGCATCCCAAAAGTTTGCTCCGCCCTCAGCCAGTACATTGGGATATTCGGCCACCCGGCGTTGCAGCCAGGGCAGCACGCCGGTAGGGCAGTAAATACGTACTTTGCCGCACCGCGCCGGGTTGAAATAACTGCCGATAAACAGCCGTTCAAGGCCGCTGACATGGTCAAGATGGGCGTGGGTGATAAAGACTGCTTCGGGATAGTCGCCATAACAGGCGATAAAGTCGCTCAAGCCCTCTGAGCCGCAGTCGATGGCAAGCCAGGGGCGGCCCTGGTGCTCGATGGTGGCCATCGCATTGCCCAGCTCGGCCACTGCCGAGGCGCTGCCGACCCCATGAAAACGCAACGACCAGCTCATGCCGCCCTCATTTCCGCATCATAGGCCGCTTGCAGGCGGGCAAAGCCCGGTGCCGTGATGTCCTCGTCCGCCACTTTGAGCAGCGAGCGCCGCAGTCGCGCCAGATTGGCCGCCTGCCAACTGCTCCCGGGTGTTTGCAGGCGGCTTTTGTCAAAATCAATCATCCAGGCCTTGCCCGTATCATCGAATAACAGGTTGTAGGCATTGAGGTCGGCATGGTTCAGGCCTGCGCGGTGAAAGCGGGCAACCACACGCCCGGCTGCTTGCCAGGGCGCAGCATCGCCCTCATGCACAACCCGATGTGCAAACGTCTGCACGTCCGCCAGACGCTGCAACAAAATGGCCGCGCGATAACCAAGACCATGACGGCGATAAAGCGCCGCGACCGGGCGTGGAACCGGCAGCCCCAGGGCAAGCAGGCGTTGCAGCAGGCGGAATTCGGCAAAGCTGCGCACTTTGTCTGCACCCTGCCATAAAAACGCATCGCGGCTCAATTTCGCCACCAGTCCGCCACGCAGATAATGACGCAATAGCCATTGCCGGCAACCGCTGTCGATAAACCAGGCCGCACCACGCCCGCCCTGAGCGACCGGCTGCGTGGCCTCGCCCCAGTGCGACGGATAGAACCAGTCGGGCAGCGGGGTTTGCCCGCAGGCCGCTGCGTCGAACACAATGGCGCCTTCGCCCTGCGCATCACGGAATGGCTGCAATATTTCGTTGAGTTCGCGCCTTGACATGCCATGAGTCTAACAAGTGAATCTTCCCTCTTCTGCCCCCAAGTCCATCTGCCTGCTGCGCCTGTCCGCGCTGGGTGATGTCACCCATGTGTTGCCGCTGCTCAATACCCTGCGCAGTGCCTTTCCGGCGACCGGAATCACCTGGGTCATCGGCAAGGGCGAGCATCGTCTGCTGGCCGGGCTGCCTGGCGTGCGTTTTGTCGAATACGACAAGAAAACCGGGCTGGCCGGGATGCGCGCGCTGCGCCGCGAGCTTGGCGGAGAAAAATTCGATGTATTGCTGCAAATGCAGGTGGCCGCGCGCGCCAATCTGCTCTCGGCCTTCATCCCGGCGCGGCGGCGGATTGGCTATGACAGGTCGCGTTCCAAGGACTTGCATGGGCTGTTTATCAACGAACGGATTGCCGACCGTCCCGGCATCCATGTGCTGGACGCCATTGGCAGTTTTTGCGAGCCGCTGGGCTTGCAGCCGCTGCTGCCAGCCTGGGATTTGGCGGTGCCGCAGGCGGCGTTCGACTGGGCCGCAGAACAATGGCCGGATGATGGCCGCCCGGTGCTGATGATTTCGCCCTGCTCCAGCCATGTCCGCCGCAACTGGCGTGCCGAGCGTTATGCGGCGCTGGCCGGGCACGCCGCCGGACAGGGCTGGCGCATCGTACTTTGCGGTGGCCGCAGCGAACTGGAACGGCAAACCGGCGATGCCATCATCGCCCAGTGCCAGGCGCCGATTCTGGACTTGATTGGCAAAGACACACTGAAGCAATTGCCGGCACTGCTCGCCCGCGCGAACCTGCTGGTCACGCCCGATTCGGGGCCGATGCATATCGCCAATGCAATGGGCAGCAAGGTACTGGGGCTGCATGCGGCCAGCAACCCGCGCCGCAGCGGCCCGTACTCGGATATTCGCTACTGCGTTGACCGCTATGACGATGCCGCCCGCGCACACCTGGGCAAGCCTGCCAGTGCCCTGAAATGGGGCGCCAAGATTGAATACGACGGGGTGATGGACTTGGTCACGGTAAATGACGCCATCGCCGCCTTTGAACGCTATCGTGCTGACTACCCCGGTAGCTGATTGGGCGTATCAGGCGCGGTAATCCTCGTAGGATTTTTCTTCAACGTAAGTCGAGCCCAGCGCAAGATTGATTTCTTTCTTGATGCGCGCGCGCTCGTCGTTTTCAAAGTACACGCTGCGGGCGAGCTTGATGAACTCATCATCAAAGGCTTGCGCTTTTTCTTTCAGGCGGATGTCGTCCTCAATCACCCAGAGGCGTTCGTTGACGGCCTTGAGCGCGGCGCGCAGCGCGGCAATGTCCTGCGCCGAGGCCGGATGTGCCGCCCAGGTCTTGCCCAGCGCGGCAAGTTCGCTGCGCACATTGGCAAGCTTGGCTGCATCGCTCATGCGCTCGGACTTGATTTCAAGAATGGCGATTTTGTCGAGCAGCTCGCCAAAGGAAACAGGGACGGAAATTTCGGACATGCAAAGGCTCCTTGGTTTGCCGCAAGTGTAATCGCACAAAAGGCGGCGGCTCCGCCGACGAGCCTCGGCGCCCGCATCATCCGATACCGTTGCTGCCTTCCGGCCCTGGCGGGGTTTTCGAACTAGCGTCGCGAGGGGCCAACGGAGCCGCCATAGCTACAGCAAAATCATCAATTTGGCGGAGAGGGGGGGATTCGAACCCCCGAGGCGCTATAAACGCCTGCCTGATTTCGAGTCAGGTACATTCAACCACTCTGCCACCTCTCCGGGTGCAGTGAGCCGTGCATGATACGGGGTGTGCGATATGCATACAAGCCCATCGTCACCTGACTTGCTGATATGGCGCAGTACAGCGATGATGCATGACTTACTTTCTAAGTCATCACCATGATTGAATTCGGCCATCTCAGCCATTGCGGCCTGCGCCGCGCGCTCAACGAGGATACCTATTACGGTGATGCCGCACTTGGCCTGTGGCTGGTGGCCGACGGCATGGGCGGGCATGACTATGGTGAAGTCGCCAGCGCCATCGCGCGCGAAGTCATTGTCAGTGAAACCCGCGCGGGCACCTCGCTGACCCAGGCCATTGCCGTGGCCGGCGAGGAAATCCTGCGCAATTCGCGCCGCCGTGGCGAGCAGCTCCCCATGGGCACCACGGTGGTGGCTGCGCGCATCATCAATGACCAATTTGAGGTTGCCTGGGTTGGCGACAGTCGTGCCTATCTGTGGCATCAGGGCAGGCTTGTCCAGCTTTCGCATGACCATAGCTATGTGCAGGACTTGGTATCGCAAGGCACGCTGACGATTGAAGAAGCGCGCCAGCATCCGCAACGCAAAATGGTGACCCAGGCTCTGGGCGTCACCGCACCAGCGCAGCTGGAAGTGGCGCGCATCAGCGGCAAATTTTGTCCCGGCATGCAGTTATTGCTTTGCAGTGACGGGCTGACTGAAGAAGTGGATGATGCGGCGATTGCAGAAATCCTCGCCCGCCCCGGCATTGGGGCACAAGAATGCACTGATACGCTGGTGGCCGCCGCACTTGATGGTGGCGGCAGCGACAATATCACGGTGCTGGTTTTGCGTTGTTATTGAGAGCCTTTGAACAGGCTCTGAGCGGGCTTTGAGATAGAACAGGGCATCAGTGAGGGCGGGAAGCTAGAATGCTGCCTATTTGTCATCCCAGCCCAATGCCAGACCCGATGAACGCTGCTTTTCGCAAACCTTTGCCTGAAACCTCGCTGGATTTTTACGATGCGCGCGCTGCGGTCGATGCTATCGCGCCGGGGGCTTGGGCGCGTTTGCCCTACACCGCGCGCGTGCATGCCGAGAATCTGGTGCGGCGTGCCGAGCCTGCGCGCCTGAATGATTACCTGGGGCAGTTGATTGAGCGCCGCCGTGACCTGGATTTTCCGTGGTTCCCGGTGCGGGTGGTCTGTCATGACATCCTCGGGCAAACCGCGTTTGTGGACTTGGCTGGCTTGCGCGATGCCATTGCAGAGGCCGGTGGCGACCCGGCGCAAATCAATCCGGTGGTGCCCACGCAGCTGATTGTGGACCACTCGCTGGCGGTGGAATGCGGCGGCTACGACCCGGATGCCTTCGCCAAGAACCGCGCCATTGAAGACCGCCGCAATGCCGACCGTTTTCACTTTATCGACTGGTGCAAGCGCGCGTTTTGCAATGTCGAGGTAATTCCGCCGGGCAACGGCATCATGCACCAAATCAATCTGGAGAAGATGTCGCCGGTGGTATATGTGCAGGATGGCGTGGCCTTCCCCGACACTTGCGTGGGCACCGACAGTCACACCCCGCATGTCGATGCGCTGGGGGTGATTGCCATTGGCGTCGGCGGCCTTGAGGCCGAAAACGTGATGCTGGGGCGCGCCTCGTGGATGCGCCTGCCGGATATCGTCGGCGTGGAGTTGACCGGCAAACCGGCAGCGGGCATCACTGCCACCGATATCGTGCTGGCGCTGACCGAGTTCCTGCGCGCCGAGCGCGTGGTGGGCGCGTATCTGGAATTCTTTGGCGAGGGTGCGGCGCATCTGACCATTGGCGACCGCGCTACCATCGCCAATATGACGCCGGAATACGGCGCGACCGCGGCGCTGTTCTATATCGATGCGCAAACGCTGGACTATCTGCGCCTGACCGGGCGCGAGGAGCCCCAAGTCAAGCTGGTGGAAACCTACGCCAAAACCGCCGGACTGTGGGCGGATGATTTGGCTACGGCCGAATACGAGCGCGTATTGCGTTTTGACCTGGGCAGCGTCACCCGCACGCTGGCCGGGCCCTCCAACCCGCATCGCCGCCTGCCGGTGACGGCGCTGGCCGAGCGCGGTATTGCCGATGCCGAGAAACTGGCCGCCGCGCGCGCTGAAGAAGCCGCCGGGCAATTGCCCGATGGCGCGGTCATCATCGCCGCCATTACCAGCTGCACCAATACCTCCAACCCGCGCAATGTGATTGCGGCAGGCTTGCTCGCCCGCAATGCCAATGCGCGCGGACTCACGCGCAAGCCCTGGGTGAAAACCTCGCTTGCCCCCGGCTCGCGCGCGGTCGAGCTGTACCTGCAAGAAGCCGGGCTGTTGCCGGAACTGGAAAAACTCGGCTTTGGCATCGTTGCCTTTGCCTGCACCACCTGCAACGGCATGAGTGGCGGGCTCGATGCCGCGATTCAAAACGAAATCATCGCGCGCGACCTGTACGCCACGGCGGTGCTCAGCGGCAACCGCAATTTCGATGGCCGCATCCACCCCTATGCCAAGCAGGCCTTCCTGGCCAGCCCGCCGCTGGTGATTGCCTATGCCATTGCCGGGACGATGCGCTTTGATATCGAAAAAGACGTGCTGGGTGTGGATGCTGAGGGCAATGAAGTACGCCTGAAAGATATCTGGCCAAGCGATGCCGAAATCGACGCGGTGGTGAAAGCCAGCGTCAAACCGGAACAATTCCGCGCGGTGTACGAGCCGATGTTCAAACTGCATCTGGATAGCGGCGAGCGCGCCAAACCGCTGTATGACTGGCGAGCGCAAAGCACCTATATCCGCCGCCCGCCGTATTGGGAAGGCGCATTGGCGGGTGAGCGCACGCTCAAGGGCATGCGCGCGCTGGCGGTGCTGGGCGATAACATCACCACCGACCACCTCTCGCCCAGCAACGCGATTCTGCCCAGCAGCGCCGCCGGTGAATACCTTGCCAAAATGGGTCTGCCGGAGGAGGACTTCAATTCCTACGCCACCCATCGCGGCGACCATCTCACCGCGCAGCGCGCCACTTTTGCCAACCCCAAACTCATCAACGAAATGGCCGTGGTCGATGGCGAAGTCAAGCAAGGCTCGCTGACCCGGCTGGAGCCGGACGGCACCGTGATGCGCATGTGGGAAGCCATCGAAACCCATATGCAGCGCGGCCAGAACCTCATCATCATCGCTGGCGCCGACTACGGCCAGGGCAGCTCGCGTGACTGGGCGGCCAAGGGCGTGCGCCTGGCCGGGGTCGAGGCCATCGTCGCCGAAGGCTTCGAGCGCATCCACCGTACCAATCTCATCGGCATGGGCGTACTGCCACTGGAGTTTCTGCCCGGCGAAAGCCGCAAAACCTATGGCATCGACGGCACGGAAACCTTCGATGTCACCGGCGCGCGCAAACCTGGCGCGGAACTCACCCTCATCATCCACTGCCGCGATGGCTCAAGCGTGGAGGTGCCGGTGAAATGCCGCCTCGACTCCGATGAAGAAGTCTCCATCTACGAAGCCGGCGGCGTGCTGCAACGCTTCGCCCAGGATTTTCTGTCCGGCGAGGCGGGCTGAAACAGATATGAGTGACCGCGAAGAACAGTAAGAAGCCGTAGCATTGATGACCCCATCGTCTCCGATGAAGTGCGGGAGTTTGCCCGGGAATTCATCGAGGAAGTCTGCTGGGTCGGTATCGAGGGGCGGGAATACTGGCTGCCGATTTCGAGCTGATTGATATTTGCGGGTTCAAATAGTGCCGAATGCTTGGCGTCCTTCCGGCAGCTTCAGCCTGATGCCCGGTGATTGGCTCACCAATTTTGAGTGTGCAGGATGTTCTGCCCGGCAAGGCGCCGTCTGACGGTTGTTCAGAACGCCCCCTGCATTGGTACAGGGGGCGGTGGTTATCAATTTAGAAGCTGTAGCGCGCGCCGATGCTGAGATAGCGGCCCAGCGCGTTGTACTGGCTGATGTCATAGGGCAGGGTATTGCCTGCCGGGTCAAACGGCGGGTCGCGGTCAAACAGGTTCTGCACATTGGCATACAGCGTCAGCTTGGGATGTGCCTGCCAGCCCAGGTAGGCATCCCATTGCGAATAGCTGGCAACCCTGTTCTTCAGGCCGGGATTGCTGCGCGCGTTGACTGCCTGCTGTTGGTAGCCATCCACATATTGCCAGGCAAGCTGTCCGTTCCATGCGCCGCGCTGGTAGGCCAGTGTGGTCAGGCCGCGCCATTGCGGCAGTGAGCCCAGCCGGTTGTTGCCTGCCCCCTGGACTTCTGCGCCGCCCAGTGTTTGCGGTTGCTTGAAGCTGAACAGGCGGCTGTAAACACCGTTGAGCTGGAACTGTCCGCCCCATGCCTGCCAGCCCTGATGCAGCTCGATATCCACACCGCTGGTGGTGCGCTCACCCTGATTGGTATAGCGGTTTTCCACCAGTTGCAGGCGGCCCTGGGCATCACGCGTCACCCGCCCCGGATAGAGCTGCGGGTTGGCAACGATTTGTGTCAGGCTGTCGGCCTGAATCAGATTGCGCTGCTGGATGCGGTAAAAGTCCAGGCCAATACTGGTATTGCTGCCGGGTGCCCAGAGCACGGCCAGATTGAGGTTGCTGGAGCGTTCGGGCTGCAAATCGGGATTGCCGGTGCGCAGTATCGTTACACCGTGTGAGCCACCGGGCAGCAAGGGGTCGAACGGGTCGATGACCGGGCTATAGGAGATGGTGGTGCTGCGGGTGATTTCCGGCAGCGAAGGCGCGCGGAAGCCGCGTGAGGCATTGAAGCGCACAAGCCATTCGGGTGCCAGTTGCCAGCGGATGCCGATTTTGGGCGAAACGGCCGTGCCGAAATCGCTGTAACGGTCGCCACGCGCGGCCAGTTGCAGCTCCAGCGATTCAAATGGCTTCAGGCTGGCTTCGGCAAACAGTGCAGTGACCTGGCGATGGCCGTCAATCAGGTTGATGGCCGGACGCAGTTCGGTGCCGGAAAGCACGGCCGCGCTGGTGCGCGAATCCTGTCCCTCGCGCCGCCACTCGGCACCGGCGGCAATGCCTACATCACCGGCGCGCCATTGCCAGGGAAACCCGGAAACACGCGCCTGCACCTGCGCCACCCGGGCAGTACCGGGACGGCGTGTGGCAAGACGCAGCGCATCACGGGCAGCCGGGGTGCTGGTCGGGTTCAGAAAGTCATAACTGCCATCTTGCAGCACCTGTTGCAGGGCATAGCGGTTGATGAAGTTGTCCGCAAACTCGCGCTGCTGGTTTTGCGAGAAGTTGGCGGCTACTTCCCAGTCCCAGACCTCGCCCGTGCCGCGCAGTCCGGCAAGCAGGCGGGTGAAGTCCGAATGCGTCCATTTCTTGCGCCCGCCCACATCAAAGAAGGTGTATTCAAACGGGGCATCGACACCGTGGGGGTTGCTCGGGTGTCCGGCAGGCAGTGTCACCGGCACCAGCGCCAGGCCGCCGGTAGTGGCGTCATAGGCACGCAGCCCGGCGCCCACAGTCAGTGGCGGGGCGAAATGCTGGGAGTTTTGGCCGTGGCTATAGAGCAGTTGCGCGAAACCTTCCACGCTGTCATTGAGCTTGAAGTCCCCGGAGAGCGAAAGCTGGATACGGCGCGTTTCTGGCAACAGGGTGCGCCAGTTTTGCGTGTTGAAGGCGCAAGCCTGGCCGGGCAGGTTGCTGCCGAAATCGGCATAGGGGCGCAGCTGGCTGCCTGCGGGGCAGCTGGCAAAGGGTTGTGGCTTGCCGGGATTGAGCAGCCAGTTGCCGCCAGCAGTTGACCAGCCCGACAGTCGTCCGCCGGGCAGGTGGCGATAGTCGCCGCTGCGGGTCAGGTGGCGCTCATCGGCATCCAGCTGGCTGCGTTTGAGGATATCCAGACCAAAGCGCAGCGAATAGCCGTCTTCGGCCAGATTGCCATGACCGCCAGTCAAGGCCAGCTTGCCCTGCCGGGTTCCCCCGCGGGTGGCTGCGCCCAGGGACAGGTCGGCCTCGATGCCTTCAATATCCTTGCGCAGGATGATGTTCACGACCCCGGCAATAGCATCGGAGCCATACAGTGCCGATGCGCCGTCTTTCAAGACTTCGATGCGCTCCACTGCCGCCAACGGCAGGGCGTTGAGGTCAACAAAATTGTCCTGGGTGTTCTGGGCAAAGCCATATGGCGCCACGCGGTAGCCATCGACCAGAATCAGCGTGTTTTTCTGCGCCAGCCCGCGCAGCGACAGTCCGGCCGAACCCGAGGCGAAACTGATGGTGAATTGCTCGTTATAGCTGTTGCCGGTATTGAGCGTGGTGCTGCGCAACAGGTCGGCGACAGTGACTTTGCCGCTGGCTGCAATTTCTTCGCGGCTGATGCTCTGGATGGGATTGACGCCGGTGATGTCGGTGCGGCGCAGATGGCTGCCGGTGACCTGGATGCGGTCAATCGTAGTTTGTTCGGAGTTGGATTGCTGGGCTGTGGCAGGCAAGGCTAGAGCCAAGAGTACGGCTGCGACCAGTGGTTTTTTCAGCGGCGGGGAAAAGAAAGGGGCAAGAGACATGGAAGGACTCACGTATTCAAAAGAGTGGGGGAGGGGGTTGCTGTCAGCCTGATAGCTGAATAGGGGGCGCATCTTGCAGCATCTTTTGAAGAAAGTAAATCCTTTTATGCGGATGAAGCGATATATTTTTGTTCGATGTTCGCTTCCGCGCGTTAGCCCCACTACGGCGATAATGGTTTCCTGCCTTCAGGAGCTTGTCATGACCCAGCAACAACGCCGCATCCCCGCCACCTATATGCGTGGCGGCACCAGCAAGGGGGTGTTTTTCCGTCTTGAGGATTTGCCGCCAAAGGCGCAGCAGCCGGGCGCGGCGCGCGATGCCCTGCTGATGCGGGTGATTGGCTCGCCCGACCCCTACGCCCAGCATATCGACGGCATGGGCGGGGCGACTTCCAGCACCAGCAAATGCGTGATTGTTTCGCCATCGGCCCGCCCAGGTCATGACGTGGATTACCTCTACGGTCAGGTGGCGATTGGCGAGGCGTTTGTCGATTGGAGTGGCAATTGCGGCAACCTCTCCAGCGCGGTCGGGCCGTTCGCCATTGCCAACGGCATGATTCCCGCCGAGCGGCTGCATGACGGCATGGTGGAGGTGCGCATCTGGCAGGCCAATATCGGCAAGACCATCCTCGCGCATGTGCCGGTCAAGGACGGGCAGGTACTGGAGCTGGGGGATTTCATGCTCGATGGCGTGGCTTTTGCGGCGGCGGAAATCGTGCTGGAGTTCATCGACCCGTCCGATGATGGCGAAGACGGCGGCGCGATGTTTCCGACCGGCAATGTCGTCGATACGCTGGAGGTTCCCGGTGTCGGCAGTTTGGAGGCCACGATGATTGCGGCCGGTATCCCGACAGTGTTCATTGATGCGGCGGCGATTGGCCTGAGCGGTAGCGAGCTGCAAAAGGACATCAATGCCGATGCCGCGCGGCTTGCGCAGTTCGAGGCGATTCGTGTTGCCGGCGCCTTGCGCATGGGTCTGATTCAAAGTCCTGAAGAAGCAGCCAAGCGCCAGCACACACCCAAAGTGGCCTTTGTCGCACCACCTGCCGATTACACCGCCTCCAGCGGCAAAACCATCCACGCTGCCGATATTGACCTGCGGGTGCGGGCGCTGTCCATGGGCAAGCTGCACCACGCCATGATGGGCACCGCTTCGGTCGCTATCGCCACGGCGGCAGCGGTGCCGGGTACGCTGGTGAACCGCGCCGCAGGCGCTGGCAAGCGTGAAACCGTGTGTTTCGGGCATCCATCCGGTACCTTGCGGGTGGGCGCGGCGGTGGAAAATATCGACGGCCAGTGGACAGTGAAAAAAGCCGTAATGAGCCGCAGCGCGCGCGTCCTGATGCGCGGCGAAGTGCATGTGCCGCCTGCCGGCTGAGTAAACCAGACCCCGGTATTGCCGGGCTGTTTTACTGCATGAAATACAGCACGATGGCCACCAGATGAGGGCGAGCCGCGAGGCAAGGAAAATCTTCACCCAGCTATAAGAGCCTGTTCAAGGTCTCTTCTCGGTACCCGCTTGTCCGTCGCTGATTTTGAACGGCAGAATGCCTTGCGGCGTGTTGGTAGAGCCTTGATGTTGTGGCAGGCATGGCATCAAGCGCACGCCTGCCGTGCTTGGAAACGATGAGGCCTGCATTGCCGGCCTAGCTTTCGCGCTCCACCACTTTGCGGGCGAGCAGTACCAGTGGGTGGCTATGGGGGTTATCCAGTGTGAGCAGGGCGATATGCATGGTGGCGGCCAGTTGCTCCAGGCGCTGGCGTGAGGCTTCGATGCCGATAAGCGCCGGGAAGGTGGCCTTGTCCTGGGCGGCGTCTTTGCCTGCGGTTTTGCCCAGCGTTGCGCTGTCGCTCTCGATGTCCAGGAGGTCGTCCTTGATTTGGAAGGCAAGGCCCAGTGCCTGGGCATATTGGTCAAGGGCTTGTGCCTGCTCGCGGTTTGCCGCGGCAGCGAGCGCGCCCATGCGCACGGATGCTCGCAGCAGGGCGCCGGTTTTCATGGCGTGCAGGCGCTCAAGCTGGGCGAGGCTGATGTTCTCGCCAGTGGCCTGCATGTCCAGTGCCTGGCCGCCGCACATGCCGGGCGCGCCAGCGGCCTGCGCCAGTTCGCGCAGCAGGTTGACGCGGGTTTCGGCAGGCAGCGGGGCTTCGGCCAGACGCGCAAAGGCCAGGCTTTGCAGGGCATCACCGGCGAGGATGGCATTGGCCTCGCCATAGGCGATATGCACGGTGGGCTGGCCGCGGCGCAGGGCGTCATTGTCCATTGCTGGCAGGTCATCGTGTACCAGCGAATAGCAGTGGATGAGTTCCACTGCGACGGCGACATCGTCCAGTATGGCCGCATCGGCGCCGAGGGCGTGGCCGGTGGCATAGACCAGCAGGGGGCGGATGCGTTTGCCGCCATTCAGTACGGCGTGGCGCATGGCCTGGTGCAGCGGCTGCGGCTCATGGTCGGCAGCGGGCAGCGCGCGCGCCAGTGCTGCGTCGATGCGCGCGCGCCATTGTTCGAAATGCCCCTGGGGGGCGGCTGCGTCATTCATGGTCGAAGTCGAAGTTTTCGCTGTTTTCCGGCTGTGCCGGGTCGGAGAGCAGGCGCACGCGCAGCTCGGCCTGTTGCAGTGCGCCCTGGCATTGGCGATACAGGCCAACGCCGCGTTCGTAGGCGCTGAGCGAGTCTTCCAGGGTCATTTCGCCGCTTTCCATCCGGGCGACCAGTTGCTCCAGCTCTTGCAGTGCCTGCTCGAAGTCGGCCACCGGGGAGGGCGTGGGTTCGGGGGTGCTTTTGCGTGCCATGGGGGCAAGTGTGCGGGCTGTGGTGAAAAGGGTCAATCGCCCTGGATATGCAGTTCGATGCCGAGGGCGCGCAGGTCCTGCGGTTCGCTCTCCAGGTCGCTGCGGAGCAGCGGTTTGCTGGCCAGCCAGTCTTTCGGCAGGGTGAGGAGGAGCCGGTTTTCAGCAGCCGCCAGTCTGACGGCGGACAAGTCCCGCGCCTTGTGCGAGCGATTGAGCACCACGGCCAGCCGCAGCAGGGCGGTGATGCGCCGGGTGCGCAGCAGCAGGCGCTCGGGGATGGCGTTGAAGGCATTTTTCGGGATGCCGCGGCGCTGGCAGCGCAGCAGTACCGAGAGCACCTGTTGCTGCTGGCGGGTGAAGCCGGGGATATCGGAATGCTCCAGCAAATAGGCGCCATGCACATGGTGCTGGCTATGCGCCACCGCCAGGCCGATTTCATGCAGCCAGGCGGCCCAGCCGAGTTTGGCGCGGTCTTCGGCTTCCAGCGCCCAGCTTGCGGCCACCTGGTCAAATAGCTGCATGGCGGTGGCTTCCACGCGCTCGGCCTGTGCCTCGTCCACCGCATAGCGCGCCATCATCAGGTCGATGGCGGCATCGCGCGGGTCATCGCCGCTGCCGCGGCCAATCATGTCGTAGAGGATGCCTTCGCGCATCGCCGCGCGGCTGACGGTCATGCGCTCGATATGGAGCACGGAAAACGCCGCCTCCAGAATCAGGATGCCGCCGGCAATCACCGGCTGGCGCTCGCTGGAAAGGCCGGGCAGGTCAATCTCGGCAATGGTCTGGGCTTGCAGCAGACGCTCGCGCACCCTGGGCAGCGCCTCGGCGGTAATCGCGCCCTTGGTGAGCTTCATCTCGGTGCAAATCTTGCCAATGGCCTTGATGGTGCCGGAGGAGCCAACCACGTCATGCCAGCCGATATTGCGATAGTGCAGGGCGAACTGCTGGAACTCGGCGGCGATTTCGGTCAGCGCCTGCTGCCATTTCTTGCGGCTCAATTTGCCGTTGGGGAAAAACCTGCGGGTGCTGGCGACGCAGCCCATTTGCAGGCTTTCGCGCTCGATGGCATCAAGGCCGGTGCCGATGATGCACTCGGTGGAGCCGCCGCCGATATCCATCACCAGGCGGCGCTGGCCGGGTTCGGTGGGCTGGGCGCTGGCAACGCCAAGGTAAACCAGACGCGCTTCTTCGCGCCCGGCGACCACTTCGATGGCATGTCCGAGCGCCGCCTCGGCGGGGGTCAGAAAGGCCTGCGCATCATGCAGCTGGCGCACGGTATTGGTGGCGATGGCGCGCACCCTCTCTGGCGGGATGTCGCGGATGCGCTCGCCAAAACGCGCCAGGCATTGCAGGGCGCGCTCGCGCACCTGGGCGCTCAGCCCGCCACGGGCATCCAGACCATCGGCCATGCGCACCATTTCGCGGATGCGGTCCACCACCCGAATCTGCCCCTGCACATAGCGCGCCACAATCATGTGGAAGCTGTTGGAGCCAAGGTCGATGGCGGCCATCAGGTCGCCATCTTCAAGGGGCAGCGGGGCGCTGAGTGCGGTGCGGCGGGACGTGTTCATCCGCAGATTTTCTCAAGCAAAGCGGCCTGGGCGGAATAGGGCGCGACATTTTCCGGCACTTCTACGCGCCGATATTCGCCATTGGCCTGCAATTCCCAGGCGTTCTGGTTGTCCGCCAGATAGTTGTCCAGGGTTTCGGCCTTGACCCGCTGCGCCAGTTTTTCATCCAGGATGGGAAAGCAGGTTTCCACCCGGCGCAGCAGGTTGCGCTCCAGCCAGTCGGCACTGGCGCAGAACAGCTCCGGCTGGCCGTCATTGCCGAACCAGTACACCCGGTGGTGCTCCAGGAACTGGCCGACGATGGAGCGCACGCGGATGTTTTCCGATACGCCGGGTACGCCCGGGCGCAGCGTGCAGGCGCCGCGCACAATCAGGTCGATTTGCACGCCGGCCTGTGATGCCTGATACAGCGCACGAATCACGCGCGGCTCGTTCAAGGCATTCATCTTGGCGATGATGCGTGCCGGTTTGCCGGCGCGGGCATGGGCTGCCTCGCGTGCGATGCGCTCGAGCATGCCGGTATGCAGGGTGAAGGGCGATTGCAACAGGCGCTGCAACTGCACCACCGGCGCAAGCCCGGAGAGCTGCTGGAAAATCTGGTGGACATCGGCACCAATGCCGGGGTCGGCGGTGATAAGGCCGATGTCGGTATAGACCCGCGCCGTGCCGCTGTGGTAGTTGCCGGTGCCAAGATGCACATAGCGGCACAGCCCTTCGGCCTCGCGGCGCACAATCAGCAGCATCTTGGCATGGGTCTTGTAGCCGACCACGCCGTACACCACCTGTACGCCAGCTTGTTGCAGGCGGTCGGCAAAGCCCAGATTGGCTTCCTCGTCAAAGCGCGCGCGCAGCTCCACCACCGCGGTGACATCCTTGCCATTGCGGGCGGCCTGTATCAGGCTCTCGACAATCGGCGAGTCCTTGCCGGTGCGGTACAGGGTCTGCTTGATGGCCAGCACGTTCGGGTCTTCGGCGGCCTCGCGAATCAGGTCCTTCACCGGGTTGAACGAGTCAAACGGGTGGTGCAGCAAGATATCGCCACGGGCAATGCGGCTGAACAGCGTTTCGGAATCATCCAGCTGGCGCGGATGCACCGGCGGGAATTTCAAGTCCGGGCGGCGCACCGCGTCATACACCTGCACCACGCGGTTGAGGTTGACCGGGCCGTTGATGCGGTACACCGCATCGGCGCTCAGCTCGAAGTTTTCCAGCAGCATCTGCACGATGTCTTCGGGGCAGTTTTCGGCAATTTCCAGCCGCATCGCGCGCAGATAGCCGCGGCCAAGCAGTTCATCGCGCAGCGCCAGTGCCAGATTGTCCACGTCCTCCTCGTCCACCATCAGCTCGGAATTGCGGGTGACGCGGAACTGGTAGGCGCCCTTGACCTGCATGCCGGGGAACAGCTCGTCCATGAATGCCGACAGCAGCGAGGACAGGAATACGAAGTCGTGGTAACGGTCGCCATCGCCATCGCGGTCGGGCAGGCGGATGATGCGCGGCAGCGAGCGCGGCGCGCGCACGATGGCCAGATGCGCCTCGCGGCCAAAGGCATCGCGGCCTTCCAGGCGCACCACGATATTCAGCGATTTATTGAGAATCTGCGGGAAGGGATGCGCCGGGTCCAGCCCCAGTGGCGAGAGCACCGGCATGATTTCCTTGCGGAAATAATCGCGCAGCCAGCGGGTTTGCCCGGCATTCCACTCGCTGCGGTCAAGCAGGCGGATGCCCTCGGCCTGCAGCGCCGGGCGCAGCTCGTCATAGAAACAGCGGTATTGCGCGGCGACCAGCTCGCTGGCGCGCTCATGGATGCGGGACAGGATATGGCTGTGCGAAAGCCCGTCGGCACTGCGGGCAATGCCAAGGTCGGCGGCATGGCGCACGGTGGCGGCGCGGATTTCAAAGAACTCGTCCAGATTGGTGCAGGAAATGCACAGATAGCGAAGCCGTTCCAGCAGCGGTATGTCCGCATTTTGTGCCTGTGCCAGCACGCGGAAATTGAAATCCAGCTGCGACAGCTCGCGGTTGGCATACAGCCGGGCATCATCAAGGTCGGCGGGCGGGGAAATATCCATCAATGCACTTAAGTTCAGGAAAGGGGGGCAGGGCGCATCAGGCAGCGCGTTGCGGGAAAGATACAGCGGAAGGTGCTGCCTTGCCCAAGCTGGCTGTCGATTTCCAGGCGGGCATCGTGCAGGTTGAGCGCATGTTTGCAGATGGCAAGGCCAAGGCCGGTGCCGCCGCTTTCCCGGGTGCGGCTTTGTGACACCCGGTAAAAACGCTCGGTCAGCCGTGGCAGATGTTGCGGGGCGATGCCGTAGCCATTGTCGGTGACGCTGAACACCGCGCCGCCCTGCGGCAGCGGCTCGAAGCGGATGTCGATATGCCCGCCCTCGGGGGTATAGCGCACGGCATTGCTGATGAGGTTGGAAAACGCGCTGTGCAGTTCCTTTTCCGTGCCCAGCAAATCAAGCCCGGCCATGTCATGCAGGCGGATGTGCTGGCGGCCTTTGGCAAGCCCTTCGGCCTCGCGCAGCAGGCTTTGCAAAAGCGGCGCCATGGGCACGGTTTGCGCAGGCGTGGACTGCGCCGCATCCAGGCGCGAAAGCGTCAGCAGGTCATCCACCAGTTGCTTCATGCGCTGCGATTGTTTCTGCATTTCCGGCACGATGCCCTGCCATTCCGGCGGGGCATCGCCTTCGAGCATCTCCAGATAGCCATGCAGCACGGTCAGCGGCGTGCGCAATTCGTGCGATACGGTGGCGACAAAATCGCGGCGCATGTCCTCCAGCCGCAGCAGGCGGCTGACATCCTGCGCCAGCAATATCGGCTGGCCTTGCGATGAGTGCAGCAGTGACAGCTTCAGCCGCTGCGACGGGTCTTGCGGGGCGGCCTCGTTATGGCGGGGCGCAGGTGCGGGGCTGGCCAGCCACTCGGCCAGTTGCAGCGATGGCAGGCGTTGGGCGATGGCGCAGCCGATATCTGTGCGGGAAGCCAGCCCCAGCAAGGGCGCTGCGGCCTGGTTGAACCACAGCGCATGGGTGCGGCTTGTATCCAGCAGCACGATGGCCCCGGGCAGGGCATCCAGCGCCGCGCGGGCGTGGCGTAACTGTTTGAGCAGTGCGCGGCTGCGGCGGCGCGCCTGTGCGGACGCGGCAGGCGCAGGTTTTGCCCGCCCGCGCCGATACAGCCATGCACACAGGATGGCGAGGATGAGCGAGAGCAGCGATAGTGCAGCGGTGGGCGAAACACTCATGCCGTGGTGGTGGAGAAGCGGTAGCCGGTACCGCGCACAGTTTGCACCATCTCTTGCAGTTGATACGGCTCCAGGGCGCGGCGCAGGCGGCGGATATGCACATCCACGGTGCGCTCCTCGACATAGCTTTCGCCGCCCCAGACATGGTCGAGCAATTGCGCGCGGGTATAGACCCGTTCCGGGTGCGACATGAAAAAATGCAGCAGGCGGTATTCGCTGGGGCCAAGCGGCAGGCTGACTTCAGCCTCGCCCTGCATGGCAAACACGCGATGGGCGATGCTGTCGATGCGCAGCGCGCCCTGCCTGAGTTGCCCGGCCTCGTCCTCGGCCTGGCTGCGGCGCAGCACCGCACGGATGCGCGCCAGTAATTCGCGGGTGGAAAACGGTTTGACGACGTAATCATCCACGCCCGATTCCAGGCCAATCACGCGGTCATCCTCTTCGCCGCGCGCGGTCAGCATGATGATGGGAATCTCGCGCGCGAGCGCATCGCGCCGCCAGCGCCGGGCAAGTTCCAGGCCGCTGCCGCCGGGCAGCATCCAGTCCAGCAGAATCAAATCTGGCGCGCTGCGGTTGATGGCCGCCAGTGCTTCGGCGGCATCGCCAGCCTGCTGTACCTGGTAGTTTTCGCGGCGCAGCGCAAAGGCCACCATTTCGCGGATGGCCGGCTCGTCATCGACAATCAGGATGGTCTTGGACATGGCTCAAGCGTGGGCAAGCTCGCTGCTGTGGTCGCGTTTTTCGCGCGGCGGCAGCGGCAGGGTGGGGTGGACGCGATACCAGATGTTTTCGGCGATATTGGTGGCGTGGTCGCCAATGCGCTCCAGGTTCTTGGCCATGAACAACAGATGGGTGCAGGCCTGGATATTGCGCGCATCCTGCATCATGTAGGCGGATAGCTCGCGGAACAGCCCGGTATGCAGCATGTCCACTTCCGCATCGCGCTCGCGCACTTTTTGTGCGGCTTCGGCATCGAGTTCGGCATAGGCGCGCAGTACATCACGCATCTGCGCAATCACGCGCATGCCCAGCTCGCGCAGCGCCGGGATATGCGGCATCGGCAGGCTGGCATTCAGGACGATGGTGCGCTTGGCGAGGTTGGCGGCATAGTCGCCAGCGCGCTCGATATCCGAGGCAATCCGCAGCGCCGCCAGAATCACCCGCAGATCGCTGGCCAGCGGCCCGCGCAGGGCGAGCTTCATTACCCCTTGGCTGATGTCTTCTTCCAATTGGTCGATGGCCGCATCGTTGCCGATGATATGCCGGGCGAGCTGGTCGTCGCGGCGCTCCAGTGCGTCCAGCGCCGCTTCCAGCTGGGCAATCGCCATCGCCCCCATGCGCTGGATTTCGCTGGAGAGATGCTGCTGTTCTTCGTCGTAAGAGCGGACGATATGGTCGTGTTCCTGGTTCATGTCGGTCTCCTTGCGGCTCAGCCAAAGCGGCCGGTGATGTAGTCCTCGGTCTGCTGCTTGGCAGGCGCGGAAAACAGTTGCGTGGTGGCGGCGTGCTCGATGAGATTGCCCAGATACATGAAGGCGGTGTAGTCCGACACGCGCGCGGCCTGCTGCATATTGTGGGTGACGATGAGGATGGTGTAGCGGCCTTTGAGTTCTTCAATCAGCTGCTCGATGCGGCTGGTGGAAATCGGGTCCAGTGCCGAGGTCGGCTCGTCCAGCAACAGCACTTCCGGGCGCAGCGCCACCGCGCGGGCGATGCACAGGCGCTGCTGCTGGCCGCCGGAAAGCCCGAGCGCGCTCTGGTTCAGTTTGTCCTTGACTTCATCCCAGAGTGCGCCCTGGCGCAGGGCTTCTTCCACCCGGTCATTCATCTCGCTCTTGCCGAGTTTTTCATGGTGGCGGATGCCGTAGGCGATGTTCTCGTAAATGGTCATCGGAAACGGCACCGGCTTCTGGAACACCATGCCAATCTTGCTGCGCAGGCGGTTCATCGAATAACGCGCATCAAGGATGTTCTCGCCATCGAGCAAGATTTCGCCCGAGGCCACCAGCCCCGGATACAGTGCATAGATGCGGTTGTAGGTGCGCAGCAGGGTGGACTTGCCGCAGCCGGAGGGGCCAATCAGGGCAGTGACCTGGTGCTCGGGGATGTCGAGGTGAATATCCTTGAGCACATGCGCATTGCCATAGTGGAAATTCAGCCCGCGGGTGGCGATTTTCACCGGGTGCGACGTGCTGTCGGGGCGGTGTTGGACTTCGGTAACAAGATGAGGAGCAGTCATGGATGGCTTCCGGAATCAATCATGCGCCACGCGTTTGCGCAGCAGCAGGGTGCGCGCCACAAGGCTGACGCACAGTACGAACAGGGTGATGAGGAGCGCCCCGGCCCAGGCCAGGTTTTCCCAGTTCTCGAAACCTGAACCGGCAAATTTGTACATCACCAGCGGAATGGCCGACATCGGGCCGCTTGGGTCGAGGCTGAAGAACTCGTTGCCAAAGGCGGTGAACAGCAGCGGCGCGGTTTCGCCGCTGATGCGCGCCAGCGCCAGCAGCACGCCGGTAACGATGCCGGGCAGCGCCGAACGGTACAGCACTTGCAGGGTGACCTTCCATTGCGGGATGCCCAGCGAAAGCGCCGCCTCGCGCATCTGCACCGGCACCAGGCCCAGCATCTCGTCAGTGGTGCGCACCACCACCGGCAAGACGATGAAGGCCAGCGCAATCGCCCCGGCAATGGCCGAGAAGTTGCCGCCGGTCTGCACCACGAACAGTGCATAGACAAACAGGCCGAGCACGATGGAGGGGGCAGACAGCAGCAGGTCGTTGACAAAGCGCACCACCGCGGCGAGGCGGCTGCCCTTGCCGTATTCGGCCAGCCAAGTGCCGGCAGCGATGCCCAGCGGCGTGCCGATGCCCACGCCCATGGCACACATCATCAGGCTGCCGATGATGGCATTGCGCAGCCCGCCCTCGGCCATCGGCGGCGGCTGGTCCTGGGTCAGCAGCGACAATTGCAAATGGCTTAGCCCCTTGCTGATGAGCGTGAACAAAATCCAGCCGAGGAAAAACAGGCCGATGCCCGCGGCCAGGCAGGAAAGCGTCACTGCGATGATGTTGGTGAAATGACGGCGCCGGTAAATCGACAGGCTTTGCGGATTCATCAGTTGCCCTCCTTGCGTGCCAGATGGCGCAGCATCAGTCGCGCCAGCGCCAGCACCACCAGGGTCACCACGAACAGCATGAAGCCCAGCAGCAACAAGGCGGAGCGATAGGTTTCGGTGGCTTCGCCAAAGTCGTTGGCAATCAGTGCGGCGATGGTGGTGGATGGCTCAAGCAGTGAAGTGGTGAACTGGGTGCTGTTGCCGATGACAAAGGCCACTGCCATGGTTTCGCCCAGCGCCCGGCCCAGCCCTAAGAAAATCCCGCCCAGCACGGCGGTGCGGGTATAGGGCAGCACGATGTCCCAGCTCACTTCCCAGCGCGTGGCGCCCAGCGCATAGGCCGACTCTTTAAGCCGGGTGGGCACGGTCAGGAATACTTCGCGCATCACCGAGCTGATGAACGGAATCACCATGATGGCGAGCACAATGCCGGAAGTGAGCATGCCAGCGGCAATCGGCGGGCCCTGGAACAGCGCGCCGATAAGCGGCAGCGGCGCCAGATACTTGTCCAGCAGCGGCAGCAGGTACTCGCGCATCACCGGCATCAGCACGAAAAACCCCCACATGCCGTAGATGATGGAGGGAATACCGGCCAGCAGTTCGATGGCGGAACCGAGGATGCCGCGCAACTTGCGCGGCGCGACTTCGGTTAAAAAGAAGGCGATGCCAAAGCTCATCGGTACGGCGAGCAGCATGGCGATGGCGGCGGTGACCAGGGTGCCGTAAATCGGCACCAGGGCGCCGTAGCGGTTTTCCACCGGGTTCCATTCGTTGCTGGTGAAAAACGCCAGCCCCTGGCTTTGCAGTGCCTCGCGCCCCTGCCAGAGCATGGAGATGGCCGCAGCGGCCAGAATCATCAAGACCAGCACCGCGGCGCTGGTCAAACTCAAGCGGAACAAGCGGTCATTGCGGGCATCGCGCCGCGCCGGGGCGGCGGCAAGGTTTTGCGTGGAAGTAGCATTCATTGCAAAAAGTCAGGGACAGATAGGGAAAGGTGGGCGTCCTTGCCCATGAAGTCGTGCCAGTCCTTACAAACCGTGATGGTTAACTTCGCCGTGCCCTGGATTACAGCGCGCTCCAGTAGTTCTCGATTTGCGCCACCAGCTCCGGCGGCAGCGGCACATAGTCCAGCGACCTGGCCTGTTCCTGCCCCTGGCTGAAGGCCCATTTGAAGAACGCCAGCGTCGCAGCCTGCTTCTCGGCGTTCTTGGGCTGCCTGTAAACCAGCATGAAATTGGTGGCGGTGATTGGCCAGGCATCGGCGCCGGGGGCATTGGTGATGACCAGGTTGAAGTCGGCAGCGCCCACCCAGTCGGCGCTGGCCGCAGCGGCGGAGAAGCTCTCGGCATTGGGCTCGACCCAGTTGCCTGCGGCGTTTTGCATGGCGGCATAGGGCATCTGGTTTTGCAGCGCGTAAGAAAGCTCCACATAGCCAATCGAGCCTTTGATTTGCTTGACATAGGCGGCCACGCCCTCATTGCCCTTGCCGCCCATGCCGACCGGGAAGTTCACCGTGGTGCCTTCGCCGATTTTCTCCTTCCAGCTATTGCTCACCTTGGAGAGGTAATTGGTGAAGTTGAAGGTGGTGCCGGAGCCATCCGAGCGGCGCACCACATTGATTTTTTCAGCCGGCAGGCCAAGGCCGGGGTTCTCGGCCGCCAATTTGGCATCGTTCCAGTGGGTGATGCTGCCCAGATAGATTTCAGCCAGCGTCGGCCCGGAGATGCGCAGCTTGCCGGGTTCAATGCCTTGCAGATTGAATACCGGCACCACGCCGCCGATGGCGGACGGGAATTGCGCAAGCCCGGCTTCGGCCAGTTCTTCGGAAGACAGTGGCCGGTCGGTGGAGCCAAAATCCACCGTGCCCGCCTTGACCTGGGCGATGCCGCCGCCCGAGCCGATGGACTGGTAGTTGACCTTGCCGCCGCTGGCCTGGTGGTAATCGGCCGACCAGCGCGACATCAGCGGGTAGATGAAGCTGGCACCGGCGCCGGTGATATCGGCCGTAACCGGCGCGCCCGCCTGGACGGCGCTGCTGGCGCCCGGCTCAGGCGCAGGGCTGGAGGCGGAGTTGCCACCGCCGCAGGCGGCCAGTGCAGCGGCAGAGAGGGCGGCGAGAACGGCAAAACGCAAAGAAACGGTTTTCATCGAAAATTCCTTGGGGCAAAAGTCACGCCCTGGGCGTGTAGCCATATCAAAGCGCAGAAAAATGACAGCTTTGTGACAGCAGGATTTCGGTGAGGTGAAAAGGACAAAGCCCTGAGTTTTTCAGGGCTTTGTCTGGCATCAGGGACTTTGAACAGGCTCTCAGAACACGAACTGGGTGCGTAACACGTATTGCCCGGTGTTATCGCCAGTGAGCCGGTTCTCGCCACGGATGTAATTGAGCATGAAGCGCAGTGCCGGGTTTACGTAGTAGTTAACCCCGAATGTGCTGCTGCGCGCCTGGCGGCCTGCCATGTCGCGGTTGCGGATTTGGTCATGGCGGGCGACAAGTTCCCAGTGCCCGCCGCTTTCCACCTTGGCGCTGCCAAATATGCCGTTGCTGGCCTTGTACGGTTTGTGGCCGCCATTCAGGAGCCAGCTACCCTGCACATACCAGGCATCCACGCGCTGGTCGCGCCCTGTGGGCTGGCCGTAACGGGCCTGCATGTATTCGGCCTGTACAAAGGCAGGGCCGATGGCGGCGGCGGCCTCCAGCCCGAGCGTATTGACCGACTGGCCGCTGCCCTCGGGAGTGGTGGCGATAGTCAGTGACGGGCCGCGGCGACCGGCGTAATTGGCGCGGGCACTGAGCGCCGGTGTCTTGTGGTTGCTGTTTTCATGGCTGAACGACATGCCCAGATGTACGCGGCTAGCGTCTGTGTGCACGGGTGTCCAGGTGGCGCGTGCGGCCACGCCCAGACCCTCATTGCGGCTGCTTGCGGTATTGCGCAGGTTGAATACCGATACGCCTGCGCTGTAATTGTCGCCAGCGATGAGATAGCCCACGCCCTGCTGGAACTGGCGGCCACTGAAAATGCCGGTGGCAGAAGCAAAGGCGCGCTCGGCCAGCAACAGCTCATTGGAACGGGTCAGCTCGTCCATCGAACGGTACGGCTTGAACTGGCCGATGGTCAGTTTGCCCGGGCCAAGCCCGGTGGCGATATAGGCATCGCGCAGGCCATCAAGATTGCTGCCACCGGCAAAATCCTGCTCCAGCTTGTATTCCCAGCCATGCGCCTTGCCTTGCAGGGTCAGGCGTGCGCGGCGCAGTTCGCTGGTGCCGGTGACCGGGGCGCTATCGCGGTCAAAGGCATATACATCCCAGTGCATGCGCCCGCCCAGCGAAAACTCGAAATCCTTGTCGGCAGAGGTGACTTTCAGCCCGCCCTTGGTGCTGACTTGCGGCGTGTTGGCCGCCGCTGTGGCCGGTGCCTGTCCGCTGCTTGCCAGTTGCGCCTCCAGGGTCTGGATACGCGCCTGCAACGCCGCCAATTGCTGTTTCAGCTCGGCTAGCTCGCTCTCCGGTACGGTCTGCGCCGCAAGCGGCTGGCTGATAGCGGCTGCCAGAATCAGTGACAGCGCCAAAGAAGAAAAACGCATGGAAAACTCCATCATGCAAACAAGTCAGGTGCCAATAGCCTGCATGATTTGCGTGACAAATGCATGACAGCTCAATGTGCCAGGGTTTTGTCGTGCATGCCGAGGCGGCGCAGTTCTTCCACCACCGGGGTGATGGCGATGATGCGCGCATCAATACGGGCGCGGGCGTAATAGTCCAAATCCGTGCGGCGCAGCAGGGTATTGAGTTGCAGCAGGGCGCGCTCGGGATTGCCGCCCAGATATTCGGCTTCGGCATAGGCTTCACCGGCGCGTACCAGGTCCCCGGCCACTTCATTGGCGCGGGCGAAAATGCGTTGCAGCTCGGGGTGGGTGCTGCTGCTGGCCAGTACCGGGCGCAGTATGGCAAGCGCGCGCCGCGCCGCGTCCGGATGGCCGCGCTCAACCAGAAGCCGCGCCCAGCTGATGGCTACCGCCGGGTCATTGGGATAGCGCGCGCGCAGGCGCTCAAACCGCTGGTCGCTGGCCGCGGTCTGGCCGCTATGCGCCTCGGCCTCGGCCAGTGCCAGTTGTATCCAGCGGTTGTCTGGCAGCGAGAGTGCCAGCTTGGCCAGCTCCTGGCGTGCGCTGGCGGCCTGGCTGGCGCGGGTCTTGGCCAATGCCAGCCCGTAGCGGGCGGCCTCATCCAGCGGCCTGGCGCGTGCCATGCGCTGGTACTCGCCTATCGCCTCGCGCGCGCTGGCCGCGCTCAGTACCCGCAGCCGTTCGCGCGCCCAGACAAAATCGCCGCTGTCTCCCCTGGACTGGGCGATGTCCAGCTTGATGCTGCCCGGCAGCAGCGGGTTGCCGCTGTGATGCTGGCCGGCATGCAGGCCGGATGTCGCCGGCAGCCGTCCGGCACGCTCCTTGGCCTCGGCAATACGGGTGCTGGTCACCGGGTGGGTGCGCAGATAGTCGGGCAGGCGGCTTTCCTCGCTGCCCTGATTGGCGCGGCTGCTGGCCTGCATGCGCTCAAAAAATGCGGCCATCGCCGCCGGGTCATAGCCGCTGCGCGCCAGGGTGCGAATCCCGAGCCGGTCAGCCTCGGACTCATTGCTGCGGGTGTAGTCAATCTGGCGCTGAATCATCAAGCCCTGTGCGCCCATCACTGCGGCCATGGTGGCATCGCCTGCGGAGCTGCTGCCCGATTGTTGCGCGACCACGATAGCGGCCAGCATCCCCAGCAGGATGGGGATTTGGTCGCGCTGGGCGCGCTCCACCGCACGCAGCACATGGGTCTGGGTGACATGGGCGATTTCGTGCCCCAGTACCGCCGCCATTTCGTCCTCGCGCTCGGCAGCCAGAATCAGCCCGGCATTGGTGCCGATATAGCCGCCCAGGGTGGCGAAGGCATTGATTTGCCGTTCCTTGAGCAAGAAGAAGGTAAACGGCTGCTCCGGGCGGTCGCTGGCGGCGGCAAGACGCTGCCCCACGCCTTGCAGCCATTGCGTGAGCAGCGGGTCATCCAGCGTATAGCCGTAGTGGCGCAGTTGCGCCAGCATCATCGCGCCGTACTCGCTTTGTTTGGCGGGCGAGAGAATCCGCCCGGCAGATGAGCCCATGTCCGGCAGGCGCGACTCCTGCGCAGGCAAGGTCATTGCAGAGAGCGCCAGCGCGCAGGCGGCAGATAGCAGGGCAGGGCGGAAAAAACGGCGTTTTGAAGTCATGCGGCAAGCATGCCTGTTGCGGCGAGGGCAGGCGTGAATTGCAGGTTAATCGCAGGCTCCTTATCGTATGGCGGAAATCCAAGGAGCCTTCCCATGTCCCAGCCTGAAATCACCATCTACAGCACCCTGGTTTGCCCGTATTGCGTGGCTGCCAAGAATTTTTTGAAAAGCAAGAACCTTGAGTGGAAGGAAATCCGTATCGACCTTGACCCGGCCGAGCGCGAAAAGATGGTGACCCTGGCCAAGCGCACCAGCGTGCCGCAGATTTTCGTCGGCGATGTGCATGTGGGCGGCTATGACGACATGATGGCCTTGCACCGCGCGGGCAAATTCGAGCCGCTGCTGGCGGGCAACAAGGGGTGAGCCTGCCGCCGTCGGACTGTGCAGCTCTGGCATAATGACCGGCTGAACAATCACCGCCGGGCAGGCTGTATTGCCCGGCTCCAACTGCAGGAACTGACATGACCCAAACCATTACCGTGATCCGTGGCGACGGCATCGGCCCGGAAATCATGGACGCCACCTTGCGCGTTCTTGACAAGATGAATCTTGGCCTCTGCTACGAAGAAGCCGATGCCGGCCTCATGGCGCTGGAAAAGCACGGTGAGCTGCTGCCGCAGGCGACGCTCGATTCCATTGCCAAGAACGGTGTGGCACTGAAATCGCCGCTGACCACCCCGGTGGGCGAAGGCTTCACCTCCATCAACGTCACCCTGCGCAAGAAGTTCGACCTGTACGCCAATGTGCGCCCGGCCAAGAGCTTCCCCAATACCAAATCGCGCTTTGCCAGTGGCGTGGACCTCATCACCATCCGCGAAAACACCGAGGGCCTGTATATCGGTGAGGGGCAGACGGTTTCTGAAGATGGCCAGACGGCCATCAGCGTTTCCAAGGTGACCCGCAAGGGCGCCGAGCGCATCGTGCGCTATGCCTTTGAACTGGCCAAGAAGACCGGCCGCAAGAAGGTCACCCTGGTGCACAAGGCCAATATCCTGAAATCCACCAGCGGACTGTTCCTGAAAACCGGGCGTGAAATTGCCCAGGAATATCCCGGCATCGAATGCAATGAAATGATTGTGGATAACACCTGCATGCAGCTGGTGATGCGTCCCGAACAGTTCGACGTGATTGTCACCACCAACTTGTTTGGCGACATCCTCTCCGACCTCTGCGCTGGCCTGGTCGGCGGCCTGGGGCTGGCGCCGGGCGCCAATATCGGTGAAAAAGCCGCGATTTTCGAAGCCGTACACGGCTCTGCCCCGGATATCGCCGGCAAGGGCATCGCCAACCCCTGCGCCCTGCTGCTGGGCGCAGCGCAAATGCTTGACCACCTGGCCATGCCGGAGCAGGCCGAACGCCTGCGCCGCGCCATCATCGCCACGCTGGAAGCCCGCGACAACCTGACCCCTGACCTGGGCGGCACCGGCACCACCACCAGCTTTGCCGAGGCCATCGCCTCACGCCTGTAATTTTCGGCGCAGCCGGAATCTGCAATGGACAACGGGGTGCTTCGGCGCCCCGTTGTTGTCTGTGGCGTATCAAATTCAGTCGATACCTAGCTTTTTCAGCTTGTAGCGCAGGGCACGGAAGGTAATACCCAGCTGCGCAGCGGTCTTGGTTTTGTTGTAACGGTTGGCAGCCAGTGCCTGTTCGATGGTGGCGCGCTCCATCTGCTCTACCACCTCGGGCAACGCCAGGCCACTTTCACTATCGAGTGCCTCTGCCAGTAGCGAGGCGGCAGTTGCCGGGGCGGTAGGTGCTTGATAGGACGGGGATGAGGGGGGGGCGCTAAAGCCCGGTGCCGGGGCTTCCAGCGGTCCAGTGGGGGCATTGCTGGGCAGATGCAGATCGGCAGCCATGATGCGGTCGCCATCGGACATGGTCATGGCGCGCTCCAGCAGGTTTTCCAGCTCGCGGATATTGCCGGGGAACGGATACTGGTTAAGCGCAGCAATCGCGCTGGCATCCAGTACCGGAGGGGTGACACCGTGAGCTTCGCCCAGGTGTTTGAGGATGCCTTCGGCAAGCAGCGGCAGGTCACTGCGGCGCTCGCGCAGTGGCGGCACACGCAGCTCGATCACATTAATGCGGTAATACAGGTCATGGCGGAATTTGCCTTCTTCCACCAACCGCGCCAGGTCTTTGTGGGTGGCCGAAAGAATGCGCACATCGACTTTGATTTCAGCTGCTGCGCCGACCGGGCGCACGGTTTTTTCCTGGATGGCGCGCAGCAATTTGACCTGCATCGGCAAAGGCAATTCAGCCACTTCATCCAGAAACAAGGTGCCGCCATGCGCGGCCTGGAACAGGCCGTCCTTGTCCGCGTGTGCGCCGGTAAAGCTGCCTTTTTTGTGGCCGAAAAATTCGCTTTCCATAAGCTCAGCGGGAATGGCGCCGCAGTTGACCGGGATGAACGGGCCAGAAGCACGCGGGCTTTCTTCATGGATGCTGCGCGCAGTGAGCTCCTTGCCGGTACCGGATTCGCCCCAGATATACACCGGGGCTTGTGAGCGGGCGACCTTGGCGATGGTCTGGCGTAGCTGCTCCATGGCAGGCGACTGGCCACGCAGGCGCGGACAGGATTGCGTTGCTGCGGCCTTTGGGCTCTGGCCTGCCGCTGCTGGGTTGCTGCCCGCAGTGGCGCTGTTTGTAGCTGGCAGGATGGAGCCGGGGCTGGCATTGCGCTCGGCGCGCAGTTTCAGGGCATTGCGCACCAAATCACGCAGTACGCCCAAATCTACCGGCTTGGCGACAAAATCAAATGCGCCGGCCTTCAGGGCCTCCACTGCTGCCTCAACATTGCCAAAAGCGGTAATCATGGCTGCTGGAGTCAGCGGGTAGTGTTCACTGATATGCGCCAGGATTTCCATGCCGCTGCCATCGGGCAGGCGCATGTCGGTGAGGCAGAAGTCAAAGTCCTGGCTTGCCAGTAATTGTTTGGCGGAAATGACTGTCGAGGCTGTCTCAACCCGCAGCCCCATCCGGGTCAGGGTAACGACAAGCAGTTCACGAATATCGCGTTCATCGTCGATGACCAAGGCGGTTGGGGTTTGCACAACTGGGCTCCTGGTAAGAGAAGGGCAATTTTAGCGGGCGATATGTTGAGCTGGAACGGCTTGTGGGCAATGCTGCCTTTGGGGCGTAGCTAGTGTGTCTTTTCGTGGGTTTTTTTACCCTGGGCAATGGGTATGGATAACTGAAAACACGCACCATTGTTGCGGCGCAGGTATTTCAGATCGCCATTATTGGACTGTGCCAGTTCGCGAGCGATATAAAGCCCCAGTCCAGTACCGTGCGAGGATGTGGTGTAAAACGGCTTGAACAGATTGCGTGCAGCACTTTCGCTCATCCCGGGGCCACGGTCGAGGACCTCAATCATGCAGGTATTGCCTTGGGTCAGTACCCGCAGTGTCATGTGCGCGGGCTGATCGGGCATCCGGCCGTAATACCGGGCGTTACTGATGAGTACCATCAGGATTTGATAGATATGGTTGGAGTCGGCATTGACCAGAATGCGGCTTTCGGGGATGTCCAGGGTGAGCGTGTCATTGTCCAGCGGGAAGCCAGCGCGATATTCCGCGGCGAAGTGGTGAAGCATCTGGCAAAGATCAAACTGCTGTGGTTTGGCTGGCTCGCGCTTGGCAAGTCCCAGTACGCTATTGATGATGCCGTTGGTGCGACGGACTTGTTGCTGGATGATGCCCAGCATTTTTCTGTCCATCAGATCCAGGTGATTGGATTCTTCCAAGAGCTGTGCGGCATAGTTGATGGCCGAAAGTGGATTGCGAATTTCATGCGCAAGGCTTGCCGAAAAACGCCCCAGGGTGGCCAGGGTCATGGTTTCGGCACGGCGTGCCGCCTGCGAGGTATCGTTGAGGAAAATCAGTACTTCGTCGCTTTTGGGCGTCAGTCGGAAAAACTGCGGCTCAACCTTGGCATCATCATGACGAAAGCTCAGAAGCTCCTGATCCTGGGGGAGTCCTGAGCGCCATTGCTGAAGCTTGCGAGAGAGCGGTGGCGAGCGCAGGTCAAGCACTTCTTCGGTAGTGGGTAACGGGTCCAGGCGCAGCAATCGCTTGGCAACCTGGTTGGAGGTGCGGATACGTCCTTTTTCGTTGATCACCAGAACCCCGACTGGCAGGCGTTCGAGAATCAGCGAGTTCATCCGGGAAAGCTCGGCAATTTCAATACTTTGCTGCTCGGTGACTTGATCTGAATGGGAAATGTGCTTGCCAAGACGGCTGGCAAGCAAGGCAATGGCGATATAAATCAGCCCGTAAAGTATGTGATAGTTCCAGTCACCCGGTGCCAGCAAAACCAGCATGAGCCCGGAGGCGACCGCCATGGAAAGCCCGAATGTTAGCGATACCAGCAAAGCGCCAGCGGCGACATTCAACATCCACATCGGGGCGACGATTTCAATGGCCTGTGGCGAAAGCCAAGCCAGCAGATTGATGAAGACCAGATCAAGCAGGGTGCCCAGCACAATCTGCCGACTGGCAGGGATGCGGGTATAGGCCAGCCCGACAAATAGCAATGCGACCAGTAGGTAAGCGAGATTGGCTGTCAGCGCAAGAGGCTTGCCGGTATCGCCAAATCTCAGGCTCATTGCCATCAGCACAACAGCCTCAAGTGTGCGGTAAAGGGCATACAGGCGGATTTCCGCGCGCAGGCTATGGTCGTGAACGGTTTTGAACTGGCGAGAGGCGACCATCTGAATGTCCTTGGAATGCGGCGTGGATTATAGGAATAAGCCGTGTTTTTGCTAGATGCCTGTAAAGTCCGGTGTGAATCGCTTTGCTCCCGGCACCTGCTTTGCGCGACAATATGCGGCGCACTCCGGCGTTTTTGCCGGGGGCTGCCTTTCCACTTTTTTGGTGACTCAATGAACTTTCACGAATATCAGGCCAAAGCACTGTTTGCCGATTACGGCATCGCTGTTCCCGCCGGGCAGGTTGCCCATTCTCCTGACGAAGCGGTTGCCGCCGCCAAAGCCATTGGCGGCGATTTCTGGGTGGTGAAAGCCCAGATCCATGCCGGTGGTCGCGGCAAGGCCGGTGGTGTCAAGCTGGCCAAGACCCTGGACGAGGTGCGTGACTACGCCAAAGCCATGCTGGGCACGAAGATGGCCACCTACCAGACTGCTGGCGTTGAATTGCCGGTAGACAGCGTGCTGGTGACCCAGGCCACCAATATCGACAAGGAACTGTATCTGTCGGTGCTGGTTGACCGTGCCACCCAGAGCGTGACCTTCATCGCCTCGGCTGAAGGCGGCATGGATATTGAGCAGGTTGCCGCTGAAAAGCCCGAAGCCATCAAAACCCTGCACGTCAACTATGTTGAGGGCCTGCAAGGTTACCAGTGCCGAGATCTTGGCTTTGCGCTGGGACTTTCTGCCAAACAGGTCGGCCAGCTGTCGAAAATCATGCTGGGCCTGTACAAATTGTTCAATGACAAGGATCTGGCCTTGGTGGAGCTGAACCCGCTGGCGATTCTCGACAACGGCGATCTGGCGGTACTGGACGGCAAGATCAATTCTGACGACAACGCCAACTTCCGTCACCCGGAGCTGGTTGCCATGCGCGATGTGCGTCAGGAAGATGAAACCGAAGTGCTGGCTTCCAAGTACGACCTCAACTACGTCACCATGGACGGCAATATTGGCTGCATGGTGAACGGTGCAGGTCTTGCCATGGCCACCATGGACGTCATCAAGTTGAATGGCGGCGAGCCGGCCAACTTCCTGGATGTCGGTGGCGGTGCCAACAAGGAAAAAGTCACCGAGGCTTTCAAGCTGATTCTTTCCAGCGACAAGGTGAAGGCGATTTTCGTCAACATCTTCGGCGGCATCGTGCGCTGCGACATGATTGCCGAAGGCATCATCGCCGCCGTGAAGGAAGTCGGTGTCAAGGTGCCGGTGATCGTGCGCCTTGAAGGCACCAACGTCGAGGCAGGCAAGGAACTCCTGAAGAGCTCCGGCCTTGCCATCATTCCGGCTGACGACATCAACGATGGCGCGAAGAAGGCGGTGGAAGCCGTCAAGAACGCCGCCTGATTACCGCAAGGACTTTACTCATGGCAGTTTTGATCAACAAAAACACCAAGGTCATCGTGCAGGGCTTTACCGGCTCGCAAGGCACTTTCCACGCCCAGCAAATGCTGGACTACGGTACCCAGGTTGTCGGCGGTGTGACCCCCGGCAAGGGCGGTAGCGAACACCTCGGCCTGCCGGTGTTCGACACCGTGGCACAAGCCGTGGCCAAGACCGGCGCAGATGCCTCGGTCATCTATGTGCCGCCACCGTTCGCCGCCGATGCCATCCTCGAAGCCGCTGCTGCCGGCATCAAGGTCATCGTCTGTATCACCGAAGGCATTCCGGTGCTGGACATGATGCGTGTCAAGAATGTGCTGAAGGGCTATCCCGAAGCCCGTCTGATTGGCCCCAACTGCCCCGGTGTCATCACCCCGGGCGAATGCAAGATTGGCATCATGCCAGGTCACATCCACATGCCGGGCAAGGTCGGCATCGTCAGCCGTTCCGGCACGCTCACCTATGAAGCGGTGAAGCAAACCACGGACGCCGGTCTTGGGCAATCCACCTGCATCGGCATTGGCGGTGACCCGATCAACGGCACCAACTTCATCGACGCGCTGAAGCTGTTCCAGGAAGACCCGCAGACCGAAGGCATCATCATGGTTGGCGAAATTGGCGGCAGTGCAGAAGAAGAAGCTGCCGAATACATTGCCAAGCACGTCACCAAGCCGGTGGTGGGCTTTATCGCTGGCGCCTCGGCACCCAAAGGCAAGCGCATGGGCCACGCCGGTGCGATTGCCTCCGGTGGCTCGGGCACGGCTGAAGGCAAGTTCGCGGCGATGGAAAAAGCCGGTGTCACCACGGTGAAATCGCCGGGTGATCTCGGTGCGGCCATCGCCAAGCGTCTGGCCAAGTAAGCCAGCAGTAAGTTGTAATGTTGTGAGCGAGCCGCCTTTGGGCGGCTCGTTTTGTATGTAGTGGCGGGTGTGTTCTGTCATTATGGCGACTGGTTTCATTACGAGCACGGATATGACCGACAGCCCTGAGCGCAGTCTGCGTATCGCCATGGCGCAGTTTGACTTCCTCGTTGGCGATATTGATGGTAATTGCGCGCGTATTGCGCGGATGCTGGTCGAGGCACGGGACGAATACGGCGCAGATGTGGTGATGTTCCCGGAGCTGGCCATCAGCGGTTATCCGCCGGAGGACTTGCTATTGCGCCCGGCATTTTTGCGGGATTGCGCTGCGGCGCTGCACTCGCTGGCGGCACAATGCCGGGGAATCACTGCGCTTGTTGGCTGGCCGCAGGCATTTGGCAGTGTGGTTTACAACGCGCTCAGTGTGCTCGCTGATGGCAAAGTGCAGCACACCTATCGCAAGCGTGAGCTGCCCAGTCATGCCGTGTTTGACGAGCGCCGCTATTTCAGTATTGACCCCGATGGTGAGGATTGCGTTTTTGAAGTCAATGGCATCAAGGTGGGGGTCTTGATTTGCGAAGACCTGTGGTTTGCCGAGCCAGCCGCCAGTACTGTAAAAGCCGGAGCCGAGTTGCTGCTGGTTGCCAATGCTTCGCCTTTTGAGCATGAAAAACACGCCGGGCGAGATGCGCTATTGTCTGCACGGACTCGCAGCACCGGGGTCGGCATTGCTTATCTCAACGGGGTAGGTGGCCAGGATGCGTTGTTGTTTGATGGCGCATCGGTAGTGGCTGATGGCGATGGCACAGTGCATCCAGCTGCCGCCGCGTTCACCGAGCAGTGGCTGGTAGTGGATTACGCAGCCGGTACGCGCAGTTTTTTGCCGTTGCAGTGGATGGATGATGGCGATGAATCACGTGATGCGCTGGTTTGGCGCGGTATCGTCCGTGGTATCCGCGATTACTGCGGTAAAAACGGCTTCAAGACTGCATGGTTGGGGCTTTCCGGCGGGCTGGATTCTGCGGTAGTGCTGGCGCTGGCCGTAGAAGCACTGGGGGCAGAGAACGTTACCGCGGTACGCATGCCCTCGCGCTATACCGCAGGGCTTTCCAATGAGCTGGCCGAAGCGCAATGCCGTGCGCTGGGCGTGAGGCTTTTGGCGCTGCCGATTGAAAAACCGTTTCAGGCCTATCTGGATACGCTGGCCGAGACCTTTGCCGGCAAAACACCGGATACCACCGAGGAAAACCTGCAATCACGGGTGCGCGGTACGCTGATGATGGCGCTGGCCAACAAGTTTGGCGGACTGCTGCTCACCACCGGCAACAAGAGCGAATATGCAGTGGGCTATGCCACCATCTATGGCGACATGAATGGCGGTTATGCGCCGCTCAAAGACCTTTACAAAACTGAGGTGTTTGCTCTGGCGCGCTGGCGTAATACCGTGGGCGGTGTGCCTGCGGGCAGTGACGGGGTGATTCCGCCAGATGTCATCGCCCGTCCGCCCAGTGCCGAGCTGCGTGAAAACCAGAAAGACCAGGACTCGCTGCCGCCCTACGATGTACTGGATGGCATCTTGCGCCGCCTGATTGAAGATGAGCAAAGCACTGAAGAAGTCATCGCTGCGGGCTTTGCAAAAGAAGTGGTTGAGCGTGTCGCGCACCTGGTGCGCATCAGTGAGTGGAAGCGCCAGCAATCGGCTATCGGCCCAAAACTAGGACATCGTGCCTTTGGCAATGAGCGCCGTTATCCGGTCAGCCATGGCTATCGGCGTTGATGGCAGGCCTGTCCCACATCTGTTACTGCGTACTGCTCGCCTGATTGACTACGGACTTCATGCATTCCTGATATTCGACTATCCCGTAGTCGTATGCCAGCTTGGGCTGCTCGGCTGCGGGCAGAATGCTGCCATCAATATCTCTTAGCAGATGGAAGGTTTGCCAGATGATGTATTCGATTCTTTTCTCAAAAACTTCCCGGCTGTAATCATTGGTCGTTATTGGCAAGAAGCGTTCTTGCAGAATCCGTGTAGCTTCCAGATGGCTCTTGCCATCCAGTTTTGCCTGCATCGCATCACGCGCCATGCCTGCAAAGCTGCGACATATCAATTGTTTGGTTTTTTCTTCGTCCAGGGGCCGTTGCGGCTGGGTATCGGCCAGCCCCATGGCGGGCAAATACAATGCCAGAGCAAGGATAATCCGGGCTTTCATTGCGGCGTGCATATGCGCTCTCGGGCTGGGGTAGGGACGGTGTTTGCTTGTTGTGGTCTTGATGTGTGAACGCCGTGACACAGGCATCTGCGTCACGGCGCCAGGGTGTTGCCCTCGTTTGGGCTTATGCGGCGCTGGCGGCCTTCTTGAACACCAGTTTGCCGCCTTCGGCATCCACGGCGATGGTGTCGCCGGGGACAAAATCGCCCGCCAGGATGCGTTGCGCCAGCGGGTTTTCCAGTTGCTGCTGGATGGCGCGTTTCAGCGGGCGCGCGCCATATACTGGGTCAAAGCCGATATTGCCAAGCAGCTCGTAGGCGTTGTCGGCAAGCTGCAAGGCCAGGCTGCGCTCGGCCAGGCGCTTTTCCAGCCCGCGCAGCTGGATACGGGCAATCGCCTTGATGCCGGCCTTGTCCAGCGGATGGAATACCACGATGTCATCCAGGCGATTGATGAACTCGGGACGGAAATGCGCCTGCACCACGCCCATCACCGCGGCCTTCATCTGCGTATAGGCCTCCGGCGAGTCGTCTCCGGCCAGCGCCTGAATCTGGTGGCTGCCAAGGTTGGAGGTCATCACGATGACGGTATTGCGGAAGTCCACGGTGCGGCCCTGGCCATCGGTCAGGCGGCCATCGTCCAGCACTTGCAGCAGGATGTTGAACACATCCGGATGCGCCTTTTCCACCTCGTCCAGCAAAATCACACTGTACGGGCGGCGGCGCACCGCCTCGGTGAGATAGCCGCCTTCCTCGTAGCCGACATAACCCGGCGGCGCGCCAATCAGGCGGGCAACCGAATGCTTTTCCATGAACTCGCTCATGTCGATGCGCACCATCGCATCCTGCGAATCAAACAGGAAATCGGCCAGCGCCTTGGTCAGCTCGGTCTTGCCGACCCCGGTGGGGCCCAGAAACAGGAACGAGCCGGACGGGCGGTTCGGGTCGGACAACCCGGCGCGCGAGCGACGTACCGCATCAGACACCACTTTCACGGCCTCTTCCTGCCCCACCACGCGCTCATGCAGATGCGCTTCCATGCGCAGCAGTTTTTCGCGTTCGCCTTCGAGCATCTTGCTCACCGGAATCCCGGTCCAGCGGCTCACCACTTCGGCGATTTCCTCGGCGGTCACCTTGTCCTGCAACAGCTTGAAGCCAGTGGTTTCGGCTTCCTGCGCGGCCTTGAGCTGTTTTTCCAGCGCCGGAATACGGCCATATTGCAGCTCGCTCATGCGGGCAAAGTCCTGTACCCGCTGCGCCGCTTCCAGTTGCAGGCGGGCATCTTCAATCTGCTCCTTGATTTTGGTCGCGCCCTGCAAGGTGGCTTTTTCTGCTTTCCAGATTTCTTCCAAATCCTGATATTCGCGCGCCAGCGTGCTGATTTGCTCCTCCAGGTCGGCAAGGCGCTTCTGGCTTTCGGCATCCTTCTCCTTTTTCAGTGCCTCGCGCTGGATTTTCAGCTGAATCAGGCGGCGTTCCTTGCGGTCGAGTTCCTCGGGCTTGGAGTCGATTTCCATGCGGATGCGGCTGGCCGCCTCGTCCATCAAGTCGATGGCCTTGTCCGGCAACTGCCGGTCGCTGATATAGCGGTTGGACAGGGTGGCGGCAGCGACGATGGCCGGGTCGGTGATTTCCACGCCATGATGCACGGCATATTTTTCCTTTAGCCCGCGCAGGATGGCGATGGTGTCCTCCACGCTCGGCTCGCCGACAAACACCTTCTGGAAGCGGCGCTCCAGTGCGGCGTCTTTTTCGATGTACTGGCGATATTCGTCCAGCGTGGTGGCGCCAATGCAGTGCAACTCGCCGCGCGCCAGTGCGGGTTTGAGCATATTGCCCGCATCCATCGCGCCATCGGCCTTGCCTGCGCCCACCATGGTGTGCAGCTCGTCGATGAACAGGATGATTTGTCCCTCGCTCTTGGCCAGGTCATTCAGTACCGCCTTGAGGCGTTCTTCAAACTCGCCACGGAATTTGGCGCCCGCAATCAGCGCGCCCATGTCCAGGCTGAGCACGCGCTTGCCACGCAGGCCTTCGGGCACTTCACCGTTGACGATGCGCTGCGCCAGACCTTCGACAATCGCGGTCTTGCCCACGCCAGGCTCGCCAATCAGCACCGGGTTGTTCTTGGTGCGCCGTTGCAGCACCTGGATGCAGCGGCGGATTTCCTCGTCGCGGCCAATCACCGGGTCGAGCTTGCCCTTCTCGTGACGGGCGGTGAGGTCCACACAGTATTTTTCCAGCGCCTGACGCTGGTCTTCGGCATTTTCGTTTTGCACGTTTTCCCCTCCTCGCATATGGTCGATGGCCGTTTCCAGTGCTTTTTTGTCGGCACCTGCGGCCTTCAGGGCGCGTCCGGCCTCGCCACTGTCCTCCAGTGCGGCCAGCAGGAACAGTTCACTGGCAATAAAGGCATCGCCACGCTGCTGCGCCAGTTTGTCGGTGATATTGAAAAGCCGCGCCAGGTCATTACTGATGCTGATTTGCCCGGCCTGGCCGCTGACTTTTGGCAGCGCATCCACAAGCTCCACCAGGCGGGTACGCAATAGCGGCACGTTGACGCCGGATTGCGCCAGCAGCGCCCGGCTGCTGCCACCTTGTTGGTCAAGCAATGCCAGCAGCAAATGCGCAGGCTCAATCAGGCTGTTATCGCGCCCCAAGGCCTGCGACTGCGCATCGGCAATCGCCTGCTGCAAGTGCGTAGTGAGTTTGTCCATTCGCATGAGTGTTCAAATGTAAAGGCGGCTATCCGCGATGTTCAAGAAATGGGGGCAAGCCGCCCGGATTCAAGCGGTATCGCCCGGTCATGCAAGGCCGCATGAGTGGGTCTGGTTCCCGGCAAGCTGTTGCACATCAAGGCTGTGGACGCACTGCCATGATCTTGGTTGCTGCTAGAAATAATTATGAAATAATATTTCATATTAATGGCTGCTCCTTCCAATTCCATGCGTCCATACCTTCTAACTTGCGCATTGCTCAGTACGCTTGCTCCGATTACCCCGAAGTTTGCAGTCGCCATGTCTGCTGATCCGGCTAATCACCAGGCCCCCGAGCAGCTCGACCGAGTGGTGGTCACTGCCACCCGGCATGCGAGTGGCGGGCAAGACATTGCCGCCAGCGTCAGCGTGCAGGACAAGCAGGCGCTGGAGCGCAAGGGTTTCTATGCCGGTGGCGATGAGTTCCGCGGCGTGCCGGGGGTGCCGCGGCAGCTGTGGCTCAACCTGCGCTATGACTTCTGACAAGGAAAATCCGCCATGCCCCTGATTTCCACCCATGGCCTTGGCAAACGCTATGGCCAGCAGATTGCCCTCGAGGCGCTGGACTTGAGCGTCGATGCCGGTGAAGTGGTCTGCCTGTTGGGCGCCAATGGCGCGGGCAAGACCACCACCTTGAACCTGCTGCTCGGCTTTCTTGCGCCAAGCTCGGGCGAGGCGCGCATCGACGGCCACAATGTGCATCAAGACCCCGAGGCGGCGCGCGCCCTGCTTGGCTATCTGCCGGAAGTGGTGCAGCTCTACCCGCTGCTGACCGGGCTTGAAACCCTGCGTTATTTCATCGACCTCTCCGAACGCCCCTGCCCGGGCCAGGCCGAATTGCAGGCGATGCTGGAGCGTGTCGGCCTGCAACGCGATGCGCATGGGCGTGCCGTGGGACAGTATTCCAAGGGCATGCGCCAGAAGCTCGGCCTTGCCATTGCGCTGTCCAAGGGCGCGCGCGCCCTGCTGCTGGACGAGCCATTGTCCGGGCTGGACCCCAAGGCGGCCAACGAACTGGTGGCGCTGGTACGCGCACTGGCGGTCGAAGGTCATGCCATTCTTGCCGTTACCCACGATATCTTCCGCGCCCAGCAGATGGCCGACCGGATTGGCATCATGCGCCAGGGGCGGCTGGTTGAAATGCTCAATCCGGCCAATATGAGCGCCAGTGAAATCGAGGCGCTGTATGTGCACCATCTGCGGGATTTGACATGAGCGCCGTGCGTGCAATCGCGGCACAGTCGTTGCGCCTCTGGTCGCGCGAGCGCCGGCTGCCCGGCGTGCTGTTGCTGCTCGCGGTGCTGGGCCTCTTGTCGGTGAGCCTGTCGATTCAGCGCGCCCATGAGTCAGAACGCGACCGGCTCGCCGCCGAGGCCACCGACCGCGACACCTTCGCCAACCAGGGCGCGCGCAACCCGCATAGCGTGGCGCACTTCTCGCGCTTTGCCTTCCGGCCGCTGGCGCCGACCGCCGCGCTCGACCCCGGCATCGGCCCGTATGCAGGCGTGGCGGTGTGGATGGAAGCGCATTACCAGGACCCGGCCAATCTACGCGCTGCCGAAGACCGGGTGGAACTGGGGCGCTTCACGGACTTGAGTCCTGCCTGGCTGCTACAGGTGCTGGCACCGCTGCTGGTGATTGCGCTGGCCTTCGATGCGCTGGCGGCCGAACGCGAGCGCGGCACGCTGCCCTTGCTGCTGGGCAACGGTATCCGGGCGCATACCTTGCTGGCGGGCAAGGGGCTGGCGCTTGGGCTGGTATTCGGCCTGCCTCTGCTTCTGCTGGCCGCCGCGCAGTTGGCGGCCAGCCGGGCAACTGCCGAGGCTGGCGAGCTGCTGTTGCGGGTGCTGGCCTGGACGCTGGCGCATGCCCTTTATCTGGGGGCGTGGATTGTCCTGGCCTTGGCCGTCTCTCTGCGCGCCCGCCGCGCCCGCATCGCCCTGGTCACACTGCTGGCGGCCTGGACGCTGGCGACACTTATCGCCCCGAGGCTGGCGATTGGCATGGCCGAAACGCTCGCGCCCACGCCCTCGGCAGCCGAGTTTTCGGCAGCAATCGCCCGCGACCTGCGCGAAGGCATGGACGGCCATGACCCGGCCGATGCCCGCCGCGAAGCCTTCAAGCAAAAGGTATTGGCCGAGTACGGGGTCGAACGCATCGAAGACCTGCCGGTCAGCTTCGCCGGGCTGGCGCTGCAAGAGGGCGAGCGTTACGGGCATATCGTGTTCGACAAGCACTTCGGTGCGCTGGCTGAGAGCTACCGCGCCCAGCAAGGCTGGCGGCGGCTGGGGGCAGTGGCCGGGCCGCTGCCAGCCTTGCAACAAGTGTCAATGGCCGCCGCCGGTACCGATATCGACCACCATATCGACTTCGTCAACCAGGCCGAGGCGCAGCGCCGGGTGATTATCGGCATGCTGGACAAACATATGACCGAACATGCCGCCGGGCAGGATTTTGCCTATCTGGCCGAGCCATCGCTGTGGAAGCGCATTCCCGAATTCACCTACAGCCTGCCGCGCTATGCGGCGCTGGCCGCACGCCAGGTGGCGGACTGGCTGCTGCTGCTGGGCTGGCTGCTGCTGGCACTGTGGCTGGCCGCAACGGCGGCCAAACATGTGGAGACTGCGAAATGAACGCATTCTGGCGAACCCTGCTGTGGGATTGGCGTTTGCTTTCCCGCAGCCGTATCGGCCCGCTGGCGGTTGTGCTGACCCTGGTTCTGGCAGCACTGGCGGCGGCTAATGGTCACCGCTTTGCCCGCCAATGGGCTGCGCAAACGCAGGCGGCCAAGGCCGAAGCGGCCGAGACGCGCCGCCAGCTGCTGGCCAATATCGCCCAAGGTGATAGCTGGGCGGCGCTGCCGTTCAGCGCCGAAAGCCCGATACTGCTGCCTCCGGCACCCTTGGTGGAAATCAGCAGCGGCCGCGCCGACCTCGACCCGCGTGGCGCCAGGGCCTCGACCTTCCGCAAACAGCACGAATTATTCCAGCACTATGAAATCGACAGCCCGCTGGCACTGGCGCTGGGACGCCTGGATTTGGCATTTGTCATCCAGACCCTGCTGCCGCTTCTGGTGATTGCGCTCGGTTACGGAATCCTTGCCGAAGAGCGCGAACTCGGGCTTGACCGGGTGTTGGCGGTACAGCAAGTGCCGCCCAGGCGACTGCTGGCCGCACGGCTTCTGGCGCGCGCCAGCCTGCTGCTGACCCCATTGTTGCTGGTATTGGCGTGGCTGTGGCTGGGCACTGGCGGCCATGCAGCCGACTCGCTCGAACGTAGCCTGCGCTTTGCCTGGGCGCTGGCGCTGATACTGGGCTATCTGGCCTTCTGGTGGGCGTTGCTGGCCTGGATAAGTACCTGGCGGTTGCGCGAAGGGCAGACCTTGCTGGCACTTATCGCTGCCTGGGTGCTGCTGGTGCTGGCAATTCCGGCGCTGGCGGGGCTGGTGGCGCGGCAGATGCATCCGCCACCGTCACGCTTCGAGTTGATTGCCGCCGCGCGGATGCAGGAGGTCGATGGCATCAAGCGCGGGGCCGAATTGCTCGGCGATTATGTCCACGACCACCCGGAACTCGATAGCGGAGCCAGCGCCGACTTACCTGCCTGGGCGGGCAATTTGTTCCTGACCTCGCGGCTGGTGGACCAGACGGTAGCGCCGGTGGTACGGGATTTCGACAATGCCCTGGCCGCGCAGCAGGCCAGCGTGGCGCGCTGGCAATTTCTCACCCCGGCGCTGATGCTGCAACGCGGGCTGATGAGCGTGGCCGGCAGCGACGAGCACCGCCGCGCGGCCTTCACCGCCCAGGCACGCGCGCACCTGGTCGATTTCCGCGAGCGCACCGGGCAGATGATGCTGGCCGGGCAAAAACTCGATGCCGCCCAGCTCGACGCACTGCCCGGCTTTACCTTCACCGAACCCCCGGCAAAAACCGTCTGGCAACGCATCCGCCTGCCGCTGCTGGCACTGTGGGGACTGACCGCGCTGTTGCTGCTGCTGGCTTTTGCTCAGAGCCAGCCCAAAGTCTCCGGGGCAAAAGCGCCACGCATGTGAGATGGGTGAACCGCAGGCGGATGTTGAGCTTGCAGTTCATTGACTTGGCGTTCCTGGCATTAAGTATTCAAAAGATTGCAAGCGGAATCCTGGAGCGGGCCTATGGTTTCTGCATAGCGTTGCTTTGCTGTCCCGTATGTAGCTGTAGCAATGCGCAGAGGCGTGCCAGCCGGCTCCAGCCAATCGCTGTGACCGCTACCTGGGTGCAGGCAAGTGCCAGCCATGTGTTGCCGGAAAGCTGGCCGCTTGCATGCAGGGCAGTGCCCGCAGCAACACCGGCCGCCCAGGTGAGCGAGCAGATGCCTAGCCAGGCAAAAAAGCGCCGGTATATCAGTCGCCAGCCGCGCCCCAGTGCCAACAGCGCCGAGCGCAGTGCCGGGTCGGCGGCAAAGGCGGTGCGGCCCGCTTCGATGCTGGCCAGAGGCAGCAAGACCAGCAATGCGGAAAACCCCCGGGCGCCGTAATGCCAGGGTGCAGCCTGTGAGTAAGTGATGGCCTGTGCGGCTTTCATGTCGGCAACAGACAGCGCAATCAGCGCAACAGGGAGTGTCAGCAGGAGGGGTAGCAAGGCCAGCAGGTATAGCCGCAGTTGCGGCGCATATTCGCGCAGGCCACCGAGTATCAGGGCGATAAAGCCAGGCGGCTTGCTTGCGCGCAGGCCGGTCACGGCAATGCCGGCTGACCATGGGGCAAGCAGGACAAGCAGCAGTAGCGGCGGCAGCAGATGGCTGCCCAGTTTTGCGCTGATTTCATGGGCAAGCCAGGCATCGGCCAGGGCTGCAAAATCAGGTTCGCTGATGATGCGGACAGCATCGGGGTGATGGGCAAAGACTTCATTTGCGGCGCGGGCAACCTGACGGGTGAGCCAGACGGCAGGCACGAGCCCGGCCAGCCACCACAACACCAAAACCCGCCACTGGGCAAGACTTGCGGAGCAGCCCAGCTGCAAGGCGCTGATGGCGGAAATGCGTGTGCTGCGCATGCTCAAGCCCCCAGTAGCCAGGCCAGGACGATTTGCAGCCAGCCAAGCAGGCGCTGCATGACCAGGTTGCGGGCGGCAGGGCTGGGCGCAAGGCTGCGCTGGTTGTCGCCCAGCGATACATCCAGCGGGTAATGCTGCTGCGGGTCAAGCTGCGCGGTTTTTGCAGGAACGGGTTTTAGCCAGTCAAAGTGAAATTCATCCTGTGCGCCGGAAAAGCGCACGGTTTCGGTGCTGCCATCGGCAAAGCGCACTATCAGCGTTTGCGGCACATCCGCGCCCCGGCGCTGCACGGTGATGGTGGTGCGATAGTGTTGCCCGTCAGTTTTTTCGCTTTGAAAAGCGCTGATGCCATCGTCAATCACGGCCGCCTGGTAAACATGTTGCGCAAAGCTGCGCTCGATGATTTCGCGCTGGCCGGTGCCGTCAATCAGTGCCTGGCGCAAGTCGGCGATGGACGGGTGGCGAAACTTCCAGCGTTGGTAATACAGCTGCAGGGCGCGTTCCATCGCCGCGCTGCCTACCTGGCGTTCGATGCTGTCAAACAGCGTGGCCGAGCGCGAATACACCGTGCCGTAGCTGGCACTGGACTGCCATTGCCAGCTATTGCTGCCCAGCCGGTCCTGTTTTTCATGCAGGCCCGCAGCCAGCCTCTCCAGCGCAAAACCATCCATCTTCGGTCTGAAGCCAAAGCGTGCCAGCCATCCGGGCGCCAGCGGCACCTGCTGGCCGCGCTGGCGCAGGATGCGTCTGTTCCAGTATTGGTTGAGTCCTTCGTCCAGCAGCGGCTCTTCAAATTCGTTGGAGGCGAGGATGCCCTGAAAATAGCTATGCCCCAGCTCGTGCAGGGTGACAAGCTCCAGCAGGTGCTGCTCATGGCCGCCGGGCTTGAAGTCTGGAAAACTCATCGCGGTAAAAAACGTGGGGTATTCCATGCCACCGGCTTCATCGGCGTTGAAGGGCGGAATCACCGCGGTCAGGGTGCGATACGGGTAGGGGGTCAGGCTGCGGGCGAAATCATCCAGAGCATCGAGTGTGGCCTGCATCACCACGGTGGCCTGCTGGGCGTATTCGGGCGGGTACAGCACCTGCAATTTGACGGTATCGCCTGTCGGGCTGCGCCACTGTGCTTCAAGCGGTTTGGCCGTGCGCCTGTCTGCCGTCCAGGCAAAATCATGCACATCGCCCTGCACATAGCGATATACGGCGCGGCCATTGGCGCTGCGCTTTTCCACAAGCTCGCCGGTCGCGCCCACGGTGTAGTCGGCGGGCACGTCGATGTGGACATCGTAATGGCCGAAATCGGCATAGAACTCGCTATGCAGATGAAACTCGTGGGCATTCCAGCGCGGTGCAGTCGCGCCCCGTTCGCCGGGCAGCTCCAGCACCGCAACCTTGGGGAACCACTGCGCCACCAGATGAAAGCTGCCGAAATAGCCGGTGCGGGCGATGACGCGCGGCAACTGGCTTGAAAAATCCATATCCAGCGTGGTGCTGGCGCCTGCCACTACAGGGGTGGGCAACTCCAGGCGGATGACGGTTTTGTCGCTGGCAGGCCCGCCATCGGGCTGCACGAATCGCCAGCGGGCTGGCAGGCCGCCCTGACTGACACGCTGCAACTGGATATAGCCCTGGCCGCTGCCGGGAACCCCACTGCGGAAGTCAAAGCCCGCCTGCGCGCGTTCGGCCAGGAACGTGCTGCCCTCGGAAAAGGCATTCAGATACAGATGCAGATACAGCGCGCAAACCGGCTGGCTGCTGCGGTTATGCCAAGTCAGGGTTTGCTGGCCGTCAATGCGGTGCTTTTCCGTATCGAGCCGGGCATGGATGCGGTAATTGGCCACATGCTGCGAGCGTGTGCTCTCGTTGCCGCTGCGCGGCCCGCCCCAGGCGGTCGGGGCGCTGGGCGTGTGAACTGCGGCGGCATCGGCAGAAGCCAGCGGGATTTCGGCGCAGGCTGCCGTGGGCTTTGCCTGCGCAATGACCGGGCAGAGCAGGGCAAGCGCCAGAGCCGCAAGGCGCGACATTATGCGTCTGCAACGGCGATGTTTTCTGCGGCCTTGCGCACCGCATCGGGCAGGCTGGCAGGCCGCCCGCTTTCGCGGTCAACCCAGACCACCACCACTTCGCCATCACAATGCAGCACGCCGGTTTGGCTGTCCTGGATGCGATGGCCGACGCTCAGGCTACTGCTGCCGATGCGGCGGGTGAACAGCTCAATGACTACGGTGGCCGGATAGGTGATGGGCAGGCGGTAATTGAGCGTGGCCTGCGCCAGTACCGGCACATGGCCATCATCAAACCAGTCGCTGTGCTGCGCGCTCAGCCACTGGATGCGGGCTTCTTCCAGATAGCGCAGGTACACCGCGTTATTGACGTGGTTCATGGCATCCATATCGCCCCAGCGCGGGGTGAGTTCCATGCGGAAAGGCGTTGGTTTTTTCATGTCGTGGTTTTCCTGTTTTGGGCGCGGGCTTGGTCGTCCTGCATCAGCTTGGCAAGGAAGCGCCCGGTATGTGAATGCGGCTGTTGCGCGACTTGCTCCGGGCTGCCTTCGGCAATGATTTCGCCACCGCGATGGCCGCCCTCGGGGCCGAGGTCGATAATCCAGTCGGCGGTCTTGATGACATCCAGATTGTGCTCGATGACCACCACGGTATTGCCTTCATCGCGCAGCCGGTGCAAAACGCCCAGCAACTGCTCGATATCGGCAAAATGCAGCCCGGTGGTGGGCTCGTCAAGGATGTACAGGGTGCGGCCGGTATCGCGGCGCGAAAGTTCCTTGGAAAGCTTCACCCGCTGCGCCTCGCCGCCGGACAGCGTGGTGGCCGACTGCCCCAGCTTGATATAGGACAGCCCCACATCCATCAGCGTGTCCAGCTTGCGGCCAATTGCCGGGATGTTCTCGAACAGCTTGGCGGCATCTTCCACGGTCATTTCCAGAATGTCGTGGATGCTGTAACCCTTGTAGAGAATCTCCAGCGTTTCGCGGTTATAGCGTTTGCCGCCGCAGACATCGCAGGGCACGTACACATCCGGCAGAAAGTGCATTTCCACCTTGATAAGCCCGTCGCCCTGGCAGGCCTCGCAGCGCCCGCCGCGCACATTGAAGCTGAAGCGCCCCGGTGCATAGCCGCGCGCGCGCGCTTCGGGCACTTGCGCAAACAGCTCGCGCAGCGGCGTGAACAGCCCGGTATAGGTGGCCGGGTTGGAGCGTGGCGTGCGGCCAATCGGCGACTGGTCGATGTCCACCACCTTGTCGAACAAGTCCAGCCCCTGAATGTCCTTGTAGGCCGCCGGAGTATGCGAAGCGCCGTTGATTTCATTGGCGGCCAGCGCGTACAGCGTGTCATTGATGAGCGTGGATTTGCCCGAGCCGGAGACGCCGGTCACGGCGGTCATCAGCCCCGCAGGGATATTGAGATTGACGTTTTTCAGATTGTTGCCGCTGGCGCCCTTGAGCTTCAGCATCCGTTTCTTGTCGGGGACATGGCGCCTGGCCGGGATTTCGATGGCGCGGCGGCCAGAGAGATAGTCGCCGGTCAGCGAGCGCGGCGAGGCCATGATGTGCGCCACATCGCCCTGCGCCACCACGTCGCCGCCATGCACGCCCGCGCCGGGGCCGATATCGACCACATGGTCGGCCAGGCGGATGGCGTCCTCATCATGCTCCACCACAATCACGGTATTGCCCAGGTCGCGCAGCCGGGTCAATGTGCCCAACAGACGCTCGTTGTCGCGCTGGTGCAGGCCGATGGAAGGCTCGTCCAGCACATACATCACCCCGACCAGGCCAGCGCCAATCTGGCTCGCCAGGCGAATGCGCTGCGCCTCGCCGCCGGAGAGCGTATCGGCCTTGCGCTCCAAGGTCAGATAGTCCAGTCCCACGTCCACCAGAAAGCCCAAGCGCTCGTTGATTTCCTTGACGATTTTGCTGGCGATTTCTCCGCGCCAGCCCGGCAGTTGCAGATTGGCAAAAAACGCCAACGCCGCATCAATTGGCTCCTGGGTCAGTGCATGGATAGGCCGTCCGCCGACAAATACATGGCGCGCGGCGCGGTTCAGGCGTGCGCCGCCGCAGTCCGGGCAGGGGCGCTCGCTGATGTATTTGGACAGCTCCTCACGCACCGCGCCGGATTCGGTATCCCGATAGCGGCGCTCCAGATTGGGGATGATGCCCTCGAGCGGATGCTTGCGCTGCGTGCGCGCGCCCTGCGCGGTGATATGGATAAAGGCGATGGCCTCATCGCCGCTGCCATGCAAGACCGCCTGCTGGATGGTTTCCGGCAACTCTTGCCAGGGCGTATCCAGCTTGAAGCCGTAATGCTTGGCCAGCGACTGAATCAGCTGGAAGTAATACGGATTGCGCCGGTCCCAGCCACGTACCGCACCGGCGGCCAGCGACAGCTCCGGGTGGGTGACCACCCGGCCAGGGTCAAAAAACTGCGCCACACCGATGCCGTCACAGGTTTCGCAGGCGCCCATCGGCGCATTGAAGGAAAACAGCCGTGGCTCCAGCGCGGGCAGGGCGTAATCGCAGACCGGGCAGGAATAGCGCGAAGAAAACAGCAGCGGCGCGGCGGCCTCATCATCCAGCGACTGCACCAGCGCCATGCCTTCGCCCAGCTTCAGCGCGGTTTCGAACGACTCGGCCAGCCGCTGCGGCAAGTCCTCACGGATTTTGAAGCGGTCAATCACTGCCTCGATGGTGTGCTTGTTGCGCAGTGCCAGTGGTGGTACTGCGTCGATTTCGTGCAGCACCCCGTCCACGCGCACGCGCACATAGCCCTGCGCACGCAACTGCTCGAACACCTGTACATGCTCGCCCTTGCGATCGCGCACCACCGGCGCCAGCAGCATCCAGCGTTGCCCCCGGGTGGCAGGCGCATCCTCCAGCGCCATCACCTGGTCAACCATCTGGCTGACGGTTTGCGCCTGCAACGGGAAATCATGATCCGGGCAGCGCGGCGTACCCGCGCGCGCGTACAGAAGGCGCAGATAGTCATACACCTCGGTGATGGTGCCTACTGTCGAGCGCGGATTGTGGCTGGTGGATTTTTGCTCGATGGAAATCGCTGGCGACAGCCCCTCGATATGATCGACATCGGGCTTTTCCATCACGCTCAAGAACTGCCGAGCATAGGCCGAGAGCGACTCCACATAACGGCGCTGACCCTCGGCATAGATGGTGTCAAACGCCAGCGACGACTTGCCCGAGCCGGACAGCCCGGTGATGACAATCAGCTTGTCGCGCGGCAGGTCAAGGTCAAAATTCTTGAGATTATGGGTGCGCGCACCACGGATGCGGATAGTGTCCAGAGCCACGAAGCTGTCCGGTCAATGAAAAGAACCTGATAGCCTAGAGCCGAGGCCGAACAAGAGCAAATGGATAGAGATGCCCAATCTGCGTTCACCCGTTCAAGCCGTTTGCCGGGCGCTCCGGCGCCTGCTGCAAGCACTGGCCGTTTTGCAGTTGTGGCTTCTGAGAGCCTGCTCAAGCTCTTTTCTTGGCATCCGCTAAGAGCCTGTTCAAGGTCTCTTCTTGGCATCCGTTGCTTCGCAAAGGCGGCAGATGCAAGGCGCAAAGCGCAGGCGGGCTGGTGGCCCGGCGAGCATTTGCAACAGCGCAGATGCCGCCTTTGCGGTGCAACCCATTGGGCAAGGCACCCCATGCACAGGGGCTTTGTTGCACACCTTGCCAAGACAGCCAGTCTTGGCGGCGGCGTGCGTCTTGCCCCTGCACATGGGGTGCACTTGCGGGTACCGAGAAGAGACCTTGAACAGGCTCTAAAGTGCGCGGGGCTAGAATCATAGGTTCTTGCCGAAACTTGAGAGATGTGGATGAACAATCTGAAACTGATGGCGCCGCTGCTTGCAGCCCTGTTGGCAAGCGCCTGTGTCAGCCTGGACGGGGTCAGCTTTCCGGGGGGTGACACCTATCAACTGGATGGCGATTACCGCGCCTTTCATTGCGACAACGGTTACCGGGTGAGCGTCAAGTACAAAAGCCCGGAGCAAATCAGCATCAACTTCAGCACGGGCAAGGATATTTTTGTCGTCATCGCCAACAGCGCGCCCGCTGCCTCGGGCAGCCAGTACGTGAATGATTTGGGCAATCTGCGCTGGCACGAGCAAGGCAACGCTGCTCATTTCACTTATCCGGCCAACGACTGGCGCAGCAGTGGCCGTTTGCTGGAAACCACCTGCCGCATCAAATAAATCGGGCTGGAGCAGATGCCGCAGCGCGCACCAGTCACGCTGTGGCAGGTATCTGAAGCCTGCGCGCAACCTGCTGGCAGGCTGCGTTCAGCAAGCCGCGATGAAGGCTTGCAGCGCCGCCCACACCATGTCCGGTTGTTCGGCGACGGCTTCGTGGGCGGCAAACGGCACTTGCATCAGATGCGCCCCGGGCAGCGCGGTCTTGAGCGCCGCCCAGTCGGGCAGTGAAAGCAAAAAATCATCCTCGCCGCGCAGGCTGAGCAGCGGCGCGCGAATCCGGGCAATCAGTGCATCCGGATAGCCGCTGGCGCTTTCATCCAGCCACATGCGTTTGAGTTCGGCCAAGAGGCGCGGCAAATCGGGCGCGGGATTCTTGGCCAGATAGGCGGCCACTTGCGTGGGCATATGTTCGCGCGCGAAGGCCTCGTCCAGCGCCTCGTACAGCGGGCGGATGGCGGCCAGTTGGCGGCTGTGCCAGTGCGCGCCGATGGTGACCAGGCGCTCGACCCTGTCCGGGTGGCGCGCGGCCAGCCGGTAGGCGGCGATGCCGCCATCGCTGAAGCCCATCACGGTGCAGCGCGCCACGCCCAGTGTTTGCAGCACATGGCGCGCATCCTCGGCCAGCTGCGCATAGCTCAGCGGCGCATCGCCCAGGGTGGAGCAGCCATGTCCGCGGCTGTCGAGGGCGATGACGCGAAACGCCTGCTGCAAGCGCGGCAGCAGTGGCGCAAAATCCTCCATTGACCCAAGCCCGCCGTGCAGCAATACCAGCGTGGGTTTATGGGGTGAGCCACTGGTTCGCACATGCAAATCAGCGCCCAGATGCAGGATGCTGTGGCTGGTGTCCATCGGTTGGCTCCTGTGACATGGTCAAGGTCGGTTTGTCGCTTGCCAGCTTGGATTGATGAGTCCATTAAGAATTGGGCAAAGCGATAGCGACTTCAGATCATCGTGCCAAGCAGATTGCCGTTGATGGTACGTCATGAAGTTGTTACGGGTATCAAATCCCCAGTGCACGAATCTCGCTGATGGGGCGGGCGCGTTCCCAGGCG
>JAUMYP010000015.1 GCA_030528565.1 Pseudomonadota bacterium
AAGCATCGACAGTCCCGCTTGCCTGTCAAGCTTTTGCTTTGCTCCCTATTCCCCACACCCCATTCTCGGCTTCTTCAGAGCCTGTTCAAGGTCCTTTCTCGGTACCCGCAAGTGCAGCCCAATGGGTTGCGCCGCAAAGGCTGTAAAAAGGGACATTGAACAGGCTTTCAGAACTCCGCATCCCAGTCCACCACCATGCGGCCAGTTTCCAAGTCCACCTGGCGCACCACATCGGGCTGGATAAAGGGAATCAGGCGCTCGCGCTCGCCGCGCACGCTGATGACATCATTGGCGCCGGTGGAGAACACATGGTCGATATGTCCAAGCGGCACGCCCTCGACCGTTTCCACTTGCAGCCCTTGCAAATCCACCCAGTAATATTCGCCGGGTCTGGGCGCAGGCAGTGCCGAGCGCGGCACATAGATTTCCACGCCGCGCAGCGCCTCGGCAGCATCGCGGTCGTCAACATCGGGAATGCTGGCCAGCACGCCCTTGCTGGCAGCCCGCCCCCTAGCACCAGTCACCTGCCATTCGCGGCCACGCGTATCGCGCAGTGTCCACGGCTGATAGCGCAGCAGGGCGGTTTCCGGGGCGGTGTGGGAGAGGATTTTCAGCTCCCCACGAACGCCAAACGCACCCATGATTTTGCCAACCAGGATGCGTTTGGAGGTGTCGTTTGCGGCATTCATGCCGGTGTTTTCAGCAAGGCCGCAAGGGCATCAGGCAGCGGCCTGAGCCTTCTTGACTTCCTTGAACAGGGCGCCGACCTTGTCGGTCATCTGCGCACCGTGGCCAATCCAGTGGTTGACGCGCTCGACGTTCATTTCCACGCGCTTTTCGTTGCCGGAAGCGACCGGGTTGAAGTAACCCACGCGCTCAATATTGCGGCCGTCACGGGCGCTACGGCTGTCGGTGACAACGATGTGATAGAACGGACGCTTCTTGGCGCCGCCACGGGTAAGGCGAATCTTGACCATTTTGGTTTCTCTTGTGTAGCCCAGCTGCCGGGATGGCAGGGTAAGCGAGCGATTCTAGCAGAAAAATCCTGCGCAGCAAAAGCTTATGCGCATCCTGCCCGGATTTTTGTTGCGCTGCCTGCCGTATGGCCTATCGGCCTGACGGCTAGCTGGCAGATATCAACGCCTGGATTAGCGCAGTGAAAGTGCGTAAGAACGCACCAATTGGCTGTCCATTTCTTCGTTGAAAGTGAAGTTCACGTACTTGGCATCGTCTTCAGCAAATTCCACTTCCACCCGTGCGCGGCCAATTTCCGTACCTGATTCATCCAGCGCACGCGCCATGATGCTGCCCTTGAAGGGTTTTTCAGACACGATGTAAACCGAGGCATCTTTAGAGCCCACGCCACGGCTTTTGCCAAGCGTAACCGTCAGACCTTTGGCCTCGAATGCCGGGTCAAGCACCAAATCCAACGTCATCTTCTTGTCCACGCCTTCGCCCAGACCCGCAACGAAATCACTCGCGCTGCCGCTGATGACGCTGCCTGCCTTCTGCGACAGTGAACGGTCATCACCACAGGCGGCGAGTGCCAATATCATCGCCGCCATTACCCAAGTTTTTTTCATTCGAGCTTTCCTCAACTTCAATTTGCAAAGCAGCCTATGTTTCAGTGCGCAAATTGCAATCAGCGCATGAACGGCATGCCGCCGCCCATCATGCCCTTCATGCCTTTGAGGCCGCGCAACATGCCTTTCATGCCACCGCGACCAAGCTTGCCCATCATCTTTTCCATTTGCTGATACTGCTTCATCAGCCGGTTGACATCCTGCGGCTGCATGCCAGCGCCACGGGCGATGCGGGCGCGGCGCGAGCCGTTCAATATCTCCGGGTTGCGGCGCTCTTTCAGAGTCATGGAATTGATGATGGCAATCATCCGCGGGATTTCCTTGCCGGTGACCTGATTCTTCACTTCTTCGGGAATCTGTCCCATGCCCGGCAGTTTGTCCATCAGGCCATGCAGGCCGCCCATGTTCTGCATCTGCTCAAGCTGGTCGCGCATGTCAGCCAGGTCAAAGCGTTTGCCCTTGGCGACCTTTTCCGCCAGTTTTTGCGCCTTGTCCTTGTCGACACTGGCCTCGACCTGCTCCACCAGCGACAGCACATCACCCATGTCGAGGATGCGGCTGGCAATCCGGTCGGGATGGAAAACATCCAGGCCATCGGGCTTTTCGCCCACGCCGATGAACTTGATGGGCTTGCCGGTGATATAGCGCACCGACAGCGCCGCACCGCCACGGGCATCACCATCGGTCTTGGTCAGCACCACCCCGGTCAAGGGCAGGGCTTCGCTGAAGGCCTTGGCGGTATTGGCCGCGTCCTGGCCGGTCATGGCATCGACCACGAACAGCGTTTCGGTCGGGTTGGACACCGCATGCAGTGCCTTGATTTCCGCCATCATGGCTTCGTCAATGGCCAGGCGGCCTGCGGTATCCACCAGCAGCACATCGGCAAACGACTTGCGTGCCGCATCTATCGCCTCGCGCACGATGTCTTCGGGCTTTTGCTGCTCGCTGGAAGGGAAAAACTCCGCGCCGGTCTGCGCGGCCAGGGTTTTGAGCTGCTCAATCGCGGCCGGACGGTACACGTCAGCCGACACCACCATCACTTTTTTCTTGCGCTTTTCTTTCAGATGCTTGGCGAGCTTGCCCACCGTGGTGGTCTTGCCCGCACCCTGCAAGCCCGCCATCAAAATGATGGCCGGTGCCGGCACATTGAGATTCAGCTCATTGGCCTGTGCACCCATCACATTGGTGAGCTCATCGCGCACCACCTTGATGAGCTGCTGGCCGGGGCTGAGCGACTTCATCACTTCCTGACCCAGCGCGCGCACCTTGATGCGCTGAATCAGCGCCTGCACCACCGGCAAGGCCACATCAGCCTCCAAAAGCGCGATACGCACCTCGCGCATCGCCTCAGTGATATTGGATTCAGTCAAACGGCCGCGGCCACGCAGACGGTTGATGGTGCCGGACAGGCGTTCGGTCAGGGATTCAAACATGGGAAGAGGCTGCGTTGAATATTAATACCCGCGATTATAGGACAGGTCTTGCCCAGCCCGGCCTGCCAAGCACCCGCCACTGCATCCCCCCGGCCCCAGCGCCTGTGCAGAGGCTTTTCCCGGCTCCTGCAAGTGCGCAGCTGCGCATGGGGAGCCTTGTCCGGCGGGGCGTACACTTTCCGGCATCATTTTATCTTTGTACGCATGCTGGCCTGACTTGGCGGCTTTGGCATGCGAAACTAGGCGCAAATGATTCTCGTACTCGCAGCTACCCTTCTATACGTCTCCGCCGCCCTGATGCTGGCGGTGTCACTGCGCCAGCCAGAGAAGGAAAACAACCGCAGCTGGCTGCCACTGGCGATTCTGGCGATGATTTTTCATGGCGAAATGCACGCCGAAGTCTGGCGACAGGCGCAGGCTCCGGAACTGCATTTCTTCGCCACGCTGTCACTGGCAACGCTCGGCATGTCGGCACTGACCACCGGGCTGGCATTGTCCGGGCGCATGACGTCTCTTGGCCTCATCGTTTTCCCGCTAGCGGCCATGTCCAGCCTGCTGTACCGGCTGGGCGACCATGCGCCGCCCATCGCGCTTGGCTGGCAATTGCAGTTGCATGCCTGGATTGCACTTTCAGCCTATGCCGTGCTGGCGGTCGCGGCATTGCTGGCCATTTTGCTGTGGGTGCAGGAGCGCACCCTGCGCAAACGCGGCACACACCGCTGGCCGCGCATCCTGCCGCCGCTGACCGAGCTGGAACGGATGATGTTCCGCAGCATCAGCCTGGGCTTCTTATTGCTGAGCGCCACCTTGCTGACCGGCGCACTGTTCGTGCATGACCTGCTTTCGCAACAACTGGCGCACAAAACCGTGCTGTCACTGCTGTCCTGGGTCATCTTCGGCATCCTGCTGTTTGGCCGCTGGCGCTACGGCTGGCGCGGCATCAAGGCCGCACGCCTGACCCTGCTGGCCATGCTGCTCCTGGCGCTATCGTTCTTTGGCAGCCAGTTTGTTTATGAGTTTGTGTTGAGGCGCGGCTGATCCCGAGCCCCTGTTTACCGCAGCCGCTGACTTGTACTGCCACAAAGCTCCTCGCAAATCTACTGGCGCGAGACACCACGCCTTACCCACTCTCACACCGGGCAGACAGCTGCCTGCTATCTGGGCAGTGCAGCCCATATGCAGGGGCAAGACGCATGCCGCCGCCAAGACGGGCGGTCTTGGCAAGGTGTGCAACAAAGCCCCTGTGCATGGGCTGCCTTGCCCAATGGGTTGCACCGCAAAGGCGGCATCTGCGCTGTTGCAAATGCTCGCCGGGCCACCAGCCCGCCTGTGCTTTGCGCCTTGCATCTGCCGCCTTTGCGAAGCAACGGATGCCAAGAAGAGCCTTTGAACAGGCTCTTACGGTTGTCAGACAGACTATTGATAATAATAATAATCATTATTATTAATTGAATTCCTGTTTTCCGGAGAATTTTCATGGCAATCATTTCTGCCAGACGCGCGACCTTGCGCACCCCGCTTGCCCTGGCCGTCAGCTGCACCCTGCTGCCCGGCGTAGCCGCCGCCAACGCTGTTGACAAGAGCCAGGCACAAATGCTCGACCGGGTCAAAGTCACTGCCTACCGCACCGTGACCCATGCCCAGGGGGCCACCAAGACCGATACGCCGATTGCCGAAACCGCTCAGTCGGTCTCCGTGATTGCACGCGAGGAAATGGATGCGCGCGGCGCGCAGAATCTCAACGAAATCATGCGCTATATCGCCGGTATCGGTCATGAGAGCACCGGCATCGACAACCGAGTGGACGATTTCAATATCCGCGGCTTCGATGCTGGCAGCTGGGGCGATAACGTCACCCTGGACGGAATGCGCGCACCACAGGGCAGCCAATTCAATCGCGTCATGTTCGACAGTTGGAATCTGGAACGGATCGAAGTACTCAAGGGTCCCTCGGCCGTGATGTACGGGCAGATGGCGCCCGGCGGCATGGTCAATCAGGTCAGCAAAACCCCGACACCTAACCACAACCAGGTACTGCGCCTGGGGCTGGATGGGCATGGCCAGTACAGTGCGGCTTTTGACCTCGGTGGCGGCAATGCCGACCAGCGCCACCTGTTCCGGCTGGTCGGGCTGTACCGCAAGGGCCAGATGCAGATCCAGCATACCGATACCGAGCATGGCTTCATCGCGCCGAGCTATACCCTGCAAATCGCCGATACCACTCGTCTGACCCTGCTTGGCCTTTACCAAAAGGATCATGGCGCTTCCACCTATCAGTTCCTGCCAATGGCCGGTACGCTGGTGCCGACCGTGCATGGCAGGATGAAGAACCGCACCTTCATCGGTGAGCCGGGCTGGAATACTTACAACCGCACCGTATGGACTGCGGGCTGGCTGTTCGAGCACGACTTCAATGACCACTGGAGCCTGTCTCAGAGCGCTCGCCATACCCATGTAAACAGTCTGTACCGGGGCGTAATCACTTTAGGCGCGCTGCGTCCGGACGGACGCACCCAGAACCGCCGCGCCATCATGGCACCTGGCGAATCCGACGGTAAGACCATTGATACCCGCCTGACCGGCAAGTTCACCACTGGCGCGCTGAGCCATACTCTGTTGCTGGGGGTAGATTGGCAGAAAGCCGACTGGCATGGCTCTCGCCTGCACCTGCCAAATCCGGCACCCATCGATATTTTTAACCCGGTTTACACCGGCTATGGCCGCACCCCACTCAAGCCTCTGATGGAATCCCCTGCGCGCGGCATCAACCGGCAGACCGGCGCCTATGTGCAGGATCAGATAAGCCTTGGCAACTGGCGCTTCTCACTGGGCGGCCGCCATGACTGGACGCGCGATGATGTCTCCAGCCTGACCCGCACCCTGGTCGGCACCGGCATGGTGCGCAACCAGGCCGCCAACAAGGTCAAGAGCAATGCATTCAGTGCCCGTGCCGGACTGATGTATGTCGCTGCCAATGGCCTGACCCCTTACTACAGCTACTCCGAATCGTTCCAGCCTGCCAACCGTGATGCCAGCTGGAGCCATACCGGTGAAGCATTCAAGCCGGTGAGCGGCAGCCAGCATGAAGTCGGCCTGAAATTCCAGCCAGAAAACTTCGATGGCCTGTTCTCCCTCTCGGCCTATGAACTGCGCCAGCGCAACATCCTGGTGGATGACCCCGACCCGACCCACAAGACCTGTGGCCTGGCAGGCAATGAGCAGTGCAAGGTGCAGGGCGGTGAAGGCCAAGTACGCGGACTGGAATTCGAAGCCAGGGCCACGCCCGTGGAAGGACTCAGCATCATCGGTGCCGCCACCCGAATGCGCTCGCGACTGCTGCGCGGTAATCCGGCACATATCGGCAATCACCTGCCGAAGGTGGCCGACTGGAGCGCCGCCTTGTGGCTGGACTACACCTTCCAGTCCGGTGCCCTGCACGGCCTTAGTCTGGCCGGTGGTGCCCGATACAACGGCAAGGCCTATGGCGAAAACAGCAATGCTTTCATAATTCCCTCGTTCCTGCTGTGGGATGCAGCCATCCGCTACGACCTGGGGCAGCGCGGGCCGTTCTCCAGCCAGATTTCGGTCAATATCAGCAATCTGGCCAACAAGACCTACGTCTCGACCTGTACCTCGCCAGCGTCCTGCCATTACGGCACCGGCCGCACCATCAATACCAGCCTGCGCATCGGCTGGTAAACCCTGTGAATCTGCTGCCTGTGGCATCACCACAGGCAGCAGACATGAAGGAGAGCTTATCCATGAAAGTTGCATCCGGCCTTGCCACCCTACTGCTGGCACTGAGCCTGCTGGTACCGGGGAGCGCCCGCGCACAAAGCATCAGCCACTGGGCACCGGCACATCTTGTTGGCGCACAAGAGCGCATCATCCACTCGCAGGAAACCGGACGCGACTATCGCATTCAGATTGCCAAGATAGGAGCACCCCCAGCCAATGGCTATCCGGTACTGTATGTGCTTGATGGCGATGGCCTGTTCCCGCTGGCAGCGCTGCTGGCACAAGGCATGTACATGCGCGCCAGCGAACACCAGGCCACAGCGCTTCTACTGGTCGGAGTTGGCTATGACAACGGCAAGCTGCTGGATTTGTCCGCCCGTGCCGAAGACTTCACCCCGGCTTCGGCCAGCTATGCACAAAGCGGTGACCGCATCAGCCAGCGTTTCGGTGGTGCCGGGGCGTTTTCCCATTTTCTCACTGGCAGCCTGCGTCCAGCCATCGCTGCCGAGTTTCCGGTCAACCCGCGCCAACAAGCCTTGTTTGGGCACTCCTATGGCGGGCTTTTCAGCCTGCACCAGCTACTGACGGCACCACAGAACTTCCGTTATTACCTGATTTCCAGCCCTTCCATCTGGTGGAACCAACAGCGGGTCTTGCAGGATTTCCCGCAGTTTGCCCAGCGTCTTGCCGCCAGCCCGACCCGTCCGGCAGTGCGTATCAGCGCTGGCGAATACGAGCAAAAGCTGGCACCGCACCTGCCTGCCAATCCTGAGCGCGAGGCAATGATGCAAGCCAGGCGCATGGTGGATGCCTCCCGGGAAACTGCGCAACGCCTGCAAGCCGAGGCTGGGCAGCCACTGCCGGTCACACATCAGCTCTATCCCGGCCAAACCCACGGTACTGTAGCCTTCCATGCCCTGCTTGATGGCATTCGCTGGTTGTTTGCACAGTGCCAGGCAGACCAGGATTGCCATTAATCAACTATCGCCAACACCCCGGCAGCAAGTCCGAGGATGCTGCCGGCCATCACTTCCGGCAAGCGATGGCGGCCAAGCGCCAGACGCGATGCACCGAGCAATGGCAAACAGGCTGCCAGCAATACCCCCACCAGCGGCCAGAGCTGCCAGGCAACCGGCACGGCAAAGCCCAGCCCCAGAAGATGCAGCGAGGTTTTCAGCCAGCGGTTGCCAAGCCAGGCCAGTATCAGCGCCAGTGCGAAGTACAGCAAGGCGCGACCGGTGACACTTGCCCAGCCCCCTTGCCATAGCGCCAAAGCCAGAATAACCGGCAAAAGTACGGCGTACAGGCTGGCGCGCTCGCGTTTGTCAGAAGCATCCACCGTCCCCCAGTCACCGCGCTGCCAGCGCCATAGCACATAGGCGGCGCACACGGTGATAGCCAGCAGCATCGGCCATGCCTGCGCCCAGAATGCCTCCGCGCGATGCCGCCATAGCGCCAGCAGCCAAAGCCCGGCCAGTACCCAGAAAGGGTGCAGCACGATGGACACCGCTTGCCATAAAGCATGGCGCGCGCGGGCTGTCACACCTGCTCCAGCGCCTCGGCCAGGCGGGCAACCGCAATAACTTCCATGCCCTTGATACGGCCTGATTTGGGGGCATTGGCATGGCTGACGATGGCGCGCCTGAAACCGTGGGTAGCAGCTTCTTTCAGGCGCTCCTCGCCATTGGGCACCGGGCGGATTTCACCGGACAGGCCGACTTCGCCAAAGGCGATGGTTTTTTCTGCCAGCGGCGCATCGCGCAGGCTGGAGAGCACCGCCAGCAGCACCGGCAGGTCGGCGGCGGTTTCCTGCACGCGGATGCCGCCAACCACATTCACGAACACATCCTGGTCACCGACCATCACCCCGCCGTGGCGGTTCAGCACCGCCAGCAGCATGGCAAGGCGATTGCCTTCCAAACCCACCGCCACCCGGCGCGGATTGGACAGCGGTGAAGCATCCACCAGCGCCTGCACTTCCACCAGCAGCGGGCGGGTGCCTTCGCGGGTGACCATCACGCAACTGCCAGGCTGGTGCGTACTGCCGCCGGAGAGAAAAATCGCCGACGGATTGGGGACTTCGCGCAATCCCCTGTCGCTCATGGCGAACACGCCCAGCTCGTTGACCGCGCCAAAGCGGTTCTTGAAGGCGCGCAGCACCCGGAAGCGGCTGCCGGAATCGCCCTCGAAATACAGCACCGCATCCACCATGTGCTCCAGCACCCGGGGGCCTGCGATGCCGCCCTCCTTGGTGACATGGCCTACCAGAAATACCGCGGTGCCGGTTTCCTTGGCATAGCGCACCAGCCGCGCGGCACTCTCGCGCACCTGGCTGACCGAGCCGGGCGCGGCGCTCAGGGTTTCGGTCCACAGCGTCTGGATGGAGTCGGCGATGATGAAACGCGGCCTTGCGACAATCGCTTCGGCCAGAATGCGCTCCACGCAGGTTTCGGCCAGCGCCTGCATACCCTCCAGCGGCAGGCCGAGCCTTGAGGCGCGCCCGGCCACCTGCGCCAGTGATTCCTCGCCGGTGACATACAGCCCCGGCAGGCTGCCCGCCATCGAGGCCAGCGCCTGGGTCAGCAGGGTGGATTTGCCAATGCCGGGGTCGCCGCCAATCAGCACCACCGCGCCTTCCACCAGTCCGCCGCCCAGTACCCGGTCGAATTCGCCGATGCCAGTGGATGCCCGCAGGATTTGCGTTTGCGCCACGTCTTTGAGCGCAGTGATTCTGGCGCCATCCACCTTGCCCGCCCAGCCACTGCGGCGCGATGCGGCAACGCTCGCCCCCGCGCCAGATGTCGCCTCAAGGCGAATTTCCGACAAACTATCCCAAACCCCGCAGGCCGCACACTGCCCCTGCCATTTCGGATAGTCCGCCCCACATTCGTTGCAGACATAGGCGGTACGGGTTTTGCTGGCTTTGACCATGAATCTCTCCTTTGCGGGAGGAGCTTAACCGTTGACCGTCGCAAATGCTGCGACCAAGAGTCTGTTCAGGACATACGGAATTTAGCCAGCGACTTCCGCAACACCACATGCGCCATACCTGACGCTTTTGCCTCACCGTAGCGCTGGCTTATTTCCAGCTTATACAAGCCCCAGATTCAAGCTACACATGGCTTCGCCATACCCATTCCAGGGTAGTGGATGCCAGCGGGCTTCCCTGCCCATGTGGCACCTGTTAACGCCCGTCGCCCTGCCCCAGGGCATACCAGTCCACCTTGCGGGTGGCGGTCATGATGGCGGCAAGAATCAGGAACAAAAGACCCGAGCCGACCACCAGGGCATTGTCTTCCAGAATCAAAAGCCCGTACAACGCGCCATAGAGCGTGGCCAGCATCGCGGCAAAGCCCATGCCGCCCTGCATGCTTTTCAGCACCGCGCTCAAGTAAAAGCCAATCAGGCCGGTACAAGCCAGTGCTGCCAGCAGATAGGCAAGGCCAAAGGCAATATGTTCGGAAAGACTCAGCAGCAGCAGGAAGAAAATCGCAATCGCCAGGCCCACCAGACCGTACTGGATGGGGTGCACGCGAGTCTGGCGAACCAGCTCGAACATGAAGAATCCGGCAAAGGTCAGCACCACGAACAGCACCCCGTATTTGGTGGCACGCTCGGCCAGCAGGTAAGGGTTGACCGGGTCCAGCAGCGATACTCGCGCCACATCCTGATAGCCGCCGGTGTAGCTGCCGCCCTGCCAGTTTCTACGCGCATCGGTCGCCAGTGCATCAATCTGCCAGTGCGCTTCGAAGCCCTGCGGGGTGACATCGTGCTGCGGCAGGATGCCGGAGAAGCTCGGATGCGGCCAGTTGGACTTGAGCCGAATGTCATTGCTGCCTGCCAGCGGCAGGATGCCAAACCCCTCGGTACCGGCCAGGGTCATCACCAGCCGGGTTTCCAGCCGCAGTCTTTGCCTGTCGCCGACCTCCGGCAGCAGCACATGCATGCCGCCCTTTCCGGCCAGTCCCGCGCCCTGCTGGATTTTCAGCTTTTCGCCATTGACCTGTATCTGCGGGGTGCCGCGCAGGCCGCGCACATCGCTGATGCCAAAGGCAATAAACGGCTGTCCGAGCGTGTATTGACCATCGACCCGTTTTGCCGAAATTTCCGCATCAAAATGGGCAGTAAGCTCGCCTTGCCAGTCATACACCCGCACCTCATGCAGGCCGCGCTTGCGTACCGACGGGCTCAAAATGCCTTCGGCCTTGAAGGTGTCGGGATAGAAATACCAATGCCCGGTTTCGTTCTGCAAAACCCGGCGAATCCCGCCATTTCCATCGGCCACGTCTTTTTCCACGATGCGGGTATAGGGCAGCACCAGCACCGGCGCCTGTACCTGCTGCTCCTGGCCGACATGGCTGGCGATATCCCGCACCGCTTCATGCCGGTAACTTTTGCGCCCCTGGATCACGCCGAAAATCATCATCAGCGGCACCAGGATGGCGATGGTCATCGCCATCACCACAATAGCCTTCACCCATAGTTTCATTGCACACCTCACATCGGTTTTGGAATGCGCCCATATTCACACCGGCATGTGGAGCTGCCATGCGCTGCATGTGAAGTGAGGGTGAAGCGTCTCAGATGGTGCGCGATACTGGCAGGCGCAGCTGCGCCAGCGCGCCGCCGCCATCACGGTTGGCCAGTGTCGCGCTGCCGCCATGCAAGGCCGCGACTTCTGCCACGAACGGCAGGCCAAGGCCGCTGCTGCGGCTGCTGCCATCGGGGCGCGGCAGTGAATAGAAACGCTCGAACACCCGGCCAAGCGCGTAATCGGGAATGCCGGGGCCGCTGTCCTGCACGCGGATATGCAATGCGTCCTGGCTTTGCATTGCACTGACTTCTATGCTGCTCCCCGCAGGCGAGAAGCTGATGGCATTGTCCAGCAGGTTGGTGAGCGCCTGCCGCAGCAAAAAGGCATCGCCCTGAAGCTGCAAACTGTCATTGGCCTGGATGCGGATTTCTATTTGTGCCGCTGCCGCGCGCGCGGCCAATGCGGCGGCAACCTCATGCAAAAGCGCCTGCACATTGATACTTTGCCTCGCATCCAGTTGCTGGCGATGCTCCACCGCCGCCAGCGCCAGCAACTTGTCCACCATCTGCGCCAGACGCTCGCCCTGCCCGGCGATGGTACGGATGAAGCCCTCGCGCTCGGCATCGCTCATCCGGCTGCCAGCGTCCTGCAACAGCTCGGCACTGCCGCGGATTGCCGCCAGCGGGCTTTTCAGCTCATGGGTCAGGGCGTGGACGTATTCCTCCACATATTGCTTGCCCTCCAGTTTTTCGCGCATGGTCGCCAGCGCCTGCCCCAGGGTGCCGAATTCGCCATGCGCCCTGGGCACGCTGGCGCGCTCGCCGCGCGTGACTGCATCGGCATAGCGGCGCAGGCGCGAAAGCTGGCTGGAAATCCACCAGGCGACTATCACCCCGGTCATCAGCGCCACCGCCAGCAGCGCAATCCCGGCATCCAGCACTTTTTTCTGGCTGCGCTCGATAAACGGGGCGACGATGCGGTTGGGCTTGGAAACGGTCAGCACGCCGATGATGCGCCCCTCATCCATGACCGGGGCGGCGACATGCATCACGCTGTCGCTTTTCGGGTTGCTTTCATCCTCCGGGCTGGAGCGCGCGCCGTACTGGCCGCGCAGGGTGAGATACACATCGCGCCAGCGTGAATTGTCACGCCCCACATCCCGCCCGGCCGAATCGAATACCACGATGCCCTGCGCATCGGTCACCGTCACCCGATAGGCAGTACGCAGCTTGCCAAAGCCATACACGTCCGCGCGAATATCGCGCTGCTGGTTGGCACGCATCGCCGCAGCAAACCTGCCTTCGGCAATCTGCCCGGCTTTCAAATCCTCCGCGGCCAGTTCCGCCAGCAGATTGGCGGTATCAATCAGCGTGTCCTCCATCGCCTGGCGCACGCCGGGCTTGATTTGCTCGACAAACACCTGCGCCAGCAGCACCGCCGCCAGCGCCACAATCAGAAAGTAGCCAAACAATACCCGCAGGCCGATACGCACTAGCTGCGCTCCCCGGTTTCCAGCGCATAACCCAGGCCGCGATGGGTCTTGATGGCCTCGAAATCGGCGCCGGCATCGCGCAGCTTGGCGCGCAGGGTCTTGATATGGGTATCGACGGTACGCTCGCCCGTGTCGGGCGCATCCTCCCACACCCGGTCCATCAGTTGCGCGCGGCTCAGCACCGCACCGGGACGCGCCAGCAAGGCCGCCAACAGGCCATATTCGTAGCGGGTAAGCGCCAACAGCTGCTGGTCAAAGCGGATGCGATGCCCGGCCTGGTCAATGGCAAAGCGCCCATGCACCCGCCAGTCTGCTGCCGCAGGCGGCGGCGCACTGCGGCGCAGTCTTGCCCGCACCCGCGCCACCAGCTCGCGCGGCGAAAACGGCTTGGCCACATAGTCATCGCCGCCCAGCTCCAGCCCCAATACCCGGTCAAGCTCGCCATCGCGGGCGGTCAGGAAAATCACCGGCACATCGCTTTCGGCCCGCAGCGCGCGGCAGACCTCAAAGCCGCTGATATCCGGCAGTCCCACATCCAGAATCAGGACATCCACCCCACCCTGGCGCAGCCGCGGCAGCACCTGCCCGCCCAGCAGCAGATGCTCGGCCTGCCAGCCCTCGGCGCGCAGCGCAAACAACACACTCTGGGCAATGGCGGTTTCGTCTTCGACAAGCAAAATCAATGGCATGGCAATTCAAACCTCAGGGGTGCCTGCATTATCACCCGTGTATGCCGTGAGCCAACCCGCCACTGCACACATGATGCTGGATGAAGTTTTCGCGCAAGCATGGATACTCCCTGCACCTGATTCGCCTATATCTGCTATAGCATTCCGCCTTCCGCTGCCACTGTCTTGACCATGAACTATCGCCACGGTTTTCATGCCGGCAACCATGCCGATGTCATCAAGCACATCGTATTGCTGGCGCTCTGTGATGCGCTGAGCGCCAAGCCTGCCGCCTGTTTTGCGCTGGATACCCATGCCGGGCGCGGGCTGTACTGGCTGGATGCCGACGAGGCGCAGCGCACCGGCGAGGCCGAGGGCGGTATCGCCCGGCTCAGCGCAGGCCAGAATGCCTTGCTTGACCGCTACCTGGCTGCCGTGGCTGCCTGCCGGGCCGCGCATGGCGAAAGCGCCTATCCCGGCTCGCCCTGGCTCCTGGCACATGCGCTACGCGCGCAGGACCGGATTGCCGCTTGCGAATTGCAGGCGGATGAGGCCGCTGCGCTGCGCCGGAATTTTGCGGCCGAGCCGCGCCTGCACGCACATCACCGTGATGGCTATGCAGCCATGAAGGCGCTGCTGCCGCCGCGTGATGGCGCAACCCGGCTGAACCGCGGGCTGGTTCTGGTTGACCCACCCTATGAGGCGCAGCTCGGTGAGTTCGATACCGCGCTGGCTGCCGTCAATGATGCGCTCGGGCGCTGGCAGCAAGGCATTTATGCGCTCTGGTATCCCATCAAGCAAGGCCGTGCCCTGGCCGCTTTCATGCGCCGCGCGGCCACCCTGCCCGCCAAGTCGGCACTGCTTTGCGAATTGCTGGTACGCCCGGATGACTCGCCGCTGCGCATGAACGGCAGCGGCCTGATGGTGTGGAATGCGCCCTGGCAGCTTGACCAGACCCTGCAACCGGCACTCGCTGCACTTGCCCAAGCACTGGGCGAAAACGGCCAGGGTAAAGCCCGCCTGCAATGGTTGAAGCAGAGTTGAGGCTTACAACCAGCCTTTCTGCCAGGCGAGGCGATAGGCCTCGACACGGTTGGCTACCCCCAGCTTGCTGATGGCCTCCGACAGGTAATTGCGCACCGTGCCGGGCGAGAGCTTCAGTTCACGGGCAATGACCTTGTTGCTTGAACCTTCCCCTGCCATGCGCAGGATTTGCCTCTCGCGTTCGGTCAGCGGGTCGGGCTCCTGCCAGGCTTCCAGCGCCAGTTGCGGGTCGATGGAGCGCTGGCCTTGCATGACGCGGCGCAGGGCTTCGGTCAGGTGTTCCAGCGGCGCGTCCTTGAGCAGATAGCCCTGCACACCGGCATCCAGTGCGCGGCGCAGGAAGCCCGCGCGCGCAAAAGTGGTGATGATGACCACCTTTGCCGCCAAACCGTTTTCGGCCATGCGCTGCGCAAGCGCCAAACCGGAAACGCCCGGCATCTCGATATCGGTGAGCACGATATCCGCCGCCTGCGTTTGCAGCGCCTGCCAGGCCGCTTCGCCATCGGCCACACTGGCGATGACTTCGATATCCGGCTCCAGACTCAACAATGCCGCCATCGCCTCGCGCAGCAGGGTCTGGTCTTCGGCCAGCAATACCCGAATCATGCCGCCTCCCGCATCGGCAGCTTCAGGCGCAGGCGCGTGCCCCGGCCTTTTGCCGATTCAATCTGCAACTGCCCGCCCAGCGCCTTGATGCGCTCGGCCATGCCAGCCAGACCTGTGCCACGCGGCGTGGCTCCGCCGCGGCCGTCATCGGCAATGCTCATCACCACCTGCCGATTGGGCTCATCATGCTCAAGCCGCACGATGACCTTTTCAGCATGGGCATGGCGCTGCACATTGGTGATTGCTTCGCGCAGCCCCAGAGCCAGTGCAGTTTCGTACTCCGGCGATAGCGGCAACGTGTCGATTTCGCTTTGCATCCGGATGCCTTCCATTTCCAGCAGGATTTTCGCCGAGGCCAGTTCCGCCGCCAGCATTGCACTGCGTATGCCGCTGACTGCTTCGCGCATCTGGGTGAGTGCATCGCGGGCGATGGCGGCCACCTGCTGCATTTGCCCTGCGGCAGCCTGACTGTCCTTGTCAGCCAGGCGTTGTGCCAGTTCAGCCTTCAAGACCACGGTGGACAGGGTTTGCCCGAGGCTGTCGTGCAGGTCGCGGCCAATGCGTTCGCGCTCGGCCATGCTGGCCAGCCTGCGCACTTCGTCCTGGGTCAGCTTCAGTGCCGCCTGCTCACGCTGGCGCTGCTGCTCCAGATAGTTGAAGAAGAAAACCGTGGCACTCAGCAAAGCCACCGTGCCGATATGCAGCCCCGCCCATTGCGGCGGGTAGTGGCGCCATACCCATGCGCCATAGATGAGCTGCATCAGCAAAAGCGCCGCCAATTTGCCGTGCAGGCCGCCATGCAGATAAATCAGCAATGCCCCGGCATAAATCACATAGGTATTGGCAAACGCATTCCAGGGCAGCAAGCCAATACCGAGGGCAAAAATACCGGCCAGCGCCCAGGCCTGGTAACGCCTGCCCGCATGCAGCACACAGAAATACAGCGGCAGGAACAGCGCGACTGAACACAAAGTCGCGTCCCAATGGAACGGCACCTGCTGCCAGTCACCGCTGACGCTCAACCAGCGCACCAGCAGCGGTACAAACAGGAATGCCAGATAAGCCAGGCTCAGCAATGGCTCCCAGCCATGCCGGGCGGTGTAATTTTGCAGGCGGGTGGCGAGCGCGCGTTTCATCACTGGCAAGCCTAGCGCATGTGCAGGCGGCGGATGGCCGGTAGCGCAAACAGCAGCGTGGTCAACAGCAATACCCCCGCATGCAGCCCGACGGATTTTTCGCTGCCAAGATTCAGGGCCTCCAGCGCCAGTTGCGCCAGGTGATACAGCGGCCACAGTGGCGCGGCATCGGCCACCCAGGCAGGCAGCATCGACAACGGCATCCACAGGCCGGACAGGAAGGCCATCGGCAGGAACACCAGATTGATAATCGCCACCGCGCCATTGGCGCCAGCCAGGCTGCCCAGAAACACGCCCAAGGCTGCAAATGGCAGGGCGCCCAAGGTATGCACTGCCAGCAGCCGCAGCGACTGCGCCAGCGTCAGCGTGGCCTCGGTCAACAGCAGTGTCAAAATCATCATCAGCAGACTGATGATGAGCGCAAACAGCATCGCCATCCCCAGTTTGGCAAGCAATACCGCCGACATCGGCATCGGCATCACCCGGCGCAGCCGCATCAGGCCGCTTTCGCGTTCGCTGGCAATGCCCAGCCCTACCCCGAACAGCGCCGCCATCGCCGAACCAAACACGCCGTAATTGGCCAGCATATAGGGGGCGGCGCTGGCGCTGCCTTTGCCCAGAATCACCGCGAACATCAAAAAGAAACACAGCGGAAACAGCAGGGTCGGCAGGTAATAGGAGGGCGTGCGAAAACTGCGCCGGCACTCGTTGATGAACTCCAGCCAGTGGATACGCATCAGCGATACCGCGCCGGGTTTATGCGTTGTGGCGTTCATTCCTGCGGCTCCTGAGTCAAAGCAAGAAAAGCATCGGACAGGCTTGGGCGGGTGACTTCCAGCGCCGCCAGCGTGCTGTCGGCGGCCATTAGCTGCGGCAGCACTTTCAACGCATCAGCCGTGGTGATGAGTAGCTGCCCGGCCTCGTCACGGCGAGCATCCACCACCTCCGGCCAGGCTGCGACAGCGGCCATATCCAGACGGCTATGGCAGCGGATTTTCTGCAAGGCCACCTGGCGCCTGATTTCATCCACCGTGCCCTCGGCCAGCACCCGGCCAGCGTCAACCACCAGCACCCGGTCGGCCAGGGTTTCGGCCTCTTCCAGATAATGCGTGGTCAGCACGATGGCCGTACCGCGCTGGCGCAGCTCGCCGATGGCCGCCCATAAACGGCTGCGCGCATCAATATCCAGCCCCGTGGTTGGCTCATCCAGAAACAGCACTTCCGGCTCGCCACACACTGCCAGGGCAAACTGCACCCGGCGCTGCTGGCCGCCGGAAAGCTGTTTGTAGCGGCGCTCTGCCAAGCCTTCCACCCCGGCCAGACGCATACACGCATCCAGCGCCATCGGCTGCGGATAACAGGCGCGGGCAACTTGCAACAATTCCTGCACGCTGGAGGCTTCCGGCAGACTGGCGCTTTGCAGCATCACGCCGATACTGCGGCGCTGCGCCATTGCACCGGGCGCCTTGCCAAACAGCTGCACCACGCCCGATTGCGCACGCTCAAGCCCCAGCCACAATGCAATCGCAGTGCTCTTGCCCGCGCCATTGCGCCCCAGCACCGCCAGTACTTCCCCTGCATGCAGGGCCATATCCAGCCCGTTCAAGGCGCGTACTGCGCCATAGTTTTTGTGCACATTTTCAAGCTGTGCCAAGACCTGCGCCATCGCCCTGCCCCATTGCCAATGATGGCGACAGCTTGCCGGCATCAGCCAGAAAACAGCAGTGGCAAAGCACAGGTTTTGGGTATGACAAATGTCACGAAGCAGCCGTATTTCAGCCTCCAAAAAAGCAAAACCCCGGCAGATGCCGGGGCTTTGAGTATCTGTATCAGGCTGACGCTCACTCGGCGCTCGGTGCGCCCGGACGCTCAACCATTTCGATATAGGCCATCGGGGCGTTATCGCCCGCGCGGAAGCCGCACTTCAGGATGCGCAGGTAGCCACCCGGGCGGGCGGTGTAGCGCGGACCGACAACAGTGAACAGGGTGCCGACGGCTTCCTTGTCACGCAGGCGGGCAAAGGCCAGACGGCGGTTGGCCACCGAATCGACCTTGGCAAGGGTGATGAGAGGCTCGACGACGCGACGCAGTTCCTTGGCCTTGGGCAGCGTGGTCTTGATGATTTCGTGCTTGATGAGCGAGGCGGCCATGTTCTTGAACATCGCTTCGCGGTGGGCACTGGTACGGCTGAACTTGCGGCCGGCATTCTTGTGACGCATGGGTTATTCCTTGAATTGAAAGATTGAGACGTTGAACTTCGCTGTCGTCATCCTGACGCTTTAGTGGACTGCGGGTGGTCCGGCGGCACTTCCCATGCGCCGCTGCGGGTCAGTGACCCGTAAAGCCTTGCCCGCCTGCAAGCAGGCGGGCAGGGGCAAATCAGCCCAGCATGCCGTGCTGGGCGGCACCGGCCGGCGGCCAGTTGTCCAGCTTCATGCCAAGTGCAAGACCGCGCTGGGCCAAGACTTCCTTGATTTCGGTCAAGGACTTCTTGCCAAGGTTCGGGGTCTTGAGCAGCTCGACTTCGGTACGCTGAATCAGGTCGCCGATGTAGTAGATGCTTTCAGCCTTCAGGCAGTTGGCCGAACGCACGGTCAATTCCAGGTCATCAATCGGACGCAGCAATGCCGGGTCGATGCCCGTCGAAGCCTGCTTGGTGGCGCCACGCTCACGCTGGGTGAAGTCGCCAAACACCGAAAGCTGGTCAGTCAGGATGTCGGCCGCAGTGCGCACGGCTTCTTCTGCATCAATCGTGCCATTGGTTTCGATATCCAGCACCAGCTTGTCCAGATTGGTACGCTGTTCAACGCGAGCTGCTTCGACCGCATAAGCCACACGGCGTACCGGCGAGAAGCTGGCATCCAGCACCAGGCGGCCAATCGCACGGGACTCTTCATCCGGGCGGCGACGGGTAGCAGCCGGTTGATAGCCAAAACCACGCTCGACCTTGAGCTGCATGCTGATGGCAGCATCCTTGGTGAGGGTGCAAATGACGTGTTCCGGGTTCAGCACTTCCACGTTGTGGTCGAGCTGAATATCGGCAGCAGTCACCACGCCCGGACCACTCTTGCTGAGCGTCAGGGTGGTGCTATCGCCAGTTGCCATGCGAATGGCAACATCCTTGAGGTTCAAAAGGACTTCAAGCACGTCCTCTTGCAGACCCTCGATGGTGCTGTACTCGTGCAGCACGCCGTCGATCGAAACCTCGGTAATTGCGCAACCGGGAATCGAGGACAACAGCACACGACGCAGTGCATTGCCGAGGGTATGGCCGTATCCACGCTCCAGCGGCTCGATAACGACCTTGGCACGATTGCCGGTGGTACGTTCGATTTGCGGCGCGCGTGGACGCAGCACTTGGTGGGCAGTAGCCGTCATGTAGGGCATCTCCTGACGAATCCCCGAGCGCCCGGGGATTCGTGGTTAAGGGGATTACTTCGAGTACAACTCGATGATCAGCGCTTCGTTGATGTCGGCAGGCAGGTCAGCGCGATCCGGCACGGCCTTGAACACACCAGCAAACTTCTTGGCGTCCACTTCCACCCACGAAGGCGAAAGATCCATCTGCTGGGCAACGGTCAGCGCCTCCTGCACGCGCAGTTGCTTCTGGGCACGTTCGGACAGGCTGATTTCGTCACCGGCCTTGACCGCATAGGACGGCAGGTTGACGAACTTGCCATTCACCAGCACGCCACGGTGCGACACCAGCTGGCGGGCCGAGGCGCGGGTCACGGCAAAGCCCATGCGGTAAACGACATTGTCCAGACGGGTTTCCAGAAGCTGCAACAGGTTTTCGCCGGTGTTGCCCTTCTTGTTGGAAGCCTTCTTGTAATAGTTGCGGAACTGACGCTCCAGAAGACCGTAGATACGCTTGACCTTCTGCTTTTCACGCAGCTGGGTGGCGTAATCGGACATCTTGCCCTTGCGGGCATTGGGGCCATGCTGACCCGGTTTTTGCTCCAGTTTGCACTTGGAGTCCAGCGCACGCGCCGGCGATTTCAGCGACAAGTCGGCGCCTTCGCGGCGGGCGAGCTTGCAGGTAGGACCAATATAACGAGCCATTGTCTTTCAGCTCCTTTAGACGCGACGCTTCTTCGGCGGACGGCACCCGTTGTGCGGGATCGGCGTCACGTCGATGATGTTGAGGATTTTGTAGCCGACATTGTTCAAGGAACGCACGGCCGACTCACGACCCGGACCCGGGCCCTTGATGCGCACTTCCAGCGATTTCACGCCGTAATCCAGTGCCGCCTTGCCGGCCTTTTCGGCAGCAACCTGGGCGGCGAACGGGGTGGACTTGCGCGAGCCACGGAAACCGGAGCCACCGGAGGTGGCCCAGGACAGGGCATTGCCCTGACGGTCGGTGATGGTCACGATGGTATTGTTGAACGAAGCATGGACGTGCGCGATACCGTCGGTGACGACGCGCTTGACCTTCTTCTTGGTCTTGGTAGCAGTAGGCTTGGCCATGTCGATTCCTTACTTCTTGATAGCCTTGCGCGGCCCCTTGCGGGTACGGGCATTGGTCTTGGTACGCTGGCCGCGCAGCGGCAGGCCACGGCGGTGACGCAGGCCGCGATAGCAGCCCAAATCCATCAGACGCTTGATGGACATGCCGACTTCACGGCGCAGGTCGCCTTCGACAATGTACTTGCCGACTTCGGCGCGCAGGCGCTCGACTTCGGATTCGGACAGGTCGCGGACTTTGGTGCTTACAGCTACACCAGCGTCTTCACAGACCTTTTTGGAACGGGTACGGCCAATGCCGTAGATGCTTTGCAGCCCCACCCAGATATGCTTCTGGGCAGGCAGGTTGACACCTGCAATTCGCGCCATAACGCGGTCTCCAATCGGTTGATTTTGGCCAAATGCAGAGCAAATGACCGGGGAAACGGAAAATGATAGCAAATATCCCGGATTCAGATAAAGCTGCAAACCACACAGCTCCGGCATGGGGAGTGTGCCCATGCTCCGGCGAACGAATCTCTGCGAGGCGCAAGGCCACACCCACTACTCTTGCAGGTGCATGACAGAAACCCACCCGTGCGCGGGATGCCGCCCGGGTCGCCCATCAAACCGATGCGTGAGAGACATCGGCGCGAATAAGGTGCCAAAGGATAACAGACTTCGGCGCTTATGTGCGGCTGCCGGAAACCCGGCAGCCGCCTGTTAGTTGCGGTGCTGATAAATCAGCGCCCGCGTGTACCACCCCTGAGATTGGCTTTCTTCAGCAGGCTTTCGTACTGGTGCGACATCAGATGCGCCTGCAACTGGGCGATGAAATCCATCACCACCACCACCACAATCAGCAGCGAAGTGCCACCGAAATAGAACTGGGTGGACAGCTCGGTACGCATGAATTCCGGCAGCAAGCAGACGATGACCAGGTAAATGGAGCCTGCCAGCGTCAGCCGTGTCAGCACGCCGTCGATATAGTCGCCGGTCGCCTTGCCCGGACGAATGCCCGGAATCAATGCTCCCGATTTCTTGAGGTTATCGGCGGTTTCCTGCGAGTTGAACACCAGTGCGGTGTAGAAGAATGCAAACCCCATAATCAGGGTCGCCAGCAAAATCAGGTACAGCGGCTGCCCCGGCGTCAACGCCGCAGCAATGCGCTGCATGATGCCTGCACCGCCATCATTGCCAAACCACTGCGCCGCAGTCGCCGGGAACATGATGATGGAGCTGGCAAAAATCGGCGGAATCACCCCAGCCATATTGAGCTTGAGTGGCAGGAACGAGGATTGGTTCTGATAACCGCCACGACCGCCCTGACGGCGTGCATAGTTGACCGTAATGCGGCGCTGGCCACGTTCGACAAACACCACAAACCAGGTAAAACCCAGCACCAATGCGGCAACCAGTATGGCAGTTGGCACCCCCATATCGCCGTTCTTGATTTGCTCAAAGGTCTGCACCACTGCGCCGGGCAAGCCCGCCACAATACCGGCAAAGATAATCAGCGACACGCCATTGCCGATGCCGCGCTCGGTGATTTGCTCACCCAGCCACATCAGGAACATGCTGCCTGCGGTCAGCGCCACCACCGCGGTGAACACAAACCCCATGCCCGGGTTGGTCACCACCGGCGTACCATCCGGTGCAACCTGCCCCTGCAAAGCAGTGGCAATACCGATAGCCTGGAAAACTGCCAATGGAATCGCCCCTGTGCGCGACCACTGGGTAATCTTGCGGCGACCGGATTCACCTTCCTTCTGGATGGCTTTCAGGCTCGGGAAAATCTGCACGCACAGCTGCATGATGATGGAGGCCGTGATGTAGGGCATCACGTTCAACGCCAGCAGCGACAGACGCTCCAAGGCACCGCCCGAGAACATGTTCATCATGTTCACAATGCCCTGCTGCTGCGACATAAAGGCAGTCATCGCCTCCGGGTTCACCCCCGGAACCGGGATATGGCAGCCGATGCGGTAGATAATCAGGGCACCCAGCACAAACAGCAAACGCTGGCGAAGTTCAGTGAACTTGCCAGCGCCTGCCATGCCGGCCAACGCACTTGCGCTGCGCGACATCGCGGGATTACTCCTCGACCTTGCCGCCAGCGGCTTCAATCGCCGCCTTGGCACCGGCCGTTGCCACCACGCCCTTCAGTACGAAGGCCTTGCTGACTTCACCCTTCTTGACCACTTTGACTTTCTTGACGCCAGCCGGAATCAGCTTGGCAGCGCGCAGCGCAGCGAAATCGACATCGCCAGCTTCGAGCTTGTCCAGCTGATACAGCAACACTTCGGCAGTGTCCTTGGCCATGCGCGAACGGAAGCCGATTTTCGGCAGGCGCATGTACATCGGCATCTGGCCGCCTTCAAAGCCGGCCTTAATCTTGCCCTTGCCGGAGCGAGCAAACGAACCCTTGTGGCCGCGACCAGCGGTCTTGCCAAGACCCGAGCCGATACCGCGACCTACGCGCACACGTTCGGTGCGGGCGCCCGGTGCGGGCTTCAACGTATTGAGTTTCATGAATTATTCCTCCACGCGCACCAAGTAGTGAACCTTGTTCACAAGGCCACGCACCTGCGGGCTGTCTTTGAGTACGCGCACATCATTAAGCTTGTTCAAACCCAGCGCACGCACCGAAAGACGATGCTTGGCCTGCGAGCCGCGCAGACCTTTGACCAGACGCACCTTCACGGTGCCAGTATTGTTATTGGACATGGAGAATCTCCTCGACCTTCTTGCCGCGCTTGGCAGCGATATTGGCAGGCGAGTGCATCGCGGTCAGCCCCTTCAGGGTGGCGCGCACCAGATTAATCGGGTTACGCGAGCCGGTTGCCTTGGCCAGCACGTTCTTGACGCCGACCGCTTCCAGCACCGCGCGCATCGCACCGCCAGCAATTACGCCGGTACCTTCAGAGGCCGGCTGCATGTAAACGCGAGCTGCGCCGTGGCCGGATTTCACCGAGTGCCACAGGGTGCCATTGTTGAGGTCAACGGTCTTCAGGCTCTTGCGTGCCTGTTCCATCGACTTCTGGATGGCCACCGGCACTTCGCGCGCCTTGCCATAGCCAAAGCCGACCTTGCCATTGCCATCACCCACCACGGTCAGTGCGGTGAAGGTGAACTGGCGACCACCTTTGACGGTCTTGCTGACACGGTTGACCGCGACCAGCTTTTCAATCATGCCGTCATCGATTTCTTCACGCGGGGCGCGATCACGATCACGGCCACGCGATTGACGTTCTTCTGCCATTACGGATTCCTTTGGGTTACTTGCGGCATTGCCGCTTATCGTTGTTGGGTGACACAAAACCATTACGGGCAGCTGCGCAGGGCAGCCACCCGAACGGAAGTTTTAGAACTGCAGGCCGGCTTCACGCGCCGCATCGGCCAGCGCCTTGATGCGACCGTGGTAACGGTAGCCGGAGCGGTCAAAGGCGCAGGCATCAATACCGGCAGCCTTGGCGCGCTCGCCAATCAGGCGGCCGACCTTGGCAGCAGCTTCGATGTTCTTGCCACTCTTCAGCCCTTCCATCACATCGGATTGGGTAGTGGAGGCCGAAGCCAGCACCTTGGAGCCATCAGCAGTGAACAACTGGGCATACAGGTGCTGGCCAGTGCGCAGCACCGACAGGCGCGGCACACCAAGCTTGCGGATATGGGCGCGGGTGCTCTTGGCACGACGCAGACGGGCGGATTTCTTGTCCATTTCTATACTCTCTTGGAAGCTGAAAACATGGGATGCCGGGGTGAAGTCTCAGCACTTCACCCGCAGCGCCTTAGGCTTTCTTGGCTTCCTTGCGGATGATGACTTCGTCGGAATACTTCACACCCTTGCCCTTGTAAGGCTCCGGCGGACGATAGGCACGAATCTTGGCTGCCACCTGGCCCACCAGCTGCTTGTCGGCACCGGCCACGACGATTTCCGTCTGGCTCGGGGTGCTGATGGTGATGCCTTCAGGGGTATTGAACACCACCGGGTGCGAGAAACCCAGCGCCAGGCTCAAATCCTTGCCCTGCATCGAGGCACGATAACCCACGCCGACCAGCTCCAGCTTGCGCTCGAAGCCCTCGGAGACGCCCTTGACCATATTGGCCAAAATGGCGCGCAGGGTGCCGGTCATGGCAATGCGCTCAGGGCTGGCAGCATTCAGCAGGATTTCGTTGTTTTCGACCTTCATTTCCACGCCCTGCGGCTGGGCAATGGACAGATTGCCCTTGCCACCCTTGACGCTGATTTGGCCGTTTTCGTTCTTGATTTCCACGCCCTTGGGCAGGGCAATCGGCTTCTTGGCTACGCGAGACATGAGATTTCCTCCTGTTAGGCCACGAAGCACAGGACTTCACCGCCGACGCCAGCCTGGCGCGCAGCAGCATCGGTCATGATGCCCTTGGAGGTGGAAACGATGGCAATACCAAGACCGCCCAGCACCTTCGGCAAATCATTCTTGCCGCGATACTGGCGCAAGCCCGAGCGCGAAACGCGCTTCAGGGTTTCAATAACCGGCTTGCCCTGGAAATATTTAAGTTCGACCTGCAGCTCGGCCTTGCCGCCGCCGAGGTCTTCAACGCGCAGGTCAGCAATATAGCCTTCGGCCTTGAGGACGTTGGCAATGGCAACCTTGGTCTTGGAGGACGGCATTTTTACCGTCGGCTTGCCCACAGCGGCGGCATTCTTGATGCGCACCAGCATGTCGGCGATGGGATCAGTCATGCTCATGAATTATTCCTTGAGTCAGCACCGATATCCGCTTTCGCAGAAATCTTGTGATTGGATAAACCCGGACAGCACAGGCCGCCGGGGGTTGCAGCTTGGAAAGCTGCGTATTTTGCCCCGGATTGCTCCCGGGCGCAAGTTTTTCGCATAACAACGGGCAGGCATTACTGCCTGCCCGTTGCAAACGCGCTTACCAGGAAGCCTTGCGCAGACCCGGCACGTCGCCACGCATGGTGGCTTCGCGCAGCTTGTTGCGACCGAGGCCGAACTTGCTGTAAACACCCTTCGGACGCCCCGTCAAAGCACAACGGGTGGTCTGGCGGACAGGCGAAGAGTCACGCGGCAGTTTTTGCAGCTTGACCGAGGCTTCCATCTTTTCTTCGTAGGAAGCGGTCTGGCTCTTCAGGATCTTCTTCAGCGCCTCACGCTTTTCGCCGTGTTGCTTGACGAGCTTGGTGCGCTTGAGATCACGGTTGATCATGCTGGTCTTGGCCATGCGTATCTCTCTTGATCAGCGGAACGGGAAGCGGAAGGCTTCAAGCAAAGCCTTGGCTTCTTCGTTGGTCTTGGCGGTGGTGGTGATGGCGATATCCATGCCGCGGGTCGCATCGATCTGGTCGAAGTCGATTTCCGGGAAGATGATCTGTTCCTTCACACCCATGTTGAAGTTGCCGCGACCGTCAAACGATTTGCCTGAAACACCACGGAAGTCACGTACGCGCGGCAGCGAGATATTGATCAGGCGATCAAGAAACTCGTACATGTGCGCACGGCGCAGGGTGACCTTGCAGCCAATCGGCCAACCGTCACGGATCTTGAACGAAGCCACGGAAATGCGCGACTTGGTGACCACGGGCTTTTGACCCGAAATCTTGGCCATGTCGGCCACGGCATTTTCCAGCACTTTCTTGTTGCTGGCCGCTTCACCCACACCCATGTTCAGGGTGATTTTGGTGATCTTCGGCACTTCCATCGGATTGGTGTAGCCAAAACGCTTCATCAGCGCCGGCACCACTTCTTCCTTGTAGATTTTTTCCAGTCGAGTGGTCATAGCTTCATTCCTCAGGCGTCAACCGCCTCGTCGCTGGAGCGGAACACACGGATTTTGCGTCCATCCTCCAGCACCTTGGTCTTGATGCGTTCGCCCTTGCCAGTGGCCGGGTTGAACAGCATCACGTTGGAAACATGGATCGAGGCTTCGCGCTCGATGATGCCACCGGGCTGCCCGACCTGCGGGTTTGCCTTGGTGTGGCGCTTGACCATGTTGATATTGGACACGACCACACGGTCGCCGAGGACACGAACGACATCGCCCTTCTTGCCCTTGTCCTTGCCGGTGATAACGACGACCTGGTCGCCTTTCTTGATGCGATTCATGGTGTCCTCTCCCTTACAGCACTTCAGGGGCAAGCGAAACGATCTTCATGAACTTTTCCGAGCGAAGTTCGCGCGTCACCGGCCCGAAGATACGGGTACCAATGGGTTCATGCTTGTTATTGAGCAGCACGGCGGCATTGCCATCGAAGCGAATCAGGCTGCCATCGGCGCGGCGCACGCCCTTGCGGGTACGCACCACGACAGCGTTGTAGACATCGCCTTTCTTTACCTTGCCGCGCGGAATGGCTTCTTTCACCGACACCTTGATGATGTCGCCGATACCAGCATAACGGCGCTTGGAACCACCGAGCACCTTGATGCACATCACTTCCTTGGCACCGGAATTGTCGGCAACGTCGAGGCGGCTTTGCATTTGGATCATGGTAGGGCCTCCTCGTTATTCCGCAGCCTGGGCGAGGACTTCAACCACGCGCCAGTTCTTGGTTTTCGACAGCGGTGCGCATTCGACAATGCGAACCAGATCGCCTTCTTTGCAGGCGTTTTCAGCATCGTGAGCATGCAGCTTGGTGGAGCGACGGATGTACTTGCCGTACAGCGCGTGCTTGACGTGACGCTCAACCAGCACCGTCACCGTCTTGTCCATCTTGTTGCTGACCACGCGGCCTTCGACCGTGTGCTGCTTTTTATCAGTGTTGTTCATGGTCAATCCTGTGGGTTACTGCCCGGCAGCGCCGAGCAGCATTTTGACACGTGCAATTTCGCGGCGAACGCGACGCACTTCGTGGGTCTTGGCCAACTGGCCGGTCGCCTTCTGCATGCGCAGGGAGAATTGCTCTTTCTGCAGTTCAAGAAGGTGAGCCTTCAGTTCGGCTCCAGACTTTTGGCGGAGTTCTTTCAGTTCCATCAGCGCACCGTCCGGTTCACAAATTGGGTGGTGACCGAAAGCTTGGCCGAAGCCAGGCGGAACGCTTCGCGTGCCACTTCTTCGCTAACGCCTTCGATTTCATAGATCATGCGACCCGGCTGGATCTGCGCGACCCAGTATTCCACATTACCCTTACCCGAGCCCATGCGGACTTCAATCGGCTTTTCGGTAATCGGCTTGTCCGGGAACACACGGATCCACATCTTGCCGCCACGCTTGACGTAACGGCTGATGGCACGACGGGCAGCCTCAATCTGGCGCGCGGTCAGGCGGCCGGTTTGCGTGGCACGCAGGCCATACTCACCGAACGACACCTGGTTTGCGCTCCAGGACAGGCCTTCGTTACGGCCCTTGTGCTGCTTGCGATACTTGGTACGTTTGGGTTGCAACATGATTAACCCCTTGCTTCACGTTCGCCACGCGGTTGACGCGGTGCACGAGCAGGACGCTCGCTACGCTCATTGCGCGGCTCTTCGTTCTTTTCCTGGCCTACTTGTGCGAAGTCAAAGATTTCGCCCTTGTAAATCCAGACCTTGATGCCGATCACGCCATAGGTGGTGTGGGCTTCGGCAAAGCCGTAGTCAATATCCGCACGCAGGGTGTGCAGCGGCACACGGCCTTCGCGATACCACTCCGAACGGGCGATTTCCGCACCGTTCAGGCGGCCGGCAACATTGACCTTGATGCCGAGTGCGCCAAGGCGCATGGCATTACCCACTGCACGCTTCATGGCACGGCGGAACATGATACGGCGTTCCAGCTGCTGGGCGATCGACTCGGCCACCAGCTGCGCATCGAGTTCCGGCTTGCGCACTTCGCTGACATTGATGTGCGCCGGAACGCCCATCATGTCAGAAACTTCCTTGCGCAGCTTTTCGATGTCCTCACCACGCTTGCCGATCACCACGCCCGGACGGGCGGTGTGAATGGTCACACGTGCGGACTTGGCCGGACGCTCGATGGTGATCTTGCTGATGCCGGCTGCGGCCAGCTTCTTGCGCAGCATGTCGCGAACCTTGAGGTCGGCGGCAAGGAATTCGGCGTATTCCTTCTTGCCGGCATACCACTTGGAATTCCAGTCCTTGGCGATGCCAAGACGGATGCCTACGGGATGTACTTTATGACCCATGATTACTTGCCCTCGGCGACGACGATGGTGATGTGGCTGGTGCGCTTCAAGATGCGAGTACCACGACCCTTGGCACGCGCCATGAAGCGCTTCAGGGTGGGGCCTTCATCGACCATGATGGTCTTGACCTTGAGTGCATCAGCATCGGCACCGACATTGTTTTCAGCGTTGGAAACTGCCGACCACAACAGCTTGTGAATCATGGCAGCGGCCTTCTTGTCGCTGAACTTCAGGAGGTCAAGCGCACGGGCTGCGGGCAGGCCGCGAACTTGATCTGCCACCAGACGGGCTTTCTGCGGGGAGATGCGCGCGGTGCGCAGGACTGCTTTGGCTTCCATTGTCATCTCTCCTTACTTCGACTTCTTGTCGCCGCCGTGACCTTTGAAGGTACGGGTCAGCGCGAATTCGCCGAGCTTGTGGCCCACCATGTTTTCGTTGACCAGCACCGGCACATGATTCTTGCCGTTGTGGACAGCGATGGTGAAGCCCACCATTTCCGGCAGGATCATCGAGCGACGCGACCAGGTCTTGATCGGCTTTTTGGTGTTATTACCCGCTTCTTCCACCTTCTTCAACAGGTGGTGGTCAATGAACGGGCCTTTTTTGAGTGAACGTGCCATGGCCGATTAACTCCTGCGATCGCGCACGATGAACTTCTGGGTGCGCTTGTTCTTGCGGGTCTTGTAACCCTTGGTCGGGACGCCCCACGGGGTGACCGGGTGCGGATTACCTTGGCCGGCCTTGGCTTCACCACCACCGTGCGGGTGGTCAACCGGGTTCATCACCACACCGCGGACGGTGGGACGCACGCCGCGCCAGCGTTTGGCACCGGCTTTACCCAGCTTTTCCAGGTTGTGCTCGACGTTGCCGACTTCACCGATGGTGGCACGGCATTCCACCGGCACCTTGCGCATTTCGCCCGAGCGCAGGCGCAGCGTGGCATAGCCCTGCTCGCGTGCGATTAGCTGCACACCGGCACCGGCAGCACGCGCCATTTGCGCGCCCTTGCCCGGCTTCATTTCGATGCAGTGGATGGTGGTACCCACCGGGATATTGCGCAGCGGCAAGGTATTGCCGGCACGAATCGGAGCCGATTCGCCCGCCAGCACCTGGTCGCCAGCCTTCAGGCCCTTCGGGGCGATGATGTAGCGACGCTCACCGTCCACATACAGCAGCAACGCGATGTGCGCCGTACGGTTGGGGTCATATTCAATGCGCTCCACCTTGGCCGGAATGCCTTCTTTGTTGCGCTTGAAGTCGATGATGCGGTAGTGCTGCTTGTGACCGCCACCGATATGGCGGGTGGTGATACGGCCGTGATGGTTGCGGCCACCAGTTTTGCCCTGCTTTTCCAGCAGCGGTGCATATGGTGCACCTTTGTGGAGGTCAGGCGTGACCACGCGAACCGCGCTGCGGCGGCCGGCGGAGGTCGGTTTGAAAGTCATCAAAGGCATGCTGTACTCCTTAGGCCTTCGCCGTCACGTCGATGGCCTGACCTTCGGCCAACTTGACGTAAGCCTTGCGCCAGTCGCTACGGCGACCGGGACGCGAACGGAAGCCTTTCTGCTTACCCTTCACGTTGACCACGTTCACCGCTTCGACCTTGACATCAAAGATTTGCTCAACGGCAGCCTTGACATCGGCCTTGGTCGCCGTGGTAGCCACTTCAAAGACGTATTGATTAGAAACTTCCTGCAAACGCGCGGTTTTTTCCGAAACGCGCGGCGCACGAATCACTTCATAGATATTGGTGCTCATGCCAGCCACTCCTCGATTTTCTTCACCGCATCGGTGGTGATAATCACCGAGTCGGAGGCGACCAGCGACACCGGATCCAGCCCCTGCACATCACGCACTTCGACGTAGGGCAGGTTACGAGCAGCCAGATACAGCGACTCACTGGCTTCCTCAATCACCAGCAGCGGGCGCTTGCCTGCTTCCAGCTCCTTGAGCTTGCCAACCAGACCGCGGGTCTTGGGCGAGTCCACTTCGATGGCATCCACCACCGTCAGGCGCTCTTGGCGATTGAGCTCCGACAGGATGGCAGACATCGCAGCGCGATACATCTTGCGGTTGACTTTCTGCGCAAAGCTGCGCGGCTTGGCCGCAAAGGTCACGCCACCACCGACAAAAATCGGCGCAGTCAATGCACCGTGACGGGCGCCGCCGCCCTTCTGGCGCTTGGACTTCTTGGTGGTACCACTGACTTCCGAGCGGGTCTTTTGCGCCTTGGTGCCAGCGCGACCGGCATTGCGGTAAGCCACCACGACCTGATGCACCAGGTCTTCAGAGAATTCACGGCCAAACACCGCGTCGGATACCGACACCTTGCCGCCGTTCTTGATGGTCAGTTCCATGCTCATGCTCCCTTGCTTGCCGGACGCACGATGACATCACCACCCGGTGCACCCGGCACCGCACCGCGCACGGCAATCAGGCCGCGCTCGGCATCCACCTTCACAACCTGAAGGTTCTGGGTGGTCTGGGTTTCGGCACCCATGTGACCGGACATCTTTTTACCCGGGAACACACGACCCGGAGTCTGACGCTGACCAATCGAGCCCGGGGCACGATGCGACAGCGAGTTACCGTGGGTAGCGTCACCCATGGTGAAGTTCCAGCGCTTGATGGTGCCCTGGAAGCCTTTACCCTTGGTCACGCCCTGGACATCGACCAGCTGACCTTCGGCAAAGATGTCGGCGCGAATTTCGCCGCCCACCTCAAAGCCGGAAAGCTTGTCGTCGGCCACGCGGAATTCCCACAAACCACGACCGGCTTCCACCTTGGCCTTGGCCAGGTGACCGGCACCGGCCTTGTTGACCAGCGCAGCACGCTTGACACCGGCAGTGACCTGCACGGCACTGTAACCGTCGTTTTCGACCGTCTTGATTTGGGTAATGCGGTTCGGAGTGGCTTCAATCAGCGTTACCGGGATGGACTTGCCATCTTCGGTAAACACGCGGCTCATGCCAGCCTTGCGCCCAACCAGACCCAGTTGATGAATTTTCGTCGACATGATGATGCGCTCCTCAGGTCAACTTGATTTGCACGTCAACGCCAGCAGCCAGTTCGAGCTTCATCAGCGCGTCCACGGTCTTGTCATTGGGGTCAACGATATCGAGCACACGCTTGTGCGTGCGGGTTTCGTACTGGTCGCGCGCGTCCTTGTCGACGTGCGGCGAAACCAACACGGTGTAGCGTTCAGTCTTGGTCGGCAGCGGAATCGGGCCACGCACTTGCGCGCCGGTCCGCTTGGCCGTCTCGACAATCTCGCTGGCCGAGCGATCGATCAGGCGATGATCGAAGGCCTTGAGCCGGATGCGGATTTTTTGGTCCGTCATGACGGAAGTTCCTCGGTTAATAGCTCTACCTTTCGGCAAAGCCCTGCATAAAGCAGGCAGTTCAAAAGAGCGACAGGTGAAACGGCTATTTGCGCCCCACCCCGTTACAGCAATCCATTCAACAACAATGGCGGCCCGGTCACCCGGCCCGCCCAGAGCAAAAACAAACGCGCAAACATCCCCGCAAACGGGAAAGCCACGCAACCTGTCCTTGTCTGGCGAATACGAAGCGCATCCTGCCCCTCATTTCGCTGGCACTGTAGAAGTAATACCCCCACAATCAGTCGCGCATTGTGTCATATACCAACGACAAACGCAAGCATGTCTATCCCGCCAATACATATTGCACTGGTGCTCGCCTGCGAGGAACTGCATGGGGGATCGTAATCCGAGTGCGTAGTGGGGTCTGGATTCGTTGAACCAGATGAGGTAATCGAGCAACTTGTCGTTGAAGGCTTTGATGTCCTGGGACAGCAAGTCTTTGGGCGTCCTGGACGCCAGATTACATCTCGGCAAAAAAGAAACAATAACCGCAAAAGTCACACACTGTTGCACAACAGCAACAAGCCAGCATCCTGTCGGTGATGCCTTTATGATGCGCGGCAGTCCAAGCCATTCCACCCGAGGAACACGCCATGAATACCCCGCAAACCACCATCCTTCCTGAAGGCATGAGCGCCTGCATCGTGATTGAAGCTGACATCACCCAGGCGCGCCTGCATGATGTGCGCCGCGCCTGCCAGCAATTGGCCGATATATTGCAGCGCCATCGCAGCCTCCAGCCGGAAGCGCAACTGGGGCTGGCGGTCGGCTTTGGCGCAGGCGTGTGGCCGCAGTTGCGCCGCGATAGCGCAGAAGGCGCCGAGCTCAAACCCTTCCGTGCGCTGGGCAACGGCCTGGCACCAGCCACCCAGCACGATATCGCCATCCATATCCAGTCCATGAGCCATGGCGCCAATATGCTGCTGGCGCTCGAGGTACTGGCCGCCTTTGGCGATGCCATCAAAGTGGCGGATGAAACCCATGGCTTCCGCCTGCATGAGAACCGGGGCTATGACGGCTTTGTCGATGGTACCGAGAACCCCGCAGGCGATGCCCGTCCGCCAGTCGGCGTGATTGCCGCCCCGGCGATAGATGCCGGTGGCAGCTACCTGTTGCTGCAAAAATACCGCCACGACCTGAAATGCTGGAATGCGCTCAGCGATGAGAGACAGGAAGCCATCGTGGGCCGCAGCAAGGCCGATGATGAAGAATTGCCCGGCGACAAGCGCCTGCCCGACAGCCATCTGGGGCGTGTTGACCTGAAAGAAAACGGCCGGGGCCTGAAAATCCTGCGGCAGAGCCTGCCCTATGGCAGCGCCTCCGGCGAGCAGGGCCTGATGTTCATCGCCTACTGCGCACGCCTGCACAATATTGAGCAGCAACTGCTCAGCATGTTTGGCGAAACCGATGGCCGCACCGACCTCTTGCTGGGCAACATCAGCACCGCCATCAGCGGCAGCTATTACTTCGTCCCCTCGCAACAGCGGCTGGCGGATTTGGGTTGAAATAGCACATAACACAAAGCCAGCGGCATAACAGCCGCTGGTTTTTTGATTCCTTACCTCTAATCCCTGCATCAAAACCTACCCAAAGAAATATGCCAATCCAGCACCTTGGCCTACAAGCGCCGAATCATTTGATGCTGGGACTGAACATCTAGCTCCCCAAGTCAGAAAACAGGCTCTAAAGTAGGCGGCTGTTCTCATCAGAGAGGTTCCGCCCTTATGTCAACCACCGCCCTGTCCCGCCAGAATCACGAGTTTCTGGGTCACCCCAAGGGGCTGTACGTATGCTTCCTGACTGAAATGTGGGAGCGCTTTGCCTTCTACGGCATGAAGGCGCTGTTGTTTCTGTATCTCACCAAGCACCATTTGTTTGCCGACAACAATGGCTATCTGTTGCTGGGCACTTATGCCGGGCTGGCCTACGCCCTGCCACTGGTCGGCGGCATCCTGGCCGACAAGCATCTGGGAATGCGCAAAGCGGTGCTTTATGGCGGGATTTTGCTTGCCCTGGGGCAGCTTGGCATGGCCTATACCGGCAGTCAGGCGCAGGGGGGGCAGGGGCAGGCCGTGCAGGATGCCGCCGCCATCCAGGTGATGTATTTCTCGTTGGCGCTGATTGCCGTGGGCGTGGGTTTTTTGAAGCCCAATATTTCCACCATCGTCGGCCGGCTGTATGCCGAAAATGACCCGCGCCGCGATGCCGGTTTCAGCATCTTCTATATGGGCATCAATCTCGGCGCACTGATTTCTTCGCTGGTGGTGGCCTATATCGGTGAAAAATACGGCTGGGGCTATGGCTTTGGCCTGGCCGGGGTGATGATGGCCTTGGGATTGGTGCAATTTGTCATCGGTCGCAAGCATTTGCTGGGACAGGGCGAGCCTGCCGACCCGGAGCGGCTGCGGGCATCGTTCTGGCTTGGCCTGTCACGGGAATGGCTCATCTATCTGGGCGGCTTGCTGCTGACCGTCGCCGTTTGGCAAGTGCTGCAAACCCGCATTGATTTTGCACCGCTGTCGCGGCTTCTGGGCGGGCATGAAGTCACCCTGACCGAAGTGCTGGCGGTGGTGCTCGGCGCCGGGCTGTATGCATGGTTTGTGCGCCTGCTGTTTTCCGGCATCAGTGCTGCCGAAAAAGGCCGGATGATCATGCTGATGACCCTCATCACCATCAGCGCGCTGTTTTGGGGGCTGTATGAACAGACCTATGGCCCCTGGGTCGCCATGGCTGACCGGGTAATGGATCGCAGCCTGTTCGGCTTCACGCTCACCGCCGGGCAAACCACGGCCCTGGGTGCGCTGTTCGTGATTGCGCTGACCCCGGTATTCACCCTGCTCTGGCCGCGCCTGGATCGCTGGGGATTGAACCCGAGCTATCCGGCCAAATTCGCCTGGGCACTGGTGTTCTGTGGCCTGGCGTTTGCCGTGCTGGTGGCTGCGACCGCCCGGGGGAGCGACAACATCAGCCTGTGGTGGATGGTGCTGGCTTATTTCGTGCTGGTGCTGGGTGAAATGATGCTTTCCCCGGTCGGCCTGTCCGCCGTCACCGTGCTGTCCATCCCGCGCGCGGTGGGCATGATGATGGGCGCATGGTTCCTGTTCTCGGCCTTTGGTGAAATCATCGCCGGACGCATGGGTAGCTGGGCTTCGGTCAGCCCTGATGCCAGCACTGCCGAAACCCTGGCCATTTACAACGATGTGTTTACCCGCATGATGTGGATTGGCCTGGGTGCTGGTGTAGTGATGTTCCTGGTAACGCCACTGCTCAAGCGCGGCATGAAAGCGGCGAACTGAAGATAAAACGGCGGGCGCGGACGCCTGCCTGCTTCCGGAACACTGACAAACCCCGTGCTTGCAGAAAGCACGGGGTTTGTCATGCAGATTGCTGTGTGGCGCATCAGCCATCAAAGCCCCGGCCCGGTACAAACCGGGGGTGCGGCCTTCCCGACACAGCCAGATACAGAAAATGCCCGTTACCCGCAGTGGCGGGCGGGCTTTGCCTACATGATTTTCGGCCAGGACTCACGCCCCACCGCTTCACGCCTCATGGTTTGATAATGCCGACAGACAGATAGTGGGGTATAGAAGGCATGACGCTGCAATAAGTCGGCACGGACTGTCTCGGGCAGTTCCACAGCGCCGCCCTCGCTCAACCGTACTTGCAGGAACGGCAAACGGCCATGCCTGGGCAAATCAAAACCACGTCGCGCTGCCGCGCTGCGCACCTGTTCGGCAATTGGATAATCCCGATCTGGCTCACGCAGCCCCGCAGGCCGCACGCCATCAGCAAACAGCGCCGGCGGGAAATCAAGCTCCAGAGAGGCCGTGGCAGGCTGCGGGCGCGGCCTTGTCACCGCATACAGCCTCGCGCTACACGCCATGATGCTTGGCAGCGCATCCCGAATCTGCCCCTGCGCCATCAGCGCCCGCAAGGCGGCAGCCGTACCGGCTCTATCCTCGACAATCGCAAACCGATAGTCTTTATGCCCCCTGTTATCTCCCCAACCTTCGGTCAGCAAATACACCCCGCCCTGGCCATCCGGCGCCAAGGCCAGTATCCGGCTGTAATCGGTATGCCAGGTTTGTGGCTGCATCTCGTAAATGTTGTAGCTGCAAGCCGTCAGCAGCAAACCCAACAGCATGAGCATGATGCGCCATTTTTTCATCACAAGCCTCCCGAACCTGCTCCAAGCCCAGCCATCACCGTAGCCTAAGACCAGGCCGAAAGCGAATTACAAGACAGCCGTCCTGGAGCCTGTGCAAAGACTTTTAATTCCGGCACGACCTCCGCATCGGCAGGACAGTTTGTTACCCCGCAAACAAAAGGCCGGAATTTTCCGGCCTTTTGTGCGCTTGCCATCAGGAGGCTGGATAAACATAACTTGCGCCCACGCCCAGTGGCAGCCCCAGCCCCCAGAAGGCCAGCAGGAAGGCGGTCCAGACCACCAGCAGCGTCACCGAGAACGGCAGCATCAGCGCCAGCAGCGTACCGATGCCGGAGGCTTTCACATAACGCTGGCAGAACACCACAATCAGCGGAAAGTACGGCAGCAGCGGGGTGATGATATTGGTGCTGGAATCGCCGACGCGATAGGCCGCCTGGGTCAGGTCGGGCGACACCCCCAGCTGCATCAGCATCGGCACCATGATGGCGCCAATCAGTGCCCACTTGGCCGAGGCCGAGCCCACCAGCAGGTTGACAAAGCCCGACAGCAGCACGATGCCGACCACCACCATGCCCATCGGCAGGCCGCTGGCTTGCAAGGCATTGGCGCCCTTGATGGCCACCAGTGCGCCGATTTGGCTCTGCCCGAATGCCCAGATGAACTGAGCGCAGAAGAACGCCATGACGATGTAATAGCCCATGCTGCTCATCGACTTGCTCATGCCGGCGATGATGTCGCGGTGGTTCTTGACCGCGCCGGAGACATAGCCATACACCATGCCGGGAACCAGGAAGAAGATGAAAATCAGCGGCACGATGGATTTCATCAGCGGCGCGGCCGGCGCCAGCAGTGCATGGGTGGCCGCCGGTACTTTGTCAGCCGCTGCCGCCCAAGGCGTATTGGGCAGGAACAGGGTCAGGGCAAACAAGGCCAGGGTCAGCGCGGTCGCGCCCAGTGCCGCCAGCAGCGCGCGGCGCTCGCCCGGTTGCAGGGTTTCCAGTGAGGGCATGTCCTCGGCATTGCCATCCACCCGGGTGCCTTGCAGGCGCGGCTCGATGATTCTGTCCGTCAGAAACCAGCCCACCAATATCACCAGAAGCGCCGAGGCGCAGGTGAAATAGAAATTGTTGAGCGGGTTGATACTCACCTCTGTATCGAGGATATGTGCGGCAGTTTGGGTCAGGCCAGCGAGCATCGGGTCAAGGCTGGAAGGCACGAACATGGTGGCCGAAAAGCCGCCCGACACCCCGGCAAACGCGGCGGCGATACCGGCCAGCGGATGACGGCCTGCGGCATAGAAAATCACCGCGCCCAGCGGAATCACCAGCACATAGCCAGCATCCACGGCGACATGGCTGAGAATGCCCACGCCAACCAGCATCGGGGTGAGCAGCATCTTCGGCGTGATGGACAAAATCGCGCGCAGCCCGGCGCTGATAAAGCCGGTGTGCTCGGCCACGCCCAGCCCCAGCATCGCCACCAGCACCACGCCCAGCGGCGGGAAGGTGACAAAGGTATTGACCATCTGCGCCATGAATTCGGTCAGGCTGCCGCCTGCCAGCAGGTTCTTGATTTGGATGGCCTCGCCAGTGCGCGGGTCGATTTCGGCAAAGCTCATGGTGGACATCCACCACGACAATCCCCACACCAGCACCATGAACAGCAGGAACAATACTGCCGGGTCGGGCAGTTTGTTGCCGACGCGCTCGATGCTATCGAGCATGCGGGTCACCAGGGTGCGCCGGGGCAGCGCATTGATATCTTGAGTCATGCCTTGAGGCTCCGTTTGCAATCGCGTCATCCTAGCAGTCCTGCTTGCCCGTGATGCGTATGCCAGCACGGGCACGCCCTCTCCGGCAGTGGCTGATGGCTGCAAAAGCACCACTTGTACACATCCTGTACACCTTCCCATCACATGCAGTTGACCCGTGCAATGCCAGTATGGAGGGCGATTTCCACTGCGCTTGTATAAGGAGTCCCATGAGCCAGAACCTCACCATCAAATCCATCCGCAAAACACTGGATTCGCTGCGCAAAGTCAGGGCGCAGCCAGCCCTGAGTGCTTTCATTTCCACCCACCGCACCCATCCGGACAACAAGCGTGACCCGATTGCGCTCAAGAATGCCCTGAGTGAAGCGCAAACCCGTATCGAAAACGAATACGACCGGCACACCGCACAGGCCATCATGGAAAAAGTCGATGCCGCCCTGGAAGGCTGGGACCACAACTACAACCTGGACACGCTGGCGATTTTCGCCACCGATAGCGATGCCAAGGTGCTGCGGCTGCCGCTGGATGCCAGTGAGCGCGTGGTGGTGGATGCGCGTTTCTCCACCCGCGATTTGCTGCGTGAGCTTTCCCATGCCGTCCACTATTACGCCGTGGTGATTACCCGCGAATCGGCGCGCCTGATTGAAGCGGTCAACGACCGCGTGGTGCGTGAGTTTGATGCCGATACGCCCGAGCAGAACACGCCGAAAATGCTCAATACGCCGTTCCCGATGAAGAACACGCTACACAGCAGCTCGGCTGACCGCACTGCCGCTTCCAGTGAGGACAACCACCTGAAAGAATTTTTCAACCGCGTGGATAAAAGCGTGCAGGAGCTGCGCAGCCGCGCTGGCGAAGAAAACCTCCCGCTGTTCGTGATTGGCGACAATCGCAATATCAGCTTTTATCAGGAAGTCTGCGACCGTCCGGACATCATTGCAGGCAGCGCCGACAAGGTGACCCAGCTTGAAGACGGCAGCGCCCTGCACATCATCCAGAGCATTCAGGATGAAGTCGGAGCCTACCGCAGCCGCCAGCAACAGGCCGCCAAGGAAGGTATCAGCCAGGCGCGCAGCCAGAACCGTCTGCTGCTTGACCTGCAGGACATCTATCGCGCTGCCTACCAAGGCGCGGGCGACGCCCTGTATGTGCGCATGGGCTATATGCAGCCGGCGCGGGTTGATGAAACGCAGCAAACCCTGGTCGCTGTCGATGACCCCAATGGTGAAGGCGTGAATGACGATGTGGTCGGCGACATCATTGACCTGGTCAAAAACAACGGCGGCCAGGTGGTATTCCTGCCTGCCGAAATCATCGGCGAGCAGCAGGACATCGCCCTGTCCACACGCTTTTAATGCGCTTACTTGCAAGCGAAGCGTTCCAGCCACAGCGCCCCCCGGGGCGCTGTCTGGTTTCTGGCAGGCAGCGCAGGGCTTTGCCGCAACATGATGGGCAACCTGCGCTAAACGGCAAGTCGCAAGCGCACAAGAAACGTGCATCTGCGCCATTCAGGGTGTAAGATGCGCACATCTTTTCATCCGAATAAAAGGATATAGACCTATGTCCAGCTATCTGTTCACTTCCGAATCGGTCTCCGAAGGCCATCCGGACAAGATTGCCGACCAGATTTCCGATGCCGTGCTCGATGCCATCCTGGCACAGGACAAGCGCGCCCGCGTGGCCTGCGAAACCCTGGTCAAGACGGGTGCCGCCATCGTCGCCGGTGAAGTCACCACCGAGGCCTGGGTGGATATCGAAGGGCTGGCACGCAAGGTCATCAACGACATCGGCTATGACAATTCCGATGTCGGCTTTGACGGCCATACCTGCGCCATTATCAATATGCTCGGCAAGCAGTCGCCGGATATCGCCGCCGGTGTTGATGGCACCGCCAAAAAGGCCAAAAAGCCCGAAGAAATGGGCGCCGGCGACCAGGGCCTGATGTTCGGCTATGCCTGCAATGAGGCGCCGGAATTCATGCCCGCCCCCATCTATTACAGCCACCGCCTGGTCGAGCAGCAGGCCAAGCTGCGCAAAAGCGGCAAGCTGAAATGGCTGCGCCCGGATGCCAAGAGCCAGGTCACGCTGCGCTACAACGACGACGGCCACACCATCGAGGGCATCGACGCGGTGGTGCTGTCCACCCAGCACGACCCCGGCATCAAGCAGAAAGAGCTGATTGAAGCGGTGCGCGAGGAAATCATCAAGCCGGTACTGCCGAAGAAGTGGTTTGAATCGCTGGCCAAGAACAAGGTGCACATCAACCCGACCGGCATCTTCGTGATTGGCGGCCCGGTGGGCGACTGTGGCCTCACTGGCCGCAAAATCATCGTCGACACCTATGGCGGCATGGCGCGCCACGGCGGCGGCGCATTCTCCGGCAAAGACCCATCGAAGGTTGACCGTTCCGCCGCCTATGCCGCGCGCTATGTGGCCAAGAACATCGTTGCTGCCGGGCTTGCCGACAAGTGCGAAGTGCAGGTGAGCTATGCCATCGGCGTGGCTGAACCCACCAGCATCTCGGTCACCACCTTTGGCACCGGCAAAATCGCCGATGCCGAAATCGAAAAGCTCATCCGCGCCAACTTCGACCTGCGCCCCTACGGCATCATCAAGATGCTGGACTTGATTCACCCCATCTACCAGCAGACCGCCGCCTACGGCCACTTCGGCCGCAAGCCCAAGGAAATCAGCTACGTCGATGGCGCGGGCAAGAAGCAAAAAGCCACCGCCTTTAGCTGGGAAAAGACCGACAAGGCCGAAGAACTGCGCAAGCAGGCCAAGCTCAAGAAGAAGTAATTTTCTTCACCGGCAAAACCACAACGCCCCGGCCAAAACCGGGGCGTTGCATTAGCGCCAGTTGGCGTGCCACGCCCAGAATTCGACGCTGCGCCGGTAGGCCTTGCGGTCGATGGCGACCCCGGAGCCGCCTTCCTCCACGCCCAGCGCATTGCGCATCATGGTGATGGGTGCCATCGGGATTTCTTCGGGGGTGAGCGTGTACAGGCAGCCGACGATGCCCCAGTCGCCGTCGATGGGGCTGCCTTCTTTTTGCAGCTGTTCTGTGCTGTAAAGGATGGGAATCAGGTATTCGGCGCGCGGGGCTTCAACCCCTTCAAACCAGCGCACCAGCACCGGCAATTCCTCGCGGCTGCGCGCTTCATAAGCACTGCGCAACTGGCTGCGGTTGGCATCATCAATGGCGATGACCGAGCAGCGCGTGGATGTCCAGTTGCGGTGCACATGCAATTGGCAGAATGGTGCGTAGCCCTCCAGCACTTTCAGCGGCGCATGCTGGTTCAAATACGCCTCGAAATCTTCGGCGCTGCAATCCTGGATGGCGGTGGCGCGACCATCGCGCGGGAACAGCCGGGTGCGGGCAAACGGGGTCAGCACGATTTTCATGTCAGGCATCCATCAACACGGCTTTGGCATCGCAGCCTGCGGGAATGTCCACATACAAAAGCGGCAGGTTGTGCGCTTCCAGCACGGCGGCGAACTGCCGCAGGCGCGCATCAAAAAAGCCGCGCAACCGCGCCAGCCGCGCCGGGTCTTGTTCAGCGCCGCCATAACGCTCGCGCCATGCGGCATCGGAAAACAGCCCGGCGCGCACTTCGCCATTGATGAGATATAGCAGCGGCTCGGGCAGCGCATCCAGCCAGGCGGTCTTGCCTGGCGCCAGCAGCGCCATTTCAATCAGCCCCCACAACGCGTCTAGCCCCATATTCTGGTATTGCAGCGCCATCATCGCGGCCAGGTCGTGGATGGTGAGATAGCGCACATGCTCCACGCGCGCGGCAAAGGCTTGCTGTGCCAGCAGCGCGGTTTCGGCACGCGCCATGCCGCGGTCAAGCAGCATGGCTTCAAGCTGCTCACCCACACCGGCGGCGTTTTCGCCAGCCAGCAGCAGCGGCACGACGCGCAAGGCGCCACCGCGCATGGCTTCTTCGGCCTGCAGGGGCTGCGGAATATCGCCTGACTCATCCGCGCCCAGGGCAATGATGCGCGGCGCGGCATTGCGCCCCGGTGCACGCAGGCGCAGCTCGTGCAGGCGGCGATGCAGCGGCCAGCCCGCGCGCAAGGCTTCTGCCGGGTCGAAGTGTGCGCCCATCACCATCAAGTCCAGGCCGGTGACTTCCGGCACCAGCAGCGCCAGGTCATGGCCAATGCGCTCGGCCAGCGCCCCGGCATCTTGTTGCGACAGCGCCGGAAGCGGCGGAGCTGAATCAGGCATCCATTCCAGCGCCATCACGGCCAGTACGGAAATATCGGAATCGGATTGGGTCATGGCTCGGCTACGGATTCGGTTTAGACTTTGAAGTTTAATCCGTGCGATGGCGCATGGTCAGGAGAAACTTCATGCAGCAAGCCCGTCCCGTTGCCATTCTTGGGGGTACCCGCATCCCGTTCTGCCGGCAAAACACCGCCTATGCCGGTATCGGCAATATGGCGCTCTCGGTACGCGCCCTGAGCGCACTGGTAGAAAAATACCGCCTGCAAGGCCGGCAGCTGGGCGAGGTGGCGATGGGCGCGGTCATCAAGCATTCCAGCGACTGGAACCTGGGACGCGAGGCGGCGCTTTCATCCGGGCTTTCGCCGTTGACCCCCGGCATCACCCTGCAACGCGCCTGCGGCACTTCGCTGGACAGCATTCTGCATGTGGCCAACAAGATTGCGCTGGGACAAATCGAGGCCGGTATCGGCGGCGGCTCGGACAGCACTTCAGACGTGCCGATTGTTTATGGCAAGAAACTGCGTCAGGCCTTGCTGGCCGCCAACGCGGCCAAGGGCATTGGCGGCAAACTGGCGGCATTCAAGCAGTTCCGCCCCGGCTGGCTTGTGCCGAGTTTTCCCGGCGTGGCCGAGCCGCGCACCGGCAAGTCGATGGGGCAGCACTGCGAGGACATGGCGCGCCAATGGCATATCAGCCGTGAAGCGCAGGACAGGCTAGCCGCAGCTTCACACAAGAAGCTGGCCGCCGCCTACGAACGCGGCTTCTTCGACGACCTGATTGCCCCGTTCCGGGGCATGGGCCGTGACAATATCCTGCGCCCGGAAACAACGGTGGAGAAACTCGCCACCCTGAAACCGGCCTTCGACAAAACCAGCGGCAACGGCACCTTGACTGCCGGTAACTCCACGCCGTTGACTGACGGCGCTGCCGCCTGCCTGCTTGCCAGCAGTGAATGGGCGCAGCAAAACGGCATCGAGCCGCTGGCCTGGCTGCGTGATGCGCAAGTGGCCGCCGTGGATTTTGTCGGTGGCGAAGGCTTGCTGATGGCTCCCACCGTGGCCGTGGCCGAACTCTTGGCGCGCAACGGGCTGAGCCTGCAAGATTTTGACTTCTACGAAATCCACGAGGCCTTTGCCGCGCAAGTGCTGTGCACACTGGCCGCCTGGGAAAGCGCCGATTACTGCCGTGAGCGCCTGGGGCTTGCCGCACCGCTGGGCGCGATTGACATGGACAAACTCAATCCCAATGGCTCATCACTGGCCACCGGCCACCCGTTTGCTGCCACCGGCGCGCGTATCGTCGCCACCGCCGCCAGGGAACTGGCCGAGCGCGGCAGTGGCCGCTGCCTGATTTCCATCTGCACCGCGGGCGGCATGGGCGTGGTGGCGATTCTGGAACGCTGAGGCAGGCAGTTTTGGCCGAGAGCTGGCCGTGACCGTATTACTCCTCGCGTCGGTATTCGCTGACCACACCATGCAGGCTTAACAAGGCTTGCAGCCGGATAATTTCCGCTTCCAGCCGCGGTTTGTTGGCCAGCAGCGCCTTGGTCGGAACGAATACATAGGCCATTGAGCAGGCGCCGTCGCGCAGAACCACCTGCAGGCGGCCGCTGGTCAGGCCGAAGTAATGCTGGCGGATGGAAAAGCGTATGTGCCCAATGTCGGCCAGCGGATATTTTCTGCCCAAGGCGTTGTTGATCCGCAGGTAGCCGTTTTCAATCACAAACGGGTCCAGATTGAAACCGGATTTGAGGAGAAGGCGGTAAACACCCCAACCGAGGGCAGCGGCGCTCAACAAAATCCACATCACGATTTTGAAGGTATCGTTCTGGCGCTTGCTCTCGGCGGTGGCGACGATGTCGTGTTCGGCAGGCAGCAGCAAACCTTGTTCAATCCAGTGCTCAACGGTGTCGGTATTGGGGCTGCTCTGTTGCAGTTGTTCACCCAGCCGTTTTGGCTGCGGCACCAGGTAAACGCCGCCGCCTCGGTGTCGGCTTCTTTCCAGCGTATTGAAGTAATACACCGCATCGCCTTTTTGCCACAGATGCCAATGCGGCTCGCCCCAGCGCTGCCAGCGGCCGGGGGCGGTGTCGGCAAGGCGGGCAATTTGCGTGCGGTAGCCAGTAAGACCGCTCCGGTGCGCCCAGCGCTCTTGTAACAGGAAGAAAATCAAATCGCTGCCGTTGCTGCTCAAATAGCCGTCGTCGATTTCTTCAAAATCGCCCCAAGGCAGGCGGTTGCCGGCCACTTTGCGGGCGCGGCGGCGTTCGTGGTCGTAGAAATACAGCCCCTTGGCATTGCTGAAAAACAGATGCTGGGCATGGGAGTCACTGCGGGAAAGCAGGCGGTAGGGCGGCCGGTCGGGGTTGACGGATTCGCCGTCCACAAACAAGGCGCCGCCCTGGGCGTGATACAGCATGTCAAAACCGCCCCAGGCGGCATAGTGCAGCGTGCGCAGCGCTTCATCATCGGGTACATCCAGCAGACGGGCTTGGTAGAACACGCGACTGCCGTCAGCAAGATAGGGCGATGCGCGCGAATCGCGTTGCAGCGCTTCGCGGCTCTCCGTTTGCGTCTGTACTTCATAAGCGCGCGCTTCGTGGCGGCTGTCGATGATTGGGAAGGGTGTGTGTTGCGCATCGGCGATGGGTTCGCCGCGATAATAAAAGCGGCTGCCGTCGGTGCTCAGCCACTGCGAATGGGGCAGCGCCCGGAAGGTTTTGCCTGTGTCGTCCAGCAGGCGGAAGGGGTAGTGATAATGGCTGATATGGCGGCCGGCCACAGCCTGGCGCACATATGCGCCGATATAGCCCCCAAAGCCTGCCGAGCGGCGTTCGCTGAAGTGGTCGCAGTAATAGGTGTGGCGGCCGTCGCTGTAGAGATCGTTACCAAGCGCCTGCACCGGCGGCTGCAAGCCCGGCAGCACTTGATGACCGCAGAATACCTGTGTGTTGTCCCGGCCAATTTGCGCGTTGTCGCCGTTCAGCGCGGTAAAACTGTCGGGGTCGGCCTCGGGTACCGGCACCATGCCGTCGCTGGGCACCGAGACATAGATTTGGTTCTGCTGGCGGTAAAAATAAGAGCCGTTGACGCGCTGATTTTCATTGAACTGGCCACTGCCCATCGAGCCGCTGCGCGGCTTGAACAATAGAAGCAACATCATCATCCCTGAAAGCAACAGAGTAAGGATGAGCAAAATTCTCAGCGGGCGGACCAGGTTTTGGCGATGTAAATACATTATATTTCGACCTCCTGAGCAATGAAATTGCTCCTGAAATTCAAACCAGCCTTCTCATAGGCACTTAGCAAGCAAACGCTTCTACAAGCTCATCTCCGAGAATTTGGCAGAATCTTGTAGAAAGCAAGACAGCAGCAATTGAGAATGAGCTTGGCTTTCCTGACAGGCGGACATATAACACGTCGGTCAACCTATTAATATTTCAGGAAATATGCAATCTTTTGAGTTGAAAATATGATAAAAACTACAAGCAGCGGATATAGCACATATGTGAAAGCCAATATCAACACATCAACAAGACTGCGCCTTGATTGATAATTAACCCTCAAGAAGCCAATCAATTTATCAAGCTCATCCTTCTCCGCATCCTCCCAACTCAAAAATGATTTTGAAGTAACAAAGAAGAAATGGCTTTTGCTTCCGTCATAAATCCTGAAAATAAACCCTATTTTTCTGAAGACAAAGAAATATGAGTTATAGGATTGAATTTTGATTTCTGAAACAGCATCAGCCTCATCAACATTTTCAACAACCAGACTGGAAGATGAGAAGCGAAGCTTTTTTCTGCACACCCTCGAGGAAAGAATAACCCACACAAAAATAACGCAGCCCGAAAAAACGGCAACCGAGGACCTTCCTGCCAGCCCCCAATACCAAGCAGCCGTAAAACCCATTGCAACAAGCAACAAAAAATTATTGACAAAGCAACAAATGCCCTATTGTCAAATAAAGATACAAAGAATTCCTCTTTCACCAACTTTTTACTCATCCACTCAAGCCCACTAGCAAATTTTAATTAACACATAAACTCTTGCTGCAAAATCAGCATAAGCCCATACCCATGAACGCAAACCCCATTCTTCAAAACCCGAGATTACGCGCCAAATTTTTATACAGAAAAAGCAATGGATATTAAAAAAATATACAAAACAAAGAGCCAATGGGAACGCTTTGACACAGAAATCAACTCCGTTCTTGCGCCTATTTGATTCCCCGAAAAAATCTTCCACTTCGCTTTTCAGGCTCATATTGGGAGACAAGTAGAAATATGATTTGTCTTTGCTCGATATCCTTATCATAAATACCTTCCTGGAATTGTAGTCATACGAGTTATAACTGAAGGCATCATCCAGCTTAACCTTAAGGCTTTCGCCATCTTTTATGAAGATTCCATTGCCGCACTTCATGAAGCAAACCTCCCTCATTGTGCTCTTCATAACCATTATCAAAAACCCGAACGTCAAAGAAAGCAATAAAATTATGAGTTGCATTTAACCTGCTGTATTTTTAATGTCAATCAGCTTTAATATTGATAGCGCAAATGGAAAAAGAGCAAAGACAGTAAAAACACCCCCAAAAAAGAGCACCTCACACCAAAGCTATCAATTTTTATTTCTTTTTCCACCATCGTTAACATCAGCTCCTCCTTTCTTGGCACATCACCGCACTGATTTCTTGGCTGCACACCAATATTCTTGAAAGCTATCCCTGCATCGCTCTCTTGAGGTTCCCCACAGTCTGTGATTCGGTGAGTTTACTCTATATATGCCCTAATTTTTATAGATACCTAAAACGCTACTCTGGAGCAGAGTCTCAGCTTGAGAGAAAGCCGCGAAACCATTCCAGTGACTCAAATTAGCTCCCATCATCTTCATCTCAAATTCGGCCTGCAGACAAACCCAAAAATACAGTATTACCGACAGAAAAAGCACCCAAAAAATTACCTCGCCACGCCAATCAATTCTTAATTTCTCAAACCAGATAGCTTGAACCCTATTGAAGGCATACATCAAACTCAAAATCAGAAAATTAACAACCGCAATGATAATCAGATAATTCGGGATATTTTCAATAAATACCCCAAAAGGAATGGCGTGCCCTCCATGCAAGCGACCAGCCGAAAATAGCGAAAACAGCGACAAGAAGTTAAAAATCAAGAATGTAACAAGCCTATCTATCCATTTTGATTTAAACCTTGGAAACCCTTTTGGAACTTGAAAAACCGGCGACATGTCTCCTCGTGCCCGCTTCAGCAAAAGCACAATCTTCGCGACACTTAAAAAACAAGCCGTAAAAACGAACAGCGAACAAACCGCATACAAAACAATGAACATGTTCATATTTTGAGCGTCTCCATAAATTCAGGCTGCATATCATCAAAGCAAGTCAACAATAAAATTTACCCGCCAATCATTAAATTTCCGCCATTTATCGTGGAACCTTTCGGACTAATTCTTGCCACCCAATAAGTCTCCAATTCCCGACCCGGAAATCCAACACCCCAATACATGAATCCCTAGAAGTCTTCAAGACCAAGAGGCGAACCAAAATTTTTACTTGCCACAAGCGCATGGGCTCATCTTTTGTTTTTCATGCAAGTCAATTTAACTGCATCTTTGGGTGATACATCTTTTCTCCTATCCACCTTGATATAGTTATTTTCATCTAAAAATGGCGCCAACTCGGAACCCCCAATCCTGATTTGCAATGCATCATCATTTGACAACCAAAAGCTTACATATTTCATGCGGGAGTTTCCATAAATTTCAAACTTTAAAACATCACCCAGGTTGAACCCCCATATGCGACCTTTGAAATCAATTGATACGTCATCATTAGCAACACTATATTCCAATAGGAACTATTCTTCTTCCCCAGATATCTCATGAACGGCAGCCCCATGCATACCCCAGATGCCAGCCCTCCGAAAATCACATGAAATGGGATATTTCGGTAATCGATATCCGTCATATTGTGGCACAACAGCACCGCCAAAAAACATAGAGCTACCCCAAACGGAACGACTGAAATCGCTATCAGAATTTATGCCTTCAGGTCAACGCCTCTTATATTGTATTTTTACCCGAAAAAATTAACTTCCTGAAATAATATCCTCAAATACATTACAGCCTTCAATTTCCACTTTTCTATTTTTAAAATTAGAATATTTCAGCCTGCCAGCCAATGCATCTATCAGATTATCCATCCCCATAACATATTACTTGCGAGAGGATGGCGCAGTGAATAGAGGCATAGCAACACTCCCCACAAAACGAAAAATACCCAAAAAAGAAGGTGTTTGCACAACTCCTCATTGAAATTTACTTTCAGTCACGCACGAAGTCGCAGCTATAATTCTCAAAAAATCAGTATTGAGAATTAACGATATCCGCCACACCTCAGTGCATATTTGTTAGGGTCTTAGGAAGTTAAGGATTTAGATAGGCTGCTCACGCAGAATTTT
>JAUMYP010000057.1 GCA_030528565.1 Pseudomonadota bacterium
TATGGCTCCACCGTCATCACCCTGCTGCCACCGGGTGTGGCCACCCTCAACCCTGCACTACAGGCCGAAACCCCGGTGCAACTGGGGCAAGTGCTGGCGCGCCGGATTTGATTCACCCCCTGCCACAAGTGAAGCGCCAATGCACGACATTCCATGTCCTGGTTTCATGACTGCCCTGCCGCATCCCCCAAGCAGCGCCAGCAACCTGCCGGCTTTGTACGCAAGCAAGCCATGACACTGCCCTCACTTGAAGCCCTCACCACTTATATCCGCGCCCGTCTGGAGGACAGTCCCGGCCTGGCGCAGATCGCGGCGCATTTCGGGGTGAACCGCTTTGCCCTGAGTCGCCGTTTCCGCGCCGAAACCGGGCTGAGCCTGCGCGACTACATCGCCGCGCTGAAAATCGAGCAGGGCATCGCCCCGCTGGTACAGGGTCAGCCAGTGATTGCCTCGCAGCTGGAGGCTGGGCATGCCAGCGCCGCCACCTTTAGCCACCGCTTTCGCGCCCATACGGGTCTGGCTCCCAGCGACTACCGCCAACTGGCATCCGAGCTGCATCAGCACCTTTGCATCGAGCTTGGCAAGCCGCAGCCGCGCACCGTGATTCGCCCGGAAAACCTTCTGGCTTCGCATCCGCATACGCTGACAGTACACATCGAAGCTGCCAGCGCGCATGGCGTGGTATTTGCCGGCCTGTTTCCCGAGCCCATTCCGCGCGGCATGCCGGTCAGGGGCGCGGCGCTGTTCGGCACGCGCCAATTCCAGATTAAAAACGTACCCGACGGGCTTTATTACCTGCTGGCCTGCGAAATCACCCCCAGCCTGAACCCGCTGGATTTCTTCCGCCTCGACCACTGCCTGCGCGGCATACACCCCGCGCCGCTGGCCTTTCCACTGTCTGCCCCGCAAACCGCGCGCCTGTCGTTGCGCCCGCTGCAACCCAGCGACCCGCCGATCACCGTCAACCTGCCCAAGTTGCTGGCCGACCACCTGCGCCAGCGCAATCCGTGACAAATGCCGCGCGGCGATTTGCGGCAGGATGGCGCCCCTGACCGTGCCCCGTTGAGCGTTTGCCCTGTAGGGTGTGCCCTCATCGGCTTTGTGAAGCAGTTTTGTGGAGAGCAGCGCCTCGCCTCACAGACTGTCTGAAAACGGCATTAAACGGCATTGGAAAACCCATAAGGAGCGTTTGTCATGATTACCCTTTACGCACTGAAACAATCCCGCGCCCACCGCATCGCCTGGCTGCTGGAATTGCTTGGCCTGGAATATCGCACGGAAGCCATGGCGCGCGATGCCGAAACCGCGCTTGCGCCCGACAGCCTGCGCCGTATCCACCCGCTGGGCAAATCGCCGCTGATAGACGACAACGGCCTGGTGCTGGCCGAAAGCGGCGCGATTATTGAATACCTGATGACCCGGTACGGACAGGAAACCGCGTTGAAGCCACCGACCGATAGCCCGGTCTATCCCGATTACCTGTTCTGGCTGCATTACGCCGAAGGCTCGCTGATGCCGCTGCTGGTGATGTCGCTGGTATTTCGCAAGATTGAAGCGCGCAAAATGCCGTTTTTCGTCAAACCCATTGCCCGCAAGATTACCGGCGGCGTGCGCGCCTCGTTTTTGAACCCGCAGCTCAAGCGGCATCTGGAATTTGTCGAAAGCAAACTGGCAGGCCGCGCCTGGCTGCTGGGCGAAGCCCTCAGCGCCGCCGATGTGATGATGAGCTTTCCCTTGCAGGCCGCCGTGGCGCGCACCTCGTTCAATCTGCCCAATATCGCCGCCTACGTGCGCCGCATTGAAGCCGACCCGGCCTGGCAGCGCGCAGAAAAACGCATCGGCAAACTGGAATTGCTCTAACGCATCCATTTTTATCCGCGCCACAGGCGCAGCCACTCACCACACACAAGGAGAAACCCGATGCAACTCAGCCCCTATCTCTATTTCAACGGCGATTGCGCTGAAGCGATGCAGTTTTACGCCGAACTCTTGGACGCCCAAGCGCAAATCATGACGTATGCGCAAATGCCGTCCGACCCCGACATGCCGCCGCTGTCCGAAGCCGACAAAAACAAAGTGGCGAACAGCGAGCTGGTAAAAGACGGCAAACCCTTGTTCTATGCCAGCGACACCTTGCCGATGTTTTGCGATGAGGGCGGCTTCCAGCCCATGCAAGGCTTTCAGGTATCAATCGGCGTGGACAGCGTGGCCGAGGGCGAGCGCATTTTCCGGGCGCTTTCGGAAGGCGGGCAGGTGCAAATGCCGTTTGCCGAAACCTTCTGGGCCAAGGGCTTTGGCATCGTCACCGACCGCTTCGGCACCCCATGGATGGTAAATGCCGAACTTTGCACTGGTTAACAGCCCTTGGAGTAACAACATGCGCTTGTTCAAAACCACCCATCTTGTTTCTGTCATCCCTACCGCAGATTTCTCCGCTTCCCGACAGTGGTACGCACGTTTCCTGGGTGAACCGGACGAAACTCCCTCGGACGGCATGGCTGAGTGGCTGATTGCCGACAACGCATGGCTGCAACTGGACAGTAATGCCAACGGACAAACCGCCGTAATCATCGGCGTAGAAAATGTGGCCGCCTGCCGTCAGGCGCTCCTGCAAGTGGACGTAGCTGCAGCAGATATCGTCGATTACGGATTCGTGCAGGTTTGCAACACCCAAGACCCGCACGGCAACCGCGTGTCGTTTGTACAAATCATGTAGCTCTCGCAATAACGCCCAACACCCTCCGAGCATGCCACTTGAAGGCCAGCGATGGCTTTGCAGCAGCCCGATGCTGCTGTTTGCCGCCTTCGGCCTGCGACCGTGCTCGACCTCTATTCGCTGCAAAAACGGCCCATCCGAGCTATCTGCCGCCTGGCAATAAAACAGGCCGACTCAGGCCGCTATCCCGGCGGCATGGCGCCACAAGGCATGCCGCAGTGGTGCAATCGCATGGGCGATGCCCAGCGCGCGTCCGCGCAGCAGGGTCAGTGGCAGGCTGTCGTTGGAGTACACCCGGTTGATGGCTTCAAAGGCGTAGCTGGAAAGCACATTGTCGCTGCGGCGCTCGCGCGCCCAGCGTTGCAGGCGGGCGCTGGAAGCAAAGTCGGCGCCTTTTGCCCAGGCGCGCTTCACGCTTTGGTAGAACGCGGCCACATCGCGCAGCCCCAGGTTCACGCCCTGCCCGGCCAGCGGATGCACGGCGTGTGCGGCATCGCCCATCAGCAACAGGCGCCCCTGGCATTGCTGTTTGGCCAGCCGCCGCCTGAGTGGAAACGCCGCCCGTTTTGAAGCCAGCCGGATTTGCCCAAAGCGCCCGGCAAAGGCATGCGCAAGCTCCAGGGCAAAGGCCTCCTCATCCAGCGCCAGGACGCGCTCGGCCTCGGCATTGGGCAGGCTCCAGACGATGGAGCACAGCCGGTCATCATCACAAGGCAAGAATGCCAGCGGCCCGGTCGGCAAAAACCGTTGCCAGGCGGTGTGCTCGTGCGCTTTCTCAAGCTGCACATAAGCCACCACGCCCTGCTGCTGGTAGTCGTGTTCGGACACGCCGATAGCGGCCAGCTCACGCAGTCGGGAATTGGCGCCATCGGCCGCCACCACTAGACGTGCATCCAGGGTTTCGCCGCTTTCAAGCGTGAGCCGGATGCCATCGGCCAATGGCTCAAAACCGCCGATGCGGGCATTGCTCAAGGTTTCCACCCCGGCTGCCTGTGCACCCTGCCAGAGCCGCTCGGCCAGCAGATTGTTTTCCACAATCCAGCCCAGTTCGCGGCGGGCAAAGTCATCGGCAGAAAAAACCAGCGTGTCCGGGTGCGCGGCATCGCTGACCCACATCCTGCGGTATGGCTGCGCTCGCGCACTGCGGATGCGCTGCCACACGCCAAGCTTATCCAGCAGCGCGGCGTTATCCGGCGCCAGCGCATAGACCCGCAAATCGCGGTCTTGCGCAGAAAAACGCGCTGGCGTACCGGCTTCGACCAGCGCCACCTCAAGCCCGGCGCTGGCAAGCGCAAGCGCGCAGGCGCCGCCCACCACGCCTGCTCCCACGACGATGACATCACGCTTCATGCGGCGATTCATGGCAATGCTCCCCGGCACAGTTCCGGCAACTCGCCGCGATAGCCCATGCCGCCTGCGGCCAGTTGTCCGCGCAGCCCCGGCGTATTGGCCAGCAGCGCCATGCCGATACTGCGCATCAGGCTCATGCCCAGCCCCGGATTGGCGCTGATTTTTGCCATGCCGTCAGAAAAAGACAGGGTGCGCGCGCGGTCTGGCGCGCGGCGCGCGGCATAGGTCTCCAGCAGTTGCGGCGTATCCAGGCCGTGGCGGCTGATTTCTTCCACCAGGGTCAGCGCATCACGCAAGCCAAGGTTGAAGCCCTGTGCACCGACCGGGTGAATGCTTTGTGCAGCATTGCCCAACAGCACTGCGCGCGGGGCGGTGAGGCGTTCGGCCACCACACGCTGCATCCGATAGCCGCTGCGCGCACCGGAGGCAAGGAAGCGCCCGGCGCGCCAGCCAAAGGCCTCTTGCAGACGGGCAAGCCAGGCGGTTTCATCCAGCGCGGCGACTGCATCAGCCGCATCAGCCGCCACCCCGTGCACCAGCCCATAATGGCGGTCAAGACGCGGCAACAGCGCCGTCGGCCCGTGCTCGCCCAGGCGCTCCCAGGCGGTGCCATCGGGCGGGCGCGATGTCCGTACCCGGCAGACAAACAACACTTGCTGATAATCATGCTGCTCGGCGGCAATACCCAGCGCCGCCCGCACCGCGCTTTGCATGCCGTCTGCCCCGGCCAAAAGGCGCGTCTGCAAGCGGTGTTGCTCGCCGTTCAATTCGACTTCAACCTGTCGCAAGCCGTTCGCAGCAAGTGAAGTGCCGACAAAACGCGCCGGACGATAGCGCGTGAGATTCCCCAGCTGTGCAATACGCGCTTCCAGCGCCTGGCCAAAATCGCGGGCAGTGACCACATGCCCGAAGGCTTCGCGGCCATATTCGCCTGCCGCCATCACCACCTTGCCAAAATCGCCACGGCGCGTGGTGTGGATGCGGCGGATGGGGGATGGGCTATGCAGACCCTGCCAAATACCGAGCCGCGCCAGCGCCTGGCAGGTAGTCTCGGCAAAACTCAGGTTACGCTCATCAAATACCGGCGGCAGTTCAGTGACCGGCGCTGCCTCCACCAGGGCAACATCCAGGCCGCTGGACTCCAGCGCAATGGCAAGGCTTGAGCCCACCAGCCCGCCACCGACAATCACCACATCATGCTGTTTTTCCATGCGCGGATTTTAAGCCGCCTGCACCCCAATCCGATAATATCGGCGCATTCCCGCCACAGCCCAGCGCCCGCCATGACCTCCCAAGCCCGCATGCGCCGCACTGAATTTGCCATCCTGATGGCGCTTATCGCCTTCATGGCCGTGACCCGGTTCAATCACTTCGATGCCCTGCCCGATGGCTCCTGGGCGGCGTTCTTTATCGGCGGCCATGCCCTGCGCCGTTTCACGGCCTGGGCATTCCCGCTGCTGATGCTGCTGGCAATAACCGTGGATGTCTGGGTTATCCAGGGTCAGGGCATCAGCTTCTGGCAACACTACTGCGTTTCCATCGCCTACTGGATGCTGATTCCGGCATATTTTTGCCTGTGGGCAGGCGGCATGTGGCTGGCCGGGCAAACCGGCAGCGCCGCCAAACGCATCGCCCTGGGGGCAATCAGCTTGCTGCTTGCAGTCGCCCTGTGCCAGCTCATCTCGCAGGGCAGCTTCTACTGGCTGAGTGATTCGGTTCCCCACAAGAGCTTCAGCGGCTGGTTCCGCAACTACAGCACCTGGCTGTGGCCGTATCTGCAAACCACCACACTATACGTCGCTGCCGCTGCGGGCATTGGCGCAGCTTTTGCCGCCATCGCTCGCCCAACGCAAACGGCAAGGGTCTGAAATGGGCAACCGGCTCTCCAAAATCTATACCCGCACCGGCGATGATGGCAGCACCGGCCTTGGCGATGGCAGCCGGGTGCCGAAAGAATCCCTGCGCGTGGAGGCTTACGGCACGGTGGACGAGGCCAATGCCTGCATCGGCCTGATTCTTGCCGCTGATTTTCCGGATGATGGCGCCAGCCTCGGCGTGCGCCCGCTGCTGGTTTCCATCCAGCACCAATTGTTCGACTTAGGGGGCGAGCTGTGCATTCCCGGCCACGCGGCCATCTTTGATGCCGACATCGAACATCTGGAGCAACAGCTTGACCACTATAACGACAGCCTGCCGCCACTCAAGAATTTCATCCTGCCCGGCGGTGGCGAAGCGGCCGCCCGCTGCCACCTGGCACGCACCGTGGTGCGCCGCGCCGAACGGCTTTGCGTGGCGCTTTCGCGGCTGGAAAATATCCGACCACAAGCACTGCGCTATCTGAACCGCCTCTCCGACCTGCTGTTCGTGCTCTCACGCATCCTGGCGCGCGCCAGCGGCCACGGCGAAGTACTCTGGAACCATCAACGCCGTCATCGCTGAGCTGCGTCCAACCGGGTCAGGCAGCTGCTCATCGCCGACTCCGGCCTACTTGAAGCCGCTACGACCTTGATGCATTGGCCACTTAAGCAACTTTGAACAGGCACTTAGGGTCATGCCTTTCAAGGTCTTTCCCCCGTACCTGTTTGAGCACTCTTGCCGTGGACACATGGGCGCGCACCTGACAGCCATCGAC
>JAUMYP010000058.1 GCA_030528565.1 Pseudomonadota bacterium
GACAGTACCGCCGGACTGTCAAGCTTTTGAGTTCTCCTGATTCCCGGCTAGTAGGCCACTTCGCCATACAGGTCGTGCTCGTCGCTGCCCATGATGTCCACATCGACAAAATCACCGGGCTTGAGCCCGGCCACGAAGCCGTCCTGAATCTGTACCAGGCCGTCGATTTCCGGGGCATCGGCCATCGAACGGGCAATCGCCAGCTCACCGTCAATCGCATCCACCAGACATTTTTGCCGGGTACCGACTTTCTCGGCCAGCTTTTCTTCCGAGATTTCCGCCTGCAAGGCCATGAAGCGCGCCAGCCGCTCCTGCTTGACTTCTTCCGGCACTTCGCCCGGCAGAGCATTGGCGGCGGCGCCCTCCACCGGCGAATAGGCAAATGCGCCCACCCGGTCAAGCCTGGCTTCTTCCAGAAAGTCCAGAAGCTCCTCAAACTCGGCCTCGGTCTCGCCGGGGAAGCCGACGATAAAGGTGCTGCGCAGGGTGATGTCCGGGCAGATTTCGCGCCAGCGTTGCAGGCGCTCCAGGGTCTTGTCTATCGCGCCGGGGCGCTTCATCAGCTTCAGGATGCGCGGGCTGGCATGCTGCAAGGGCATGTCCAGATACGGCAGGATTTTGCCCTCGGCCATCAGCGGGATGATGTCGTCCACATGCGGATAGGGATAGACATAATGCAGCCGCGTCCACACGCCCAGCCCGGCCAGCCCCTCGCACAGCGCCTTCATGCGCGTGGCATAGGGCCTGTCATGCCAGGTCTTTTCCGCATATTTGAGGTCAACGCCATAGGCGCTGGTGTCCTGCGAAACCACCAGCAGCTCCCTGACCCCGCCCATCACCAGTTTTTCGGCCTCGCGCAGCACCTGGTCCACCGGGCGCGACACCAAATCACCACGCAGCGAGGGGATGATGCAGAAGCTGCAACGATGATTGCAGCCCTCGGAAATCTTCAGATAAGCATAGTGCTTGGGGGTGAGCTTGATGCCGTAGTCCGGCACCACATCCACAAACGGGTCGTGCCTGGGCGGCAGTGCCTGATGCACCGCCGCCATCACGCTGCTGTAGTCCTGCGGCCCGCTAATCGACAGCACATCCGGGTGCGCCTCACGAATCAAGTCACCGCGCTTGCCAAGGCAGCCGGTGACAATCACCTTGCCGTTTTCCGCCATCGCCTCGCCAATGGCATCCAGCGACTCGGCCACCGCACTGTCGATGAAGCCGCAGGTATTGACCACCACCACATCGGCATCGTCATAACTTGGCACGATGTCATAGCCCTCCACCTTCAGCTGGGTGAGGATGCGCTCGGAATCGACCAGCGCCTTGGGGCAGCCAAGGCTGACGAAACCGACTTTGGGTTGGGCGTAGGACATGGGATAACCATCTGGAAACGAGGGCGGATTATAGTGGACAGCCGCCAACACACCATGTACGCATGAACTTCCAGCTAGACCCGCGACTTGCCGCCGACAGCAAACCCATCGCCCAATGGCCGCTTTCGGAATTGCGGCTGATGGACGATAGCCAATATCCCTGGCTGATTCTGGTGCCGCGCCTCCCTGGCGCGCGCGAACTGATTGACCTGACCGACAGTGACCGGCAGCAATTGCAGCGCGAGATGGATGCAGCCGCCCGCCTGCTGCGCCATGCATTCAAGCCCGACAAGCTCAATATCGCCGCCCTCGGCAATGTTGTTGAGCAACTGCATGTGCATATCATCGCCCGCTTCCGCAACGATGCCGCCTGGCCGCGCCCGGTCTGGGGCGTGCATCCGGCCAAACCCCGCACACCGGACGAACACGCCGCGCTACTGGCCCGCCTGGAACCCCATCTTCCCTGTTTTGCACTGGAAAAAATCGCATGAAAACCACGCTTGCCGCCCTCGCCCTGACGCTTGCCCTACTCCTGCCGCACGCTGCCGAGGCCCGGCTGTTTGGCAAATCTCCCGAACGTGCCGCCAGCGAAGCCGCCCAGCAAAATGCACCTGCGGTCACCATCTGGGTGGATGCCAGCTGGGGCTTCCGCAACCAGGGCGCGGCCAATAACTTGAGCGCCGCCCATCGCGCCTTTTACGCACAAGGCTATCGCCTGCTCAGCGTCCAGCCCTATATCGAAAACGGCGACTTGCAGGGCTTTTTTGTCAGCTACGAAAAACGCAGCCTGTAAGCTGCGTTTTCAAACACTCAAAGCACGCCGCGCTTTTTCTCAACAAGCCAAAGGCCAATGCCCGCAGCCGCGCCGACGATGGCCGATACCAGCCAACCAAGCGGACTCAAGCTGCCGACCAAGCCCATCACGATAAGGCCCACAATCACGAACTGGCTGTAGCGCCAGCGGCTATTGATAAAGCCGCGGCCTATGCGCGAATCCACATGGTTATCTGGTTTGCTCTGCTGGTTCTGGCTCATCTTCATGTCCTCGGCAGGGTGACGCCGGTTTGCCCCTGATACTTGCCACCCCGGTCACGGTAAGAGGTTTCGCAGACATCATCGGCATCGGCCTGGAAGAACAGCATCTGCGCCACGCCTTCATTGGCATAGATGCGTGCCGGCAGCGGCGTGGTATTGGAGAACTCCAGGGTCACATGACCTTCCCATTCCGGCTCCAGCGGGGTGACGTTGACGATGATGCCGCAGCGCGCATAGGTGCTCTTGCCCAGGCAAACCACCAGGGTATCGCGCGGGATGCGGAAGTACTCCACCGTGCGCGCCAGCGCAAAGCTGTTGGGGGGGATGATGCACTCATCGCCGACCACATCGACAAAGCTCTTGGGGTCAAAGTGCTTGGGGTCAACGATGGTGGAATTGATATTGGTGAACACCTTGAACTCGCGCGCGCAACGCACGTCATAGCCGTAGCTGGAGGTGCCATAGCTGACGATACGCTGGTTACCGGCATCATGCTTGATTTGCCCCGGCTCAAACGGCTCAATCATGCCGTGCTGCTCGGCCATGCGGCGAATCCAGCGGTCACTCTTGATACTCATGAAAATTTCCCTCGGACAATCCCCGGCATTGTAAACGGCAAGCAGAGCTCTCAGCCCAGCAGCGAGGCAGCAATCGGCATCCGCGCCCTGGGGCGCTTGTCCAGCTCGGCCAGCAACTGCTGCGCCAATTGCCGATAGGCCAGCGCCACTGCCGAATCCGGCTCGGCCAGCGTCACTGGCAACCCGGCATCGCCCTGCTTGCGGATACGCACATCCAGCGGCAGCGAGCCCAACAGCGGCACCCCATATTGCGCCGCCATCGCCTCGCCGCCGCCAGAACCAAATACATGCTCGGCATGACCGCACTGGCTGCACACATGCACGGCCATGTTTTCCACCAGCCCAAGCACTGGCACTTCGACCTTCTCGAACATCTTCAGCGCCTTCTTCGCATCCAGCGTGGCGATATCCTGCGGCGTAGTCACCACCACCGCCCCGGCCACCGGGATTTTCTGCGCCAGGGTCAGCTGCACATCGCCAGTGCCGGGCGGCAAGTCCACCACCAGCACATCCAAATCGCCCCAGCGGGTATCGTTGAACAACTGCATCAAGGCCGAAGTTGCCATCGGCCCACGCCAAATCATCGCCGCATCCGGCTCTACCAGCGTCCCCATCGACATCGCCTCAAGCCCATGCCCGGTGAGTGGCATAAAACACTTGCCATCGGGGCTTTCGGGCTTGCCGCTGATGCCCAGCATCATCGGGATGCTCGGCCCATAGATATCCGCATCCAGCACCCCGACCTTCAGCCCTTCCTGCATCAGGGCCGCCGCCAGATTCACCGCCGTGGTGGACTTACCCACCCCGCCCTTGCCCGAGCCGACCGCAATCACATTGCGAACGGCAGGATGCGGCTTCAAATCACGCTGTGGTGCATGGGCAGGAAGTGGGGAGCTCATTGGCAATACCATCAAAAAATCAAGATGAAAAATTCTAGCCTGCCTGTTTAACCAACGAACAAGCACCCGCAACATACGCTAAGGTTTGCATCCCTCCATGCCGATTTCTGCCATGCCGCACCACGATTTCACCCTGGAACCTGACGATAGCGAACAGTTGGCCAACTTCGCCGGCCCATTCGATGCCCATCTGCGCCAGCTTGAATTGCGGCTGGGCGTGGAAATTTCCAATCGCGGCCATGTGTTCCGCATCAAGTCCGACGATGACCACAGCCTTGCACGGGCAGAAAAAGTGCTGCGCGCGCTGTATGCCGAGGCCGCCGAGGTGACTTTCGACGGCCATGCCCTGAACCTGCGCCTGGCCGGTTTGATTGGCGATACAGATGCCGCAGCCGATACCGGCAAGCGCGACGCCCATGATTACATCCCGCAGGAAGTCGCCGTGCGGGTCAAGCGCGGCACTATCAAGGGGCGTGGCGGCAACCAGAAGAAATACCTGCATGCCATCGCCACCCATGACATCAATTTTGGCATCGGCCCGGCCGGTACCGGCAAGACCTTCCTTGCCGTGGCAATGGCGGTGGAAGCCCTCAACCAGTCACGCATCCAGCGCCTGGTGCTAGTACGCCCGGCAGTGGAAGCCGGCGAGAAGCTCGGCTTTTTGCCGGGTGATCTCAGCCAGAAAGTGGATCCGTATCTGCGCCCGCTGTACGACGCGCTGTATGAAATGCTGGGTGTGGAAAAGGTCGCGCGGCTGCTTGAGAAAAACGTCATTGAAATCGCGCCGCTGGCGTATATGCGCGGGCGCACACTGAACGATGCCTTCGTGATTCTGGACGAGGCGCAGAACACCACCATCGAGCAGATGAAAATGTTTCTGACCCGCCTGGGCTTTGGCTCGACGGCGGTCGTCACCGGCGACATGACCCAGATTGACCTGCCACGGCATATCAAGTCCGGGCTGAAAGATGCCATCGAAGTGCTGCGCGATGTTGAAGGCGTCAGCTTCACCTTTTTCGAATCACGCGACGTGGTGCGTCACCCGCTGGTGGCGCGTATCGTCAATGCCTATGAGGCGCGCGAGAAAGCCGCACAAAGCGCCCCTGAAAATCCTTGATTGCATAACTTGAGTGAGCTGCCATGACCCGTGGACCTCTCGAACTTGAAGTCAGCATCAGCTATGCCGCCCCCCGCAAGGGCGTGCCTGCACCCGGCAGTTTCCGGCGCTGGGTGGCTGCCACGCTTGAAGGACGCATCCGTGATGCCGACCTTGCCATCCGCATTGTTGACAGCGAAGAAGGCCAGGCACTGAACCGCCACTATCGCGGCAAGGACTATGCCACCAATGTGCTCAGCTTCCCGGCCGAACGCCCGCCGGGGCTGCCGAAAAGCGCCCGTTTCCCGCTGCTGGGCGATTTGGTGATTTGCGCCCCGGTGGTGGCGCGCGAAGCCGCCGAACAAGGCAAGCCGGTCAACGCCCATTACGCACATATGACCGTGCACGGCGTCCTGCATTTGCTGGGCTGGGACCATGAAAACGATGCCGATGCACAGGCCATGGAACAGCTTGAGCGCGAAATTCTGGCCGGCCTTGGCATCGCCGACCCGTATCTCAACGGCGGCTAAGGGCCTGGATGCTGCCAGGTTTCACGCCCTATTTGCGTAGCCAGGGCGTACAGTCCTGAGCCAGTTTGCCGGGTACAAAATATCCGCCTTCATTTACAAGGACTGCCATGAAAAACCACGCCCTGTTTGCAATGCTTGCCTTGGCCTTTTGCCCCCATGCTGCCGCCCAGGAAGCCCCAGCGGGCGCCGAGCCGCCCCCGGCCAGTACGCAGCCCGGCGTGGACAGCCCGCTTATCGACAGTGTGGTGGTCAGTGGCCGGGTACAAGGGCCGGGGCTGTGGAAAGTCAGCCGTGGCGAGCATGTGATGTGGGTGCTGGGACTGGTATCACCGATTCCGCACAACATCCAGTGGGACAGCATCGAAGTGGAAGCACGCATGAGCCGTGCGCAAGAATGGCTGCTGCCGCCCAGCCTTGCGTTCTCACCCCGCGGCGGCATGCTTGGCGGCCTGTTCCTGCTGCCACAGGCCAACCGGCTGCGTAAAAATCCGGACGGCAAAACCCTGCAGCAGGTACTTTCCCCGGAAGATGCTGCCCGCTGGCAGCGCCTGCAGCAGCAATATCTGGCCGACAAGCCGGAAGTCAACCAATTGCGCCCCTACTTTGCCGCAGAAGCGCTCTATCGCGCTGCGCTGCGGCAAAACAGCCTGGGTCGCAGTGGCGTGGTGGGGGAAACCCTGGAACGGCTACGCAAGCAAAAACGCTTGCAAACCGTTTCCACCACGCTGGAGCAGAAATTTTCGGGCCGTCAGGCGCTCAGGCAGATCAGTACTTCGGCAGCACAAGTTGATGACCGCGCCTGCCTGCGCCGTTATATGGACTGGGTGGAGCACGAGATTCCCCGCAGCAAGCGCATTGCCAATGCCTGGGCGTTGGGCGACATTGATGCCCTGCGTAATACCGGGCTCAGTGTCGGTGACTGGCAAGTATGTCGTAGTGTGGTCGCCAATGCACTGGACAACAGTATTTCCATTCGCGCGGCCGAGGCCGAAGCCGAGAACCGCTGGCTGGCTGCCGCCGAAGCCGCCATTGCCCGCAATAACAGCACTTTCGCCACCCTGCCGATGCACCAGGTCACTTCCAGCAATGGCCTGCTGGCCCGGCTCCAGGCGCGTGGCTACGAAGTGCAAGCCCCTGTGCCTGCAACTGCGGCCGAGCC
>JAUMYP010000016.1 GCA_030528565.1 Pseudomonadota bacterium
CGGGCGATGACCCGAGCAACAACAGCGGCACGGCGACGGTGACGCCGACGGCGAAAGTGGAGTTGATTGTTACCAAGGTAGTGAACAATCCCTCTCCGAAGATTGGCGAGAACGTTGAGTTCACCATTATGGTGACCAACAATGGGCCGTCGACCGCAGAAGCGGTGAAGCTTGAGGAGCTGATGCCTGATGGTTACAGCTTGGTCAGCGCAACACCGGATACCGGTAGCTGGCTTGCTCCGTTCTGGACCATTGGCGACATGCTCAAGGGGCAAACGGTCAGCATGAAGGTGGTTGCTACCGTGTTGGCGGGGGGTAATTACGTCAACGTGGTGAAGGTGAGCACTTTGACCGGCAACCTCTCTGCAACCAGTGTGCTGGAGGCGGATGCACGGGTGACGCCGCAGCCTGCTGCCACACCGCAATTGGTAGTCGAGAAGCGTGGTTCGGTGAGCGAGGCGGAAGTGGGTGATGTGGTGCTCTACACCATCCGTATCCGTAATACCAGCCAGGTTGCTGCTGCACTCCGGCCGGTGCTTGTTGACCGTCTGCCGGCAGGCTTCCTGTTGGTGGGTGAAACGGTTGCAGTTCGCGGTGCCAACCTGGTTGCATTGCAAGGTGCACCGGGGTCTGAGTTGCGGATGCAGTTGGATGCTATCCCTGCCGATACCGAAGTCATGGTGCAGTACCGTGTGCGCTTGGGTGTTGGTGCCCAGCAGGGTGATGGTATCAACCGTGCGCACATGGAGTGTCCGGTAGCTCAGGCGGGTCTGGCTAGTTGCTCAAATGAGGATCAGTGGCAGGTCAAACCGCGTGGTGGCGTGTTCTCCAACGAAGGCTGCGTGGTTGGTCAGATCTATGTGGATGCCAATGGCAACAGCGTGAAGGATCGCGAAGAGCTGGGTATCCCGGGTGTACGCATGTACTTCCAGGATGGCACCTACATGATCAGTGACGTTGAAGGCAAGTACAGCTACTGTGGCCTGCGTCCGGTGACGCATGTGCTGAAGGTGGACAGCAGTACGCTGCCGCGTGGCAGCCGCCTGATGACCAGCAGCAGCCGCAACGCTGGTGATGCCAACAGCCTGTTCATTGACCTCAAGGCTGGTGAGCTGCATCGAGCCGACTTCATTGAAGGCTCTGCCAGCAACGAAGTGCTTGAGCAGGTCAAGGCGCGCCGTGCCAATGGTGAAGTGCGCTCAGTGGAAAGCGAAGTGGGGCAGCCGGCTTTGAAGTTTGAAAGCAAGCCGGCGCCACAGGGCAATCCGCTGCAGCAGGGTACCGACTCGGCGAACCAGCTGATTGAGCGCGCTCGTCAAACAGGTGGGCAATGACGGAGAAGTTGCCTCACTAAACCGAAGAAAACCGGCCTGCAATGCAGGCCGGTTTTTTATATTGTCTGCCGAGCTTTTGGGGGCAGCTACTATGTAGGCAAGTAGCTATTTAAGAGCCTTTGAACAGCCTCTAAGACAGCGACTGCACAAATACCTCGGCAATCGCTTCAAGGCCATTTTGGTCGTCACTATCGAAGCGTGCGGGTAGTGGGCTGTCGATATCCAGTACGCCAATTAATTCGCCGTTTTTTACCAGCGGGATGACGATTTCCGAGCGCGAAGCGGCATCGCAGGCGATATGGCCGGGGAACGCATGGACATCCTCCACGCGTTGGGTTTGGCGCTGGCGGGCTGCCGCGCCACAGACGCCTTTGTCCAGCGGAATGCGCACACAGGCCGGTAAGCCTTGAAACGGGCCAACCACCAGCTCCTGGCCGTCAAAGAAGTAGAACCCGGCCCAGTTGAGGTCGGGCAGGCTGTTGAACAGCAAGGCGGAGAGATTGGCGGCATTGGCGATGCGGTCGTGCTCGCCATGCATAAGGTTCTGGCAGGCCAGCAAAAGCTGGGCGTATTGGGCAGGCTTGTCGCCTTCGAGAGAGATGGGATTAAACATCTGCCAAGTGTAAAGCGCAGATAATGCCCGGATGAAGAAATTGCCTGCTGACCTCTATATCACCGGCACCGATACCGGTATCGGTAAAACATTTGTGACCTGTGCCCTGCTGCGGCAAGCGGCGGAAGCCGGGCAGCGGTTAGTGGGCATGAAGCCGGTTGCCAGTGGCTGTCTTGAAACGGGCGAAGGTTGGCGCAGTGAGGATGCGCTGGCCTTGCAGCAAGCTGACGGTTTGGATGTTGCGTATGGGCTGCGCAATCCTTATGCCTTGCTTTTGCCTGCTGCGCCGGAAATCGCGGCCGCCGAGGCCGGCGTGGACATTGCGCTGGCGCCGCTACTGGATGCCCATGCGCATTTGCGCGCCGGGCATGAAGGCGTGCTTGTCGAGGGCGTGGGCGGCTGGGCGGCGCCGTTGAGCCACACGCTTGAGCAGGCCGATTTGGTGCGTGCGCTGGATATTCCGGTATTGATGGTGGTAGGGCTGCGGCTGGGCTGCGTGCATCAGGCCAGGGTCACGCAACGGGCGATTGTGGCCGATGGCTGTCGTTTTGCGGGCTGGATTGCCAATCCGGTTGAGCCTGCAATGCTGCGGCAGGCCGAGAACATGGCCATTTTGAGCCGCGTACTGGGCGCGCCGCCCTTGCAAATCATGCCCAGGCAGGCATAAATAACCATACGGTTTCCAAACTTGGGAGAGATTTGATGCGTCTTTTCAAATGGGTTTTTATTGCCTTGTTTGCCATGACTTTGCTGGCGGCTTGCGGAAAGAAGTCTCCGGAAGATGTGGCGCGTGCATTTGTGGAAAAAAGCTATGCCGGAGATGCGGATGCCGTCATCGCCATGCTGCATGTTTCCGAGAAGGCGGCGGCCAAACCGGGCGAGAAGGAGCTGATGACAGGCAAATTGCGCGCCATGGTGGCCGAGCATAAGGCTGAAGCCGAGGAGCGTGGCGGGGTGGACAAAATCACTACCGAAGGCGCGGAGGCGCATCCGGGCGATGGCAAGCGTGCCTCGGTCAAGGTCACTGTGCACTTCAAGCAAGGCACCAGTACCCAGGAGCGCGTCGAACTGGTGGAGACCGATAAAGGCTGGCGTGTCCGGATGGGCATGTTCTGACGCCGCATCCCGTGTCCCGTCCTGCCTGTTACTGGCTGGCTGTGGCGCTGGTTGCAGGGCTGCTCGCTACCCTGGGTTGGGGCTATCGCTCGCACCAACTGCGCCGTCCTGCAGCGGCGCTGCCCGCTGCGCAGTGGCTTGAAGCGGGGGATTGGGTATTCCGCAGCGGCACAAGCCGGGAAAGCCTGCTTATCCGCCAGTTGAGCAACAGCCGCTATTCGCATATCGGCATGGTGGTGGAAACCTCACCCGAAGTGTGGATTGTCCATGCCACGACGGATGATGACCCGGCGCGTCCGAATCAAGTCTTGCTAAGTACCCTGGCCGAGTTTGCTGCGGCTGAACACGCCGAAGCCATTGCCGTGGCGCGGCCAAAGTTTTTGAGCCGCGAGCAGCGTGCCGAAACTGCCCGCCATGTACGCCAGCGTGTGGGTGAGCGTTTTGTGCTGGCATCACGCAACAAGCCGCATCGTTATTGCACTACCTTGCTACGCGATGCCATCCGCACCCAGCAGGCAGATTTCGAGCTGCCCTGGCAGCGACTGGATATTGCCCTGTTCCGGGGGGAATACCTGATGCCGCAGCGTTTTGCCGAAGCGGATATCCATTGGCTATTTGGCGCGGCCAAGCCGGGCAGCCAATAAAAAACCCGGCAACCGCAGTTGCCGGGTTTGCAGGCTGTTTGCAGCCAGAATCAGGCAGCGCGCGCCTTTTTGGCGGCAGCTTTCACGGCCTTTTCGCCTTCAGCCTGCACCTTGGCCACGACCTGCTCCACTTCGCCCTTGGCGATTTGCGCGATGGCTTCGTTGGTCTTGAGAGTGCTGTCGTAGATTTCCTGGCTGGTGGCGATAGCGCGCTCGGCGTTTTCGCGGGCCACTTGCACGCCAGCAGGGACGGCATCACGCAGGCCGTTGAAGTCACGGGTTTCCACCAGCTGCCCCCAGTAGGCAAAGGTGGCATTGGCGCTTTCTTCCAGTGCGGCAAGTTGCAGGCCGAACACCTTTTCGGCGTTTTCAAGCGCCAGGCGATTGATGCGCGCAGCGGTGTCGGCAAACTGGCGGGTTGCGGCGACGAATTGTTCGTTGAATTGCGGCTGATACATGGTGATTGTCCTCGGTTGGGTCATGAAGAAACCGGGGATTCCCGATTTGTGCGATGCAGCATAGCGCAGATGATTTTGCACTGCAACAATTCGGTTTTGCCTGTTTTCGTATGTTCAGCTGCCGCTATAACGGCTGCCAGCGGTACAGGTTTCATGCACGACTACCGCAGACAGCAGGGGCACCGAGGGCTTCAGCCGTTCCCAAATCCATTGCGCCAGTCGCTCGCTGGTCGGGTTTTCCAGACCCTCGATATCGTTGAGGTAATGGTGGTCAAGTTGTTCGTACAACGGCTTGAAGGCGGCCTTCAGGTCGGCAAAGTCCATCACCCAGCCCAGCTGCGGGTCGATGGGGCCGCTGACATGCAGCTCCACGCGGAACGAATGTCCATGCAGGCGCGCGCATTTGTGGCCTTCCGGCACGTTCGGCAGGCGGTGGGCGGCTTCCAGAGTGAAAATCTTGAAAATGTCCATGACATTTCCTTGAGGCTAAATACAAAAACGCCCGCATCAATGCGGGCAATGATAGTGAAAGATGCTACTGAAAGTGGTGGCTATGGGTGGAATCGAACCACCGACCTCGGGATTATGAGTCTCGCGCTCTAACCGTCTGAGCTACATAGCCGTGGATTTGTCCGCACTGGGCGGAGAGCAGGGGATTTTCCATTGTCCGTGTGTGGATGTCAATGGTTGCGGGAAGATTTTTTGCGCTGTTGCGGGAAGTGCCGCATCTGGGCTTGCCGTGTTGGTCTGTGCATGGCAAATTCAGGGCTAGCGGGGTTTGGCCCCAAACATTTTCAGGAGTCCGTGTCGTGATTGATCCGGACGGTTATCGCCCCAATGTGGGCATTGTGCTGATGCACCCGGATGGCCGGGTGTTCTGGGCGCGCAGGATACGCCGGGACGGGTGGCAGTTCCCGCAGGGCGGGATGAACTCTGACGAAACGCCGTTGGAGGCGATGTACCGTGAGCTGCGTGAGGAAACCGGGCTGTTGCCCGAGCATGTCGAGGTCTTGGGGGCGACTCCTGGCTGGTTGCGCTACCGGTTGCCAGCGCGTGCGGTGCGCAGTCGTGACCGCCTGGTATGCATCGGCCAGAAGCAGGTGTGGTTCTTGCTGCAGATGAAGGGCAGTGAGGGCGATGTGCGGCTGGATTTGACCGAGCAGCCCGAGTTTGACCATTGGCGCTGGGTGGATTTCTGGTATCCGGTGGAGAATGTGGTGGTGTTCAAGCGCAATGTGTATTCACGTGCGTTGCAGCATTTCGCGCCATTGGCGCGCGGGGTGGTCGGGCAGGGCGTGATTCCGCCGCCGAGTGCCGAGGTGCGCAGTCTCGGTGCCCGGCGCAGCCAGTACCGGCGCATTATCGTGCCCGGCAGGCGCGGAGGTTAGCCCGGGCTTGGCGGTGGCGGACTGGCGGTTTTGGCCTTTAGCCAGCGCAGGCCGCGCAGGGTCTTGCGCGCCAGCCACCAAAGGATGAAGGCAAAGCCCAGGCTGACGATGAGCACGATGACCAGGGCCACCCAGGGGTTGAAGATGGCAAGCGCGAGTGAGCCTGTGGTGAGGATGTCCTCGCCAAGCGAGGCCGTCCAGTTGCTGGCTGGCTCGGGCGAGGTGTTGATGATGGCGCGCGAGCCGGTTTTCAGGAAGTGACTGGTAAGCGTCACCCCGGCACCTGCGGCCAGCATGCCTGCCCCCAGGTCGCCATCGGGGGAAATGGCCGCAGCGGCGAGGAAGGCGCCAGCGGGAATGCGCGCCAGGGTTTGCAGCAAATCCCAGATGCTGTCCACGCCGGGGATTTTATCGGCGAAAAATTCCACCAGTGCCAGTACGCCGGAAATGCCCAGCACCCAGGGGGATTGGGTCACGGTGAGCGCATCGGGCAATTCCACCCAGCCCATCGTGCCGGCAATGCCGACCCCGAATACGGTCAGATAGACGCGAATCCCGGCCAGCCAGGCCAAGAGCACGCCAGCGGCAAAAATATGCGCGGATGACACATCCATGATGTACTCCCAAGTCAGGGCGATGTCTGTGCGCACTATAGCCGGATTCTGCCGGGCTTGAACCTGTGGCCTGCAAGCCCCATGCTTTGTGCATGGAAAACCACAGCCTTGACCAGAATGCGCCCGGCTATCAACAGCTTGAAGCGCCCCTCAACTTTACCCAGGCGGCTGCCAGCAAGGTGCGCGAGCTGATTGCTGAAGAAGGCAATCAGGCGCTGAAGCTGCGCGTCTATATCCAGGGCGGTGGCTGTTCGGGTTTCCAGTATGGCTTTGAGTTTGATGAAAACCAGGCCGAGGATGATTTGGCCGTAGTCACCGATGGCGTGGTGTTGCTGGTTGACCCTCTCAGCCTGCAATACTTGATGGGGGCGACGGTGGATTACACCGAGTCGCTGCATGGGGCGCAGTTTTCCATCCGCAATCCCAATGCCAAGACCACCTGCGGTTGCGGCTCATCATTTACGGTGTGAAGCAGGCTGCCCGCCCCAATCAGGCTCGTTTGACGGCGATTGGCTGGCCGCTGTCGTTGCCTGAGGATTGGCAGGGGGTATGTGCGGCGCACCCTGCGGCGCGTCCGGCGCGGGTGATTGAGCAGCACCGTTCCGGCTATGTGGTGGCCGAACATGCTGCGGATGCACAAACCGTGGAGTCGTTGCCGGAATGGGCCAGGCCGCGTTGCGACCCGGCCAGCCGGGCGGCAGTGGGTGATTGGGTGCTGATTGAGGACAGCGCAGAAAAGCCGCGCATCGTGGCCTTGCTGCCGCGCTGGAGCATCATCAAGCGGGCGGCTGCGGGCGAGCATTACAAGCAGCAGCTGATTGCTGCCAATGTCGATACCGCCTTCGTGGTGACCGGGCTGGATGCGGATTTCAACCCGCGCCGCATCGAGCGTTATCTGTTGTTGCTGAAGGGTGGCGGGGTTGAGCCTGTCGTGGTGCTGACCAAGCAGGATATTGCTGTGGATGCAGCGGCGGCGCGCGAGGCGCTGGCGGCATTGGCCGCGCAAGATATTGCCGTGTGCAGCGTCAATGCCTGCGCTGCGGCCAGCGTGGCGGTGCTGGCGCCGTGGCTGACGGCGGGGCGTACCGTGGTACTGGTCGGCTCATCCGGTGCGGGCAAATCCACCCTGACCAATACCCTGCTGGGCGAGCAGCGGATGCGTACCGGCGCGGTGCGTGCGCATGATGCCCGTGGACGGCATACCACCACTTACCGGGCGCTGCTGGCCTTGCCGGGCGGCGCCTGCCTGATTGATACGCCGGGGATGCGCGAGTTGAAGCCCACCGGCGAGGAACAACTGGATGCCGCCGCGTTTGCCGATATTGCCGAGCTGGCCGGGCAATGCCGGTTCCGCGACTGCCGCCATGACCGGGAGCCTGGCTGCGCCTTGCAGGCGGCGGTGGCGTGCGGGGAACTGGAGCAGTCGCGTTTTGCCAATTATCTGAAGTTGCGCGATGAGCTGGCAGTGGCGGCGGATACCCTGGCGCAGCGTCAGGCCGAGAATGCGGCAGGCGGACGCGGACGCAGGCGTTTTCGGCGCTGATGCGGCGGATAAGACTTGGGCGTGCCGTGGCACGCCCGAAGGTATGGACAAGGTTTATTTGACTTGCAGGGTCATTGCCTGCACGCCGCCGCTTTCGAGCTTTTGTTTTGCTTCGGCGGCTTCGGCGGCGGAGCCATAAGGCCCCATGCGTACCCGGTATACGGTCTTGCCGTTGTTCTGTGCGGACTCTACGCGGGCATTCAGGCCCAGTAGCGCGATTCTGGCTTTGACCGCCTCGGCATCACCGCTGGCCGCAAAGGCGCCGGCCTGCACGATATAGGGTGCGCTACGCACGGCAGCTTGCGCGGCGCTATTGGCCGCAGCCGCCGGTGCAGAAGCCGCAGCGGGTGTGGCGCTGGCCCTGGTCGGGGAGGGGGCAGGAGGGGGAGCAAGGTCTCTGCCCGGAGGGCGGGCGGGCGCTTTGTCCGTGGTATGGGTTGCCGCAGGTACCGTTGTGGCGGTTTTTGATGTGGGTGTGGTGGCCGGAGGAGGCGTGCGCCTTGCCGGTGCAGGCGCAGCCGCTTCAGGAAGCGGGCGTGGTAGCTGCGCATTGGCGGCTGCGATGGCGCGCGCCTGGGCATCGGCAGCCTGGGCGGCAGCGGCCTGGGCAGCGGACTCATTGCTTGCAGCCGGGGTGTTGGCCTGGGCGGCTTCGGCAGCTGCCTGTTGCTCGCGGCGACGGGCTTCCTCGCGGCGGCGGGTTTCCTCGCGCTGGATGGCAGCCAGCTGCGCATCGGTCAGGATGACTTCTTCATTGGGCAGCACTTCGTAAAAATCGAAGTCGCGGGTTTTGGGCGGCGCTGGGCGTGCCGCTTCGCCTTGGCGTTTGGCAGGGGCTGCCGGTGCCGGTTCAAAGGCGGGCGTGCTGGATGCGTCCGGCTGGGGCAGTGGCTCCGGGCTGGATGGCGCATTGCCGAGACTGAAAAAGCCGGTATTGCCCTCTTTATGGGCGCCGATAAAGCGTGGCGCCAGCAAGATGACCACGATGGTCAGCAAAACCCCTATCAGCAGCCATGCCCAGCCGGGCATGCTGCTTTGTCGTGCGCTGCTGCGCCGTGCCTGTGATTTTCCGCGACGTGCGGCCATATGGTTTGTCTCCGGTTACATTTTTTCAGGTGCGGAAACACCGAGCAGCGCCATGCCGTTTTTCAGCACTTGTGCGGTGGCGGTGCATAGCGCAAGGCGTGCATCGCGCTCGCTGGCATCTTCCACCAGCACCGGCTGGGCGTGGTAGGCGGTATGGAAGGCGGTGGCGAGCTCGCGCAGATACTGGGCGATGATATGCGGCTCCAGCGTCTGTGCAGCGGCGGCCACCACTTCCGGATAGCGCGAGAGCTCAATCATCAGTGCCAGGCTGGCCTGGTCTTGCAGCCTGCCCAAGTTTTCCAGACCGTTTTCCAGCCGGAAGGTGAAGCCTTTTTCCGCCGCCTGGCGCAACAGGCTGTGCACCCGCGCATGGGCGTATTGCACATAGAACACCGGGTTGTCATTGGACTGGCTGCGGGCCAGGTCGATATCGAAGGTGAGCTGCGAATCGGGCTTGCGCGCAATCAGGAACCAGCGCACCGCGTCCTTGCTGGTTTCTTCAATCAAGTCGCGCAGCGTCAGATAGCTGCCAGCGCGCTTGGAGAGTTTGACCTCCTCGCCGCCGCGCATCACCGTCACCATCTGGTGCAGCACATAGTCCGGATAGCCCCTGGGGATACCGGCATCCAGCGCCTGCAGGCCGGCACGCACCCGCGCCAGCGAGCCATGGTGGTCGGCGCCCAGCTCGGTAATGGCGCGCGTCCAGCCGCGCTGCCATTTGCTGCGGTGGTAGGCCACGTCCGGCACGAAATAGGTATAGCTGCCGTCGGACTTGCGCATCACCCGGTCTTTGTCATCGCCAAAGTCGGTGCTGCGCAGCCACAGTGCGCCGCCTTCTTCATAGGTATGGCCGCGACGGGTGAGTTCGGCCACGGTTTCCTCGACCTTGCCATCGGCATACAGCGAGGATTCCAGAAAATAGTTGTCAAACTTCACCGCATAGGCGGCCAGGTCGGCGTTCTGTTCGCGGCGCAGCCAGGCCACGGCAAAGCGGCGAATGGCCTCGATATCGTCGCGGTTCTGGCTGCCGCTGACGGTCTGGTCATCGACTTCGACCGATTCCTCGCGCAGATAGGCGGCGGCGACATCGGCGATGTAATCGCCGTTATAGGCTTCGGCAGGCCAGGCAGCGTCGCCGGGTTTGTGGCCGTCGATGCGCGCCTTGACCGATTTGGCCAGGTTCTCAATCTGCACGCCAGCATCGTTGTAATAGAACTCGCGCACTACCTGCCAGCCGTTGGCGGCCAGCACGCGGGCGATGGAGTCGCCAATGGCGGCTGCCCGGCCATGTCCCACATGCAGCGGGCCGGTGGGGTTGGCCGAGACATATTCCACGCCCACTTTCTGCCCCTGGCCGCTGTCATTGCAGCCGAAGGCATCGCCCTGGGCATGGATGGCGCTCACCACCGAATGCCAGGCATCGGGCGCAAGATGGAAGTTGATGAAGCCCGGGCCTGCGATTTCTGCTTTGGCAATGCGCGCATCTTGCGGCAGCGCATCCAGCAATGCCTGGGCGAGCGCGCGCGGGTTGCTGCGTGCCGGTTTGGCCAGCAGCATCGCGGCATTGGTGGAAAAATCGCCGTGGCTGGCTTCGCGCGGGCGTTCGATAACGAAATCCGGCGCGGACAAATCCGCAGGCAGCGTGCCGTTGGCAGAAAGGGTGGCAATGGCCTGTTCGACCAGAGACTTGAGCTGGGCTTTCACGAAAAGACTAAGGGGAAATGATGCGACCGCGTAGTTTAATCCAGCTTGGCACGGGTTTCTTTGAACAGGCGCTCATAGCAGCCCGCGCTCGGCCATCGACAGCGGCGGGCCATCGGCGATGATGAAATGGTCCAGCAGGCGGATTTCCACCAAGTCCAGTGCGTTTTTCAGGGTGCGGGTCAAATCCCGGTCGGCCTGGCTGGGAGTGGCATCACCACTGGGATGGTTATGGCCGACGATGACCGCGGCGGCATTGTGCGCCAGGGCGCGGCGCACCACTTCGCGCGGATGCACCGAGGCGCCATCGAGGGTGCCACTGAACATTTCCTCAAAGCCCAGGCTGCGATGACGGCTGTCCAGAAACAGCGCGGCAAACACCTCGCGGCTTTGGTGGCGCAGGCGCTGGCTGAAGTAATGCCCGGCGGTAGTGGGCGAGTTGAGGCTCTCGCCACGGGCAAGCGCAGCGGCAAGCTGGCGGCTGCACAGCTCCATCGCACCGGCCAAAAGACAGGCACGGGCAGGGCCGATGCCGGGCAGCCTTGCCATGTCTTTGGGGCTGCGCTCCAGCAGGGCACGCAACGGGCCGTGCTCACGCAGCAGCAGGCGGGCGGTGCTGACCGCGTCCTGCCCCGCCAGTCCCGAGCCCAGAAACAGCGCCAGCAGTTCGGCATCGGACAGCGCCGCCGCGCCGCGTGCCAGCAGTTTTTCGCGCGGGCGCTCCTCAACGGGCCAGTCATGGATACGCATGGGAAGCCTCCGGCATAGGGGTGTGTCTTTCAGTCTGAAGCCTGGCCGGGCAGCGGGGCATCGGAAAGCCGGTGTCATCGGTTAAGCTGATAGCCCTGCTGGTTGCCGGAAAACCCTTAAATCCCGTGAATGCCTCTGCCATGCTTTCAGGCAAGAAAATCCTGCTCTGCGTCTGTGGTGGCGTAGCGGCTTACAAGGCCGCAGACCTGACCCGCCAGCTGCGCAAGGCCGGCGCCAGGGTGCAGGTGGCGATGACTGCCTCGGCCTTGCAGTTTGTGGGCGCGGCGACGTTTCAGGCACTGAGTGGCCAGCCGGTACGCAGCAGCCTGTGGGATGCGCAGGCGGAGGCGGCGATGGGGCATATTGAGCTGGCGCGCTGGCCTGATGCCATCGTGATTGCTCCGGCCACCGCCAATACCCTGGCGAAACTCGCGTATGGGCTGGCCGATGATTTGGTCAGTACGCTTTGCCTTGCCAGCACCGCGCCGATACTGGCGGCTCCGGCTATGAATCAGCGCATGTGGCTGCATCCGGCCACACAGGCCAATATCGCCGTGCTGCAAAGCCGTGGCCTTGCCATGGTGGGGCCGGCCAGCGGTGAGCAGGCCTGTGGCGAGCAAGGCCCCGGGCGGATGAGCGAGCCTGGCGAGATTGTCGCGGCATTGAATGCGATGCTGGGCGGGGTGCGGGCGTGAGTCTTGCAGGCAAGCGCATGGTGGTGAGCGCAGGTCCCACTTATGAGGACATCGACCCGGTGCGCTTTCTCGGCAATCGCTCCAGCGGCAAGATGGGCTTTGCCATTGCCGGAGAAGCCGCGCGCCGGGGCGCCGAGGTATTGCTGGTGGCAGGGCCGGTGAGCCTGGCAACGCCAGCGGGCGTGCAGCGGCTGGATGTGAGGAGTGCCGCGCAGATGCATGCGGCAGTGATGGCGGCATTGCCTGCCGACATCTATATCGGTGCTGCGGCAGTGGCGGACTTCACGCCGCAGCAGGTAGCCACGCAAAAGCTCAAGAAAACCCCCGGCAGCGAGCAGATGACGCTCACCCTGGTGCGTACCCGCGACATTCTGGCCGAAGTGGCGGCCTCCACGCAGCGCCCTGCGCAGGTGGTGGGCTTTGCCGCCGAAACCGGAGATATCGAACGCTATGCGCTGGGCAAGCTCACGGCCAAGGGCGTGGACATGATTTGCGCCAATCAGGTGGGGCGCGCCGATAGCGGTTTTGAATCCGAGCACAATGCGCTGACGGTGTACTGGCCGGGTGGCTCGGTGCGCCTGGCAAGGGCGGCCAAGCGCGAAATCGCCGCACAATTATTGAATCTTCTGGAAACCAGGTTTTGAAAATGCAGCACGCTTTGCAAGTAAAGATTCTCGACCCGCGTTTTGGCGGCGAATGGCCGCTGCCCAGCTATGCCACCGCAGGCAGCGCCGGGCTGGATTTGCGCGCCGCCATCGAGGCGCCGCTGACCCTGGCGGCAGGGGCGAGCGAGCTTTTGCCCTCCGGGCTTGCCATCCATATTGCCGATGCCAGCTTGTGTGCGCTGGTTTTGCCGCGCTCCGGGCTTGGGCATAAGCACGGTATCGTGCTCGGCAACGGCACCGGGCTGATTGACGCCGACTACCAGGGGCCATTGATGATTTCGGTCTGGAATCGCAGCAATACCGCGCATGTCATCGCGCCCGGCGACCGCATCGCGCAACTGGTGCTGATGCCGGTGGTGCGCGCAAGTCTTGAAGTGGTGGATACATTTGAATCAAGCCAGCGCGGTGCGGGCGGCTTCGGCCATACTGGCCTGCGCTAAGGGGATAGGAACATGAGTGAAAAGAAGTCTTCGTTATCCAAACTCGAGCTGGGTTCAGTGGAGCAGGCAAGGCCGCTGCTTGTCGTATTGCTGGTATTGCTGGCGGGCTGGCTGATTTTTTTGGGGGGAAAGCAATGGTTAGGCAGCAGCGGCGAGCAATCGCTGCTGGCCGAGCGCGATGCGCTTGCTGCAGAAGTTGGTCAGCAGCTTGCGCAAATACGCAAAAAAGTTGAAGCCGCAGTCAATACAGACGAATTGCAGCAGCTATTGACTGTAGACAGTACTCAGCGTGTGGTTGAGCATTTCCAAAAAACACTGCCCGAGGCCAAGGAGGTGCGAATTTATCCGCAGGACTTGCAACCTTTCTACCAGCAACTGCCGGAATCGGGCTACGGTCGTTTGGCGGTGGTGGAGGCGTCACTGGTAGAAAGAGAAACGGTAATGCGTATTGGCCAGGTCGGGGATGGCAAAGCCCTGATGGTTGCAGTGCCGTCGGCAGATGAGAGGGTTGTCTTGGTCGCAATGCCGTTGGCCTCTTTGACTCAAGTGGTGGCTGCAGCATCGCCGGGCAAAGGGTATTTGGCTGTGCGCCAGGGCCAGAGCAATATTGCCGAGAACGGTGATGCAAGCCTTGCAGATTTTGCCGAGTCGCGTGCAGTCAAAATTGCAGGAAGCGAATTGAGAGTTGCTGCTGGCTTCAATGCTCAGGATGGTGCCGGGGTATTTGGTCTTGGTGCAACTTCTTCATTGATATTTGGCTTTTTATTGTTGGGGATAGGTATCGGGTTGTGGCTGTTGCCCAAACTGCAAGCCAGGAAAGCTGCGGGGGAGGAAGAGCCTGAGCTGTTGACTCTGGGAGAAATCACAAATGGAGAACAAAGTTTGAATAATCAGGAAGGTGAAAGGGTGTCTGGTAATACACAAACAAATGACGAGACTGCATTACTGGATGAGTCCGGCCGGATGGAGGCAATGACGGAAATAGCTGCGTTCAAATCCTTGCCATCTGTGGATGGGCTGGATTGCAGCATCTTCCGCGCCTACGACATTCGTGGCGTGGTCGGCCAGGGTCTGGATGCCGGGGTGGCGCGCGCCATCGGCCAGGCAATCGGCACGCAGATGCACGAGCAAGGTTTGAAGGAAATCGTCATCGGGCGCGATGGCCGCCTTTCCGGGCCGGAGCTTGCCGCTGGGCTGATGGACGGGCTGCGCGATGCCGGTTGCAAGGTGATTGATATTGGCCTGGCACCGACACCGCTGGTGTATTTCGCGGCCTATCAGTTGCGTGCAGGCTCCTGCGTGGCGGTGACCGGCAGCCATAATCCGCCGGATTACAACGGCTTCAAGATTGTGCTGGGCGGCGAGACGCTCTCTGGCGAGGCCATCAGGGCGCTGTACGAGCGCATCCGCGGCAACCGCCTGCATATTGCCGATGTGCGCGGCGAAGTGGAAACGCGCAGTGTGGCGGACGATTATGTCGGGCGCGTGGCCTCCGACATCCAGATTGCCCGCCCGCTGAAGGTGGTGGTCGATGCCGGCAACGGCGCGGCAGGCGAGTTGGGGCCGAAGGTGTTGCAGGCTATCGGTGCCGAAGTGATTCCGCTGTACTGCGAGATTGACGGCAACTTCCCCAATCACCACCCCGACCCCAGCGACCCGCATAACTTGCAGGATTTGATGGCGGCGGTGAAGCAGCGCGGCGCGGATATCGGCATCGCCTTCGATGGCGATGGCGACCGTCTGGGCGTGGTCACGCCTGCCGGGCACAATATTTTCCCCGACCGCTTGCTGATGCTGTTTGCTGCCGATGTGCTGGCGCGCCAGCCTGGCGCGATGATTGTGTATGACGTCAAGTGCACGGGCGCGCTGACGCCGTGGATTCTGCGCCATGGCGGCAGCCCGCTGATGTGGAAGACCGGGCATTCCTTCATCAAGGCCAAGATGCGCGAAACCGAGGCCGAGCTGGCGGGCGAGATGAGTGGCCACTTCTTCTTCAAGGAACGCTGGTACGGCTTTGATGACGGCATTTACTCGGCCGCGCGCCTTCTGGAAATTCTGGCTATCCGCGATGAGGACGCCGATACGGTATTTGCCGGAATCCCCGATGGCATCAGCACCCCGGAGCTGAAAATCCCGGTGGATGACCCGCATGCCTTCATTGAGCGTTTCGTGGCGGGCAGCCAGTTCCCGGAAGCGCGTCTGACCAGCATTGACGGCGTGCGCGCCGACTGGAGCGACGGCTGGGGGCTGGTGCGCGCCTCCAATACCACGCCGATTCTGGTGCTGCGTTTCGAGGCGAAAACGCCGGAGGCATTGCAGCGTATCCAGGGGGTGTTCCGCGATGCGCTGCTGCAACTCGATCCGGGTCTTTCCATTCCGTTCTGATAAGGAACCTCTGAATATTCAGAGGTTCCTCGCGGGTCATGGAGACCCGCCACGAATCAATCATGCCAGTGATTGATTCGCGTGAGCCAAGTCCGGACAGGTGCCGGACTTGGCGTGGGCTGGCAACGCCAGGAAGGCGTTGTTCAGACCTTCCATAATTTCACTGCATTCTTAGGAAAAAACATGAGCATTCTTCGTTTGGGCGATGTTGAGCTGTCTGGCAAGCGGGTACTGATTCGCCAGGATTTGAACGTGCCGGTGGACAATGGCCGGGTGACTTCCGACCAGCGCATCAACGCATCATTGCCGACCCTCAAAGCCGCGCTTGAAGCCGGTGCGGCGGTAATGGTGATGTCGCATCTGGGCCGCCCCAAGGAAGGCCAGTGGAGCGAGGCCGATTCGCTGGCGCCGGTGGCCAGGCGGCTTTCGGAACTGCTGGGGCGCGAGGTGCCGCTTGTCAGGGATTATCTCGATGGCGTGGATGTGGCGCCGGGGCAAATCGTGCTGCTGGAAAACTGCCGCATGAATGTCGGTGAGAAAGCTGATGACCAGGCGCTCGCCCAAAAATACGCGGCGCTCTGCGATATCTTTGTGATGGATGCTTTCGGCACTGCACACCGCGCCCAGGCTTCCACCCATGGCGTGATTCGCGCCGCCAGGCAGGCTGTCGGCGGGCCGCTGCTGATGGCAGAACTGGATGCACTGGCGCGTGCGCTGGACAACCCGGCGCGTCCTTTGCTGGCGATTGTCGCTGGCAGCAAGGTCAGCACCAAGCTGGAGCTGCTGTCCTCGCTGGTCGGCAAGGTGGACCAATTGATTGTTGGCGGCGGCATTGCCAATACCTTTATCGCCGCAGCCGGTTACCCGGTGGGCAAATCGCTGATGGAAGCGGATTTGCTCGATACCGCGCGCAAGATTACCGCCGATGCCAGGGCGCGCGGCGCGGAGATTCCGCTGCCGGTGGATGTGGTGGTCGCCCCGACATTTGCCGCCGATGCCCCGGCCACGGTCAAGGCGGTGGATGCAGTGGGTGCTGACGACATGATTCTCGACATCGGCCCGCAAACTGCCGCGCAATATGCTGCACTGATTGCCAAGGCCGGTACTGTGGTCTGGAACGGCCCGGTGGGCGTGTTCGAGTTCGACGCCTTCGGCAAGGGTACCGAGGCGCTGGCGCGCGCCATTGCCGCTTCGTCGGCGTTTTCCATTGCCGGTGGCGGCGATACCCTGGCCGCGGTAGACAAATACGGCATTGCCAAAGAAGTTTCGTATATTTCCACCGGCGGCGGCGCCTTCCTGGAGTTTCTGGAAGGCAAGGAACTGCCAGCCGTGGCCGCCCTCAAGGCGCGTAGCTGATGAAGCGGCTGTTGCTGGCGAGCTTGCTGTGCATGCCGGTGATGCTGTCTGCCGGGGAAAACCCGGCAGCGCCAGTGCAGGCCGTCGGCTTGCAGCGACACACAAGCCCGCTTCCGGTGAGCGAGACGGCAAGCGCACTGCGCGCGCAGCTGGAGTCGCGCGGCATCACCATATTCGCGCTGATTGACCACGCAGCCGCCGCTGAAAAAGCCGGGTTGACCATGCCGCCCACCCAGGTGCTGGTGTTTGGCAACCCGCGCGGCGGCACGCCACTGATGCAGGCCTATCCCGATTTGGCGCTGGATTTGCCAGTGCGCGTATTGATACGCCAAAACACCGAAGGCCACACCGAAGTGCTATGGCGTGATGCCGGGGCACAGGCCGCCGCACAGGGTCTGCCTGCCGATGCGCTCACAGGCCTACAGGCGCTGGATAAGCTGTTACGCAGCATGTTGCAGCAAATCGCGGGCAAATAAACTGGCACTGGGCTTGTTGTTGCCTTCCAAATGAAGGGGGATAAGGAAAGATGAGTTACAGCAAGCCCTGGCTGAGTGTTGCCGAACAGCTTGAATTGCTGGAAAAGCGGGGAATGGCGGTTGCTGACAAGACGCGTGCGCAAGATTATCTGAAGCGTATTGGCTATTACCGCCTGAGTGGTTATTGGTACGCCTTTCGTGAGCGCGACAAGGCCAGGCAGGTGCAGGATAGTTTTCGGCCTGGAACCCGTTTTCAGGATGTCGTGAATTTGTATGTATTCGACAAGCAGCTGCGCATGCTAACCATGGATGCGCTAGAGCGCATCGAAATTGCACTGCGGGTGGATATTTCCCATAGTCTTGGCAAGCTGGATGCCTTTGCCTATCTCAACCCGGCACTTTTTGACGATAGCTTCAGCCGCAAACTGGATGCCAACAGCGGTACCACGAAACATCACGACTGGCTTGGCAAGCATGCACGCCTGATAAGTCGCTCCAAAGAGGCGTTTGTACACCATAACCGCAAAAAATACGGTTTGCCGCTAGCCATCTGGGTAGCGTGTGAAGTCTGGGACTTTGGCGCCTTGTCGCAGCTGTTTGCGGGGATGCGTCGTAAAGAGCAGAACACCATTGCGGAAAAATACGGTCTGCTCAATGTCCCGGAGAGTGGCGAAGTGTTTGCCTCATGGCTGCGCAGCCTCAACTATCTGCGCAACGTCTGTGCACATCATGGCCGTTTGTGGAACCGCAATATCATCGACCAGCCGCGCCTGCCAGCGGCGCAGCTTTTGCCCTGGGTTGCGACTTTTGAGCAAGATAAGCATGCCCGGGCGCGCTGCTTCTTGCTTTTGATGATTGCCGGACATTTATTGCGTGTGGTCAACCCGCAATCAAGCTGGCCGCAGCGCATGAAAAAGCATTTGCAAAATTTTCCCGACCTGTCAGATGTGGGGCTGAATCTTTACGGTATGGGCGCCCCCGATGGCTGGGAGCAAATTTGGCAAGCAGGCAAAAAGAACCCCTCCGAGATGCTTTGCGATGCAAGGCAGGGTGGAGGGGCCGTGTTGGGCGCGATTTTAACTGATACTCCTGCCAATCACAACTGAAAGAGTTCATATTTCATGTTTGAATACCGTCGCCGCACCCGCATTCTCGCCACCCTGGGGCCTGCCTCCGATGCCGCAGGTGTACTGGATGCCATGATTCAGGCCGGGGTGGATTGCGTGCGGCTGAACTTCTCGCACGGCAGTGCCGATGAGCACCGCCAGCGCGCGGCAGCGGTGCGCGAAGCCGCGCAGCGCCTGGAACGAGAAATCGGCATCCTGGTGGATTTGCCCGGCCCGAAAATCCGCATCGAACGCTTTGCCGCAGGCTCGGTGGAACTCAAGGCCGGGGCACGCTTTGATTTGCTGGCCGAAGCCGATGCGCCGCCCGGCGATGAGCAGGCGGTTGGCGTGGCCTATCTGGGGCTGCCGGGCGATGTGGCCGCAGGCGATGTATTGCTGCTTGATGATGGCCTGGTGCAATTGCAGGTGATGGCGGTGGACGGCACACGTATCCAGACGCAAGTGCTGAATGATGCGCAGCTCTCCGACCGCAAGGGGCTGAACAAGCTGGGCGGCGGGCTGTCGCTGGGGGCAGTGACCGCACGCGACCGCGAGCTGATTGCGCTGGCCGCGGAAATCGGCGCCGACTTCATCGCCGTGTCTTTCGTGCGCGATGCCGCCGATATTGATGAGGCGCGAAAAATCGCCGTTGAGCATGGCAGCCAGGCGGCGCTGGTCGCCAAAATCGAGCGCGCCGAGGCGATTGGAAACTTGCAGGACATCATCGCCGCTGCCGATGTGGTGATGGTCGCGCGCGGCGACCTGGGCGTGGAAGTGGGCGATGCCGAGCTGCCCGGCTTGCAGAAAAAAATCATCAGCGAAACGCTGGCAGGCAACAAAGTGGTGATTACCGCCACGCAGATGTTGCAGTCAATGGTGGACAGCCCGCAGCCGACCCGCGCCGAAGTGCTGGATGTGGCCAATGCAGTGATTGATGGCACCGATGCGGTGATGCTTTCGGCAGAAACCGCTGCCGGGCGCTTTCCGGTGGCCGCGGTGGCGGCGATGGCGCGCATCTGCATGGGCGCGGAACGGCAGTTCGAGCGCGATACCGATTACGAGGCGGCGCCGCGCGGCCTTCAGCGCGTGGACCAGGCCATCGCCATGGCGACCATGTTCCTGACCGAGCATATGGACGTGGCCGCCATCATCGCCATGACCGAATCCGGCGGCACGGCGCGGTTCCTGTCCCGGTTCCGCGCGCAGGTGCCGATTCATGCGTTCTCGCGTCACCCTGGCGCACGCCGGCAGATGCGCCTGATGCGCGATGTATTCCCCATCGCCTTCGACAGCCGTGGCATGTATCAGGGCGACCTGGCGCGCGCGGCGATTGCACACTTGCGCGATGCCGGCCTGTTGCAGACTGGCAAGCGGGTGCTGTTCACCTGTGGCGACAACATGGAAAAGCTCGGCGCGACCAATACCCTGCGGATTCTGGAAGTACCGGGAAACTGATGCCGGGGCTATAATCACGGCCTCTTTTCCACACCCGTTTGCAGGACACAAAATGAGCATTGAACAGCTTGCCGACATCGCCCGCGCCATGGTTGCCCCCGGCAAGGGCATCATCGCCATCGACGAATCTTCCGCCACCTGCAAGAAGCGCTTTGATGGGGTGGGCATTGACTGCACCGAAGAAAACCGCCGCGCCTACCGCGAGCTGCTGCTGACCGCCCCCAAGGTCAATGAATACCTCTCCGGCGCGATTTTGTTTGACGAAACCATCCGCCAGTCCACCCGCGATGGCGTGCCGTTTGCCAAATACATGGCCGACAACGGCATGATTCCGGGCATCAAGGTGGACAAGGGCACGGTGCCGCTGGCTGGCTGCCCCGGTGAGCTGGTCACCGAAGGTCTGGACGGCCTGCGCGCTCGTCTCGAGGAGTATTACAAGCTCGGCGCCCGCTTCGCCAAATGGCGCGCGGTCATCAATATCGGTGAGGACATCCCCTCCGGCACCTGTATCGAAGCCAATGCCCATGCCCTGGCGCGCTATGCTGCGCTGTGCCAGGAACAAGGCCTGGTGCCGATGGTTGAACCGGAAGTGCTGATGGATGGCAGCCACGACATCGAAACCTGCTACGAAGTCACCGAAGTCACCCTGCGCGCCCTGTTCGATGCCCTGTACCAGCACAATGTGATGCTGGAAGGCACCATCCTGAAGGCCTCGATGGTCGTCCCCGGCAAGGACTGCCCGGAACAGGCCAGTGTTGAAGAAGTGGCCGAAGCCACGCTGATGTGCCTGAAGTCTGCCGTTCCGGCCATCCTGCCCGGCATCGTGTTCCTCTCCGGCGGCCAGTCCGACGAAGCCGCTACCGCACACCTGGATGCCATGAACCGCATGGGGCCGAACCCGTGGCCACTGTCGTTCTCCTATGGCCGCGCCATGCAGCAGGCGGCACTCAAGCTCTGGTCGCAGGACATGCAGGGCAATTATGCCGCTGCCCAGGCCACCGTGTATGAGCGTGCCAAGGCCAACGGCCTGGCCGCCCTTGGCCAGTGGCAGGGTTGATGGATTGTTGCAAGTTTGCCCCGCCATTGACTGGGCGGGAGATGAACAAAAAACGGCGCGATTGCATCGCGCCGTTTTTATTGGGGTGAAGCGCGCGATTACTTGCGCTTGAGTTCGTCGCGGATTTCACGCAGCAGCAGCACGTCTTCGGCCGGTTCTGCCGGGGCGGCTTCCGGTTCCGGCTTCTTCAGGCGGTTGATGGCTTTGACGACCATGAAGATGGCAAAGGCGACGATGAGGAACTGGATGACGGCATTGATGAATTGTCCATAGGCCAGTTCGACGGCGGGGATGGCCTGGCCTGCGGCATCGACGCTGGCTGCTTTCAGGGTGAGGGAGAGGTCGGAGAAATCCACGCCGCCAATCAAAAGGCCAATCGGCGGCATGATGACGTTATCGACCAGGGCGGTGACAATCTTGCCGAATGAGGCGCCAATGACCACGCCGACTGCCAGGTCGACGACATTGCCGCGCATTGCAAACTCTTTGAACTCGCTGATGATGCTCATGGGGATTTCCTTGTGGTTGAGAGGGTTGTGGGGGAGAGGGGTGTGATGTGTGTCACGGTTGTGCGGGGTGCGCGATTATAGGCAGCAAAACGGCAGCCGTCTTGCTATCCCTGCGGGCAGATGCGCCCCTGGCCATGCAGCCAGATGTGTCCGCCGCTATCGTGGACAGTGGCTTGCCAGTGGTCGCCAGGCTGCAATGCGGCCACGCCTGCGGGGGTGCCCATGAAAATCAGGTCGCCGGTTTTCAGTGCATACAGCCGGGAAAGCTCAACCAGAATGTCCGGTACATCCCAAATCAGGTCGGCCAAGTGGCCGTGCTGGCGGGGGTGTGCATTGATATGCAGGGCGATTTGCAGCGTATCGAGTGCGGGCAGCTCCTGTTTGCGGCGCATCGCGCCGATGGGGGCGCAATGGTCGAAGCTCTTGCCGGTATCCCAGGGCAGCCCTTTGGCTTTGGCGGCGGCCTGCAAGTCGCGCCGGGTCAAGTCCAGCCCCACGGCAAAGCCGAATACCAGGGCGCTGGCGGTTTCACGGTCAAGCTTGCCGGGTGGCGCGTCCTTGCCGAGCGCCACCACCAGCTCCACTTCGTGATGCAATTCACGGGTGCCCGGCGGGTAGGGCAGGCTGTCATCGGTGGTGATGGCATCGGCAGGCTTCATGAAAAACACCGGCTGGCCGCGCTCATGGGCAGTGGCCGGGGCGGCTGCGCCCATTTCGCGGGCATGGTCGGCAAAATTGCGGCCTACGCAATACACCCGGCGCACCGGGAAACAGCCGCTGCCATCGGCCAGTGGAATGCGGGCTGGCGGGGCTGCGGGAAACAGGTCATTCATGACTGCGGGCGCGGCAGTGCATCCGGCTGTGCCTGGCGGAATTCGCCTTCAATCACATGGTGACCATGCGCTACCGTCTTGCGGCGACGGAGCAGGCGCAGCAAGGCCGCGCCAATCAGCATTGCACTGCCGATAAAAACGCCGGCGACCAGCAGCACGGCCAGCAGCGCCACCCCCAGCAGTGCTACGCCGATGCGTAGCAGCGGGTGGCGCGGGCGGGCAGTGAAGCGCGCTTGCAGGCGGGTAATCTGCGGGTGATGCCACCAATGTGCGAACATCTTGCCTCCATCGGTTCAAACCATGAAACAGGCTTCAAGTATCTGGCCCGATGGGTAAAGAAGTGTAAGGAGATTGTTAAAGATGACCGGTTTGCGGCTGGAGCAGATTGAAGATGGCGGTTTTGCCGAGGTGCGGTGGCAGGTGGATGGCGAAGCTGAGTCGGTGATTGTCCATCGTGATGGCGACACTGCCCGTGCCTGGCTCAATATCTGCCCGCATGCTGGCAGGCCGCTGGATGTTGCGCCGGGGCATTTCATCAAAACCCGTGATGGTCATCTGCTGTGCGCTGCGCATGGCGCCAGTTTCGAGTTGCAGGCAGGCGAATGCGTGGCCGGCCCCTGTCGCGGGCAGCATCTGGTGGCGGTGGCGGTAGAAGTGCGAGATGGCGAAGTGCGGCAGTTGTGAGCGCCTGGCCGGAGGTTTTTCCCGCTTCCCGCAAGGGCAACCCATGTGCAGGGGCAAGATGCCCGTTTGTGCTTTGCGTTTTGCATCTGCCGCGCGCGCAGTACGGGCGCAAGAGTGCCTTTGAATACGCCATATCCACGGCCAGTCGCGCCAGAATCATCACCGTACCGGCTGGTGCGTCACTCTTGCGGGCTAGCTGTCCGGGCAATATGCCCCCACATGCGGCGGCGGCTTACCAAATCAGATTCACCATCAGCACGATGACGGCGGTATAGATAAGCGTCAGCGGCAGGCCGGTGCGCCACAGGTAGCGGGCACCATAATTGCCCGGCCCCATCACCATGGAAATCACCGGGTTGGTGGAGGTCATGAAATTGTTGCTGGCTGAGAGCGCCACAATCAGCGCGAATACCATCGGGTTGCCGTTGGCGGCCAGCGCCAGGTTGATGGCCAGCGGCACCATCATGATGGTGGCGCCGACATGGCTCACCACCAGCGAGAACGCCACGGTGAGGATGGCCAGGGCAATCTCTATCAGCCATAGCGGTGTGCCCTGCGGGATGCGGTCGATGCTGTGCCCGGCAATCCAGGCGGCGGCTCCGGAGGAGTCCATCGCCCAGCCCAGCGGAATCAGGCAGGCCATCAGGAATACGGTTTTCCAGTTGATTGAGGCATAGGCCTCGTCCATCTGGATGACACCGGCAATCAGCATCCCGGCCACGCCCGCCATCAGCGCAATCGGCACCGGGATGCGCGAGGACAGCGCCAGCAGCATGGTGATGGCAAAAATCGTCATCGCGATTTTGAACTTGTGCGGGCGCTGCTCGCTCTTGGGAAAGTCGGTGACCACCACGAAATCTTTTTTCGCCGCCGCGCTGGCAAGGTCGCGCCAGACGCTGTGCAGCACCAGCATGTCGCCTGCCTTCAGTGGCAGCTTGCGCACCTCCTCGCGGATGACCTCTTGGTCGCGGTTCACTGCCAAAAGGCTGAGGCGCGATTGCTTGCGCAGTTGCAGCTCGCTGGCGCTTTTGCCGATAAAGGGCGAGTTGGGCGGAATCACCGCCTCGGCAATCCCGGCGCGGCTGGGGTTGAACAGGTCGGCAAACTGGCGCAACCGTGCGGCAAGATGCAGCCGGTTTTTTTGCGAGAACTGCACAATCGCCTCACGCGGCCCCATCACGCCCAGCACATCGCCTACCCAGATGCGGGCATCGGCAGCAGGCGCAAGCCGGGATTCGTCGCTGGATTTCAGCGCCAGAACCAGGGGCGAGCCGGGCATGGCCTCGACTTCGCCCAGGGTCATGCCGACCAGCGGGCTGTCGGCGCTGACGGTCAGCTCATGTACATCGCCTTCGATGCCGTAGGCCTGCGCGAAATAGCTCTGCACCCGCGCCGGGGTGACGCCATCGTCCTCGGACAGGTTGCGGCGGCCAAACCAGTGGAAATAGGCCAGCGATGCGGTCAGCAGTGCAAGGCCAATGGGCAGCGGCGCGAACATGCCCAACTGCTTTAAGGTGACTGCGCCGGAAGGCAGGTTGGCATTGGCCGATACCAGCAGGTCGTTGAGCAAAATCAATGGCGAATTGCCGACCATGGTGAGGCCGCCGCCCATCACGATGGCAGCGGCAATCGGCAGCAGCATGCGCGAGAGTGCCACCCCGGTACGGGCGGACAGGCGCGAGGCCACCGGCATGTACAGCGCCATCACTGCCGGGTTCTGCATGATGGAGGAGTTCAGCCCGGCCACGGCGGTGGTCAGCAGCAGCAGTTTGCGTTCGCTGCCCTCGGCGCGGCGCAGCAGCCAGCCCGCCAGCCGGTTGAGCGCGCCGGTGCGCTCAAGTCCCGCGCCCAGAATCATGGTGGCGATGATGCTGATGACGGCATTGCCTGCAAAGCCTGCGAACAGGTCTTCTGGTGCCACCAGCCCGGTCAGCCCCAGCAAGACCAGCACCACCAGTGCCACCACATCGGCGCGTACCCGGTCAAACAGGAACAGCACCATGGTCAGCCCCACCAGCCCGAGGACCAGCTTCATGTCGGTGGTAAGGCTGAGGGCTGGGCTCATGGCAGGCGGTTTATTGGCTGGGTGACTCAGGCAGTGCGCAGCGGTCGTAAATCATGTCCCAGACCCCATGGCCGAGGTTTTGGCCGCGCGTTTCAAAATGGGTTTGCGGCCGCCAGTCCGGGCGCGGCAGATGCCCGCGCGCGCCGCTGCGGTTGACCAGCCCGGGCGTGGCATCGAGCACATCCCACATCTGCTCGGCATAGTCCTGCCAGTCGGTGGCCAGATGCAGGCGGCCATCGGGGGCGAGCTTGCGTACCAGCAGCGCGGCGAACTCCGGGTTCACCAGGCGGCGCTTGTTGTGGCGCTTCTTGTGCCAGGGGTCAGGAAAGTAGATGCGCACTTCGTCCAGACTGCCATCGGCGATTTCGTTTTGCAGCACTTCCACCGCATCGTGGTGGTACAGCCGGGCATTGCTGATGCCATCGCTATCGAGTGCATTCAGCAGCCGGCCAACACCGGGCGCATGCACTTCGATGCCGATATGGTCGCGCGCCGGGTCCAGCAGGCAGGAATGACGGAAGGCCGCGCCATTGCCAAAGCCGATTTCCACAATACGCGGCGCGCTGCGGCCAAACAGCGTGTCGAAATCGCGCACTTGTCCCTGGTAGTCGGTGCCAAAACGCGGCCAGAGGGCATCAAAGGCGCGTTGCTGCGCCGGGGTGAAACGCCCCTGGCGCAGCACGAAGCTGCGCACCCGGCGCTGGCCTTCGGTCACCGTGAAGGGTTTGGGCGGCGCCTTGCTGCCGGGGCTGGTGAACGGGTCGCTCATCCAATCAGCCCATCAATCGGCGAGGAGGCACTGGCAAAACGCTTGCGCGGGATGCGTCCGGCCAGGAAAGCCTCGCGCCCGGCCTGCACGGCGAGTTTCATCGCCCGCGCCATGCGCACCGGCTCTGCCGCACCGGCAATCGCGGTGTTCATCAGCACGCCATCGCAGCCCAGTTCCATGGCAATCGCCGCATCCGAGGCGGTGCCGACACCGGCATCGACGATGATGGGCACCTTGGCCTGCTCGATGATTTCCATCAGGTTATAGCGGTTCTGGATGCCAAGCCCGGAGCCAATCGGGGCGGCCAGCGGCATCACCGCCACGCAGCCGATTTCTTCCAGCCGCTTGCACAAAATCGGGTCGTCGCTGGTATAGACCATCACCTCAAAGCCGTCTTTGACCAGCAGCTCGGCAGCGGCCAGGGTTTGCACCACATCCGGGTACAGGGTGCGCTTATCGCCCAGCACTTCCAGCTTGACCAGCTTGTGGCCGTCCAAAAGTTCACGCGCCAGTCGGCAGGTGCGCACCGCTTCTTCTGCGGTATAGCAGCCTGCGGTATTGGGCAGGATGGTGTAGTGCTGCGGCGGCAGTACATCCAGCAGGTTCGGCTCGCCGGGGTTCTGGCCGATATTGGTACGGCGGATGGCGACGGTGACGATTTCAGCGCCCGCAGCATCGGTGGCGGCGCGGGTCTGGGTCAAATCCCTGAATTTGCCGGTGCCGGTCAGCAGGCGCGATTGATAGGTTTTGCCGGCAATCACCAGCGGCTTGGGGTCGGTAAGCTCGTGCATGCGGCCATTATATGGGCGTGCATCCGGCATGACAGGCTGCCGGATGCAAAAACCCCGCGCTTTGTGGCGCGGGGCGGGCAGGATTCAGGCGGTCAGGGTTTTGAACATCTCCAGCAGGCGCTCCTTGGCCGCCAGTTTGTCGCGCTTCATCTGCGCAAGCTCCATATCAGCAATCGGCAGCACGCCCAGCTCGGCATCGCTCACTTTCTTGTCCAGCTCCTGGTGGTGGTAGTAAAGCTGGCGGAACTCCACGTTGTTCTTCATCAGGCTGTCCAGTTCTTCTTGCGAGCGGTCTTCAAACATGAGAGTCCTCCTTAAAGGTTTGGTTGCAGAGGCCATGACGGTTCTGCCGTCGGCCATTCCACCTTACTCCGTTTGCAGCCAGTTGCAATCGGCCCGGGTCAAATCAGCCGCCGCCGAGCGCGTGCACGACCTCGACCACATCACCGTCTTGCAGTGCATGTCCGGCATGCTGCGAGCGCGGGATGATTTCACCGTTGACCTCCACCGCCACGCGGCGCTCGCCCAAGCCTTCGGCTTGCAGCAGTTGATGCAGGGTGAGGGGGGCTTGAAATTGGCGGGCTTCGCCATTGAGCTGGATATTCATGGCGGTATTTTCGCGGCTTTGTGGCGGGATTTCATCTGCGATGCCACTTGACCGGCGGGCAGGATGTGAAAATATCCCCCGCCGATGACTGACAAAACAGGTTGATTGATATGAACAAAACGACCCTGCTCCGCCGCCCGCTGGCTGCCGCACTGGCGCTGGCCGCTGCTCTCGCCAGCACCCACGCTCTGGCGCGCAATGATGATGCCGCCTTCAGCCGCACCGTATTCTTTGGCGACAGCCTTACCGATGCCGGATTCTTCCGCCCGCTACTGCCCGCTACCGCACAGCCGGTGATTGGGCAGTTCACCACCAATCCGGGCCTGGTCTGGTCGCAGTATCTGGCCAATTACTACGGCGCCGACCGTTCCACCGCCTGGCTGGCTACCGGCAGCGCCCCGCGCGTGGATGGCGGTGACAATTATGCCGTCGGCGGTGCGCGCGTGGCCGTTGATGTAACCGGTAAGCTGGGGCATACGCCGTCGCTGAACGCGCAATTGAACGAATACCTGCGCCGCACAGGCGGTCGCGCCGATGCGCGCGCGCTGTACACCGTCTGGGGCGGCGCCAATGACCTGTTCGCCATCACCCAGGGCGCGCCTGCGGCCAGTACCATTGCCGATGCGGTCAGTGCACAAGTGGGCATGGTCGGCAAACTGCGTGCGGCAGGCGCCGAATACATCCTGGTGCCAACCATTCCCGACCTTGGCGTAACCCCGGGCTTTCTGGCGCAGGGCAGTGCCGCCGCGGCGCAAGGCACGGCCTTGTCGCAGGCCTATAACAGCGCGCTGTATCAGGGATTGGCGGCCAAGGGGCTGCGGGTGATTCCGCTTGATACCTTCAACCTGCTGCGCGAAATCACCGCCAATCCCGCCACTTACGGGTTGCAGAATGTCACCGGCACCGCCTGCCAGCCGCAAATCACCGCGCAATCGCTGAGCTGCAACCCGACCAGCTATGTCAGCGCCGATGCGCCCTGGACCTATGCCTTTGCCGATGGCGTGCATCCTTCCAGCGCCGCGCATGCGATGCTGGCCGACTACGCGCTGGCGACCCTCGAAGCGCCGCGCCAGATTGCCCTGTTGCCGCGTTCAGCGATTGCCACGGGTCGCGCCCGCAGCCAGATGGTGGCCGCGCAGCTGCAATCGCGCAGCGATGAGGCCGCCGGGCGCTTCTGGGGCGGGCTGCGCATGGATGCCCGCCGCGACAAAAACGGAGCCACCGATGACGGCTTTGGCGGCGGCGGCCCGGAGCTGATGGCAGGCTATGACCGCGCCAGCGGCGCACTGGTGTACGGTGGCTATCTGGCGCTTGCCGGGCAGAAGATTGAATACCGCCGTGACCGCGGCGAGTTCAAGCAGCGCGAAGCCGGGCTGGGCGGCTATCTGGGCTGGCGTGGTGAATCGTTCTGGCTGGATGGCCAACTGGGCTGGAGCCGCCTCGGCTTTGATGTGCGTCGCGATGTGGCGCTTGGCAGCGGCAAGCGCCGTCATGAGGGCAGCCCCGATGGCAGCCGACTGCATGCCGCATTGGGTGCAGGCTGGCAAATGGGCAGCGAAACCTTCCGTCACGGCCCGTTGCTGCGCGTGCTGGCGCAGAGGGTCAAGGTCGATGGCTATGCCGAATCGCAGCCGCATCTGGCTACGGCTTTGGCCTTCCCGGAACAGCAGCTTGATGTGCTGAATGTCTCCGCTGGCTGGCAGGCTGAGTGGCATCTGGGCAGCACGCAACCGTTTGTCAGCCTCACCGCAGAGCGCGAATACGGCGACCGCCCCGAGCACGCCTTCGCCCGCATGAGCACGTTGGCAACAGGCAGCGACTATGCCGTGCCCGCGCCGCTGCAAGACCGCCGCTATGCCAATCTGCATGCCGGCCTGCGCAGCCAGCTGCATGGCGTGGATATTCAGGGCGGCGTCAGCCTTGACCTGGGGCATGACAACGGCAGCCAGGCGGCGGTTTACCTCACCGCAGGCAAGAAGTTCTGATTGCCAAAAACGGTGCGCAGGGCATAGACTTGCGCACCACGCGGGTGTAGCTCAATGGTAGAGCAGTGGCTTCCCAAGCCTCCGACGTGGGTTCGATTCCCATCACCCGCTCCAAATCCGAATCTCAGAGCCTGTTCAAAGTCTCTGGAGCAGAAGTGTCAAGAATGCCAAGTGGAAGAACTGCAAACTGGTGTTGAGCAGTTGCTGGTAGCTCTTCCACCGTCTCCGCCGCTTCTCCAGCCAGGCAAAACTTCGCTCCAAAATCCAACGCTTGTGCATCTTTGGACGTATGCAGTTCGCTGTGCTTGGCTATCTGCGCCATCACATGCTCGCCCAGAATGTGACGTATGCCCTGCGCGCAGGGGCGGCCGACATAGCCGCTGTCACACCGCAGGGTTTGCCCCCGGCTCAAGCCGCGCGCCTGATTCAAGTGCAGCCAGCGCCCCTTGCGGTCAGCGACATTGGCGCTGGTCATTGCGATGGCACGCGGCAAGCCCTGGCTATCCACTGTGACACCTGATGTCCGATACTTTCGCCGGTGTCATATTCCGGAACGCTGCTGGGCAAGGCCCGCCACTGGCAGCCGCTGCGTAGCAGGTACAGCACAGCGCAGGACACTTCATACAAAAACCGCGGTGCGGGGCGGCAGCTCAGATATACAACGACCTGCCGCCATCCACGGCGATGATTTGGCCGCTGACATAGGCGCTGGCGTATAGCTGCGACACCATCTGTGCGATGTCTTCCGGGCAGCCTTGGCGGCGCAGGGTGGTGCGTTCCTCGACCATGGCAAGGGTTTCGGCTTTTTGCGGGTTTTCCGACCACAGGATATTGCCCGGTGCAATGCCGTTGACGCGCACTTCCGGCCCCAGTTCCACGGCGAGCACGCGGGTCATCATCGCCAAGGCCGCCTTGGCCATGCAGTACACCGGGTGACCGGGCAGCGGGCGCTCGGCATAAATATCGACGATGTTGAGAATGGCGCCCTGTGTCTGCCGCAGATGCGGGGCGGCGGCCTGGCAGAGAAAAAACGGCGCGCGTGCATTGCTGGCAAACAGCGTATCCCAGTCCTCGGGCGTGACCTTGCCGATGGGCGTGGCGTAATAGCCCGAGGCGTTGTTGATGAGCAAATCCAGCCGCCCGAATGCGTCGATGGTCTGGCTGATGAGCTTTGGCAGGCTGGCAACGTCTGTCAGGTCTGCCTGCAAGGCGATGGCGCTGCCGGGGCGTGCGCGGTTGAGCGCCTCCAGCAAGGCCTGCATCTCATTGGCGGAGCTGCGGTAATGCAGTGCCAGACAATGGCCTTCGGCATGCAGGCGGCGGGCAATGGCCGCGCCGATGCGCTTGGCAGCGCCGGTGATAAGCGTGACGGGGCGGGGGGCAGACATGGCAGGCTCCGGTAGAGTGTGGGGTGAATGTTAACTTTTTGACAAAAATCAATCTTTTGCAGATAGTCTGCTGCACCATGAGCCCATCTTTACAAGGAGAACGACCATGCACCCGGTACTGGTGGAAATGCTGCAAAAACCTGTTGGCTGGCTGATGATTGTCGGTACCATCATCCTGTTTGGCACGCCGATTGCCGTGGGTTTTTTCCTGCGCAAGAAAATCCGCGACGAAGAAGCGCGCAACAAGCACCACTGATTGCGCCTCGCCGCTGGCAACAGGCTGCGGTTATGCTTGCGGCCTGTTTTTTGCTGCCGGTTTTCCGTGATGAGTTCCCTGCCGCCGCCCGATGCCGATGCGCTTGCCCATAGTGCACAGCTTGAGGCCTTGATTCGTGCCGAAATCGCTGCCAGTGGCGGCGCGGTGCCGTTTTCCCGTTTCATGGAACTGGCGCTGTATGCGCCGGGGCTGGGTTATTACAGCGCTGGGGCGACCAAGTTCGGGACAGCGGGTGATTTTGTCACCGCGCCGGAGCTGGGCACGCTGTTTGCCAGTTGCGTGGCGGCGGCGCTGGCGCCGGTGATTGGGCAAATCGGCGCGCAGGCGCAGTTTCTGGAAATTGGTGGTGGCAGTGGCGCGTTTGCCGAAGCGGCGCTGCGGCAATTACAGGCGCTGGATGCGGTTCCGGCGCGCTATGCCATTCTCGAACCCAGCGCCGATTTGCGCGAGCGCCAATACGCGCGCTTGCAGGCCAGTCTGCCGCCTGAACTGTCGGCGCGGGTGGAGTGGCTCAATGGCCCGATTGAGTCCGAATGGCAGGGCGTAGTGTTCGCCAATGAAGTGCTGGATGCACTGCCGGCTTCGCGCTTTGTCATCGGCGAGGCGGGCGAAGTGGCCGAGGAATATGTCGCCAACCGCGAAGCAGGCGGCTTCTACAGTGTGACCGCCCCGGCCGATGCGCTGCTCTGCAATGCCGTGCGCCATTTGCAGCGTGACCTGGAGGCGCCGCTGCCGCCCGGCTATCGCTCCGAGGTCTTGCCGCAGTTGCCGTACTGGTTGCAGGCGGTGATTGGCAGGCTCACCCGTGGCGCGCTGCTGTTTGCCGATTACGGCTATCCGCGCGCAGAGTTCTATCACCCCAGCCGCAGCGACGGCACCCTGCGCGCCTTCCGCCGCCATCATCTGCTGGCCGATGTGCTCACCTTGCCCGGCTTGCAGGACATCACCGCATCGGTGGACTTCACCGCACTGGCCGAGGCCGGGATTGCTGCCGGGTTTGACCTGGCAGGCTATGTCACCCAGGCCAATTTCCTGATTGGCAATGGCCTGGATGCGCAGCTTGCCAGGGCTGAAGCCGGAGCCAGCGATGAACTTGCGCGGCTGGCATTGCGCCGTGAGGCCAAGCAACTGACCTTGCCCGAGGCCATGGGCGAGCGTTTCCAGATGATGGGTTTTGCACGCGATGTCGATTTCGAGCACGCCTTCACGCTGGGCGAGATGAGCTGGCGGCTGGGATGAGACAGGGCAGCTACCGGCCGGGACGCGCGCTCAAGCCTTTCCGCTGGCCGTGGTTATGGGTGAGCCTATGGATGCTGGCTTTTGCCGGCGTCTGGGTGCTGTCGTTGCTGCCGCCGCGCGAGCTGCCGCAGGTGACGGTGGGCAATGACAAGCTCGGGCATTTCATCGCCTATTTCGCGCTGATGGCCGGTGCCGTGCAGCTTTATGCCCGGCGTCTTTCCTGGGTGGCGATGGCGGTATTGCTGGCGCTCACCGGGCTGGGCATCGAGTATCTGCAAGCGATGATGGGGCTTGGCCGGATGGGGGAGCGCGCCGACATCAGCGCCAATATGCTGGGCATATTCGCAGGCTTTGTCACCGGCTTTACGCCGCTGCGTGATGTGCTGCTGCGTTTGGAGGGTGGCAAGCTGCGCTAAAATTGCAGCCCCGCAACCCCATGAGTTTTGAGCAATGAGCGACGCCGCCCAAGCCAGTCCGGCCCATGCCCAGCGCGAATACCAAGTGCGTCGCGCACAACTGCCGCTGTCCTGCCCGATGCCGGAAATGGCATTGTGGAACTCGCATCCGCGCGTTTACCTGCCGATTGAAAGCGAAGGCGGCAAGGCCGAGTGCCCGTACTGTGGCACGAAATACATACTGGCCGACTAACCGGATGGCATGCGCCGGCGGCTGAGCGTCGTACAACTTTTGCCTGCGCTGCAATCGGGCGGCGTTGAGCGTTCCACCCTGGAAATCGCCCAAGCGCTGGTCGAGGCCGGACACCGCGCCATCGTGGTGTCGGCAGGCGGGCGGTTGCTACCGCAGTTGCAGGCCGCAGGTGGCGAACATATCCGGCTGGATATCGGCAAAAAATCGCTGCTGACCTTGACTCGGGTGGGCGCGCTGCGCCGCATTCTGGCCGATAGCGGCGCCGATATCGTCCATGCCCGATCACGCCTGCCGGCCTGGATTGGGCACTGGGCGCTTGCCGGGATGCCCGCCGGCAAGCGCCCGCGTTGGGTCACCACCATGCATGGGCTGAATTCACCCTCACGCTACAGCCGCATCATGGCCAGTGGCGAGCGGGTGATTTGTGTCTCCAATACCGTGCGCGAATACTTGTTGCAGCACTATCCGGAGACTGACCCCGGCAAACTGCGGGTGATTGCGCGCGGTATCCACCCGGCAGGCTTTCCGCGTCGTCAGGCTGTGCATCACGCCGCGCGTGCAGAAATCGCCCGGCAATATCCGCAGCTTGCGGGCACGGCGCCCTTGCTGGTTTTGCCAGGGCGCGGCACCCGCCTGAAAGGCCATGAAGATGCGCTGAAATTGCTGGCTGCCGTGCGTGCACAAGGCTTGGATGCCCGGTTATGGATGCCCGGTGCACGTGAAGCCGGGCGTGAGGCATATCTGGCGGAACTGCAAACACAGGCGGTGCGGCTGGGCGTGGCCGATGCGGTGGCGATGACCGCGCCGACCAGCGCCATTGCAGAGGCCTATGCCATGGCCGACCTGGTCTTGCAGCTTTCCCGCAAGCCCGAGGCGTTTGGCCGCACCGTCGTCGAGGCGCTCAGCGTCGGCGTTCCGGTACTGGGCTGGGCGCATGGCGGCGTGGGCGAGCTGCTGGCCGAGCTACAGCCCGAAGGCGCAGTACTGCCATTCGATACCCAAGCACTGGCGGCGCGCGCCCTGCAACTGCTTCACGCTCCACCCCCGCCGCCATTTACCATGCCCTATAGCCTGCAAGCGATGCAGCAGGCCACGCTTGCGGTCTATGAAGAACTTGCATGAACACTGTCTCAAGCACTGCCTCCAATGATTCCCGTTTGCCAATGGGCTGGCGCTGGGCGCCGGCCTGGGTGCTGGCCTATGTGGCGTTCTGGCCAGCTTCGCGCATCTCCGAGGCGATACTCTCCCTGGGCGCCATCGCCGCCCTGCTGATTTTGATGAAAGCGCGCTTTCGTGGCGGCGAGCGCCTGCTAAGTCACCCCGCCTGGGCGCTGACCACGGCACTGTTCTTTGCCTACTGGCTGCCGCAACTGCTGTCCGCCCTGGACGCATTTGACCCGGCGGCGGCCATCAGGAAAACCCTGGCCGGGCTGCGCTATCTGCCATTCCTGTGGCTGGTGGCGATTGCGGTGGCGACTGCCGATGGCCGGCGCAAGGTGTTTTCAGGCATCGCCATCATCATGGGCATCTGGTCGCTGGACTTGTGGATGCAGGGCTTGAGCGAAGGCCGGGTGAACTTTTTGTACGGCATGCTCGACGGGCTGTACCAGATGATTCGCGGCCAGCCGATGTGTGCCGGGCAGGAATTGCGCGGTTTTGACCGTTACAACGGTGTTTTCGGCCCTTGCAACCCGGTACTGGGCGTGGTGCTGGCGAGCTTTTCGCCGTTTGTGCTACTGGCCGCTGCCCGGCGCATGGGCGCTGCGGGCTGGCTGCTGGCGGCGGCCATTGTCGGCATGGCGGTGTTCTGGGCTGGCTCGCGCGCCAGTTGGCTGAGCTATGCCCTGGTGCTGCTGCTCACCGGCTGGCAGGTACTGGGCTGGAAGAAGCTGCTGGGCTTTGCTGTGGCCGCTGTAGTTGCGGGCGCGCTGCTGCTGGCCTCGCCCCTGTCCAATGGCCGGCTTGAGCGCACTGCCCAGTTGCTGCAAGGTGATGCGGCAGGCCTGGATATGGCGCTTTCCGGGCGCATGCGTATCTGGGGCGCGGCCAAATGCATGGTAGAAGCGCATCCGGTCAATGGTGTGGGTGTGCGCGGTTTCCGCCATGCCTGGGACGAGTGTGACCCGGCCAGACAAGAGGCCTGTGCAGATGGCGATTGCGCATCCATTCCGGCGCCGGAATGGGGTGAAGGCCCGGCGCTGCATGCCCATCAGTTGTTGCTTGAAATCCTGAGCGAAACCGGCTTTATCGGCCTTGTGCTATGGCTGGCCGGTGCCGCGCTGGCCTGGCGCGCCTGGCGCTTTGCCGATGCCCCTGCACGCGAGAGGGCGCGGCCTGCGATGCTGGCGCTGGCGGTAAGCGTATTCCCGCTTAATACCCACTTGGCGTTTTATTCCTCATTCTGGGGCGCGGTGTTCTTGCTGCTGCTGGCGTTGTACGCAGGCAGCTTGGCGGTACGCGATGACCATCAGGCTTTGTCGTAAAGCGACATGCCATCGGGTTGGCGCTTGAAACGGCGATGAATCCACAGGTATTGGCTGGGTGCTTCGCGCACCATGGCTTCAATCGCGGCATTGACGCGGGCAGTGTCGGCTGCGGCATCGGTGCCGGGGAAGTCCGGTAACGGCGGTGCGATACGCAGGAGGTAACGGCTGCCTTCGCGGCGATGAAAAAACGGCACCACCGCGCAGCCGGTCATTCGTGCCAGCTGATGGGTGGCGGTGATGGTGGACGCAGGCAGGCCAAAAAACGGTGCAAATACCGTGTCCTTGCCGCGCATGTCCTGGTCGGGCGCATACCAAAGAAAGCCGCCGCGCTTGAGGTGGCGAACCGTGCCGCGCAGGTCGTCATTGCCGAACATTGCTGCGGCATAACGCAGGCGCCCGCGCAATACCGCCCATTCAAATACCGGGTTGCGGTAACGGCGATACATCCCGGCCAGCGGCACATGGTCGCAAAGCAGCCGCCCGCAGATTTCCAGAGTCATGAAATGCCCGGACACCATCAACACACCGCGGCCTTCGGCTTGCAGTGCCCGCAGATGTTCCAGCCCTTCAATCTGCACATCACGGCGCATCGGGCGCACCGTCCCCCACCAGGCTCTGGCAAATTCGAACAGGCCAATGCCCAGGTCGCGGAAGCTCGCTGCCAGCAGTGTTTCGCGCTCGGCATCGCGCATTTGGGGAAAACACAGCGCCAGATTACGCCGTGCCGCCTTGCGACGGCTGGGCAAAAGCCGCTGCAACAGCCTGCCCAAGGGCGCCCCCAGCGCGCGCTGCAATCCCCAGGGCAGATGCGCCATCAATATCAAAAAGCCCAGCAACAGCCAGGTCGGCCAATGGCGGGGAGCAAGCAGTTTGCGGGGCAGTGCGGGCGCAGTCATTGGGGCATTCTAAGGCAGCCTCTTGCAATGACTGGGAATGGCAAATCTATGCCACGATGGTGCGGAAAGTCAGATTCACCCGGGGGGCGTGGATGCGGCTGGACTTCATGATGGCGTGCTGCCAGTGGCTTTGGGTGGCGCCGCGCATGACAATGAGCTGGCCGTGTTGCAACAGCATTTCATGCTTGTCGCCGCTGTGCTTGTGGCGCAGGGCAAACTTGCGAGTCGCACCAAAGCTCAGCGATGCAATCACCGTGTCGCGCCCCAGGCTTGCTTCGTCATCGCTATGCCAGGCCATGCCTTGCGAGCCGTCGGCGTAGAGATTGAGCAGGCAGGAATTGAAGCGTGTCGGGCTGATAGCGGCGATACACGCCTCCACCCGCGTCTTGATGGCAAGCAACGTATTGGTCCACGGCAATGCGGTGCGGCTGGTGCCGGAATAGCGGTAATCAAAGGCTGCATCGCCATACCAGGCCACTTGCCGTGCGGTGACGATACGCCTGCCGTAAATCACCGCCTCATCATGCTGCCAGGGGATGTCGGCCAGCAGATAGTACAGATAGCCATCGGCTTCATCCGACGCAAACACCACCCCATAGTCGTTGACGATGCCGTCGAATGGCAGCAGGTTGTTGGCGGGCTGATGCAGGCTGGCGAACAAGTCGGTCATGTCAGTACTTTAGGCTGCAAATGCCGCTCACGCAGCAACAGAAACAGCGGCAGGGCGAGTGAGACGCCCACACACAAGCCCAGCAGCGCCAGCCAGCCGTGACGCATATCGATGCGGTGGCTTTCAACCAGCACGAAGGCGATGACGGCGACGCCAGATACCAGCACATCTGCCCAGGCAAAGGCCGACAGCCGGTCAGCCTGAATCTGTTGCAACATGAGTGGCAATATCAGGCCGTGCTCACCTACCCAGGGCAGGAATTGGCTCAAGGGCAAGGCTGTGTTTAAGAGCCTGTTCGCAATCTCCATTGCGGTCGTTTTTCGGCTAAAACCTGCGTCTTGGGTTGGGTGTTGGAAATCCTTACAAAATGTCCAACCTTGCAAGGATTTCTGCCTTGCATACACGATTTTTCCCTTGAAAACGGCTACACAAGAAGATTATAAACAGGCTCTGGGAATGGCGATTTGCTTATGGTTTTGGACTGTTTTGTGGCGAGTTGGGTAAAGGGATGGCTTCAAGGCTCAGGGTTCTGCCTGCGGCATCGCGAATGCGTAACCTGTTTTTGGCTTTTCCATTGGGCAGCTCAATGATGGTGGCCTTTTCAAGCACCGACATGATTTCTGCTTCTGCCGCCATTTCTGCCTGGTTGGGGCAGTGCTTTGTGCTGCGCTGAAGGTGGTCGATGGCAAAAGCACCTTGTTCGCCAATCAGATATTCGCCACTGATGAAGTTGCAGCTATTGCGCAGCTGCAAGCGGCCATGGGCAAAGGTCAACGAAAACGGTACACCGGGTTTTTGCACTATCGCCAGGATACGTTGGCCACTGCGGTTACGGGCATCTTGCAGCCGCCAGATTGCATTGCCCAAACCATCCTCGAAAACCGGTAACGGTTCAGACTCTGGTTCGGATGCAGTGGTGCTTTGCTGGGGGCTTGCAGGTTCGGATTCGGTGTTGTTTGCAAGGGGTTTGTCAGCGCAGCCACTCAGTATCAGGACAAGGCTCAGGCAAAAAAGAGGCGCTTTCATAAGGGGCGGACTTGTCAGGGTCTGTCAGACATTGGCAGGCAGGAACAATAGCAGCGCCACGCCCAGCAGCACACGGTACCAGGCAAATGCGGTAAAGCGATGGCTCTGGATATAGCGCAGCAGCCATTTCACTGCGATGAAGGCCGTGACCATTGAGGCGAGGAATGCCACCGCCAGGGCGGCCCAGTTTTCGTTGGCGATACCGCCGCTGCGCCACAGACTGATGAGCTCATAGCCGGTGGCGGCGAACATGGTGGGGATGCCGACCAGAAAGGCGAACTCGGTGGCGGCGGCGCGCGAGGTAGTGCCGGCCAGCAGCGCCACGAAGATGGTCGAGGCCGAGCGCGAAGTGCCGGGAAACACCCCGGCCACCACCTGCGCGATGCCCACCAATATGGCCGTGAACCAGGCGATTTCATGACGCTCGCCGATGATTCTGGCGCGCCGTGCGGCCAACTGCTCGGCCAGCAGCATCCAGACGGCGCCGATAATCAGTGCCCAGGCAATCGGGGTGACGCTATCGGGCAGTTGCCAGCCGAGTTTTTTCACCAGCAGACCGCCGATGGCGGTCACGGCAAAGGCCAGTGCCAGTTTCATCAGGTAATTGCGCGCGCCGATGACATCGGCGGCCTCGCCTTCGGCACCGGCCAGCGGTCGCCCGGCAAAGGCGGCGACAAGTGCCAGCAGCTTGCGCCAATAGATGAACACCACCGCCAGAATCGCCCCGGCCTGGATGGCGATATTGAACAGGTCGCTGCGTGCGCCCAGCCAGTGCTGGGCAATCAGCAAATGCCCGGTGCTGGAAATGGGCAGAAACTCGGTAATGCCTTCGATGATGCCCAGTAGCAGGGCGGAGAGCAGGTCGGACATGGGCGTTGGCGGAGTGAAGCAGATGCGGGGCGGAAGGTTAGCAGGCTCTTGGATGGCGTGCGAAAAACATCCCCCGGGCGCGCGCCGCAGGGGCCTGGGCAAAGTAAAATCAGCCGTCTTGCAAACCCTGCCCCTCAACCCCCTTCCTGCCGGTGCCTGCCATGTCGTTTGAACACGTTGAAAAGCTGATTGCCGAACATCAAGTCGAATTTGTTGACCTGCGTTTTGCCGATATGTGCGGCGTGCAGCATCACGTGACTTTCCCGGTGTCCATCGTCGATGAGAGCCTGTTTGAAGATGGCCGCATGTTCGATGGCAGCTCGATGAAGGGCTGGCGTGGCATCCAGAATTCGGACATGGTGCTGCTGCCCGATGCGGCCAGCGCGTTCATCGACCCGTTCATGGCCGACCCGACGCTGGTGATGATTTGCGACATTCTCGACCCGACCACCATGCAGGCTTACGAGCGCGACCCGCGCGGCGTGGCCAAGCGCGCCGAGGCGTTCCTGAAGGCCAGCGGCATCGCCGATACCGGCTTCTTCGGCCCGGAGCCGGAGTTTTTCATTTTCGATTCGGTGCGTTTTGGCAATGACATGGGGCATGTGTTCTTCGAGGTGGATTCGGAAGAGGCCGCCTGGAACTCCAGGCGTGAATACGCCCACGGCAACAGCGGTTACCGGCCGATGGTGAAGGGCGGCTATTTCCCGGTGCCGCCGCTGGACTCGCTGCACGATATCCGCGCGGAAATGTGCAAGGAGCTGGCGCGGGTCGGCATGGAAGTGGAAGTCCACCACCATGAAGTCGCCACTGCCGGGCAGTGCGAAATCGGCGTGCGTTTTGACACGCTGACCAAGAAGGCCGATGACCTCCTGACCCTGAAATACATCATCAAGAATGCGGCGCACCGCTACGGCAAGACCGTCACCTTTATGCCCAAGCCGCTGGTCGGTGACAACGGTAGCGGCATGCATGTGCACATGAGCCTTGCCAAAGGCGGGCAGAACCTGTTTTCCGGCGATGGCTATGGTGGCCTGAGCCAGATGGCGCTGTGGTATATCGGTGGCATCTTCAAGCACGCCCGCGCCATCAATGCCTTTGCCAATAGCACCACCAATAGCTACAAGCGTCTGGTGCCGGGTTTTGAAGCGCCGGTGATGCTGGCCTATTCGGCCTCCAACCGTTCGGCCTCCTGCCGCATCCCGCATGTCTCCAACCCCAGGGCGCGCCGTGTGGAAATGCGCTTCCCCGACCCGATGAACAGCGGCTACCTGATTTTTGCCGCGCTGCTGATGGCCGGGCTTGATGGCATCAAGAACCAGATTGACCCCGGCAGCCCCAGCGACAAAGACCTCTACGACCTGCCGCCGGAAGAAGAAAAGAACATCCCCACGGTCTGCCACAGCCTGGACCAGGCGCTGGAGGCGCTGGACAAGGACCGCGACTTCCTGAAGGCCGGTGGCGTGTTCAGTGACGACTTCATCGACGCCTATATCGAGCTGAAAATGCGCGAAGTCACCAGCTTCCGCGCCGCCACCCACCCGCTGGAATACCAGATGTACTACACCTTGTAATGGTTTGAACCAGGTCTTGTCATCATCCCCGCACTTGGCTGCGGGGATGTTTTTTGGAAGAGACTTTGAACAGGCTCTTACAAAATCGGTGCCAGGCCTGCGCCAAAGGCGGTCAGGATGCGGGTGGCAAGCCATTTGGGGCCGATGCGCACTTCCGGGAAGCTGCCGACTGAGCGATAGCAGCGGCGGAAATCCGGGTGATACGGATGCAAGGTGGTCGGGCAGTCAGGGCCGGGCTGGAACTCCCAGCTCACGGCATAGCGGCGCGGCATCAGGTCGAATACCGGCAGGTGTTCGGAAACTTTCAGCAGTGAATAGCCAAGGCCCGGCAGAATCGGGAATTTTTCGTGCGGGGCAATCGTCCAGGAATTGGCCGGTGCCGCATCGCGCTGAATGCTCTGGGCAAGTCGTTGGGCAAAGGCCGCATCGCGGATGATGACTGCGCTTTCGGTGTTGTAATGGTCGCCGCGCGGGTCAAGGTTGTGGGTGCCAATCACTGCGGTTTGCCCGTCCACGACCAGGGATTTGGCATGCAGCCCAACCCGTAGCCCGCTGTGTTTCAGGGTGGCCATGGCGCCGCTGGAGCCGCGCCAGAAGTGCTGGCGTGCTTCGCGGATTTCGCGGGCGCTGGGCTGGGGGGTGTCAGTGGCGGTTTCTTGCACTGCCGGGGGAAGGTTTTGCAGTTGCAGGCCAAATGGCGGCAGCCAGGGCGATTCGGGAAACACGCCGGTGGCACCCAGGTCAATCGGTGCGTCTTCGGGAAACGGCTTGTATTCGTAAATCTCGAAGCCGAAGCGGCGCAGATAGCGGCGTTTGTATTTGTGCGAAAGCGCATACACCATGAACGCATCGGTGGCGGCCAGGCTATTGGTGGAGACCATGACGCGCGGGCGCACCTCACGTTGGCGCAGCCGGGTGAACAGCTTTTGCGCCGGGGCGGAAAACACCAGATACGGGGTTTGCAGCAGCAATTCTTGCTGCGCGGATTCCATCAGCTGATGCAGTGCGCCGGTGGCGGGCGCCACTTCTGCAAAGCGGTTTTGCGCATCACGCTGGTGTTTTTCCGGCAAGTCGGCCACGAACTGCGCTTCGGCCACGATTTGGCTGGGTGCAATCAGGCGCTTATGCAGTACCTCCGGGTCATTGGCCGCAGCCTGCATCAGCCGCGCGCGCTCGGGATGCTGGTAGGCGTGGCGCGGCAGTTGCGGCACGCCCTCGCGGCGCAGCAGTCTGGCGACATCGCGCAACTCGGCCACCGGCACGCTGCGCTCGGCAGCCCAGAAAGCCTCGAAGTTTTCCTGCATCTGCGCCACTGCCGGGCCGCTGAGCAACAGGTCGCGGTCGCGGTAGTTGTAGCCGGAATCCCAGTCGAAATAATCGTCCTGATAATTGCGCCCGCCGGTGAGCCCGAGCTTGCCGTCTATCAGCAGCAGTTTGTTGTGCATGCGCTGGTTCAGGCGGCGAAAGCAGCATAGCGTGCCGCTGGCGTAGTCGCTCCAGCTCATATAGCCGCGGCCAAATACCGGGTTGTAGAGCTTGAGTTGCAGATGACCATGTGCGCCCGCCAGCGCCGCCAGTGTGCGGGTGGATTTCATCGCCATCAGTTGGTCAACCAGAATCCGCACCTGCACCCCGCGCCTGGCCGCGCCAACCAGCTCGCGCAGGATGACCCGGGCAGAATCGTCCTCGTCAAAGATGAAGGTTTGCAGGTCGATGTGCTGCCGGGCGGCGCGAATCATGTGGATGCGCGCCAGCAGCGCGTCCTGGCCTTCGTCCAGCATCAGTGCGCGATGTTGCTGCGGGGCATCGCTTTCCACTTGCGCCAGCAGCGGCGAGGGCTGCGCGCAGTTGTCCTCGCGCTGGCAATCAACGGCGGTGGGCTGTTCGGCGGCAATCACCCGCGCCGCCTCGGCTTTCAGCGCAGGCGATACGCTGCTACAGGCGGTGGCGGCCAGCAGCAGTCCGGTCAGCAGTAAGTGGCGCAACACGTTCATCAGGTGGGGGGAGCCAGCAAAAGCAGGCGAAAGCGTACTGCATCATCGACTGCCCGGCGTAGTGAGCGCATGCCGTAGGTGTATAGTCCCAGACTTTAAGGGTTCAATTTTCTCCCCCGAATGGAAGGCAGCC
>JAUMYP010000017.1 GCA_030528565.1 Pseudomonadota bacterium
GGTTTCGCCGGTGACGGGTTTGAGAGACATGGGTAATTACGGGCTGTGACAGGGGGCGTTATTGTAAATGCGTCATCAGCACTGCGCTGGGTGGAGCGCGGAGGAGCCCAAGGGGGCTCATGCAATGAATGAGGCTGGATTTTATCCAGTGCTTTGCAGGGGGTTATGCCTAGTGGAACGATGGTTGTGGCGTTTGCTGCATTGGTATCAATGTCGGCAAATCGGGTGGCTCTGATGCCGGAGCAGCCGCACAGAAATTGCAGGCAAAAGTGACCCGCTGCTGGAAAATCTGCAAGTAGTTGCTCTCCGTGTGGCCAAGCCCAGTGCAATCTCTGTCGTAGGCATTCAGTAATGCGTGGCGGTCGTTTGCGTGGTGGAGCGGGATGAAAAAGAGATGTGGCGGCAGGGGGTCAATCCAGGGCGATGCCGGCCAGCTTTTCCAGCGCCTCGGCATAGCGGGCGCGGGTGCGTTCGATGACTTCGGCAGGCAGCCTGGGGCCGGGCGGGGTTTTGTCCCAGGTCAGTGTTTCCAGGTAGTCGCGCACGATTTGCTTGTCATAGCTCGGCGGGCTGCTGCCGGGGCGATAGTCCTCGGCTGGCCAGTAGCGGCTGGAGTCGGGGGTCAGCATTTCGTCCATGATGTAGAGCTTGCCGTCTTCATCGGTGCCGAATTCGAACTTGGTATCGGCCAGGATGATGCCGCGCTGGGCGGCGTAGTCGCGGGCAAAGCGGTAGATTTCCAGCGTGGCATCGCGTACCGCTTCAGCCATTTCCCGGCCGACCAGATTCACCGCAGCGGCAAAGTCGATGTTTTCATCATGGTCGCCCACGGCGGCCTTGGTGGACGGGGTGAAGATGGGTTCTGCCAGCTGCTCGGCCTGTTGCAGCCCGGCGGGCAGGGGGATGCCGCTGATTTGGCCGCTGGCCTGGTAGTCCTTCCAGCCGCTGCCGATGATGTAGCCGCGGGCGATGCACTCCACCGGCACCGGCTTGAGTTTCTTGGTGACCACTGCGCGGCGCGCGTACAGCGCCGGGTCAACACCGGCAGGCAGTACGCTGGCGACCGTATCGCCAGTCAGATGGTTGGCGATGATGTGCCGGGTCTTGTCGAACCAGAAATTGCTGATTTGCGTCAGCATCTCGCCCTTGCCGGGAATCGGGTCGGGCAGCACCACATCGAAGGCGGACAGCCGGTCGGTGGCTACCAGCAGCAGGCGGCCATCTTGCAGGTCAAAAACATCGCGCACCTTGCCGCGGTGCATGAGCTTGAGGCCGGGCAGGTCAGATTGGGTCAATGTGGTGGGCATGGGCATCTCCTTGGCAGGCTGGCAATTTTAATGGGTGCGACAGGTAAAATTCCCGGCATGAAACGCTGGTACGGAAAAATTCTGGGCGCTTGTCTGGGCATGCTGCTGATGCGGGTCAATCCGCTGTTTGGCGCATTGCTGGGCCTGCTGCTGGGACATGCCTTCGATGCCGACTGGTTTGTGCGTGCCTCGCCTTATCGCGTGCTGGGCGTCAGCGCCGATGCCAGTGATGCCGAGGTCGAGCAGGCCTGGCGGCGGCTGATTTCCCAGTACCACCCGGACAAATACGTCAATGCCGCCCCCGAATTGCGGGCACGCGCCGAGCGTGCTGCCCGCGATATCAATACCGCCTACGAAAAAATCCAGAAACTTCGGAAAAAATCCTGATGAGCCGTCAAAGCACTGTCATTGCCCCGTCCATCCTTTCTGCCGATTTCGCCCGTCTGGGCGAAGAAGTCCGCAACGTGCTCGAGGCCGGCGCCGACTGGGTGCATTTCGATGTGATGGATAACCACTATGTGCCGAACCTCACCATCGGCCCGCTGGTCTGCGAGGCGCTGCGCAAGTACGGCATCACTGCCCCCATCGACGTGCATCTGATGGTGGAGCCGGTGGATGCCATCATCCCGATGTTCGCCAAGGCTGGCGCCACGCATATCAGCTTTCACCCGGAAGCCAGCCGCCATGTACATCGCAGCATCCAGCTCATCAAATCGCTGGGCTGCCAGGCCGGGCTGGTGCTGAACCCGGCCACCCCGGTGGAGGTGCTGGACTATGTGCTGGACGAGCTGGACTATGTGCTGCTGATGTCGGTCAATCCCGGCTTTGGCGGGCAGGCGTTCATTCCATCCACGCTGGACAAGCTGCGCCGGGTACGTGAGCGCATTGATGCTTCGGGACGCGCCATCCGCCTGGAAATCGACGGTGGCGTCAAGCCTGACAATATCGCCGAAATCGCCGCCGCAGGCGCCGATACTTTCGTGGCAGGCTCGGCCATCTTTGGCCAGCCCGACTACCAGGCCATCATCAGCCGGATGAAGGCGGCGGTGGCTGCGGTGTGATGGTTTTATCAGGACTCATGCTCTTGGTATCGGTGATGTGAATATGCCGCTGATGGGACGAAACCATGAGCAAAGGCCGCGCGTTGTTCCGCGCCGTGGCAGAAGCTGCCAGGGGGCTGTGACGTGATTTTGATGATAGACAACTACGACAGCTTTACCTTCAACCTGGTGCAATACCTGCAAACCCTGGGTGCCGAGGTGCGAGTAGAGCGCAATGACGCGATGAGCGTGGCTGAAATCGAGCGCCTTGCGCCTGAAAAAATCGTGATTTCGCCAGGGCCTGGCACTCCGGACGAGGCTGGCGTGTCGATGCAGCTCATCCGGAAGCTGGGCAGCCATGTGCCGATACTGGGCGTATGCCTTGGGCATCAGGCCATCGGTCAGGTGTATGGCGGTCATGTCATTCGCGCCGGGCGCATCATGCACGGCAAGACTTCCGCCATCCATCATCAGGGCAAGGGCGTGTTTTCCGGGCTGCCCGATGGCTACGAGGCCACCCGCTATCACTCGCTGGTGGTGGACAAGACCCGGCTGCCGGACTGTCTTGAAATCACCGCCTGGACAGAAAACCCGGATGGCTCGATGGAAGAAATCATGGGGCTGCGTCACCGCGAATATCCGGTGGAAGGCGTGCAGTTCCATCCCGAATCCATCCTGACCCAGCACGGCCATGCGCTGCTGCGCAATTTTCTGGAGTGCTGAACATGCCGGTTACGCCACACCAAGCCCTGCAACGCAGCAGCGAGCACTGTGGAATATTTTTTGAAGCAACATCGGATTTGATGCGGGACACCATGTCTGTCCAGGATTTCGGTACAGCACGGGCTGCGATATTCTCGGCGGCATGATGAGCAATACAGCACAGGCCAGCGGTGAGCTGGCGGTCTTTGATTTTGACCACACTTTGTACGATGGCGATTCCTTTACCGATTTTCTGAAGTGGCGGATTGTGCGCAGCCCCTGGCGGGTATTGCTGGCGCTGCTGGTTGCGCCGCTGGCCGCGCCGATGATTGCCTTTTTGCCCACCCGCCGCCGCGGCATTTCCGCTTTTGTCTGGGTGGCGACGTTGGGGCTGCATCGCCGTCGTGACCTGAATGACCTGATTGCGGCCTATGTGCGCTGCAACCAGGATGAAATCCGCAAGAAACTGCTGCCCATCGCGCTGCAAGTATTCCATCAGCATCGCCAGGCCGGTCACACCGTGATTGTCGCCACCGGCGCGCCGCCCGCGCTGGCGCGCGCCATTCTGGCTTTTGTCGCCCATCAAGATGTGCCAGTGATTGGTACCGAGGTCGGCCCCAAGTTCGGGGCGGTGGGTGCGCTGCGGCACTGCCATCATGAGATGAAGGTCAGGATGATACGCGAGGCCGGTTTTACCCAGCCCATCGCCTATGCCTATAGCGATAGCAGCGCCGACCTGCCACTGCTGGTGGCTGCGCAAAAGCCGGTGGTGGTCAACCCCAAAGCCGCGGCGGTGGCAATATTCCGCAAAAAACTGCCGCCCGCCACGCCGGTGCTCAACTGGGGCTGCCCGGGACGGGCGGGCGAGCCGGTGGGCTGAGCGCCTTTGAGCAGGCGCTCAGGCGCCCAGATATTTGACAAAGCGCAGGGTGCCGTCGCTATAGCCACAGGCGCGGTAAAACGCCTGCGCGTCCACGCGCTGCGAACCACTGGTGATTTCAAGGCGGGCAGCGCCGCCGACCCGGGCGCGGCGTTCGGCTTCGCGCAGCAGCTGCCGCCCCAGCCCTTTGCCTTGCGCTTCCGGGGTGACCACCATCGCGGTAATCCGGCAGGTGGTGGTGCCAAGCGGCAGGTAGTACATGAAGTCCAGCGCAATCAGGCCACAGGTCACCCCCTCGTGGCGCGCCAGAACCAGCGCCTGGCGGTCATTGGCGATGATGCTGTGGATGCGCTCGCTGGCATCCTCGCGGTCGCAGGGGTAGCCCAGCTCGGAAAGCAGCAGGGCAACATCGTCCGCGTCCATCAAGGTGGCGCAGCGCAAATCGACATTTTCCATTTCACCCTGCATGGGGTCTGTCCTCAGTTTTGTTGCCGGTAGATGACAATGGTTTTGCCGCGGGCATGCAGTTTGCCGTCGGTCTGCAATTTTTTCAGCACCCGTCCGGCCATCTCCCGCGAGCAGCCGACAAGGCGCGCCAGCTCCTGGCGTGATACCCGGATTTGCACGCCGTCGGGGTGGCTCATGGCATCGGGTTCTTCGGCCAGGTCATTCAATGTGCGGCTGATACGGTCGCTGACATCCAGGAACGCCAGACGGCTGGCCTTGCGGCTGGTGTCGCGCAAGCGGCGACTGAGCTGGTTGCCGATGCCATACAAAAGCCTGGGCGCATCGGCAGCCAGGGCGCCAGTCAAAAGCTGCATGAATTCCCGATAGCCGATTTCGGCCATTTCGCAAGGGCTGCGGGTGCGCAGTATCACCTCGCGCTGCTGCGACTCGATGAACAACCCCATTTCGCCAATGAACTCGCCCGGGCCGAAATAGCCCAGAATCAGCTCGCGGCCATCGTCTTCTTCCACCAGGACGCTGACCGAGCCTTCAATCAGGTAGTACATGGTGTTGGCAGGGTCGCCAGGACGGAAAATATAGGTACGCGAGGGATAGCGCCGCTGTTGGGCGTGCGACAGGAATCGCTCAATGGTTGCGCCATCAGGCGCCAATGGGCTGTCTATGCGGCGCAGCGCGGTCTGGAGAGTAGGGGGAATCGTCATGACCATGCCCATGATTGCCAAATGGCAAGATTAGTGGAGAGTGAGGGGCAGGGCAAATCTGATGGGCATCTATCGCCAGGGCAGATACACCTGAATTGTCCCCATGCAATAGCAGATGCCCCATAATGGTGGTTTGCAATCCTTACGTTCATGGAGTTCCGCCTGTGGTCAAGCCGCTGCCGCGTCTCAAGCTGCAAGGTTTCAACAACCTCACCAAATCGCTGTCGTTCAACATCTACGATGTTTGCTATGCCGCATCGGAAGAAGAGCGCCGTCGCTATATTGAATACATCGACGAGCAGTACGATGCTGACCGCCTGACCCAGATTCTGACTGATGTGGCCGAAATCATCGGCGCCAATATCCTCAATATCGCCCGTCAGGACTACGAGCCGCAGGGCGCGTCGGTCACCATTCTGATTTCCGAGGAGCCGGTCATCGACAAGGCCGATGCCAAGGGGGTGATTTCCGATGCGGTGGTCGCGCATCTGGACAAGTCGCACATCACCGTGCACACCTACCCCGAAACCCATCCGGACAACGGCATTGCCACCTTCCGCGCCGATATCGACGTGTCCACCTGCGGGGTGATTTCACCGCTGAAGGCGCTGAACTACCTGATTGAGTCGCTGGAGTCGGACATCGTGGTGATGGACTACCGCGTGCGTGGCTTTACCCGCGATGTAAAGGGCAAAAAGCACTACATCGACCACAAAATCAACTCTATCCAGGACTATCTGCACAAGAGCATCAAGTCCCGCTACGAAATGCTGGACGTGAACGTGTATCAGGAGAACCTGTTTCATACCAAGATGCACCTGAAAGAGTTCGACCTGGACAACTACCTGTTCGAGGAAAAGGCGCGCAACCTGTCCTTCAAGGAGCGCATGAAGATTGAGGCGCGTCTCAAGCGCGAGATTGAGGAGCTGTATCAGGGGCGCAATCTGGCCGACTGATGGCAAAACTTGCGTTTTGCCCGGAGGCGGGTATAATCCCGCCTCTTTGCTGTACCCAACCCACAACGCGATGGCAAAGTTCCGTGCCGTTTGGCGCGCAATCAGCCCGACTATTTCCACAAAGTTGAGTTTTTATGAAAACTTTTACCGCCAAGAACGAGACCGTCCAGCGTGACTGGTACGTGGTCGATGCCGAAGGCAAGACCCTCGGCCGTCTCGCCGCAGAACTGGCTTACCGCCTGCGCGGCAAGCACAAGCCGGTTTACACCCCGCATGTTGACACCGGCGATTACATGGTCGTCATCAATGCCGAGAAAATCGCCGTCACCGGCAAAAAGCTCTCGGACAAGAAATATCACCGCTTCACCGGCTATATCGGCAACCTCAAGACCGAAACCCTGGCCGAGGCGCTGGCGCGTCACCCCGAGCGCGTGATTGAAATCGCCGTCAAGGGCATGCTGCCGAAGAACCCGCTCGGCCGCGCCATGTACAAGAAGCTCAAGGTCTATGCTGGCCCCGAGCATCCGCACGCTGCCCAGCAGCCGCAGGTTCTGGATATCTAAGGTCTGACGATAATGGCACTTCAACAGAATTACGGCACTGGCCGTCGCAAGTCTTCCACCGCCCGCGTGTTCCTGCGCAAGGGTTCGGGCAATATCACCATCAATGGCCGTCCGCTGGACGAATTCTTTGGCCGTGAAACCGCGCGCATGATTGTGCGCCAGCCGCTGGAACTGACCCAGTCGCTGGACAAGTTCGACGTGGTGGCAACCGCCACTGGCGGCGGCACCACTGGTCAGGCCGGTGCGGTGCGCCTGGGTATTGCCCGCGCATTGGTGGAATACGACGAAACCCTGAAGGCCGAGCTGCGCAAGGCCGGTTTCATGACCCGCGATGCCCGCGAAGTGGAGCGCAAGAAGGTCGGCCTGCACAAGGCACGTCGCGCCACCCAGTTCTCCAAGCGTTAATCGCAGCGCCCGCTGGCAGTGTTGTGGCAGCTTGCATGAAGTATCTTAAGGAAGGTCTGAACAACGCCATCCTGGCGTTGCCAGCCCACGCCAAGTCCGGCACATGTCCGGACTTGGCTTACACGAATCAATCACGAGCATGATTGATTCGTGACGGGTCTCCATGACCCGTGAGGAGCCTCTGACTATTCAGAGGCTCCCCAAGTACACACGGCGCTGCCACGCCTTGCCAGCAAACACTGCTCTATAGCTGGGCAAACACTTTTGTTTGCAACGCAAAAGCAGTACAATCCACAGCCTCTAGCCCCGTCGCCAAGCGGTAAGGCACCTGACTCTGACTCAGGCATTCGGTGGTTCGAATCCATCCGGGGCTGCCAAATCCGAATACTCGTCCCGTGCGAGAACTCCGGTCAAAAAGCCCGCCTTCCGGTGGGCTTTTTTCGTTGCCTTGCAGGAGTTTCCCGTAGCGATGTTCCAGCCGCCGTTTTCAACGCCCGCCTCATTGATGGCTGATATCCGTGCGCAGGGCTATGCGCTGCTGGCGCCGCAGGATGTGGCAAGTCTGGCGGGGGTGACGGCAGCGCAATTAGAGGCGCTGCAACCTGCCTGGGAGGATTTGCCGCCGGATGAATATCTGCGCGATGGCGGCCGTTATCGCTCGCGCCGTCATGCCAGCTATCACTATCAGGCGGGTGTGCTGCAAGATGTGCCGCACCGCGCCCACTGGCAGTCGCTCGAATACAACGCCCTGCATGGCGGCATGCAACGCTGGTTTGCGCCGGTAACGGACAGCACACGCTGCTTGCCAGCCTGGGAAAAGCTGATTGTCGGTGTTGGCAAGATTTGCGATGAAATCGCAGGCACAAGGCGCTGGTCGGTGGAGGCGCACCAGTTCCGCATTGATACCGGCGATGGCATTGGCCGTCCCACACCTGAGGGCGCACACCGCGATGGCGTGGATTTTGTCGCGGTCTTCTTGCTGGCAAGACAGGCCATCAAGGGCGGTGAAACCCGCGTATTCGAGGCCGATGGCCCGGCGGGGCGGCGTTTTACCCTGGAATCCCCCTGGAGCCTGCTGCTGATGGATGATGCCCGGGTGATTCATGAGTCCACTCCGATTCAGCCGGAACAGCCGGGGGTGCTGGGTTACCGCGATACCCTGGTGCTGACCTATCGCGCCGGTGGCTTTCAGGATGAAGTCCCTGCCGCTTGAGTGGCCGGGCATTACAATGTATCCAACTCATTTCTGGAGCTTGCATGAAACTTGGTTCTCTCAAAGAAGGTGGCCGCGACGGTACCCTGATTGTCGTTTCCCGTGACCTGGCGCGCGCCGTGCGTGCCACCGGCATCGCTGCTACCTTGCAGGCTGCACTGGAGGACTGGAGCAATACCGCGCCGCGCCTGAATGCGCTGTACCAGTCCTTGAACGCAGGCACGGCAGAAGGCGCGTTCGATATCGACATGAAGGCGCTGGCCGCGCCCCTGCCGCGCGCTTACGAGTTTGTTGATGGCAGCGCCTATCTGCCGCATGTGGAGCGTGTACGCCGTGCCCGTGGCGCGGAAGTGCCGGAAAGTTTCTATGTGGACCCGCTGATGTATCAGGCGGTCAGTGCCGGCTTCTACGGCCCGCGCGATGCGGTAAAAGTGGTCAGCGAAGACTACGGCATTGACCTTGAAGCCGAAATCGTCGTCATCACCGATGATGTGCCGATGGCCGTCACAGCGGAGCAGGCCGCCGCCCATATCCAGCTGATTGGCCTGGTCAACGATGTCTCGCTGCGCAACCTGATTCCGCCGGAGCTGGCCAAGGGCTTTGGCTTTCTGCAATCCAAGCCGCGCTCGGCGCTCTCGCCGGTATTCGTTACCCCGGACGAGCTGGGCGATGCCTGGCAGGACTGCAAGGTGCATCTGCCGCTGCTCACCCATATCAACGGCAAATGGTTTGGTGCGCCGGAGGCCGGCGTGGACATGCAGTTCAACTTCGCGCAACTGGTGGCGCATGCGGCCAAGACCCGGCCGCTGTCGGCAGGCACCATTGTCGGCTCCGGCACCATCGCCAATGAGGACACCGCCAAGGGCGCTTCCTGCTTTGCCGAGCAACGCACCGTGGAAACCCTGCGCGATGGCAAGCCGTCCACGCCGTTCATGTCGTTTGGCGATGTGGTGCGTATTGAAATGAAAGACCGCGATGGCCGTGATATTTTCGGCGCCATCGAGCAAGTCATCGAGCGCCAAAGCGCGCCGTAATCACGCACGATGCAGGCACCCGGTGGGCGCCTGCTTGCTTTGAGAGCCAACCCCATGTCCGAGCTGGTTTTGTATTCCTATTGGCGCTCCAGCGCCGCCTACCGCGTGCGCATTGGCCTGAACCTGAAGTCACTGCCGTACACGCAAAAGCATGTGCACTTGCTGCGTGATGGCGGTGAGCAGCGCACTGCCGCCTATCGTGCACTGAATCCGCAAGCCCTGGTGCCGACCTTGCAGCATGGGAATGTGGTGCTGAGCCAATCGCTGGCGATTCTGGAATACCTTGACGATATCCACCCCGAGCCTGCCCTGCTGCCAAAGGATGCCGCAGGCCGTGCCCGCGTACGCGCATTGGCGCAACTGGTGGCCTGCGATATTCACCCGCTCAACAATCTGCGCGTGGGGCAGTATCTGAAAGCCGAATACGCACTGGCGCAGACGGCGGTGGAAGACTGGATGCGCCACTGGATGCACGAAGGCTTTACCGCGATGCAAACCGCACTGGCACAAAGCCCGGCAACAGGCGCGTTCTGCCATGGCGATACACCGACGCTGGCCGATATCTGCCTGATTCCACAGCTTTACAACGCACACCGCTTTGGCCTGGATATGGCGGCATATCCCACGCTCAGCGCGATTGAGAACCGCTGCCTTGCCCTGCCAGCCTTCGCTGCTGCCCGGCCAGAAAACCAGCCGGATGCAGCATGAAAGAACGCCCCGAAGATACGGGGCGTTATGGGGCAATTAGCCGTTGAAGTTGTTATCGTTAAACCCCTGTGTGATGCCAGGGATTGAGGTGTTGAAGGCCTCCATCAATGCTGGATTTTCCGATGGATCGGGCAATGCATTGAACTGAAATGAGCCGGACTTTGGAGGACGCTGAGCGGCAGTAGGAGCAGGCGTGGCTGCCGGGATGAATATATCGGCGTAAGGGTCATGTTCTGCCTGGCTGCCCTCTGATAGGCGGAATTTCAGCTCCAGCCCATCGCGGGAGTCGGCAGCATTCAATGCCTCCTCCATCTCGATTTTGCCCTGTTTGTAAAGATTGAATAGTGCCTGGTCAAAGGTCTGCATTTGCTCGCTCAGTGACTCTTCCATTGCTTGCTTGATTTTATGTGCTTCGCCGCGGCGCATCAGGTCGCGCACGAACGGGGTGTTGATGAGTACCTCCACGGCGGGCAGGCGTTTGCCATCCTTGCCCTTCACCAGGCGCTGCGAAATTACCGCATGCAGGTTCAGTGATAGGTTCATCAATACGTTTTTATGTGCCGATTCCGGGAAGAAATTCAGGATGCGCTCCAGCGCCTGGTCGGCATTGTTGGAGTGCAGCGTGGCAAGACACAAATGGCCGGTTTCAGAGAAGGCGATAGCCGCTTCCATCGTGGCGGCATCCAGGATTTCACCGATCAGGATCACGTCCGGCGCCTCACGCATGGCGTTTTTCAGTGCGCTATGAAAGCTCTGCGTATCAATGCCGACTTCGCGCTGGTTGACCAGTGAACGCTTGTGGCGGTGCAGGAATTCGATTGGATCCTCGATAGTGAGGATATGCCCGGACATGGTGCTGTTGCGGTAATCAATCATCGAGGCCAGCGTGGTGGACTTGCCCGAACCGGTCGAACCCACCACCAGTACCAGACCGCGCGGCTTGGTGATGATGTCGCGCAGCACTGGCGGCAATTGCAGCTCGTCAATACTGGGGATTTCCGTACGAATGGCGCGGATTACCATGCCGACTTCACCACGTTGCTGAAATACATTGATACGGAAGCGTCCGGCATCCGGAATGAACACAGCCATGTTCATTTCCATGTCGTGTTCGAAGGCCTTAATTTGGTCTTTATCCATCATCGAATAGGCGATGCGCTTGACAAGACCGGGGGGCAGGTTGGTGGTGCCAAGCGGATGCAGCCTGCCTTCCACTTTGATATGGATGGGGGCGCCGGTGGAAAGAAACATGTCCGAGCCATGTTTCTCGACCATGAGTTTGAGAAAGGGGGTTATGTCCATAATTGCCTCAAAGCAGCAGATGACTGAACGATAACATTTTGTTTGGGAGAGGCAATAAAAAACGGCACCGGTTGCCCAATGCCGTTTTGTGTCCTGTGGGAGGGGGGCTTAATTAGAAGCCGTACACCACATTGACCGTGGTCAGAGTGTCGGTTTTCTTCACGCCCGGCAGCACATTTGTGTTGTGGCGAGTTTCCAGACCAGCCTTCAGTGCCAGCGCGTCGGTCATCTTCACTTGTACGCCCAGATCGTTGCGCAGCAGGGTGTTGTCGCCGTTGCCTTCCACCAGCAGGTCGTCATAGACAGCCACGTTTTCATTGAACTGGTGCTTGAACTTCATGCCGGCACGGGCAATGGCACCGTTTTCATGGATACGCTGGTCTTGCAGTTTGCTCCAGCGGTAACCGGCACCGATTTCAAAGGTCAGTTGCGTGGTTTCAGTATCCAGGGCATGGAAGCCGTAGCTGATTGCAGCTACGCTCTGGTATTCGTAGCTGGCATAGTGATCGCGTTCGGTACGGATGCCACCAACGATATAGCTGCGCGGGCTGAGGTTGCGGGCAGCACTCAGCAGGCCTTCATAGCGGTAGGCGGTTTCAGTCCCTTTGCTTTTTCCGTTCAGGAAGGCAGCGCCGGCAGCATAGGCCCAGTCGCCTTGGGTACGGGTAGCGGCAAGCTTGCCCACCAGGGTGCGGCTGTCGGTATTGCCTTTGGCGATGGCAAGCCCCAATTCGCCAGTGCCACTCCAGTGGTCGTCAGCGTTATTGGCGGCAGTGGCGATGACCGGGGTGCCGAGCAGCGAGGCAATAGCCAGGGCAATGACACGATTTTTCATGGGATTCCTTCTTTCTTTTTGGGAGTGGAAGCGGGTCTGGCCGCGTGGGCAGGGAATGGTGCTTGCATAAAGCTGAATGCGCGATTAGTAAATAAATTGTTATTCATCTGTCATGCATTCAGCCTGTTTTGTGACGCATGCCACAGCTTTGTAGAGGGCGCATAATTGCGTGCATGGAACGCTATGAACGTATTACGGTGTTGCACCGCCTGCTGAAAAGCGCGCGCACGGCAGTACCCATGTCAAGACTCATGCACGAGTTGAATTGCTCGCGCTCCACGGTGTATCGCTTGATTGCCTTTCTGCGCGATGCATTGATGGCACCGGTCGTAGGAGATTCAGAAACGGGCTTCAGTTATGACCCGCAAGAGTCCGAGCGTTTTGAGCTGCCGGGGGTATGGCTGAGTTCCAGCGAATTGCATGCCTTGCTGGCAGCACAGCAATTGCTGGCGCGTGCTGGTAATGGCGTACTTTCCGAAGCGATGGCGCCGTTGCAACAGCGCATCGAAGCGTTGCTGGATGAGCAAAGGGGAGGCAAGCCATGGCCGCTGGAGCGGGTGCGCGTGATTCAGCATCGTATTCGCAAACTGGACGAGTTGACTTTCCGGGCGGTGGCAACGGCAGTGTTGGAGCGCAGGCAGCTGCGCTTTGAGTATCGTGCGCGCACAACAGATCAAGACACGCGGCGTTGGGTATCGCCACAGCGCATCACGCACTATCGCGACAATTGGTATCTGGATGCTTGGGATCATGAGCGTGATGCGCTGCGTAGCTTTTCGGTGGATCGTGTCCAGAAAGCACAATTACTGGCTGAAACTGCGCTTGATGTGGCTGATGAGCAATTGAACAACCACCTTGCGAGCAGTTACGGCATTTTTGCCGGGGAAGCGAAAAACTGGGCGACTATCGTGTTCAGTGCCCGTGCTGCACGCTGGGTGGCTGATGAGCGTTGGCATTCCAAACAGCAAGGGCGGTTTTTGCCCGATGGTCGCTATGAGCTGAAACTGCCTTATAGCAATGGCCGTGAGTTGCTGATGGATGTGCTGCATTATGGTGCCGATGCGGTGATTACCGCGCCGGTTTCATTGCGGGAACAGGCGCGTTTGCTGCTGGGGCTGGCGCGTGCGAATTATGACGACCCGGAAAAGGATGTGGCCGGGACTTGAGTCACGGGCAGAGTGAGCTGGAAAATAAGCCGATTGACAGTGAGTGAATGTTCATTCACTATTTTCCACCCTTTATGACGGGCACGCCGCTGGCGTGCCCATTCTTTTCATTTGACGAGCAAGCAAGCCATGGCTTCCAGAACCCTGCGGACAACCGCGCTGTCTACGTTGATTGCCTCTTCTCTTTTCCTTGCCGCCTGTGGCAAGGCGCCTGAGCAGCAGAACGCTGCGCCGCCGCCGATGCCGGTCACGGTGGTGACCTTGAAGGCCGAAAACGTGGCCTTGACCCGCGAGCTGGGCGGGCGCGCCAATGCCTCGCAGGTGGCGGAAGTGCGGCCGCAGGTGAGTGGCATCGTTGAGCGGCTGGGGTTTGTCGAGGGCGGCGAGGTGCGCGCCGGGCAGTTGCTGTATCAAATCGACCAGACCGCTTTCCGTGCGGCTGCTGACAGTGCCCGTGCCAGTCTGGTGCGCGCCGAGGCCGGGCTTGCTGTGGCGCGGCAAAATGCTGCGCGTTCGGCGGAGCTGGTAAAGATTGATGCCATCAGCCGGCAGGAGGATGACAGCACCCAGGCGGTGTTGCGGCAGGCCGAGGCGGATGTCAATGCCGCCCGCGCCGCATTGCGTAATGCCGAGGTGCCGCTGGGCTTCAGCCGTGTGACGGCGCCCATCAGTGGCCGCATCAGCCATTCGGCGGTGACCCGTGGTGCGCTGGTGACAGCGGCGCAGGGCACGGCGCTTGCCACTATCCAGCAGCTTGACCCGATGTATGTGGATGTGACGCAATCAAGCAGCGAGTTGTTGCAGTTGCGCCGGGAAATCGAAGATGGCCAGTCGCAGGCCAGTGGCAGTGTGCCGGTGGATATCCTGCTGGAAGACGGCAGTGTGTTTCCGCATACCGGGCAGTTGCGCTTTGCCGAAGCCACGGTCAATCCGGCCACCGGCAGTGTGTTGCTGCGCGTGGTGGTGCCAAACCCCGAACAATTGCTGCTGCCGGGCATGTATGTCAGGGCACGGCTCACCAATGCCCAGCGCCAGGGGGCGTTGCTGGCACCTCAGCAGGGCATCAGCCGTGATGCCAAGGGCAATGCCACGGCGCTGGTGGTGAATGCTGAAAACAAGGTCGAGCCGCGTCAGGTAGTGGTCAGCCGCGCCATCGGCGACAAGTGGCTGGTGGAATCGGGTCTGGCCGCCGGTGACAAGCTGATTGTGGCCGGGTTCCAGAAGATTGCTCCGGGCGCCGCAGTGCTGCCGCAGGAGGCAGGCATGCAGCCGCCTGCAGCGGCGACTGCTGCGGACAAACCGGCTGCCCAGGCTGCGGCCAAGTAAGCGGGAGGCGCGCAGATGGCACGTTTTTTCATTGACCGGCCGATTTTTGCCTGGGTGATTGCCATCATCCTGATGCTGGCCGGCAGCATGGCGATTCGCCAGCTTCCCATCGAGCAATACCCGGATATCGCGCCGCCGCAAGTCTCGGTGAGTGCGGTGTATCCCGGCGCTTCGGCCAAGGTGGTGGAAGATGCCGTCACCCAGGTGCTGGAGCAGGGCATCCGTGGCGTGGACGGGCTGCTGTACATGACCTCCAGCAGTTCAGCCAATGGTGCGGCCAGCATCAATCTCACCTTTGCCAGCGGCACCGACCCGGATATCGCCCAGGTGCAGGTGCAGAACAAATTGCAGGCGGTCACGCCGCTGTTGCCGCAGGAAGTGCAGCAGCAGGGGGTGAGCGTGGGCAAGGGACGCAGCGGCTTTCTGATGGTGATTGGCTTCATCTCCGAAGACGGCAGCATGAGCAATGACGAGATTGGTGATTACATCTCCAGTCACGTGGTTGACCGTATCGCCCGCCTGCCGGGGGTGGGCGGCACCCAGCAGTTCGGCACCCAGTATGCGATGCGTATCTGGCTCGACCCCGGCAAGCTCGATACCTATGGCCTGACCGTAGCGGATGTCACGGCAGCGGTGCGTGCGCAAAATGCCCAGGTCGCACTGGGGCAGCTCGGTGCGGCGCCAGCAGTGCCGGGGCAGCAGCTCAATGCCACCATCACCGCACAGTCGCGGCTCAGTACCCCGGAGGAGTTCCGCGCCATCATCCTGCGCAGTGGCATGGATGGCTCGCGCCTGACCCTGGGCGATGTGGCGCGGGTGGAAATGGGCGCGCAAAGCTATGACAGCATCAGCCGTTACAACGGCCAGCCGGCCAGCGGCATGGCGGTGAACCTCGCCACCGGCGCCAATGCGCTGGATACCGTGGATGCGGTGCGTGCCGAGCTTGCCAGGATGGAGGCCAGCTTTCCGGCGGGGCTGAAATGGGAAGTGCCGTTTGATTCCTCGCCGTTTGTGCGGGTGTCGATTGAAGGGGTGGTGCATACCCTGCTTGAAGCCGTGGTGCTGGTATTTGCGGTGATGTACCTGTTCATGGGCAACTTCCGCGCCACGCTGATTTCCACCATCGCCGTGCCGGTGGTGCTGCTCGGCACCATGGCGGTGCTGTATGCGCTGGGCTTCACCATCAATATGCTGACCATGTTTGCGATGGTGCTGGCCATTGGCCTGCTGGTGGACGATGCCATCGTGGTGGTGGAAAACGTCGAACGGCTGATGCGTGAGGAGGGGCTTTCCCCCAAGGAGGCGGCGAAAAAGTCGATGTCGCAGATTACCGGCGCGCTGGTCGGCATCGGCGTGGTGCTCTCGGCGGTATTCGTGCCGATGGCCTTCATGGGCGGCTCTACCGGCACCATCTATCTGCAATTTACCGCCACCATCGTCACCGCCATGGCGTTTTCGGTGCTGGTGGCGATGGTGCTGACCCCGGCGCTGTGCGCCACCATGCTCAAGCCCATCCGGCAGGGTGAGGCACACCATCATGGCAATGGCCCGCTGGGGCGCTTCCTGGGCTGGTTTGACCGCCTGTTCAACAAGGGCAGCGAAAAATACCAGCGCGGCGTGGCCGGGATGCTGAAGCGCCCGTGGCGTTTCATGCTGGTATTTGCAGTCATCAGCACCCTGGGCGGCTGGTTGTTTCTGCGCCTGCCTACCAGCTTCCTGCCCGAGGAAGACCAGGGCATGGTGATGGTGCTGGCACAGGCGCCGGTGGGCTCTACCCAGGAACGCACGCTTGAGTCCATCCAGCAGCTGGAGCAGTACTTTCTTGAAAAAGAAAAAGACCATGTGCTGTCGGTATTCACCGTCACCGGCTTCAGCTTTGCTGGTCAGGGGCAGAACATGGGCATGGGTTTTGTGCGCCTGAAGGACTGGAGTGAGCGCACGGCCGAGGCCGCCAAGGTGCCTGCCATCGTCGGCCGCGCCTGGCCGGGGCTTAGTCAAATCCGCGATGCCTTCATGATTCCGATTGCCCCGCCCGCCATCATGGGGCTGGGCACCGGCTCGGGCTTTTCGTTCTATCTCACCGACAACGGCGGGCTGGGGCATGAAGGGCTGCTGGCCGCGCGCAACCAGTTGCTGGGCATGGCCGCTGCCAAGGAGCAAGGCTATATCGGCAGCCTGCGCCCGAACGGCATGGAAGACGCGCCGCAGTTGCGCGTGGTGGTGGACAACGAAAAGGCGCAGGCTTTGGGGCTGTCGATTGCCACCATCAACAGCACCCTGGCCACCGCCTGGGGCGGCAGTTATATCGACGACTTCATCGACCGTGGCCGGGTCAAGCGCGTGTATGTGCAGGCCGATGCCCCGTTCCGCATGACGCCGGATGACTTCCTGCGCTGGTCGGTACGCAATAACGCCGGGCAGATGGTGCCATTCTCGGCATTCGCCAGCTCACACTGGGAATTTGGCTCGCCCAGCCTGCAACGCTACAACGGCGCCGGAGCGATGGCGCTGGAAGGCACGGCCAAGCCGGGCGTGAGCTCCGGCGAGGCGATGACCGAGGTCGAGCGCCTGGTCGCGCAATTGCCCGAAGGTATCGGGCTGGAATGGACGGCGGCTTCTTATCAGGAACGCGAAGCAGGCGGCCAAATCGTGCTGCTGTACTCGCTGTCGCTCCTGATTGTGTTCCTGTGCCTGGCGGCGCTGTATGAAAGCTGGTCGGTGCCGACTGCGGTGCTGCTGGTGGTGCCGCTGGGGGTGCTGGGTGCGGCGTTGTTTACCGGCCTGCGCGGACTCGACCGCGATGTCTATTTCCAGGTGGGGCTGCTCACCACCGTGGGGCTGACCAGCAAAAACGCCGTACTGATTATCGAGTTTGCCAAACGCTACTACGAGCAGGGCACCGCGCTGGTCGCCGCCATCATGATGGCAGTGCGTGACCGCCTGCGGCCCATCGTCATGACCTCGCTGGCGTTCGGCTTTGGCGTGCTGCCGCTGGCACTGGCCAGTGGCGCTGGCTCGGCGGCGCAGCGCGCCATTGGCACCGGTGTGCTGGGCGGCATGATTGTCGGCACCCTGCTCGGCATTTTCTTTATCCCGCTGTTCTATCTGGTGGTGGTGCGGCTGTTTGCCCGCAATAAAAAACCGGCCGCCGACCAAGGAGATATTTCCCATGTTTAAGCCTCATGGCCTGACACTGGCGCTTATGGCCGCGCTTGCCAGCGCAGGCTGCGCCACCCTGGTACCGGCCACCTCGGTCGCTGAAACCGGCATCCCGGCGCAATGGCAGGGCATCGAAGGTGGGCAGACCGGCGATGCCAGCGCACTGGACTGGCGTGCGGTATTGCAGGATGCGCGCCTTGAGCGCGTGGTCGGGCAAGCCCTTGCCCATAACCGTGACTTGCGCATCGCCGTGCTGAATGTCGAGCGCGCCCGCGCCCAGTACCGCATCAGCCGCGCCGAGCGCCTGCCTTCAGTGGGCGGCAATCTTGAGCAGACCCGTACCGGCGGCGATACGCCAGTGACCGAAAGCTACAGCGCATCGCTGGGGCTTGCCAGCTTTGAGCTGGATTTGTTTGGCCGGATACGCAATTTGAGCCAGGCAGCCGTGCAGCAGTTTTTTGCCCAGCAAGAAAACCGCCGCGCTGCACAGCTCAGTCTGGTAGCCGAAGTCAGCCGCGCCTGGCTAACCCTGGCGGCTGACCAAAGCCTGCACGCCATTGCCGAGGACACCTTGCGTGCCTATCAGGAAACCCTGCGCCTGACCGAGCGTCGCCATGAACTGGGCGCAGTCAGCGGTCTGGAACTGGCGCAGATGCGTGCGCAGGTGGAAACCGCCCGGGGCGATGTGGCGCGCTATGCCGCCCAGGTACAGCTGGACCGCAATGCCCTGGAGCTGCTGGCAGGCACCGCACTGGCCGCCGCCGACCTGCCGCAGCGGCTTGGCGATGATGAAATCGCACTCAGCCCCCTGCCTGCCGGACTGGCTTCAGAAGTACTGCTGAGCCGCCCCGACATCCGCGCAGCCGAACACGCCCTGCTGGCGGCCAACGCCCATATCGGTGCCGCGCGTGCGGCGTTTTTCCCGTCCATCCGCCTGACCGGCAGCGCGGGCACGGCCAGCAATGAGTTCTCCGGCCTGTTTGATGCCGGCACCCGCTTTTGGCGCTTCATGCCGCAAATCAATCTCCCCATTTTTCAGGGCGGCGCACTGCGCGCCAACTTGAAAGTGGCCAAGGCCAACCGCGATATGGCGCTGGCCAGTTACGAAAAGGCCATCCAGACCGGCTTCCGTGAAGTGGCCGATGCTCTGGTGCAGGAGCAAGCCCTGAACGCGCGCCGCGCCGCGGCAGAAAACCTGCTGCAAGCCGCCCGCCAGGCCGAGCAGCTTTCCACGGCGCGGCGTGATGCAGGGCGCGACAGCTACCTCACCCTGCTCGATGCGCAGCGTACCCGCTATGCCGCCGAGCAGGCAGCCATCACCGTCCGCCTTGCCCAGCAAGCCAATCGCATCACCCTGTACCAGGTGCTGGGCGGCGGCGTGGAGACAGACAGCCACCCATGAACAGGCCCAGCCAGACTGCCCGCAACCGCCGGGCAGCACATAGCCAGGCACAGCGCCAACGCATCCTCGATGCCGCCCGGCAATGCTTTGCCGAGCGCGGCTTCCATGCCGCCAGCATGGCGCAAATCGCCGAAACCGCCGATATCAGTGCCGGCCTCATCTACCGCTATTTCAACAGCAAGTCCGAGCTGATTCACGGCATCGTCGAGGCGCAGATGCAGGCCCTGGCCGCAGATATCGAGGCGCGCCAGCAAGACACCCGGCCACCTGTGCCATGCGTGATGGAAATTCTCGGCCAGTCCTGCCATCCGGCCGGGTGCGATGGTGATATGCCGCTGGCACCGACGCTGATGCTGGAAATCACCGCCGAGTCACGCCGTGACCCCTTGATTGCCGAAGTGCTGGCCCGCTTCAACCGGCAGATTGATGCGGCGATTGCCCAGTGGCTGAGCCGCCCGCAAGCTGAAGGCGGCTTTGCCGTACCAGCGGCCAAAATCGCCGCCCGCAGCCTCGCCCTGCGCGCCCTGATGGACGGCCTGAAACAACGGCTGGTACGCGAACCGGACATGGATATGGCCACCATCGAGGCCATGCTGCAAGACCTGCTGCCGCGCCTGATGGGCGATTGAGCGCACACACCGGCTTATCCCGCCGCGCCCATAAACCCCGTCTGCCGCCAGGCCTCGAACACCACCACGGCAACGGCATTGGAAAGATTCAGGCTGCGGTTGTCCGGACGCATCGGCAGCCGCAGGCGTTGTGCAGCCGGGATGGCGTCCAGTACTGCCTGTGGCAGCCCGGCGGTTTCACTGCCAAACAGGAAGGCATCGCCGGGCTGGTAGTCCATCTGGTCATGGCGCACCGTGCCGCGGGTGGAAAGTGCGAACACCCGTCCGGGCGCCACTGCTGCCAGCGCGTCGGCCAAGGTTTCATGCAGGCAGAGCGTGGCGTATTCGTGATAGTCCAGCCCGGCGCGACGCAGTTGCTTGTCATCCAGTGAAAACCCCAGGGGCTTGACCAGATGCAGCTGGCAGCCGGTATTGGCGGCAAGGCGAATCACATTGCCGGTATTGGGCGGGATTTCCGGCTGGTGCAGGATGATGTGGAACACGCCGCTGTTTACCAGGGCAGCGGGCTGCCATTGGCGTGCCAGAAGCTGCCGGTATTGGCAAGGCTCAGCGCATCCACACGCGCGGCCAGACCTTCTGCGGCTTGTTCGGGGCTGACATCGCCCTGGCCGCCGACCATTTCGGTGGCTACAAGTCCCGGATGCAGCAGGCAGACGGCGATGCCGCGCGGTGCCAAGTCCACTGCCAGCGACTTGCCCACGGCATTCACCGCCGCCTTGGAGGCGCGATAGCCGTAATACCCTCCGGAGCCGTTGTCGGCTACCGAACCCATGCGGCTGGTGATGATGGCGAGCTTGCTGCCTTCGCCCAGTTGCCCAAGTACGGCGTGGGCGGTCAGCAGCGGCCCCAGGGTATTGACTTCAAACTGCTGGCGGATGGCATCCAGTGCGGCATCATCCAGTCCGTTCAGTGTTTGGTTGCTGAAAATCCCGGCATTGAGAATCACCGTATCCAGCCGCACCCCGGCCAGCACTTCCGGCAGGCGGGCGATGCTGGTGGCATCGCGCATGTCGGTGCCGTCGATGATTTGGGCGCCGCTGGCCTCCAGCGCCGGGCTGCTGCTACGGCAGACGGCATATACCGTATCGCCGCGTTCACGATACAGCCGGGTCAGTGCAAGGCCGATGCCGCGATTGGCGCCGGTGATGAGGATATTGGCCATGACAGGCTCCAGTGGAAGGGCTGCCTATGTTGGCGCAGAAGCGGGCAAGGTCAAGTGTGCAGGAATATGCAGATACGTGCCTGCCATGCTGCTCATGACTTCCGGCCCGTGCAGGGGGCAGGGGCAGGGCTTAACATTAACCGTTCCCAAACCACAGGATGCTCAACATGATGTTCAAGTCTGCTCCACGCATGGCCACATTGGCACTCGCGCTTGCCACTGCCCTGGGCGGCAGTTTTATGCCTGCGCCTGCACAGGCGGCCAAGCCGGCGACGCAGGTAAATCTGCCCTATGAAACCTTCACCCTGCCCAATGGCCTGCGCGTGGTGGTGCATACCGACCGCAAGGCGCCGATTGTGGCGGTGAATGTCTGGTATCACGTCGGCAGCAAGGACGAGCCGGCCGGGCGTACCGGCTTTGCGCATCTGTTCGAGCATCTGATGTTCAACGGCTCGGAAAACCACCGTGACGAATACTTCGGGCCGTTCGAGCAGGTGGGGGCCACCGACATGAACGGCACCACCAACAGCGACCGCACCAATTACTTCCAGAATGTGCCGACCACCGCGCTGGACATGGCGCTGTGGATGGAATCCGACCGCATGGGGCATATGTTGGGCGCGATTGACCAGAAAACCCTGGACGAGCAGCGCGGCGTGGTGCAGAACGAGAAGCGTCAGGGCGAGAACCGTCCCTATGGGCAGTTCTATGGAGCCATGCTGCGCAAGATGTATCCCAAGGGGCATCCGTATCACCACACCGTCATCGGCTCGATGAACGACCTCAATGCCGCCACCCTGGAGGATGTGAAAAACTGGTTCCGTGCCTGGTATGGCCCGAACAACGCCGTGCTGGTGCTGGCCGGGGATATTGATGTTGCCACTGCCAGGGAAAAAGTCGCCAGATACTTCGGCCATATTCCCGCCGGCCCGACCCTGGCGCAGCCGGCAGTGAATGTGCCGCAGATGGCGGCCAGCGGCCGTACCGAAATGCAGGACAAGGTGCCGCAGACGCTGCTGGCGCGGGTCTGGCATGTGCCGCAGAACACCAGCAATGAAAGCGATGTGCTCGACCTTTTCAGTGAAGTGCTGGGGGGCAGTAGCACCTCGCGGCTGGATCGCCGTCTGGTGTATCAGGAACAACTGGTGGACAGCATCAGCACCAGCAATATGAGCAGCCAGCTGGCGGGGCTGTTCATGATTCAGGCGATGGTCAAGCCCGGCGTGGATATCGCCAAAGTGGAAGCGGCGATTGATGAGGAGCTGCAAAAGCTGCTGCGCGAAGGCCCTACGGCCGAAGAACTGGCGCGCGCCAAGACCGACCATAATGCGGCGCTGGTGCGCGGCATGGAGCGCATCGGTGGCTTTGGCGGCAAGGCCGATATTCTGGCCTCCTGCACCATCTACACCGGCAAGCCCAGCTGTCTGGATGAGAGCCAGCGCATCATTGCTGCAGCAACACCGGCCAGCGTGCGGCAGAGCGCACAGCGTTGGCTGGCCGCCCCCAGCCATACTTTCGTCATCGCACCGGGCGAGCGCGCTGAATTGACGGAAGATCTCAGCGTGCAGCCGGCTCCGTTCAATCTGCCCGCGCCCGAGCGCAAATACCGCACCACCGCAACACAGGTCGATCGCAGCCAGGGCGTGCCGCAGGTAAATGATTTCCCTGCACTGAAGTTCCCGGCATTGCAGCGCGCCACGCTTGCCAATGGCAGCACCGTGGTGCTGGCCGAGCGCCATGACATCCCGGTGGTGCAGATGAGCTACCAGTTCCACGGCGGCTATGCGTCCGATGCCGGTGGCAAGCTGGGTCGCGCCAGCTTCGCCATGGGCATGCTGGACGAGGGCGCGGGCGAACTGGACTCGCTGGCCTTCAAGGCGCGGGCTGAATCGCTGGGCGCACAACTGGGCGCCAGTGCCAGCCTGGATGGCAGCAGTGCTTCACTCTCGGCCCTGAAGTCGAACCTGGATGCTTCGCTGGCGCTGTATGCCGACATGCTGCGCCGCCCGGCCTTCAATGTGGCCGACATCGAGCGCGTACGCGCGCAGTGGCTGGCCAGAATCGCACAGGAAAAAGCCAATCCCGGCAGTGTGGCGCAGCGCGTGCTGCCGCCGCTGCTGTACGGCGAGGGTCACCCGTATGCCATCCCGTTCACCGGCAGCGGCACGGAAGATGCCATCAAGGCCTTGAGCCGCGATGACCTGTTGGCCTATCAGCAAACCTGGCTGCGCCCGGAAGCGGCCACCCTGCTGGTGGTCGGCGATACCACGCTTGAAGAAATCGTGCCGCTTTTGAACAAGCACCTGGGTGACTGGAAGGGCGAAGGCGCCGTGGCACAGCCGGTGGCCTTGCCGCAGGTGGCCGCGCCAAAACAGGCACGGGTGTACCTGATTGACCAGCCCGGTGCCATTCAGGCCAACATCATGGTCGGCAAACTGGTGCCTGCCAGCACCGATGCTGGCGCCACCCGCCTTGAAATGAGCAATGACATCATCGGCGGCACCTTCACCTCGCGGCTCAACATGAACCTGCGTGAAGACAAGCACTGGTCGTATGGTGCCCGTACCTTCCTGGTCAGCGCCCTCGGCCAGCGCCCGTGGCTGACCAGCGCCCCGGTGCAGATTGACAAGACCGCCGAGTCACTGGCCGAAATCCGGCGCGAGTTTGCCGAATACGCCAGCGGCAAGGCGCCGGCGCGTCAGGAAGAAGTCACCAAGGTGGTGAATAACGAACTGCGCAGCCAGCCCGGCGCCTACGAAACCGGCAGGGCAGTGATGGGCACCATCAACGGCATCGTCCGCTATGGCCGCCCGGACAACTGGGTGGCGCTGCGCAATGCCGAGGTCGGCGCCTTCAGCGTGGCCGATGCCAACACCGCCGCCGCCAGCTTCAACCCGGACAATCTGGTCTGGGTGGTGGTCGGCGACCTGGGCAAGATTGAAGCCCCGGTGCGCGCCCTGAACCTTGGCGAAGTCACCATTCTTGATGCCGACGGCAAGCCGGTGGCGGCGAAGCAATAAACCGCTGCCTGTATCGGAAACGGGGGAGCTTGGCTCCCCCGTTTTGTTTTGCCTGATGAAAGTCTGCAGCAGGCAGAGGCCGGATTTTACCGGGATTCTCTGGCGCGGATTTTAAGTATCTGGATGATGGTGCGAATGGCAGCACTGCAAGCTGCATGGTCAGACAAGCAGCTTGCACAATGCCAGGTGGAGCAGGGCAGTCACAAAGCCATGCGGCTCCGGTAGCAGGAGGACGGCGGTCATGGTGTCTGGCGTGTGGTAAAGCTGGCTGAGCGCAGTTCTTCGGGGTCGAAGTCATCCACCATGATGGTATCGAGCGTGAGCTGGCGCAGCTGGTAGAGCTGGCGAGCTTCATCCAGGGTAATCCAGCCTTCGTTCACGCCTTCTTCAAGCTGGTCTTCAAACTCCAGAGCCTCAATATCACTGTTTTTCAGTGCCTTCATGAACTTGCGTTCGATAGGCTCGGCAGCCACAAAGTCCGGCAGATAGCTGACGATGCGCCCGGCCGGGTTGTTTTCGCCGGGGGTGGTGAATACGCCTTGGGCCAGGCGCTCGCGGGCATCGCCGGGGTTCATCAGGATGCTGGCAACCTTGTGACCCAGGCGGTCGGAAGGCGCCTGGGCGCGGCGACCCCAGGGGAAGATAATCGGCCATAGCAGCCAGGCCACCGGACGCACCGGGAAGTTGCGCAGCGCGGTGGACAGTGCGGTTTCAATCTTGTTGACCGCATCATGCACCGCCCAGGCCAGCAGCGGCTGGTCGGTTTCCGGGTAGCCTGCATCCTGATGGCGCTTCAGCATGCTGCTGACGATATACAGTTGGCTGAGCACATCGCCCAGCCGACCGGACAGCGACTCCTTGAACTTCAGCTTGCCGCCCAGGAGCAGCATCGACACATCGGCCATCAGGGCGAGGTTGGCCGAATAGCGGTTGAGCTTGCGGAAATAGCGCCGGGTATAGGCATCGCCGGGGGCGGTGCCGATGCGGGCGCCGGTCAGGCCAAACCACCAGCTGCGCACGGCATTGGAGATGGCATAGCCGATATGCCCGAACAGTGCGCTATCGAAGGCATCCAGTCGCCCGGCGGGGTCTTGCAATTGCACCGCGCGCATTTCCTTCATCACCCAGGGATGGCAGAGGATGGCACCCTGACCAAAAATCATCAGCGAACGGGTCATGATGTTGGCGCCTTCCACGGTGATGGCAATCGGTGAGGCCTGCCAGGCGCGACCGGCAAAATTGCGTGGCCCGAGAATAATGCCCTTGCCGCCGACGATATCCATCACATCCTTGGCGACAATCCGCCCCATTTCGGTGCAGTGGTATTTGGAGATGGTGGAGGGTACCGCCGGGTTTTCGCCACGCGCCACGGCAGCGGCGGTGGCCTCGGACAAGGCGCTGATGGCGAACGCATGACCGCCGATGCGGGCGAGGGCTTCTTCCACGCCTTCAAAGCGGCCAATGGACAGGCCGAACTGCTTGCGGATGCGCGCATAACTGCCGACGGTGACCGCACCCATCTTGGTGCCGCCGCTGGCAGTGGAAGGCAGGGTGATGGAGCGACCAATCGACAGGCATTCCATCAGCATGCGCCAGCCTTGTCCGGCGTAGTCTTCGCCGCCAATCAACTGCGATAGCGGCACGAATACATCGCGCCCCTTGATGGGGCCGTTCTGGAACGGTGAATTCAGCGGGAAGTGGCGGCGGCCAATTTCCAGCCCCGGGGTATCGCGCGGCACCAGTGCCAGCGAGATGCCGATGTCCTTGACATCGCCCAACAGGCCATCCGGGTCATACATGCGGAAGGCCACGCCAATCAGCGTCGCTACCGGCGCCAGGGTGATATAGCGTTTGTTGAGGGTCAGGCGGATGCCCACCACTTTGGCGCCGTTCCAGTTGCCTTCGCAGACGATGCCGTAATCGGGAATGGAGGTCGCATCCGAACCTGCAAACGGGCCGGTCAGGGCGAAGCAGGGCACTTCACGGCCATCGGCCAGACGCGGCAGGTAATAGCGTTTTTGCGCCTCGGTGCCGTAGTGCATCAAAAGCTCGGCAGGCCCCAGCGAATTGGGCACGCCCACCGTGGAGCTGACCACCGAGCTGATGGAGGCCAGTTTTTGAATCACCTTGTGGTTCATCAGCGCAGAAAAGCCCAGGCCGCCGTATTCCCTGGGGATGTTGAGGCCGAAGAACTTGTTGCGCTTGATGTAGTCCCAAAGCTCGGGCGGCAGGTCGGCGCGCACATGGTCGATTTCCCAGTTATTGACCATCTGGCAGAGCGTCTCGGTGGGGCCGTCGAGAAAGGCTTGTTCTTCTGCGGTCAGCTCGGGCTTGGGCTGTGCCAGCAGTGCCTGCCAGTCGGGCATGCCGGAAAACAGCTCACCCTCGAATCCGACGGTGCCTGATTCCAGTGCGGTGCGCTCGGTATCGGAAAGCGGCGGCAGGATGCGGGTATAGAACTTCAGAAGTGGCGAAGTCACCATTGCCTTGCGCAGCGGCGCAATCAGCAGCGGCACTGCCACCAGTGCGGTCAGGAGGCTGGCGATAAGCGTGGCCAGCGGGTGCGCCCCCAGCAGCCAGCAGGCCACCAGGGCCGTGGCAGTCAGTGCCGCCCATACCGCCAGACGCCAGCGGTGATAGGCCGACAGGGCGGCGGCAAGCAGAATCACGAGAAAGGGGATGGCGATGCTCATGGGGCACTCCGGCACGGGCAGTTATCAGCGAATGGAAACGCGGCTGCAAATCAGGACTGCGCTTCCATACGCGAAGGTATGGATGACTTGGGGGGCTGTCAAGCTGCACTGCGGTAATGAAAACCAGACCCGGGTCACGCAGTTTGCGACCCCTGCGTATGGTTTAATTGAAACATGAATGAAACATCGCCAAAAGCCGAGCGCAATGGTCGCCTGAGTGCCGATGACTGGGCCACTGCCGCATTGGAGCAAATTGCCGAGCAAGGTGTGTCTGCGGTGGCGGTTGAGCCGCTTGCCCGTCGCCTGGGCGTGACCAAGGGCAGCTTCTACTGGCACTTCCCTTCCCGTGATGCGCTGCTGCAAGCGGCGCTGGAACGCTGGGAAACCCATGAGCAGGCAGTCGTGTTTGCCCCGTTGGAGGCGCTGGACAACCCCGCCGAGCGCCTGGGGGCGCTATTCAGGCTGGTGGCCAACGAAGTGCAGTCGCATGTGATTTACAGCGAGCTGCTGAAGTCGCTGGACAACCCCGCCGTGCAGCCGGTGATGAACCGGGTTTCCAAGCGCCGCATGGATTATTTGACCGCGGCTTTCCGCCAGGCGGGTCTGGATACCGTGGCTGCCCAGCATCGCGCCCGGCTTGCCTATGCGGCCTATGTCGGCTTTTTGCAGCTCAACCTGCAACTTGGTCAGCGCGATATGCAGCGCGAAGAATTCGACGACTATGTCGCCCATATGATGGCCACGCTGATTCCGCAGCATGCCTGATTTTCCACCCAACCCGGAGTGCCACGTCATGACCAGCCAACTGCCCGCCCTGAACCAGTGGGTTGCAGAAATCGCCCAGCTCACCCAGCCCGACCATATCCACTGGTGCGATGGCTCGGATGCCGAAAATACCCAACTCATCGAGCAGATGCTGGCCGATGGCACTTTGCTGAAACTCAATGAAAGCACGCACCCGGAAAGTTATCTGCATCGCTCGCACCCGGACGATGTGGCGCGCGTGGAGCATCTGACCTTTGTCTGCACCCGTGAGCGCGACGATGCCGGCCCCAATAACCACTGGATGGCGCCGGATGAGGCGCGCGCCAAGATGCGTGCGCTGTTTGCCGGTTGCATGAAGGGTCGCACCCTGTATGTGGTGCCGTACTGCATGGGGCCGATTGATTCGCCGCTGTCGCGCTGCGGGGTGGAAATCACCGACTCGCCGTATGTGGTGGCGAACATGCGCATCATGACCCGCATGGGCCAGGCCGCACTGGCGCGCATCGAGCGCGAAGGCCAGTTCGTCAAGGGGCTGCACTCCACCGGAGACTTGAATCCGGAGCGTCGCTTCATCATGCACTTTCCCGAATCCCTCGAAATCCAGTCGTTTGGCTCCGGCTACGGCGGCAATGCGCTTCTGGGCAAGAAGTGCCACGCACTGCGCATCGCCAGCCATCAGGCGCGCAGCGAAGGCTGGCTGGCCGAGCATATGCTGATTCTGGGCATCGAAAACCCGCAGGGCGAGAAGCACTACATCGCTGCCGCCTTCCCCAGCGCCTGCGGCAAGACCAATCTGGCCATGCTGATTCCGCCCGAAGGCTATGTGCGCGAGGGCTGGAAAATCACCACCATCGGCGATGACATCTGCTGGATGCGCCCGGGCAAGGATGGCCGCCTGTATGCCATCAACCCCGAGGCGGGTTTCTTTGGCGTGGCGCCGGGCACCTCGGCCAAGTCCAACCCCAATGCCCTGGCTTCCATCCAGCGCAATACCATCTTCACCAATGTGGCAGTGACTGACGACAACCAGCCGTGGTGGGAGGGGCTGGATGCGCGCGTGCCGGTCACCGACTGGAAGGGCAACCCGTTCAAGCCGGAAGAAGGCAAGCCTGCCGCGCATCCCAATTCACGCTTTACCGTCAGCGCCAAACAATGCCCCAGCTACTCGCCGGAAGCCGAAGCGCCGCAAGGCGTGCCGATTTCCGCCATTGTCTTTGGCGGTCGCCGCGCCTCACTGGTGCCGCTGGTGTTCGAAGCCCGCGACTGGACGCATGGCGTGCTGATTGGCGCGGCAATGGGCTCGGAAACCACCGCAGCGGCCACCGGCGCGGTGGGCGTGATGCGCCGCGACCCGATGGCGATGAAACCGTTCTGCGGCTACAACTTTGCCGATTACTTCACTCACTGGCTGTCGTTCGACAAGGCCGGTGCCAAATTGCCGAAAATCTTCCACGTCAACTGGTTCCGCAAGGGTGATGGCGGCGACTTCCTGTGGCCGGGCTTTGGCGACAATATGCGCGTGCTGGAGTGGATGCTAAAGCGCGTGGCTGGCAGTGTGGGCAGCCAGGAAACCCCGATTGGCCACCTGCCCAATCCCGCCGACATCAACCTCGACGGCCTTGAGTTGGGTGATGAGGCCATGCAGAAACTGTTCGACTACGACCGCCAGGGCTGGGCGGCGGAATTCGCCAGCATCGGCGAATACCTTGAAGAATACGGCCCACGCATGCCCGAGGCACTGAAGGCCGAACAGCAGCGTATCCATGAAGCCTTGAGTTAAGTTTCGATAGGTGTTGAGAAAAACGGCCTGCCAATGGCAGGCCGTTTGCTGTTGGAGGCATCAAGCATCAATAACGCGGAATCTCCGGGTTGATGCCAGCCCAGGCATCAATGCCGCCTTCGATGTTGTAGACATCGCTAAAGCCCAGGCGCCGGTAGTGTTCGGCGGCCTGGCGGCTGCGTCCACCGTGGTGGCAGAGGAAGGCAATCGGCGTGGATTTGTCCAGTGCCTCAATCGCTGCCTGACCATCATCGAAATGCAAATACGCCACCGGCACCGCCGCCAGGGCGCGTTCGGCGCGCGGGCGCACGTCAATCAGGGTCAGCCTGCCTGCGGCGATGCGTTCGGCCGCTTCTTGCACGGAAATATCCCGTACCGGCTTGGGGGCATTCGGGTTTTCAATCACCAGACCCTTGCCGCGTGCGTCATCGGCAAAATCCAGTTTCAGGCCATCGGCGCGGCGGGCATCATTCAGCGGAAACTGCAGCGGTATGCCGTCCACGGTAACGGCTATCGCATGCGGATTGGGCTGCACCAGATGCAGGCGGGTGCGGAACTGGCGGTCAATGGCAATCTCCACCACCATCTCGCCACCGGCATCGGCAATGGCGTGTTTCAGCATGGCCTGCGCCGCCGGGGTAATGGTGATGGCAGGCGGGGTGCGGTCAGGATCGGGCAGGCCAAGCGCCGCTTGCAGCTCGCCGCTGGCAGCCATCTGGGTGATGATGTCGCTGCCGCCGACCAGCTCGCCGTCAATATAAAGCTGCGGGATGGTTGGCCAGTCGCCATAAAGTTTGATGCCCTCGCGGATTTCCGGGTCGGCCAGGACATCGACATGGGCAAACTCGACCTCCAAATCACGCAGGGTGCCGGAGGCTTGCGCGGAAAAGCCGCATTGCGGGGCGGCAGGCTCGCCCTTCATGAACAGTACGACGCGCTGGGTGGCAAGAATATCGCTGATGCGCTGGCGCAAGGCGGGATCAAGAGGCATGGAATGCTCCAAGTAAGTGAGAAATGGGGTTATGCGGGCTTTAAAATCTGCCGCGCGAAGGGCAGCGCCTGTGCCGTCCACTGCCGGTATTGCGCGGCGGAAGGGTGCAGGCCATCTGCGACCAGTGCGCTTTCGTTGCTGCCGCAAGTGCGGCTGATGCGGGTGACATCCACCAGTGCGACTTGCTGGGCGGCACAGACCGTGCGGATATGTGCATTGAAACTGTCGATTTCATGTGCCACCTGGGCAGCATCACGGCCTTCGCGCTGCGCATAGGGGGTCATGCCCCAGTCGGGAATGCTCAGTACCAGCACGCCTTGCGCACCGCGTTTGGCAAGCAGTATGGCGCGATGCAGCAGTGCATCGAAGCCGGTGGCGAACTCCGCAACCGGGCGCTGGCGGTATTGGTCATTGACGCCGATGAGCAGCGTGACCAGGTCGTATTGACCGTCCGCCAGCCGGGCTTCATCCATTGCGTGCGCCAGCTCATCGGTGGTCCAGCCGGTGCGGGCGATGATGCGCGGCTCAACTTCAAGGCCATCTGCGAGCAGTGCGGCGGCCAGTTGCATGGGCCAGCGTTCGGCCTCATTCACGCCTTCGCCGATGGTATAGCTGTCACCGAGTGCGAGATAGGAAAGTGTCATGGCAGTCTCCGCAAGCGTAATCAGCAATAGCCTGCCAGCAGCCGGTCGATGCGCGCAAATACCTCGCGCAGCAGCTTGGCTTCGGGCAGCAGGGTGACCCGGAAGTGGTCGCGATACGGCACATTGAAGCTGGAGCCGGGCACGATCAGCACGTCCTCTTGCTCCAGCAGGTCGAGCGCGAAGCGGTGGTCGTCAAAGTGCTCGGCTGCCTTGCCGACCACGCGCGGAAAGCCGTACAGCGCGCCTTGCGGTATGACCAGTTGCAGATGCGGGCTGGCCTGGCAGCACTCAATCAGGGCGCGGCGGGTTTCGTGCAGCCGCCCGCCGGGCGAGGTTAGCGCGCTGATGGTATCGCCGCCATGCAGCGCGGCGTGGATGGCAAATTGCCCCGGCACATTCGCGCATAGCCGCAGCGCGCTCAGCAAATCCAGCGCGTGTTGGTAGGGCATGACCTGCGCCGCCTCGCCGGAGAGCACTGCCCAGCCCACGCGCCAGCCGCAGGCGCGATGCACTTTGGACAGCCCGCCAAACGACAGGCAGGGCAGATCGCCAGCCAGGGGCGCCAGCGGCTCGAAGCGGGCATCGTCATACAGGATGTGGTCGTAGATTTCATCGGCCATCAGCAGCAAACGGTATTTGCGGGCGATGGCGATGATGCGTTCCAGCAATTCGCGCGGGTAGCTGGCGCCGGTCGGATTGTTGGGGTTGATCAGTACCAGCGCGCGGGTACGGCTGGAGATGAGTTTCTCGATTTCCGCAGGGTCGGGCAGGAAATCGTTTTCCGGCCGGCACGGGTAATACACCGGACGGCCATCATTGAGGATGGTGGCCGCCGACCATAGCGGATAGTCGGGCGAGGGCAGCAGCACCTCGTCACCGGGATTGAGCAGCGCCCGCAGCGCGATGTCAATCAGCTCGCTGACCCCGTTGCCGATGAAAACCCGCGAGGCTTCAGCATCGGGGGTGCCGCGCTGGCGGTGAAACAGCGCAATCGCCTCGCGCGCTTCAGGCAAGCCTTGCTGATGGGTATAGGGGTCGGTGTCGTGGATATGGTCGGCAATCGCCCGTTGCAGATGCGCCGGTGCGCGGAAGCCGAATGCACCGGGATTGCCGATATTGAGCTTGATTTGCTCTCGTCCCTGCGCGGCCAGTTCATGTGCACGACGCGCCAGTTCGCCACGGATTTCATAGCGGACTTCGGCAAGACGGTGGCGGGTGGCAAGTGCGGGCGTACTCATGCGGGGGCTCAGGGCAAACAAAGCCGCAAGCGTATCGGAATCATGCGTGGCTTGGAAATGCGCCCATGACTTTCGGGCCGGGATTGTTGCCGGTGGCTGTGGTAGTTTGACCGGCTGCAATCCCCTCATCGGAGTGAATTCATGAAAGTCCTGCCGCTGTCTGCCGCTGTGGCTGCCGTGCTCGCCATGGCGGCCCTGCCGCCTGCCACTGCCCAATCTGCCAAGGAGTCCGCCATGTCCGCCCCCGCCCCTGCTGATGCCCATCAATGGCTGGAGGATGTGGAAGGCGAGAAGCAGTTGGCCTGGGTGCGTGAGCGCAATGCCGTATCCAACAAGGCGTTGGCCGATAATGCCGGGTTCCGCCAGCTCGAAGCCGAGCTGCTCGCCATTCTGAATTCCGATGCCAAGATTCCCGGCGTCTACAAGATGGGCGATTACTACTACAACTTCTGGCAGGACAAGCAGCACGAGCGCGGCATCTGGCGGCGTACCACGCTGGCCGAGTACCGCAAGCCCAATCCGCAATGGGAAACCGTGCTCGACCTGGATGCGCTGAACAAGGCCGAGGGCGAAAACTGGGTCTGGCATGGCGCCCAATGCCTGCGCCCGGCCTATACCCGCTGCCTGGTGGCGCTCTCGCGCGGCGGTGCGGATGCGGATGTGACGCGCGAATTTGACCTCGCCAGCAAGACCTTTGTTGAAGGCGGCTTCTTCCGTCCCGAGGCCAAGGGTTCGCTGGGCTGGATTGATGAGAACACTGTCTTTGTGCAGACCGATTTTGGCCCCGGCACGACCACGGACTCCGGCTATCCGCGGCAGACCAAAATCTGGAAGCGCGGCACGCCGCTGGCAAGCGCCGAATTGGTGTTTGAAGGCAAGCCGACCGATATGTATATCTCCGCCTTCCACGATGACACGCCCGGCTATGAGCGTGATTTCGTCAGCAATACCGTGGCCTTCTACAACAACGAGCTGTACCTGCGCGGCCAGGATGGCAGTCTCACCAAGGTGGATGTACCGAACTCGGTGGAAAAGGGCGTGCACCGTGAGTGGCTGACGCTGGAGCCGCGGCAGGATTGGACGGTCGGCGGCAAGACCTACAAGGCCGGCAGCTATCTGGTGGCCAATTTCAACGACTGGATGGCGGGCAAGCGTGAGCTGACGGTGCTGTTTGAGCCAAGCGACAACAGCTCGCTGGCAAGCGCGGCGTGGACGCGCAACCATCTGGTGCTGAACGTGCTGGAAGATGTGAAGAACACGCTGACCGTGCTCACGCCGACGGCCAATGGCTGGCAACGCTCGGCCTTTGTCGGTGCGCCGGAAATCGGTACGGTCAATGTCGGCGCGGTGGACAGCGACGAATCCGACGCGCTGTGGATGACCGCTTCGGGCTATACCACGCCGACCACGCTGTATCTGGCGGAAATCGGCAAGCAGCCGGAAGCCCTGAAAACCATGCCGCGCTTCTTCAATGCCGAGGATTTGCAGGTTGAGCAGCACTTTGCTGCCAGCAAGGACGGTACCCGCGTGCCGTACTTCATGGTGCACAAGAAAGGCATGAAGCTTGATGGCAGCAACCCGACCCTGCTGTATGGCTATGGCGGCTTTGAAATCTCGCTCACCCCCGGTTATTCCGGCACCATCGGCAAGGGCTGGCTGGAGAAGGGCGGCGTGTACGTGGTCGCCAATATCCGCGGTGGCGGTGAATACGGGCCGCGCTGGCATCAGGCCGCACTCAAGCAGAACCGCCACAAGGCGTATGAAGATTTCGCCGCCGTGGCGCAGGATTTGGTTGCCCGCAATATCACCCGCCCGGCGCATCTGGGCGTACAGGGCGGCAGCAATGGCGGCCTTTTGACCGGCAATATGCTGACCCAGTACCCGGAGCTGTTTGGCGCGGTGGTGATTCAGGTGCCGCTGCTGGACATGCGCCGCTACAACCAGTTGCTCGCCGGTGCTTCGTGGATGGCCGAATACGGCAATCCCGACAAGCCGGAGGAATGGGCGTATATCCAGAAATTCTCGCCCTATCACCTGTTTGATGCGTCCAGGAACTATCCGCCGGTGCTGATTACCACCTCGACCCGCGATGACCGCGTGCATCCGGGGCATGCCCGCAAGATGGCGGCGCTGATGGAGAGCGCCAACAAGAATGTGCTGTATTACGAAAACATCGAAGGCGGCCATGGTGGCGCGGCCAATAATGCGCAACGCGCGCATATGACCGCGCTGGTGTATGCCTTCCTGTGGAATGCTCTCAGCAAAAAATAAACCGGCGTGCGCCCCGTGACGTTTGCGGGGCGCTTGCCTTTTGCCAAGGAAAACCCCATGAAAATGAACCCGTTTGCCGTAGCTCTTGCACTTGCCATGACTGTGACCACCAGCCACGCCGCCGACCTGCCCACCCCGCCCGATGTGGCCAAGAAGCCGTATACGGTGAAAGCCCCGCATGGCGCCGAGCGTCAGGACGAGTATTACTGGCTGCGCGATGACAAGCGCGAAAACCCGGAAATGCTGGCCTATCTCAATGCTGAAAATGCCTATGCCGACCAGCTGCTGAAAGCATTGAAGCCGGTTGAAGATGCGCTGTATCAGGAAATCGTCGCCCGCATCAAGCAGGACGATGCCTCGGTGCCGTACCGCGACAAGGGTTGGTGGTATTACAGCCGTTTTGCCACCGGCCAGGACTATCCCATCCATGCCCGCCGCAAGGATGGCGCAGGCATCAATGCCCAGACCATCCAGGCGGCCAATGCCCGTGGCGATTTTGCCGGTGAAGTGGTGCTGCTGGATGTCAATAAGCTGGCCGAAGGCCATGATTATTACGCCGCCTATCCGGTCAGCATCAGTCAGGATGGTCGCCTGATGGTGTGGGCCTTCGATACCAATGGCCGTCGCCAGTACACCCTGCGGGTGAGCAATCTTGAAACCGGCGAGCTGCTGCCCGATGTCATCACCGGCACCAGCGCCGATGCCGAATGGGTCGATGACGGGCGCAGCTTCCTGTATGTGGAAAACGACCCCGAAACCCTGCTCACCAAGCGCGTCAAGCGCCATGTGCTCGGCACCGACAGCGCCCGCGATACGCTGGTGTATGAAGAAAAAGACGACAGCTTCTACATGGGGCTGGGGCGCACCCGCGATGACAAATACCTGACCATCGGCGTGTCCAGCACGGTATCGGATGAAACCCGTTACGCCCCGGCCAATGACCCGTCGCAGTTCACCGTGCTTGCCGCGCGCGAGCGCGATGTGGAATACAGCGCCGACCATTTCAATGGCCGCTGGCTGATTCGTACCAATGCCGGTGGCGCGCAGAACTTCAAGATTGTCACCGCCGCCAGCGACAGCCGCAGCCGCGCCGACTGGAAAGACCTGGTGGCGCACGAGCCGGCCGTGTTTGTGGAAGGCTTTGAAGTGTTCAATGACTTCATGGCCGTGGCCGAACGCTCCGAAGGGCTGGAGCGTATCCGCGTGCTGAAAAATGACGGCAGCAGCGATTACGTCAAGGCCGATGAAAGCGCCTATTCGATGGGGCTTTCGGTCAATTCCGAGGCCGATAGCGACTGGCTGCGCTATAGCTATACCTCGCTGACCACCCCGGCCATTACTTATGAAGTCAACCTCAAGACCGGCGAGCGCCGCCAGCTCAAGCAGCAGCCGGTGCCGGGCTATGACGCCTCGCGCTATACCACCGAGCGCGTCTGGGTACCGGCGCGCGATGGCAAGACCCGTATCCCGGTGAGCCTGGTGTACCGCAAGGACTTCAAGCGCGATGGCAGCGCAGCGATGCTGCAATACGCCTATGGCAGCTATGGCTCCTCGATGGACCCGGGCTTCTCGTCCACCATCGTCAGCCTGCTTGACCGCGGCATGGTGTATGCCCTGGCGCATATCCGCGGCGGCCAGGAAATGGGGCGGCAGTGGTATGAGGACGGCAAGATGTTCAACAAGAAGAACACCTTCACCGACTTCATCGACGTCACCCGCTATCTGGTGGCAAATGGCTATGCCAGCAAAGACCGGGTGGCGGCCTATGGCGGCAGCGCCGGTGGCCTGTTGATGGGCGCCATCAGCAATATGGCACCCCAGGACTACCGCGTGATTCTCTCGCAGGTGCCGTTCGTGGATGTGGTGACCACCATGCTCGATGCCTCGATTCCGCTTACCACCAACGAATACGACGAATGGGGCAACCCGGAAAAGAGCCGCGAGAGCTACGACTACATGCTGAGCTACTCGCCATATGACAATCTGGAAAAGAAAGCCTACCCGGCGATGTTTGTCGGCACCGGCCTTTGGGATTCGCAAGTGCAGTACTGGGAACCGGCCAAATACGTCGCCCGCCTGCGCGATGTGAATACCTCCAGCCACCCGGTGGTATTCCGCACCAATATGGAAGCTGGCCACGGCGGCAAATCCGGCCGCTTCCGCCGCTACCGCGAACAGGCGGAAATGTACGCCTTCATGCTCGACCAGCTGGGTGTGAAATAAACGCCTCACCACAAAAGCGCCGGGTACATCCCGGCGTTTTTTGTGCATCAGGACAGCCGCAGCCTGCTACAGCCTTGCCCGCATATCGCCCTTGGGTGGCAAGGTGCTGGCCGGGGATGGCGCAGGTATCACCCCGAGCAAGGCGGCTTTGAGTACCATCTGCATATGAAAAATATTCTTCGCCTTGTCCCTTTCGCCCTGCTTCTTGCCCTGACTGCCTGTGGCAACAAAGGCCCGTTGACCCTGCCGCAAAAGCCGGTGCCGGTTGAGCTGCCAGCCGAGCCAGCGCCGGATACGGCTGAAAGCAAGGGTGAGGGCGGCGGTTAAGCCATGCAGGCTTTTTGCAAAATGCACGGCGCGGGCAATGATTTTGTCGTGCTGGATTTGCGCGCCGGTCAAGCCGAACCCGGTGCCGCGTTTTGCCGCATGCTGGCCGACCGGCAGCGTGGTGTGGGCTGTGACCAGATTCTGACCATCGAGCCGCCGACATCGCCCAAGGCCGATGTGCGCTATCGCATCTGGAATGCCGATGGCAGCCTGGCCGGGCAGTGCGGCAATGGCGCGCGCTGTGTGGCCGCGTGGTATGCACGGCAAACCGGCACGGCGGCTGCGCAATTGCTGCTGGAATCCCCTGCCGGTCTGCATCGGGCAGAGCGTATGGGCGATGACCAATGGCGTATCGACATGGGGACTCCGCGTTTTGCGCCTGCCGATATTCCGCTGCGGGGCTTTGCAGAAGCCGCGCATGAATATGCGCTTGAAATTGGTGGCGCAAGTTTCCGCATTGGCGCCGCCTCAATGGGCAACCCGCATGCCCTGCTGGAAGTCACCGGGCTTGCCGGTCTGGATATTGCACCCGCCGCCCGCGCCTTGCAGGCTAGCGATTACTTTCCGGACTCGGTCAATGTCGGTTTTGCCGAAGTTTTAAGCCCCACGCATATCGCCCTGCGGGTTTACGAGCGCGGTGCCGGAGAAACTCTGGCCTGCGGCAGTGGTGCCTGCGCGGCGGCGGCCATCCTGATGCAGCGCGGGCGTATTGCGCGCCGCGTGCAGGTGGATTTGCCCGGTGGCCTGTTGCATATCGAGTGGCCGGATGCCGCTGCCGGGATTCTGATGCAGGGGCCGGCCACATTTGTTTATCAGGGTGTCACCGATGCCCGTTTTATGGAGTCTGTTGCTGCATGAGTCACCAAGAAGAAAAGTCCGGCGGTCATGAAGTCGCCGCCTGGTTGCGCCGCCATCCTGATTTTCTGCGCCAGTTTCCTGACCTTGCCATGATTCTGACCGTGCCGCGGCAAAATGGCGGTACGGCCTCGCTGGCCAGTTACCAGCTGGATGTGCTGCGCGATAAAAACCGCGAGCTGAACCGCCGCCTGCATGAGCTGTTTGCCAATGCCCAGGAAAACGAGCGCCTGGCAGTGCGCAGCCATCAGCTCACCCTGGCATTGATGGCGCAGCGCAGCGCAGCCGATACCGTGCAGGCGATGGCGGCCAGTCTCAGCGAGGATTTTCACGGCGATTTGGTGCGGCTGGTATTGTTCAGCCCGGTTGAGGGCTTGCAGGAAAACACATGGCTGCGCTATCTGCCGGAAGCCGACGCGGCGCTGCAACCATTCCGCGATGTGCTGGCCAGCGGCGAGCCGCTGTGCGGGCGGCTGAACCCGGACAAAAACACATTGCTGTATGCCGCTGAAGCGGCCGAGGTGCAGTCCAGCGCCCTGCTGGCCTTGCCGGGGATTGGCCTGATTGCCGTCGGCAGCCGTGACCCCAACCGCTTCTTCCCCGGCATGGGCACACTGTTCTTGCGGATGATGGGTGAAGCCTTTGCGGCGGCGCTGGGCAGATGGCCGGCAGCGGCATAAGGGTTTGCAGGCCAGGCCATGAATATCGCCAGCTTCCTTGCGCATCTGGAAGTCGAACGGCGCATGTCGGTACATACGCTGGATGCCTATCGCCATGACCTGGCGGCCTTGCAGCAGTGGTGCGAGCAGCAATCCATCAGCGATGTGGCGGCGCTGGATGGCGAGCACATCCGCGCCTTTATCGCCCACCAGCATCGTCACGGGCTTTCTGCCAGAAGCGTGCAGAGAAGGCTCTCGGCCTGCCGCAGCTTTTTTGCATGGATGCTGAAAAACGGCCATCTGCCGCGTAATCCGGCGGCGGGCATCCGCGCTCCCAGGGCGGCACGCAAACTGCCGCAGGTGCTGGATGTGGACGAGGCGATGAAGCTGGTGGAAGTGCCACAGGATGCGCCGCTGGGCACGCGCGACCGGGCAATGCTGGAGCTGTTTTATTCCTCCGGCCTGCGGCTTTCAGAACTATGCGCGCTGCGCTGGCGCGACCTGGATTTTGCCCAGGGTCTGGTGCAGGTGCTGGGCAAGGGCAGCCGCCAGCGCATCGTCCCGGTTGGCTCCCATGCCTGCAAGGCCTTGCAGCAATGGCAGGCCGAATCGCAAGGCGCGCCGGATAGTCCGGTTTTTCCGGGGCGCAATGCTGGCAAGCCCATCAGCCAGCGTGCAGTGCAGCTACGCATGAAACAACTGGCGCCGCGTCAGGGGATTTACAAGCGCGTGCATCCGCATTTGCTGCGGCACAGCTTTGCCACGCATGTGCTGGAGTCCTCCGGCGACCTGCGTGGCGTGCAGGAGCTGCTGGGACATGCGGATATCGCCGCCACCCAGATTTATACCCATCTGGACTTCCAGCACCTGTCCAGGATTTATGACGACGCGCATCCGCGCGCGCACCGCAAGAAACCAGATACTGAGTGAATCAGTCGCGGAAGTAAGCCTCCACCGTACCCCTGAGCTTGAGGGTCATCGGCTGGCCGCGCCGGTCCAGTGCACGGCCAGCGGCCACGCGAATCCAGCCTTCGCTGATGCAGTATTCCTCGACATTGTTGCGCTCCTCGCCGTTGAAACGGATGCCAATGCCGCGCTCCAGCAGGGACGAATCGTAAAACTTGCTGCGCGGGTCGTTGCTGAGACGGTCGGGTAGGGTGTCGGACATGGCGTTCAGATTCAGTAGTCAAACCGCATGACAGGATACGGCGCGCGGCCTTGGCCGACAAATCCGTTTTCGCCGTATCATCCGCATCAACTGCCTGGCAGGATGCCTGTTCACTGGAGAGGAACTCGATGTTTTCATCCATCCGTATTTTCAGCGTGGCACTGGCGGCGCTGCTGGCCTTGCCGCAGCTTCCGGCGGCTGCACAAACCCCGGTTCCGATGCAGCCAGTGCCGCCGCCATCGCTGCCGCCCGAACCGGCGCCAGAACCCGAGCCGCTGCCGCCCGAAGACACCGTGGTGCCCGAGCCTGAGGCGCAGGTGCTCTCCCAGGACGAGGTGCCGCTGCCCGAACGTGATGCGCAATCGCTGCAACAGGCCGAGCCGCCACTGCCACCGCCAGTGCCGATGGCCGCAGACATCCGCAATGAGCGCGAAGGCTTTATCGGCCTGCTGCGGGCGCAGGTATTGATGGATAGAGCCTGGGTATCGCCCGGCGAAATCGATGGCCGCAGCGGCACCAATACCGTGCGCGCCATCGGCGGCTTCCAGCGGCTTGCCGGGTTGCCGGTAAGCGGGCGGCTGGATGAAGACACCTGGGCGGCGCTGGAAAAATATGGCCCGGCCTTGCAGCACTATGTGCTGACCGAACAGGATGTGAAAGGCCCGTTCCGCCCGATTCCGGGCAGCATGTACGGCAAGGCCAAACTCCCGGCGCTGTCCTATAACAACGTGCTGGAAGCCCTGGGCGAGAAGTTCCACATCCGCCCCGCCGCCCTGCAAGCATTGAACCCCGGTGTGGACATGAGCCGCGCGGGCGCGCAAATCATCGTGCCGAATGTGCTGGATATTCCGGAACTGCCGCAGGCTACCCGGATTGTGGTGTCGGATGCGGCCAAACTGCTGATGCTCATCAACCATGAGGGCAAGGTCTATGCCCAGTTCCCGGTCAGCACCGGCAGCGAGCGCGACCCGCTGCCCATCGGCCAGTGGGAACTGCGCAGCGTGGCGCGCAACCCGCATTACAACTACAACCCGGCGCTGTTCAAAGGCGCCGCCCCCGGCCCGCGTGCCACCCTGCCGCCCGGCCCCAACAGCCCGGTCGGGGTGATGTGGATGGGGCTGTCCAAGCCGCACTACGGCATTCACGGCACCCCCGAACCCGGTAACATCAGCAAGAGCCACTCCAATGGCTGCATCCGCATGACCAACTGGTCGGTACTGCAAGTGTCCAGCGCCGTTTCACAAGGCACCCCGGTGACGCTGATTCCGTGACTTTAGTGTAGCAAGCTGCACATCGTAGATACGGTTGCAGCCCGTTCACCACTTCGGAAAGCCACTGGACAGCACCTGCCACTGGCAGCCGGTACGTTGCAGATGCAACACCACACAGAACACTTCATACCGTCTACCTGATGGGGGAGGTTACGAGGCTTTGTACTACACCGATGAATGACAGCGTATGCCCCATTCAAGCTACGAGGTGAGCATGTCATGATTCGCAAGGCAAAGGCTGCCCTGTCGGGCATGAGCACATCAATGGCATTGAAGGTTCGGAGTTATGCCAAGAACTGGCTATACCCTTTACCGCAGGGTACCCGACGCAAATAACTTTACCTTTACTTGGCTGGAGTTTGCTATCGCTTTAACTACCGAGGGCAAGACTTCAAGCCCTTGCAGCCATGCCTTTCAAGGTCTTTGCTCTGTCCCCTTAAGCTCCACCAATTCCACACATCTCACGTTATTGACAGGAGCCCATCATCTGGCAAGCCATCATTGAACGATTCGAGCAGCAGGCCCCTGGCGCGG
>JAUMYP010000018.1 GCA_030528565.1 Pseudomonadota bacterium
TGAGCCTGACAGGCAAGAGAGCACCACAAACCCCGGGAGGAAACTCCCGGGGTTTGTGGTTTGTGAAGGATGAAATCAATCAGGCCGTGTGTTGCAGGGCGCAATCTGGCCGCTTCCATGTCAAACTTGCCAGTGATGGATACCAACCGCCTAATTGCACCTGCTGCCACCCGTGATGACGATGTAACTGATGCCAGTCTGCGCCCGAAGCGTTTGGCCGAGTATCTGGGACAGGTGCCGGTACGCGAGCAGATGCAGATTTATATCGACGCGGCCAAACGCCGGGGGGAAGCCCTTGACCATGTGCTGATTTTTGGCCCGCCGGGGCTGGGCAAGACCACGCTGTCCAATGTCATCGCCAACGAGCTGGGTGTGAATCTGCGCGTCACCAGTGGCCCGGTGATTGAACGGGCAGGGGATTTGGCGGCGCTTTTGACCAATTTGCAGCCGCACGATGTGCTGTTCATCGACGAAATCCATCGCATGTCGCCGGTGGTGGAAGAAGTGCTGTACCCGGCGATGGAAGATTTTCAAATCGACATCATGATTGGTGAAGGCCCGGCGGCGCGCTCCATCAAGCTGGACCTGCCGCCGTTCACCCTGATTGGCGCCACTACCCGCGCCGGGCTTTTGACTGCGCCGTTGCGTGACCGTTTTGGCATCGTGCAGCGGCTGGAGTTTTATTCAAGCGAAGAACTGACCTGTATCGTGCAGCGTTCGGCGCAGATTCTCGGTATTGAATGCGCGCCGGAAGGCGCAGCAGAAATCGCCCGGCGCTCGCGCGGCACGCCGCGTATTGCCAACCGCCTGTTGCGCCGGGTGCGCGATTACGCCCAGGTGCGCGCTGATGGCCGCATCCTGCGCGATGTGGCCGCTGCCGCCATGCAGATGCTGAAAGTGGACCCGGAAGGCTTTGATGAGCTTGACCGCCGCCTGCTGCATCTCATCATCGAAAACTTTGATGGCGGCCCGGTGGGGGTGGAGTCCCTGGCGGCGGCGCTCAGCGAGGAGCGCGGCACGCTGGAGGATGTCATCGAGCCGTATCTCATCCAGCAAGGGTTCCTGGTGCGTACTGCGCGCGGCCGGATGGCAACACACAAAGCCTGGCGGCATCTGGGCTTTAGCCCGCGTGCGGCCGCGACCGACTTGTTCCAGGAGCCTGCGCCATGAGCCGTTTTGAATGGCCGGTGCGGATTTATTGGGAAGATACCGATGCCGGGGGCGTGGTCTATCACGCCCAGTATCTGGCCTTTATGGAACGCGCCCGCAGCGAATGGATGCGCGCCATCGGCCATGGTCAGGAACTTTTGCGCCAGCAATATGGTCTGGCTTTCGTGGTGCGGGCGATGCAAATCGACTTCCGTGCCCCGGCGCGGCTGGATGATTTGCTCTCGGTCAGCGTCAGGCTTGCACAATGCCGGCGGGCAAGCCTGGTGCTTGCCCAGGAGATTTGCTGCACCGGGCGTCTGCTTGTGGATGCCGAGGTGAAAATCGCCGCGGTTTCCGCAGATACTTTCCGCCCTGTTGCCATCCCCGATGAACTGCTGGCGCAGCTCAATCCCGTTTCTGAAGCAATCTGATTAGGAGTACCCGGATGCAGCCGATGCAAGCCGCCTTGCAAGTCACCACACAGTCGCTGGACGCAGCAGCGCCCGGCGTGGCCGTCACCGAGGGCGCAGGCAGCGCCGCAGCGATGCCTGTTGACCTGGATATGTGGCAGTTGATTGTGCACGCCTCGCTGCCGGTGCAACTGGTGATGCTGCTGCTGCTGCTGGCCTCGCTGGCCTCGTGGGTGATTATCCTGCGCAAGAAAAAAGTGCTGGACAGGGCGCTGCAAGAAGCCGATGACTTTGAGGAACGGTTCTGGTCGGGTGCCGACCTTGGCAAGTTGTATGAGAGCGCCCAGCGCAATGCCGAGGGCGGCATGGAGGCCATCTTTGAGGCCGGTTTCCGCGAGTTCAACAAAAGCCGGCGCCGTGGGCTTGAGGACGGCCGCCTGCAACTGGAGGCCGCGCAGCGCGCCATGCGCGCGACCTCATCGCGTGAAATCGACGGGCTGGAGCGCAACCTGGAATTCCTGGCCAATGTCGGTTCCATCAGCCCCTATGTCGGCCTGTTCGGCACCGTCTGGGGCATCATGATTTCCTTCCAGGGTCTGGCAAATGTGAAGGAAGCCACCATCGCCACCGTGGCGCCGGGGATTTCCGAGGCACTCATCGCCACGGCGATGGGCTTGTTTGCCGCCATTCCGGCGGTCTGGGCGTATAACCGCTATGCCACCCGGGTGGAGCGTGTGGCGGTCAGGTACGATGCCTTCCAGGAGGAATTTTCCTCCATCCTGCAACGCCAGGCGGAGTAAGCGGCCATGTCGCGCCGTTATCGCAAGCGCAAGCTCAAGGCCGAAATCAACGTCGTGCCGTATATCGACGTGATGCTGGTCTTGCTCATCATCTTCATGGTGACCGCACCGCTGCTCAATCTTGGCGTGGATGTGGAGCTGCCGCAGTCGCAGGCCAAGTCGATTCAGAACAAGGAAGACCCGGTGGTGGTGAGTGTGGATAGGGCAGGGCGCACCTTCCTGACCATTCAGGGCGATGCCAACCGGGAAATGCCGTATCAGGAAATGCTCTCGCGTGTCGGTGCGTTTGTGCGCCAGAACCCGCAGGTGGCGGTGTATGTGGCCGCTGACCAGAACGCCAGCTACCAGACCGTGTATGACGTGCTGAGCGACCTGCAAGGCGCGGGGGTGCCGCGCGTGGGGCTGATGAGCACGCCTGCGGAGAAGTCCCGCCGATGAGAGCCTCGCGCGCCGATACCGTGCAAGCCGTGGCGCTGGCTGTCGTCCTGCACCTGCTGCTGGCTGCGCTGATATTCATCGGTTTTGGCTGGTTGCGCAAAACTGCCGAGCCTGCCGCCGGGGCGCCAGTGGTGGAAGCGGAAATGGTGGACGTGGGCGATTTGTCCGCACGCATGCAGCGGGTGCTGGCCAACCGCCAGGAAGCCGAAGCGGCGGTCGCTGAACCTGAGCCAGCGCCCTTGCCCGAGGCGCTGGAGGAAACCGAGGTTGAAGCTGCGCCGCCTCCGCCGCAGCCGGAACCTGAACCGGCACCGCAGGAAGCGGTAAAACCGCCGCAGCCTGCGCAGCAGCCGCCCCAAGTCAAGCCGGATACCCGCGAACAGGAAGAAGCCCGCCGCGAGGCCATCAACCGCGAAAAACGCGAGCGCGAGCAGGAAGCGCGCCGCAGGCAGGAGCAAATCGAGCTGCAACGTCGTCAGGAACAGCAGGCGCGTGCCGAGGCGGAAGCCAAGGCGCGCGCTGAACGTGAGACCCGCGCCCGTGCCGAGGCCGAGCAGCGCCGTCGTCGTGCCGAGGCAGAAGCCAAAGCCCGCGCCGAGCGTGAGGCAAGAGCCAAGGCCGAAGCTGATGCCAAAGCCCGTGCCGAGCGTGAAGCAAGGGCCAGGGCGCTGGCCGAAGCGCGTGCCCAGCAACAGGCCGATGCCCAGGCGCGCGCGGCTGCGCGCAGTGCGGGCGCCAGCGGAAATTCCGGTGCCGCGCAAGGGCAGGGGCGTGATACCCGCGGTGAATGGCTGGCACTGGTGGTCGGCGAGATTGAAAAGCAATGGAGCCGTCCGGAAGAAGTGCCGCGCGGCCAGCGTTGCCCAATCCGTATCCGCTTGCTGCCCGGTGGCGAAGTGCTCTCGGCTGAAGTGCAGGCCAGTTGCCCATACAGTGAGGCCAACCGCCGCAGCGTGGAGGCGGCGGTGATGCGCGCCAGCCCGCTGCCGCTGAAGGGCAACGAGAACCTTGCCATCCGTGACTTTGTGGTCAACTTCTATCCCTCGCGCTGATGCCGATGCTGAATTGCCATTCATCAAGCTGCTGCAAGCGCGCTAATCTTTCCCGCGTCAATGACTGCGACTGTCAATTCATGAAACCCAATACCGTTTTGATGAAACGCTTTTTGATGGCTGTTTTGCTGCTGCTTTACACCGGGTTTGCCTGGGCACAGCAGGCCGAAGTTGACCTGGTGGGGGGACGTGATTCGGCCACCGCCATTGCCGTGGTGCCTTTTGGCGGTGACAAGGGCGCGGAAATCGCCGCGATTGTCACGGCGGATTTGGCGCGCTCCGGCCGCTTCCGGCCACTGCCCGAGCGTGACATGGTTGAGCGCCCGACCGCGGCCAGTGAAGTCAATTATCCTTTTTGGCGCACACTGGGGCAGGAATGGCTGCTGGTGGGGCGGGTGAGTGGCGATTTGATTGTGCAGTACGAGCTGTTTGACCTTGCCAAACAAGAGCGTGTGATTGGCCTGGTCAAGACCGGCCCGGCCACCTCGCTGCGTGATATCGCCCACCAGATTGCCGATGAAGTCTATGAAAAGGTCACCGGCACCCGTGGCGCATTCTGGACGCGGGTGGCCTATGTCGCCGTCAATGGCCTTGGCAAGAATGCCCGCTACGCCATCATGGTGGCCGATGCTGATGGCCATCGTGCACGCACGGTCGCCAATTCCAATTTCCCGCTGATGTCGCCAGCCTGGAGCCCGGATGGCAAGCGCCTGGCCTATGTCAGCTTTGAAAGCGGCAATTCGGCCATCTATGTGCAAGACCTGGGCAGCGGCCAGCGCGAGCGTGTGGCGGGCTTTGCCGGTATCAACAGCGCCCCGGCGTTTTCGCCCGATGGCCGCAAGCTGGCCATGACGCTGTCCAAAAGCGGCAATCCGGAAATCTATGTGATGGATTTGGGCAGCCGCGCACTGACGCAAATCACCCGCCAGTCCGGCATTGATACCAGCGCCAGCTGGAGCCATGACGGCACGCATCTGTATTTCACCTCCGACCGTGGCGGCCGCCCGCAGATTTATCGCGCCTTGGCCAGTGGCGGCGGCGAAACCCGCGTGACCTTCCAGGGCGGCTACAACACCGATGCCGACCTTTCTGCGGATGGCCAAAAAATGGTGGTGGTGCAGGGTGGCGGTAACAGCTATCGCGTGGCACTGATGGACAGCAGCCTTGGCAGCCCGCGCTGGAGCCTGATTTCCCCGGGTAGCCTGGATGAGGCGCCGAGCCTGGCGCCGAACGGCGCTATGGTGGTCTATGCCGGGCGTGCAGGCGCCGGCGGTGCCTTGTATGTTGTCTCCACTGATGGCAGGGTACGCGAACGCCTGCCCGCCGCGGGGGCCGATATCCGTGACCCGGCATGGTCGCCGTATCGTGAAACCCGTCCTTGATTGTTTCCAGTCCGTAAAGGAGTAAACCCGATGTCCCAGCTCTCCCGTATCCTGATTGCCGCCGTACTGTGTACCGGCGTGGTGGCCTGTAGCAAGAAAGTAAAAGAAGTGGCGCCACCGCCGAGCACGGGCAATACTGCGGCCAGCCCGACGGAAACCACGCCCGCCCCGTATACCCCGGCACCGGGTGCCTATAGCGCGGAAGACCTGAACCGCGATGCCTGCCTGCGCCAGCGTTCGCTGTATTTCGATTTGGACAGGGATGGCGTCAAGCCCGAGTTCCAGAGCCTGATTCTGTGCCATGCCAAATACCTGCGTGACCGGCCGATGGCGCGCCTGACGCTGGAAGGCAATACCGATGAGCGCGGCAGCCAGGAATACAACCTTGGCCTGGGTGAGCGCCGCGCCGCCGCCGTGGCACTGGCCTTGCAGGCGCAAGGTGCCAACCCGGCGCAGATAAGCGTGGTGAGCTTTGGCGAGGAGCGTCCGGAATGCCGCCAATCCAATGAATCGTGCTGGTCGCAGAACCGTCGCGCCGACCTTAACTACACCGTACCCTGATTGCCATGAAAAAGACCCATTCCCTGCTGCTTGCCAGTACCGTTGCGCTGCCCTTGCTGATGCCGTTTGCCGCCGATGCGCAGCGCCGCCCGAGCATCTCCGACCGCGTGACGGCGCTGGAGCAGCAGGCGAATGCGCCTTCGCCTGCGCTTGAGCTTTTGCGCCAGATTGAGGAGATGCGTGGGGAAATCCGCGCCCTGCGTGCCCAGGTGGAAGAAATGCAGCACCAGAACGAGCAGGCCGCCAACAGCGCGCGCACCCGCTATCTGGATGTCGATGCGCGTTTGCAGCGGCTGGAAAACATGAGCCAGCCCGCTGAAGTGGTGGTGGATGAAAACGGCAATGTGCTGGCGCAAAGCCCGGCAGATGCACCAGCGCCAGCTGCCGATGCGCCAGCAGCGCCTGCGGCTCCGGCGACTCCCGATGAGCGTTCCAGTTACGAGGCGGCGCTTTCAGCCTTGCGCGCCGGGCAATACGCCGATGCCGCGCGGCTGTTCACGGTGTTTCTGGACAAATATCCGAACGGCGCCTATGCCCCCAATGCGGTGTACTGGCTGGGTGAGAGCTATTACGTCACCGGCAATTACGCCCTGGCGCTGGATGAATTCAAAATCCTGGTACAGCGTTGGCCGCGTCATGACAAGGCGCCGGGTGGGCTTTTGAAAGTGGGGCTTTCGCAAATCGGCCTGAAACAACAGGCTGAAGGCCGCCGCACGCTGGAGGCCGTTGCCCAGCAATATCCCGGCACCGATGCCGCCCGTACCGCGCAGCAGCGCCTGCGCAATCTGGGAAACTGATTTTCCCGACGCGATAAAATCCTTGCATGAATCAAGCTAGTTCCGAATCTGCCGCAGCTGCGGCGGATCGTCTTCGCATCACTGAAATCTTCTGCTCGCTACAGGGCGAGTCGCGCAGCGTCGGCTGGCCGACGGTCTTTGTGCGCCTGACCGGCTGCCCGCTACGCTGCGGCTATTGCGATACCACCTATTCCTTTCATGGCGGCCAGTGGCAGGCGATTGATGCCATCGTGGATGAAGTGCGCAGCCACGGCGTGCGCCATGTCTGTGTCACCGGCGGCGAGCCGCTGGCGCAAAAACGCTGCATCCAGTTGCTGCAAAAACTCTGCGATGCGGGCTTTGAAGTGTCACTGGAAACCTCCGGTGCCATCGACATCAGCCAGGTGGATAGCCGCGTGATTCGCGTGGTGGATGTCAAAACCCCGGGCTCGGGTGAGGCCGCCCGGAATCACTGGCCGAACCTTGAACAATTGCAGCCCAAAGACCAGGTGAAGTTCGTGATTTGCTCGCGCGCCGATTACGACTGGTCGCGCAGCGTATTGCAGGAGCACCGCCTGGCCGAACGCTGCGAAGTGCTGTTTTCACCCAGCTACACGCAAGTCGCCCCGCGTGAGTTGGCCGAATGGATAATTGCAGACCGTCTGCCGGTACGCTTCCAGATGCAGTTGCACAAACAGCTTTGGGGGGAGGAACAAGGCCGATGAATCAAACCGCAAAAAAACGCGCCGTGGTGCTGGTTTCCGGCGGCATGGACTCGGCCGTGGTCGCGGCCATCGCCCGAGAGCAGGGCTTCGAGGTTTATGCGCTTTCCGTGGCCTACGGCCAGCGCCATGAATCGGAGCTGGCTGCCGCTGCCCGCGTGGCGGCCATGACCGGCGCTGCCGCACACAAGACCGTCAATGTCGATTTGCGCAGCATCGGCGGCTCGGCACTGACCGATGATATTTCCGTGCCCACCGACCAGGACGGCCACCAAATCGGCCAGGATATTCCCAGCACCTATGTGCCGGCGCGCAATACCATCATGCTGTCGGTGGCGCTGGGCTGGGCCGAAGTACTGGATGCCCGCGACATCTTCTGCGGCGTCAATGCGGTGGACTATTCCGGCTATCCCGACTGCCGCCCGGAATTTATCGAAGCCTTTGAGCGCCTGGCCAACCTGGCCACCAGAGCCGGCGTCGAAAGCGGCGGCTTCCGCATCCATGCGCCGCTGATGGCGATGAGCAAGGGCGAGATTGTGCAGCGTGGCGTGGCGTTGGGCGTGGACTTTTCGCAAACCGTCAGCTGCTACCAGGCCGATAGCGAGGGACGTGCCTGCGGACATTGCGATGCCTGTGTTTTGCGCGCGCAAGGCTTCAAAGCTGCAAAAGTCTTGGACAACACCCGATATGTTGTGTAAGATGCGCAGCCCGGCCAACGCCGGAAGCTACAAGGGCCGTTAGCTCAGTCGGTAGAGCAGCTGACTTTTAATCAGTTGGTCGATGGTTCGAATCCATCACGGCCCACCATACAAAACAAAGGCTTGCGATTACTCGCAAGCCTTTTTTGCAGCTGCCGGGAAAATTGGATATTCAGTTCCATCATCAGCTGGAGCAGTTCAATTCTGAAGCGTTCAGGCGGGTAATCCCACTGTTTGCAGATGAATTCGTAGGGTGTGAGTTCGCTCAGGCTCTTGAGTCTGCGGGCAAAGTTGTAGGTGTTGATGAAGCTGTTCAGATGTGGGGGCCGCTGCTTGCCACGGTGCGATAACCGAACGATGCTCGGCCTCAATCAGCGATTTGATGGGTTCGGCCAGCATGGGGTTGCGCTTCCGCGGCCTTGGTTGGCCGGTGACACACTACGCCTGCTCACACCAAACCAACGGCACAGCTTGACCATCGATACCTTGAAGCCGTTCTCTCCAAGCCCCTGCTGAATCGTGACCATCAGGTTTCGTCCGTGCCCCGCAGGGATTGCAAATTTTTCGGGTACCCAGTTCCAGCATGGCTTCCTGCAATTCCTTTGAACAGGTGCTTAGACGCTCTTGCGGATAGCAGTAAGTTTGATTTCCACTTTCCAGCCGGGGTGGGCGAGTTTGGCTTCGATGCAGGCGCGGGCCGGGGCGCGGCCGGGGGCGGTCCAGGCATCCCAGATTTCGTTCATGCCCGCGTAATCGGCGGCGATGTCGGCCAGATAAATGGTGGCTTCAAGAATATGCGCCTTGTCCGAGCCGCAGCGCGCCAGCAGGGCATCAATCTGTGCCAGCACGCTGCGGGTTTGCGCCTGAATATCGGCGCTGGCATCTTCTGGCACCTGTCCGCCGAGAAAAATCAGGCCATGGGCAATCGTGGCATCGCTATAGCGCGGTTCGGGGTCGATGTAATCAATCATGGGTTTCTCCAAAGAGGCAGGCTCCCATGTGCGGGAGCCTGCTGTTTGCATCAGTTCGGGGCCTGCCAGCCGCATTGCTGGCCCTGGTTTTGTTCCTTCAGCCAGGTTTGCAGCGGGGCGAAGTATTCCAGCACCGCGCTGGCATCCATTTGCTGGCCGCCGGTCAGTTCTTGCAGGGTGTTTTGCCAGGGTTGGCTGGCGCCCTTGGAGAGCATTGCCCAGTAACGCTGGCCGGCATCTTTGTTGCCATAGAAGCTGCACTGGTACAGCGGGCCGTTATGTCCGGCGGCATCGCATAGCGACTTGTAGAACTGGAATTGCAGGATGTGTGAGAGGAAGTAGCGCAGGTACGGGGTATTGCCGGGGACGTGATATTTGGCGCCGGCATCGAAGTATTCCTCGCCGCGCGGGCTGACCGGCGCCACGCCCTGGTACCTGGCCTTGAGATTCCACCAGGCGGCGTTGTACTGGCCGGGCTGGATGGTGCCATCGAATACGCCCCAGCGCCAGCGGTCAATCATCAGGCCAAATGGCAGGAAGGCGACTTTTGCCAGCGCCATGCGCATCTGTGAGTTGATTAGCGCCTGTTGGCTTTGCGATTGCTTGCCGACAAGGCCGATGGATTGCAGGTAGTCCGGGGTCATCGCCAGCACGATGACATCGCCGATGGCCTCGTGGAAGCCGTCATGGGCGCCGGCCTGGAACAGTGCCGGTTGCACGTTGTAGGCCAGGTCGTAATAGATATGTCCCAGCTCGTGATAGATGGTGGTGAAGTCTTCCTCGTTGGGCTTGATGCACATCTTGGTGCGCACATCGCCCTGCATGTTCATGTCCCAGGCGCTGGCATGGCAGACCACATCGCGGTCGCGCGGCTTGATGAACTGGCTGTTCTGCCAATAGCTTTCCGGCAGTTTGGGGAAGCCAATCGAAGTGTAGAAATCTTCGGCGCGGCGGGTCATGTCCTGTGCAATCTTGAGTTTGGCCGCCTGTTCGATGTCATCGGCGCTGCGTCCGGCGGGCTTGGCCTGTTCGGCCTGCAGCGCGGCCTGGTACTGCGCTTCCAGGGTGCTGCTGATGTCGAGGCTGCCTGCGCCGGGGTAGGGTTCCAGCACATCCCAGAGATTGCCCCAGTCTTGCTGCCACATATTGCCCATCAGGTGCGCGGGCAACAGGCCGCCTGCGACGCTGCCCTGGCCGGGGTACTTCGCTTCCAGCTTGTTGCGGGCATAGCAGTGCAGCTCCTCGTACAGCGGTTTGACCTGCGCCCACAGGCGGTCGGTTTCGGCGGCGATTTCTGCGGGCTTCATGTCATAGCCCGAGCGCCATAGCTCACCGACATTGGTAAAACCAAGGTCGTTTGCGCCCTGGTTGGCCAGCTCGACAAATCGCTGGTAATCCTTGCGCATCGGTGCGGCCACGCCATGCCAGCCCTGCCAGGCATCCAGCTGCGCGGCGTAGTCACGGCTTCCGCGCAATACCTCCTCCAATTCGCCCAGTTGCCGGCAGGTTTTGGCCTCACCTTCGCCCTGGCAATAGCTGCCCGCGCCGTAGGCGCCCTCCAGGCGGGTGGCAATCTGGGTCAGCTCCGAGAGTGCGGCCGGGTCTTTGGGCGGCGGCATGGTGGCCGAAAGTTTCAGCAGGGCAATGGTGCGCGCACTTTCGGCAGACATCGGTTTGCCTTCGTACTGCTTGGCTGCCTCAATCCACTGATTCAAACGGGTCAGCCAGCGCTCATTGCTTTTGGCGGCCAGCATTTGCGTGTCTTCGCCAATGTAAGTGGATGCCAGCCACTGCGGTACGGTGATTTCCGGATACATCGCCTTCATCTCGGCATTGATGCGGGCGACGAACTGGTCGGCGTTTTCACGGGGCGCCTTTTGTGCGGCCAGTGTGCCGGGAACAAGGCTGGTGGCGATGGCAAGGGAAAGCAGCGCGTGGCGAAGTTTCATGGCAAGGCTCGTGGTGGAAAGTCCGCTAGTTTAGGAGGCAGAACATGGGTTTGCATACCGAAGTACGGCTACACTGCGGGAGGTTTTCTCAAGCTTGGATGATGGCAGCTTCTCATAAAGGTGTATTTCTTGGACTGGCGGCCTATGCCGCGTTCTCCTTCAGTGATGCCTTCATCAAGTTGTTGAAGGGCGGTGTGCCGCTGTGGCAACTGATGTTCATGGGCGCGCTGCTGGGACTGCTGGCGCTGCCCTGGGTCAAGCAGCCGGGCGAGTGCTGGCGGGATGTGTTCCGCCCCCGCCTGCCCGGAGTATGGGTAGCGCGCATGCTGTTTGCCGCCATCAATGCCTTTGGTGCCTTGCTTGCCTTCACCCATTTGCCGATGGCCGAGGCGTTTGCGCTGATTTTCCTGATGCCGATTTTTGTCACCCTGCTTTCGGTGCTGGTGCTCAAAGAGCAAGTGGGCTGGCGGCGCTGGCTGGCCGTACTGGCAGGCTTTGCCGGGGTGCTGGTGGTGCTGCGGCCAGGCTTCCGGGAATTGCATTGGGGACATGCAGGCGCGATTGCCTGTGGCCTGGCCGGGGCGGTCGGGGTGGTTCTGGTGCGGTTTGCCGGAGGACGGGAGAAGCGTCTGACCCTGTATGCCACGCCATTGTTTGGCAACCTGCTGATTGCCGGGGTGCTGATGCTGCCGCAAATGATGCTGCCCACTGCGCAGCAATGGGCCTATGTGCTGGGCTATGGATTGCTGGCGGCACTCGGAACCGTGTTGTTGCTGTACGCCACGCTGGCGACCGAGGTGAACCATGTCGCGCCCACTCAATACAGCCAGATGCTGTGGGCGGTGCTGCTGGGCGCCTGGTGGTTCAATGACCGTGTCGATACCCTGACCTGGCTGGGCATTGCCATGATTATCGCTGCCGGGCTGTTTACGGTTATTCGCGAGCAACATGTCAGCGCCTGCTGGCGCCGGATGAAAATGTTGCTGCCGTAGCCCGAGTGTTTTCGTGCCTTATCCGGTTGCTTGCATCGCAGGGGGCAAACAAGCGGGTATCGGGTGAGAGTTTGGATAGGCCCGGGCAAAAATATGCTGCTTTTCCACGACCAGTGCGGTAGCTCCGGCTTGCTGCCGATGACGACTGCGCGCATCTGCATGCTTACAGCGGGTCGTCCAGCAGTACGGCATTGCGGCCGCCCAGCGAGGCGGTGGATTGCAGTTGCGCAAGATCTTGTTCGGGGTAGTTCATCACCCGCAGCAGCATCGGTAGGCTGGCGCCAGCCACGCGTTTGCAGGGGGTGCCCAGCCGGGTCAGTTGCTGTGCCAGTTGGCTGGGGGCTGCGCCGTAGATATCGACCAGAATCAGTACGCCCCCGCCGCTGTCCACGCGCCGCAGTGCGCCGCTGGCTGCGGGCAGGAGTGTGTCAGGGTCGGTATCGAAGGGCACTTCAAAGGCTTCGGTTTTCAGCGGCAGGTTGCGCAGAAGCTGCCGGGCGCTATCAATCAGTGCGCTGCCGATGCCCGGATGGGTGATGACGAGAATGCCGGTTGACATGGGGTTTCCGCAGTTTCAGTCCAGTTCGCGGTGGAAGGTGGCCGCATCCGGCCAGCCGTGGTTGCGGGCGTGGGCGGCGAGGGTTTCGGCCAGATATACCGAGCGGTGCCGGCCGCCGCTGCAACCAAAGGCGATGGTGATATAGCTGCGGGTGTCATGGCGCAGGCGCGGTAGCCAGCGTTCCAGCATGTCGCGCACTTGTGCCAGATAGGCCTGCACGTCCGGTGCCTGCTCAAAAAACTCGCGCACGGCGCTGTCACGGCCGGAAAGCGGGCGCAGTGCCGGGTGCCAGTGGGGATTGGGCAGCACCCGTGCATCAAACACGAAGTCGGCATCCGGGGGCAGGCCGCGCTTGTAGGCGAAGGACTGGAACAGCAATGCCGGCGGCAGGTCATCGCCCACACCCAGCCGTTCGATGATTTCGCGGCGCAACTGGTGCACATTCATTGCGCTGCTGTCGATGATGTGGTCGGCGAGGGCGCGCAGCGGCTTCAGCGCCTGGCGCTCCAGTGCGATGGCATCGGCCAGTGCCAGACCCAGATGGCTTAAGGGGTGACGGCGGCGGGTATCGGCGTAGCGGCGCAGCAGTACATCGTTGCCGGAATCAATGAATACAAGTTGCGGCGCCTGCGCCTCGCGGGCGAGCGCCGAAAGCCATTCGGGCATCTGTGCCAGGTCGCTGCGGCTGCGGATGTCGATGGCAAACGCCAGTCGCTCGGGTGGCTCCAGTTCCTGCTTGCGCAGGCTGCGCAGCGATTCGGTGAGCAGTTCTGCGGGCAGGTTGTCGATGCAGTAGTAGCCGGAGTCTTCCAGGGTGCGCAGTGCGATGGATTTGCCCGAGCCAGACATGCCGGTCAGCAGCAGGAACGAGGATGGGGCGGTTGCAGTCATGGTCAGGAATCCCGGGCGGACGGGGGATGGTGGCGCTGTGCAGGCCTGGCATTATCCCCGGGCAAAAGGTCGGTGGGTAGCTTTAACAAAGCATCGCCATCCTGACGGCCGGACAGGATGGCGATGTGTTGGGCGGTCAATATCAGCGGATATTTCATGCCTTGCGGCAGGCGCGGCCTGCGCCTGCCAGGGGATGGGCTTAGCCGAACGTGCCCTCACGCGCCGGGTTTTCACCGCGATGGTGGTCAACGGTTTTTTCCTTGTGCTTGAGCAGCAGGCGGTCGAACTTGTCGGCCAGCAGGTCAAGGGCGGCATACATGGTCTGGCCGCTGGCATCGGCATGGAAGTCGGCGCCGGCGAGTTTCACATTGCCGGCAGCGTGATGGTTGGGCTTGTCCACCCGTAGCTGGATGCGCACGTCCACATCGCGCGAAACCGCGTGGCGCTCAAGGCGCACCATTTTTTCTTCGGCGTATTGCTTCAGGGCGTCGGTGACTTCGATGTTTTGGCCATGGACTTCAACTTGCATGGTGCGCCTCCTTCGGTTGGCGTGTGGTTGGAAACTACAGCTACAGCATCGCGCAAATTTTGTGGTTTGGGGTGAAACCTGGGTTAAAAATTTTCACAAAACCGCAAAAAATCCGGTTGATGGCCGTTCGCGCCTGTCCAACACCCCTTGGGGCGCTCGTTGCTTGGCTTGCCCCTGCACATGGGATGCCCGGGTGCCGGGAAGGGGCATTGAACAGACTCTAGAGCCGCACGCGCTCCTGCGAGGAGGCGATGCCCAGCGCCTCGCGGTATTTGGCGACGGTGCGGCGGGCAACCGGAACCCCGGCCTCTTTGAGCTTCTCGGTAAGCGCGGCATCCGACAGTGGCTTGCGCGGGTTTTCGGCATCAATCAGCTCACGAATCATCGACTGGATGGCGACGTTGGAGGCGGCTACGCCCTCGTTGTCGATGCCGGAGGCGAAGAAGTCGCGCAGTGCCAGCGTACCGCGCGGGGTATGCACGTATTTGCGGGCGATGGCGCGGGAGATGGTGGATTCGTGCAACTCCAGCCGGGTGGCAAGCTCGCGCAGGGTCAGCGGCCGCAATGCGGCTTCACCGTATTCCAGAAAGGCCGACTGCTCGTGGATGAGACATTCGAGCACGCGCAGCAGGGTTTGGCCACGCTGTTCGATGTTTTTCAAAAGCCAGCGCGCTTCCTGCAGGCGGCCACGCAGATACTGGCCGTCACTGCCTGCGGCCTCGGCGGCCATGCGCGCGTATTCGCGGTTGATGGCAACGGCAGGACGGGCGGCACGGGTCAGGCTGACGCACCAGCGACCCTGGCGGCGAAAAATTCTGGCATCGGGGGTGATATAGGTATCGTGGTCGATGCTGCCAATGCCGCTGCCCGGGCGCGGCTCCAGGCTGCGCAGCAGATTGATGGCGGCCTCGGCCTCGGCGCTGTCGCAGCCGCAGGCGCGGGCGATGCCGCTGGCGCCGATTTTGGGCAATTGCTCAATGTATTCGGCAGCGATTTTCAGCGCCAGCGCCCGTGCCGGAGTGTCGGTGGGCAGATGCTGCAACTGGATGGACAGACATTCGCCCAGGTTGCGGCTAGCCACCCCCAGCGGGTCAAAGTGCTGAAGCAGATGCAAAACCGGCAGAATTTCGTCGCAGCTGACTTGCCATTCGGGCAGCAGGGCTTCGGCGATACTTTGCAGTGGCTCGCGCAGATAGCCGTCATTGTCGATGGCATCAATCAGCGCCGCACCGATTTGCGTGTCGCGCGGGCTGAGGTGGCTCAGCCGCAGTTGCCACAGCAGATGGGCTTGCAGGCTTTCCGGTGCGGCCAGGCGCTCGGCGTGGCTATCGCCTTCTTCATCGTCGTGGCTGCCAGCGTGGCCGGGCTGCCAGTCATCATCATGCTCAGCCCAGTCAGCATCTTCGCGTATTTGCGACCAGTCTTCGTGTTCGCCGTTTTCGCCGTGCGCCGCGGATTCGGCATGTTCACGCGTGTCGGCCAGTTCAGTACTGCCGGATTCTTCCCATTCCAGCAGCGGATTGGATTCAACCGCATCGGCGACTTCGGCTTCCAGCTCGGCTGCCGACATTTGCAGTACGGCCAATGCCTGGCGCAGTTGTGGCGTCAGTGCAAGTTGCTGGCTCTGGCGGGCTGTCAGATGTTGTTTCATGAAGCCTTCCCCCGAGGCTCAAGAGGATGTCAGAGGCGAAACGTCTCACCCAGATAGACGCGGCGCACATCGTGATTGGCAAGCAATGTCTCCGGCGCCCCCTGCGCCAGCACCTCGCCTTCACTGAGGATATACGCACGGTCGCAAATCCCCAAGGTTTCGCGCACATTGTGGTCGGTGATGAGGACGCCGATGCCACGGTTCTTGAGATGGGTGATGATGCGCTGGATTTCGCCAATGGAAATCGGGTCAACTCCGGCGAAAGGCTCGTCCAGCAGCATCAGGCGCGGGTTGGCAGCCAGTGCGCGGGCGATTTCCACGCGGCGGCGCTCGCCACCGGAGAGGCTGGCGCCGTTCTGGTCGGCGACATGGGCGACTTGCAGCTCGTCCATCAGGCTGGCAAGTTCGCGCTCGCGGCCGGCACGGTCAAGGTCGGGGCGCAACTCCAGCACCAGGCGCAGGTTGTCGGCTACCGAAAGTTTGCGGAATACCGAAGGCTCCTGCGGCAGATAGCCCACGCCGAGTTTGCCGCGCTCGTACATCGGCATATGGGTGATGTCCTGGCCGTCCAGCTCGATGCGGCCGCCATCGACGGCCACCAGGCCGACAATCATGTAGAAGCAGGTGGTTTTGCCCGCGCCATTGGGGCCGAGCAGGCCGACCACTTCGCCGGCATCCAGATTCAGGCCGAAATCACGCACCACGGTGCGCGACTTGTAGCGTTTGCGAAGACCCTGGGCTTTGAGCATCAGCCACCTGCCTTGGGCTGGATGGTCATGCGCACGCGGCCACCGCCTTCTTGTCCGCCACTTTGCACCTGGCCGGTTTTCATGTTGTAAACCACGCGCTCACCGCGCAGGTTGCCGCGCGGCTGGTTGATTTCGACATTGCCGGTGAGGATGATGATTTCGGTGCTGAAGTCATAGTCCACGGCGCTGGAACGGGTATTGACCGGGGTGCCGTCATCCATTTCCTGACGCATGCTGACACCGCCGCTGAGCCGGGCGCGGCTGGGACGGCCATTGTTTTGCTGGATGGTGCCCTGCGCGGCATTGATGCGCAGCGTGCCCTGGTTGATGACGATATTGCCGCGCAGCTCGCAGCTCATGTTTTCGCCCAGTCCACAGCTTTGCCAGTTGCTGTCGATGGTCATGGCCTGATTGCGGTCGGAGGAGCGCGCCCAGGCGCTGCCGGTCATCAGCACTGCAAAGGCACAGAGAAGGGTTTTATGGATTAGGGACATAACGGCTACGAACCTCGGATTTGAGCGTGACGCGGTTCGCATCAAGCTGGGCTTCCAGCCCACGACCGCGGATTATAGTGCCGGGCTGGGTAATCAGCACTTCGGCATCGGTGCTGGCAATCCCGGCATCGGGGAAAACATCGAGCGATGAGGTTTCCATGCGCAGCTGGCTTTCGCCTTCGGGCGCTTCAAGGCGCACCTCATCGCGCAGCCGTACTTCACTGCCGTCGGCATTGACCCAGGCAGTGCGTGACTGGGCGCGCCAGCGGCGCGCCTTGCTGTCGGGGAAATAAAAACGGGGGGTGGCGATGTCCATCTCGCGGCTTTCCGGGTTGCGCTCCAGCCTGGGGGCGGCAAGGGTGAAGGCTTCGCTGCCGTCCTTGTTGAGTGTGGTGATTTGGAAATCGTGCAGGGTGTAATCGGAGTGATAGCGCGCTGTATTGTCAGCATTGCGCAGGCGCTCCTGTTGCTGCTGGATGGCAATGCCGATGCCCAGGGAGGCGGCGATGAGTATCAGGGTCAGGGCGGTGCGCCAGTTCATTGCGTCAGCTCCATGGCAAAACTTGCCAGTACCGCCGCCTGCTTGCCTTGGGCGACCAGCAGCAGGTCGCACAGGTCGCGCGCTGCGCCGTGACCACCGCGCTGTGGCGTAATCCAGTGCGCATGCGGCGCGGTCCAGGCATGCACATTGGCTGGCGCCACGGCAAGGCCGACATGCGCAAAGACCCGCAGGTCCACCAGGTCATCGCCCATGAAGGCGACTTCATCCATCCCGATGCCAAGGCGCCGGGCGATATCGCAGGTGGTGGCGAGCTTGTCATGCGCGGCGGTATGTACTTCGGCAAGGCCAAGCTCGGCGCCGCGGTTTTCGGTGACCTTGCTGCGCCGGGCGGTAATCAGCGCCACCTCGATGCCGTTTTTGCGCAGCAGCGACAGCCCCATGCCGTCGTGGGCATGGAAGGATTTGTATTCGTGGCCCTGCTCGTCGAAATGCAGATGCCCTTCGGTCAGGGTGCCGTCCACATCGAAGCAGGCCAGCCGGATGCGGCGGGCGCGGGCGAGAAGTTCGGCGGGGTAGTGGGCTTGGGACATGGGCGGCAGCGGCAAAATGGGAGCAATCAGACCACGCGGGCGCGCAACAGGTCATGAATATTAAGGGCACCGACCAGGCGCTGCTGCTTGTCAGTCACCACCAGGCCACTGATTTTATGCGCCTCCATCAATTGCGCCGCCTCCACCGCCAGCGCATCGGCATCAATGGTCTTGGGGTTGCGGGTCATGACATCGGCAATCCGGGTATTGCGCACATCCGCGCCTGCATCCAGGGTGCGGCGCAGGTCGCCATCGGTGAACAGGCCCAGCAGGCGGCCGTTGTCATCGACCACGGCGGTCATGCCCATGCGCTTGCGGCTGATTTCCATCAGCGCGTCGGTGAGCTGCGCGGTTTGCGGCACCTGCGGGATTTCCTCATCCACATGCATCACGTCACGGATATGCAGCAGCAGCCGGCGGCCAAGGCTGCCGGCCGGATGCGAACGGGCAAAATCGTCCGGGGTAAAGCCGCGCGCTTCCAGAAGCGCCACCGCCAGCGCATCGCCCAGTACCAGGGCGGCGGTGGTGGAGCTGGTGGGCGCCAGGTCGTGCGGGCAGGCTTCAGCCGGGACACTGGCATCAATATGCGCATCGGCGGCGCGGGCCAGGGTAGAGGCCGGGCGGCCAGTGATGGCGACCAGCCGGTTGCCCTGCCGTGCCAGCACCGGCAGCAGCATGACGAGCTCATCGGTTTCGCCGGAATTGGACAGCGCCAGCACCAGGTCGGCATCGGTAATCATGCCCAGGTCACCGTGACCGGCCTCGCCCGGATGCACGAAGAATGCCGGTGTGCCGGTGGAAGCCAGCGTGGCGGCAGTCTTGCGGGCGATATGGCCGGACTTGCCCATGCCGGTACAGACCACGCGGCCGCGGGTTTGCAGCATCAATTGGCAGGCGCGGGTAAAGTCGCCATCAAGACGGGCGAGTACCGCATCAAGCGCCTGGCGTTCGGTATCGAACACCCGCCGGGCGCTGGCAAGCAGGGAGTTATCGGAAGGCATGGCGTGGTTGGCCGGAGTAGAATGGCGCGCTCATTTTACGCACTTCAAGGCTCGCCCGATGAACCCGAACACCATCCAGCAATTGATTGAACAAGGCCTGCCCGGCGCCCGCGCGCAAGTGCAGGGCGATGATGGCGTGCACTTCGAGGCGCTGGTGATTGCCGAGTCCTTCGCGGGCAAACTGCCATTGGCGCGGCACCGCATGGTGTACGCCACCCTGGGCGAGCGCATGGGCGGCGAGATTCACGCCCTGGCGCTGAAAACCCTGACCCCGGAAGAAGCTGCCAAGGCCGGAGTGGGCTGATGCAAAAGATTGTGGTTGAAGGCGGCGCGGTACTGAATGGCGAAGTGGCCATTTCCGGCGCCAAGAACGCGGTGCTGCCGATTCTCTGCGCCACCTTGCTGGCCGATGCCCCGGTGCGGATTCGCAATGTACCGGCGCTGCACGATGTGGCCACCACCAAAAAAGTGCTGGCCGGGCTGGGGGCGGGCGTGGAAATCGACCCGGCACACTACGGCAGCGGCCAGGATAGCGAAGTGCGCGTTGACCCGCGCAGCGTCAACAGCCATGTCGCCCCGTATGAGCTGGTGAAAACCATGCGCGCCTCGGTGCTGGTGCTGGGGCCGCTGCTGGCGCGCCATGGCAAGGCGGAAGTCTCGCTGCCCGGCGGCTGCGCGATTGGCTCAAGGCCGGTGGACCAGCACATCAAGGGCATGCAGGCCTTGGGCGCGGAAGTCAGCGTCGAGCACGGCTTTATCAAGGCACAGGCCAAACGCCTGCGCGGCGGTCGCATCGCCTTTGACATGGTGAGCGTGGGCGCGACCGAAAACGTGCTGATGGCAGCGACTCTGGCCGAAGGCGAGAGCGTGCTGGAAAACGCCGCGATGGAGCCGGAAATCGTGGACCTGGCCGAATGCCTGATCGCCATGGGCGCCAGGATTGAAGGCGCTGGCAGCAGCCGTATCCGCGTGCAGGGCGTGGAGCGCCTGCATGCGGCGACCCATACCGTGCTGGCTGACCGTATCGAAGCCGGGACTTTCCTGGTCGCTGCCGCCATGACCGGCGGCAAGGTGACGCTGCGCCATGCGCATCCAGAATCCATGGATGCAGTGCTGGCCAAGCTGGTGGAGGCCGGTGCGCAAATTGATTGCGATAACGACAGCATCACCCTCGACATGCAGGGGCGGAGGCCGCGCGCGGTGGATATCAATACCATGCCGCATCCGGGCTTTCCCACCGACATGCAGGCGCAGTTCATGGCGATGAATACCATTGCCGAAGGCACCGGCGTGATTCGTGAAACCATTTTCGAGAACCGCTTCATGCACGTGCAGGAGCTGCAACGCCTGGGTGCGGACATCAAGATTGACGGCCATACCGCCATCGTGCGCGGCGTGGCAGGTCTGACCGGCGCGCCGGTGATGGCGACCGACCTGCGCGCCTCGGCCAGCCTGATTCTGGCGGGACTGGTGGCCGATGGCGAAACCTGCATCGACCGCATCTACCACCTTGACCGCGGCTACGAGCGCATCGAAGCCAAACTCTCGGGTCTTGGCGCCCGCATCCGCAGGGTCGGATGAGGGCGTGGCTATTCTGTAGATTTACAGCGTACGGCCGGGGACTTGCACCAGATGCAGGTCTTCGGCATCCAGTTGCAGGGCGGTGAGTTTGCCGCCCCAGACCGCGCCGGTATCCAGTGCGTGGATGCCATGACCAATCATCAGCCCCAGGGTGCTCCAGTGGCCGCAGACGATTTTCAGGTCGCGCTCGGCGCGCCCCGGCACTTCAAACCATGGATACAGTCCGGCAGGCTGGCTGCCCGGTGTGCCCTTGTGGTCAAAGGCGATACGGCCGCCGGGGCTGCAATAGCGCATCCGGGTAAAGATGTTGATGATGGCGCGCAGCCTGTCCATGCCGGTCAGGCGCGGGTTCCAGGCCGGGCGGTCGCCATACATGCTGCGCAAGAGTTTGCGGAAGTTCTTGCCGCGCAGGCGTTCTTCCACTTCGTGGGCATAGCCCTCGGCGATGGCGATGGTCCATTGCGGGGCAAGGCCGGCGTGCAGCATGGCCCAGCCGTGGATGCGGTCGACGTGCATCAGCGGGCGGTGGCGCAGCCAGTCCAGCAGCAGGCGTGCATCCGGGGCTTCCAGGACGCGGCGCAAGTCCGGGTTCACCTTTTGCTGGTCTTCAGGCTTGCGCTCGCCAATGGCAATCAGCGACAGGTCGTGATTGCCCAGCACCACGCTGGCCTGCTCGCGCAGGCTGTAAACCAGGCGCAGGGTTTCCAGTGACTGTCCGCCCCGGTTGACCAGGTCGCCGCAGAACCAGAGCTGGTCGCGCGCCGGGTCAAAATTGATTTTTTCAAGCAGCCGGCAGGTGACTTCGTAGCAGCCCTGCAAGTCGCCAATTGCCCAAACCGCCATTAGTGCAGTGTCCTTGGGATAGACAGGGTAAAGGCGGGGATTTCGGCAAGAAAACAGGTGCCATCATCGGCCAGCATTTCATAGCTGCCGTGCATGGTGCCAAGGCTGGTGGGCAACACTACGCCGGAGGAGTATTCAAAGCCGTCACCGGGACGCAGCCAGGGCTGCTCGCCAACCACGCCTTCGCCGTGGATTTCTTCGACATGACCGTCGGCGTCGGTCACGAACCAGTGGCGGTGGGTCAGGCGCGCGGCTACCGCGCCCTGGTTTTCGATGCGGATGGTGTAGGCAAACACATAGCGGTTGCGCTCGGGCGAGGATTCCTCGTCGAGATAATGGGTCAGCACTTCGATGCCGATGGCGTAGGGGGTATCAATGGACATGCGCGGATTTTAACGCAGGCTGTTTTGACTGGATTGGCTGGCAAGCGCAATAAAGCCTGCGACCGGCACTTGTTCGGCCCGCATCTGCGGCTCCAGCCCGGCGGTACGGATATCGGCATCATCGCAGAGCTCGCGCAATGCGTTATGCAGGGTTTTGCGGCGCTGGGCAAAGGCGGCGCGCACGATATCGGCAAAGCGTGCGCGGTCTGTTATCTGGATGGCTTCTGGCGGGTATGGCACGAGGCGCACCACGGCCGAATCCACCTTGGGGGCGGGGCGGAAGGCGCCTGGTGGCACGGTGATGAGTGGCGTGACCTGGCAATAGGCTTGCAGCATGACTGACAGCCGGCCATAGACCTTGCTGCCCTCGCTGGCGGCCATGCGCTCGACCACTTCTTTTTGCAGCATGAAGTGCATATCGCAGATGGCGTGGGCATGCGCCAGTGCGTGGAACAGAATCGGGCTGGAGAGGTTGTAGGGCAGGTTGCCGATGAGCCGGATTTTGCCGCCCAGTGTGTTGGCGAGCTGGCTGAAATCCACTTGCAAAACGTCACGATGAATCAGGTTCAGCCCGCCGCCGCTGGCCTCGGCCGCCTGGGTCAATGGCGCGATAAGGTCGCGGTCGAATTCGATGGCGGTGAGCTTGCCGGTTTTTTGCAGGATGGGCAGGGTCAGCGCGCCCTGGCCGGGGCCGATTTCGACAATGTGTTCATCTGCTTTGGGCGAGAGCGCCAGCACGATTTTTTCGATGATGCCGCGCTCATGCAGAAAGTTCTGCCCAAGCTGTTTTTTGGCCTGTTTCAGAAAGCCGGACGGGTCGCGGGGATTGGAGTGGTATGCGTTCATGAAGTGCGGTGGGCGGCAAGGGCGGCACATTGTCGCGCGGCAGCGGCCAGGCTGGAAACATCGGCGATGCCGCGCCCGGCGATATCCAGCGCAGCGCCGTGGTCAACGGCCACACGCGGGAATGGCAGCCCCAGGGTGATATTCACCGCCTGCTCCAGTCCGGCGCTTTTCAGCACCGGCAGCCCCTGGTCGTGATACATGGCCACCACGGCATCAAAGCCGGGCAGTTTTTGCGGCAGAAATGCGGTGTCGGCGGGCAGGGGGCCTATCAGTTGCAGGCCTTCGCTGCGTAATGCGTCCAGGGTCGGGATGATGATGTCGATTTCTTCGCGCCCCAGATGCCCATCTTCCCCGGCGTGCGGGTTCAGGCCAAGCACGGCGATGCGCGGCGTATTGATGGCAAAGTCATAGCGTAGCGCCCGTGCGGTGATGCGCAGAATGCGGCTGAGCGATTCTGGGGTGATGGCAGCGGCCACTTCGCGCAGCGGCAGATGGGTGGTGACCAGTACCACGCGCAAGTCCGGTCGCGCCAGCATCATGGCGACCTCGCAGCCGGTGAGCGTGGCGAGCAGTTCGGTGGTGCCGGTATAGGCGATGCCGCCCTGGTTGATGCTGGCCTTGTGGGTGGGGCCGGTAACCAGGCCATGACAGCGGCCATCCAGGCAGGCTTGCGCGGCAGCTTGCAGCGATGCCACCACGGCGGCGGCATTGGCCGGGTCGGGTTTGCCAAAAGGCGGTGGCGCGCCGGGCAGTGGCACCGGCTGCAAGGGTAGCTCGCCGGGAGCTTGTGCGCTGGCCTCTGGCGGCAGCAGGCGCAGCGGCAGACCCAGTGTTTGGGCTGCACGCAGCAGCGTATCAGGGTCGGCAAAGGCCCGCAGCCGATATCCCGGGGCCATGCTTTGCACCAGCCGTACACATAATTCCGGGCCAATACCGGCAGGCTCGCCGGGCACCAGGGCAAGGCAGGGCAGGGAGGTATTCATGGGTTGTAAATAATGACGCCGGGCAGTCCCGGCGTCATGACATCAGGCGTGAAGCTGGCGCGCATCAGCCTTCGTTGCGGGAAGTGCCGATAACCGATTCGGAGCGCACATCCACATAGGCATCGCCGCGCATTTCCTGCAGGAAGCGGTTGTATTCGTCTTCCAGTTTGCGGCGGCCGATGTTTTCCCGAATCACGGCGCGCTGCTGGTCGTCGCTGACTTCGCTGCGGCGCTCGGCCACGCGCTGCACGATATGCCAGCCGCCCGGCACCTGCATCGGTGCGCTGATTTGGCCATCACGCATGGCGGCAACGGTCGCGGCGACAGGGCCAAGCGCCTCGGCATCGACCCAGCCAATATCGCCGCCATTGTCGCGGCTGCCGGGGTCTTGTGAGTGTTCGCGTGCGAGTTTTGCAAAATCGGCGCCGCCATTGGCGCGGGCGCGCAGGGTCTCCAGCCTGGCACGGATGGCGGCATCGTCAGCGCCTTCGCTGCGGATGAGGATATGGCGCAACTGGTACTGGGTCAGCATTAAGGGGCCGGACTCGGCTGCACTGCGGGTTTGCACCAGACGCACCAGTTGGAAGCCGCTGCTGCCGCGGATTGGGCCGAGGATTTGCCCCGGTTGCAGGGTCTTGATTTCGTTGACGAAAGCTGGCGGGATTTCGGATTCCGGCCGCCAGCCAAGGTCGCCACCCTCCAGGGCATTGGGGCTGTCGGAGTAGCGCACGGCGGCGGCGGCAAAGTCCATCTCGCCACGGTCAATCAGCGACTTGATGCCGTCGATTTTTTGCTGCCCGGTAGCGATTTGCTCGGGGGTTGCGCCTTCAGGCAGCGCCACCAGGATATGTGCCAGATGGTATTGCATACCGCCGCCCATGCCGCCGCGCGCTTGCGCCAGCGCCGCGTTGACTTCGGCTTCGCTGACGTGAATGCGACCCTGGGCAAAGCTCTGCCGCAGGCGTTGCACGGCGATTTCATCGTGCAGCGAACGGCGGAAGTCATCCATGGTCATGCCATCGCGCGCCAGCTGTGCCTGGAGTTGCTCCGGGCTGAAGCCATTTTGCTGGGCAATACCGGCAACCGCTTGGGCAACATCCTGGTCGCTGACGACAATGCCGCCCTCGCGGGCACGGCTGACTTGCAGGCGGGTCAGCACCAGACGCTCCAGAACCTGGCGCGCCAGGACATCGGCCGGGGGCAGCTGGGTGCTGCTGCCGGCATATTGCGCAGTGATATTGGCGATGGCGCGCTCCAGCTCGCTTTGCAGGATGATGTCTTCATTCACCACTGCGGCGATGCGGTCAATCGGTTGGCCAGCAAGGCTTGCCGGCAGGAGTGCGGCCAGGGCGGCGGCGAGCAGGGAGGCTCGAAGTTTCATCATGGTGTGGTTTCCGTGGAGGGGGCGGATGAGTCGTGGGTGAGCGAGGCAGGCGGCACCAGATACAGGTCATCGCGGTGATAGCCGAGAATACCACGGCGCAGCATGCCCTTCGTATCCTGGCCAGCCGAGCCCAGACCCTTGAATTCGATTTCCAGCATGATGGCGTTGTTGAGCTCACCTTCGCGGTTGCGGATGTATTGGCGGCCGACCAGGCGCAGGGCGACACAGCAGCTATCCCATTGCACACCGGCAATGGATTCCAGTGCCTTGTTTTCCTTGAAAGAGTAATAGTGCCGCCCGACCAGGCTCCAGGCCGGAGACAGCGGGTAAACAAAGGAGAAATCCGCCTGCTCCAGCACGTCGCGACGGTAGCGGTAGGACAGGTTGACGATGCCATCGTCCTTGAACAGGTAGCGGCCGCGTACTGTCATCAAATCCTTGCGGCGATAGTTGGGATCCCACTGATAGGAGGCGCCGATCATCCAGCGGTCGCTGGGTGCCCAGTTGGCATCGGCAATCCAGGCCGAGCGTCCAGCCAGGATGGCTGGATTGCCATTTAGGCCGCCCACCCGGACATCATCGAAATAACGGATTTGCCCAAGGCTGGCATTCAGGCGCTCAAAGCCGTCGGACTCACGCAGGATACGGGTGGTAATGGCAGTAGTGAGCTGATTGGCATCGCTTTGCCTGTCCGGGCCGGTATAACGGTTGTCACGGAACATCTGCCCCCAGCTGAAGGTCAGGTGGCGGGTGTCGAACACCGGCAGCCTGTCCTGGTCGCGATAGGGGGTGCGCAGGTAATAAATGCGCGGCTCCAGGGTCTGTAGCCAGTGTTGATTTTTGCGTTTGAACTCACGGTCAAAATGCAGCCCGGCATCCAGGGAGAAAATTGGCAGGCTGCGCCCGGGTCTGGTATCAGGGGCTGCAGGATTGATTTGTCGCGCCAGGCTATCTTCCAGTTGGTAGCGGGTGTAACGCCAGGCAAGTTTGGGCTCGGCAAACCAGCTGGCACCGCCAAGCGGCAGGCTTATCCAGGGCTTGAGGTCGAAGCGGTTGTCGCCGGGGACGGCGTAGCTGGGGCCGTAGGGTTTGTAGTCAGCATCCAGTTGCCGCCAGCTTTGGTGGCTGAAGCGTACCGCTTCCATTTCAATGCCGGCGCGTAGCCAGTGGTTGACGGGCTTTTCCCAGTTGAACCAGATACGCGGCATGCGCTCGTAGGGAAGGGCGCGTTCGGTCAGGGTGTAGTCGGCCAACTGATGGTGGTTGGCGGTAATGCCTGCATTCCAGTATCGACCACGACCGTAAAGGCCAATTTCACTGTGCGTGCTGAAGTGGGCGATACCAAGGGAGGTATTGCTGAAGTCTTCAATATAGCGAGTATCACTGATGAGGGCGATATTGGTAGCAAACCGCCAGTTACGGCTCAGGTTCTGGAATGTGTTCACTTGCAGCGAGCCGCGCCAGCGCTCACGCAGCTTGTCGCGCGGCATCCACATTGCGCGGATAGTGCCGGCGCCAGAGGCGTTGAGGTAGCGGAATTCATTGCTGACGGAAAGCCCGCGCTTGCTCATCCAGCGTGGTGCAACGGTCAGGTCGTAATTGGGCGCGAGGTTGAAGTAAATCGGTTGACGATAGTCAAAACCATTGCGATTGGAATTGGAGAGTGCCGGTGCCAAAAAGCCGGTATGGCGGCGCTCGTCTACCGGAAACTTGAACCATGGGACATATAGCACCGGGACATTGCCGATGCGCAAGGTGGCATGCCGGGCAGTGGCAAAGCCCGCCTCGCTGTCCACCTTGATTTGCTCGGACATTAGCCGCCATTGCTGTGCTGCGGGCGGGCAGGTGGTATAGCTGGCTTTGTGCAATGTGCCGGTTTCACCTTCAATTTCGATGCGCTCGGCACCGCCATTGCCGCGACGCTCGGTGAGCTGGTATTTCAGGTTTTCAATGCTGTGCGTGTCGGTATTCTGATCGCCCTGGGCGCGCTCGGCCAAAATGCGCAGCCCACCACTTTGATAGCGGACATTGCCTTCAGCGGTGTAGGTTTCCTTTTCACTGTCAAATACCAGCTCGTCCGTGCCAAGGAACTGGTCGCCGCGGCGCAGCGCCACATTGCCGCGTAAAACGGGGATTTCCACCGTGCCATCTTGCTCATCGCTTTCAAGCTCGGTGGGCTGTTGTTTGCGCTGTTCAGGCTTTAGGTTGATGCCGGTGGCAGGGGCATCATCGAATGCCGGCACGGCATCGCCTGCCGGGCACAGACTGTAATCCGGCGGGACTTCACGTTCATGCAGTTGCTGAGCCTGCAATGGCAGTGCCAGCGCAATGGCAAAGGGCAGGGGAAGCAAGCGGAGTGTTGGATGCACTGGTTGAACCATACGGCCTGAATAAGGTTGGTTAGCTTGCCGCATCACTGTTGTGGCGGCAATGCGGGTTGAGAGGATGTTAAGCGAAACATTGGCTTTGCGGGTTGTTTGGGATTTTAGTCCCAGGTTTTAATGGTTTGAGCTTCTTTCCCGAATGGAAGAAGGCACTATGCACGTGCCACGATGACAGAGGCAACCCGTCAAACGGTACAAGAATCAAGAGCGTCTGATTTTGGTTGGCGTGTAGATTTGGGACATGCACCAGAAAACCTATCCCGGTGCATCAGCTGCGAATAATTCGAGCAGAGCAGCTTCATCAACGCCTACAGCTTTGCTCGCAGGCTCAAGATGCTGAACGGATCCCCCCTGAGAGACTTTGAACAGGCTCTGAGAATTTATCTGTAAACAGTGGGATTACCAGACTGAACACTTTAGACTTATGTCCGGCCAGCTAATGAGGGGATTGAGAAACTAAGCAAATGCGTTTTCCTCTCCTTGCCTCATTGCTGCTGGTTTTGCTTTGCGCCTGCCGGGCAGGCGAACAGTCGGCTGCGCCGGAAAAGCCCGCCATGGATGCACGTTTGCGCCGTGGCCTGGTGAGTGTCAGCGAGGATGAATTGCCCGGTTATGCGCTGGACTGGCGGGCGCCTGCGGCGGATATTGCCGAGGACAGGGATGATGAAGTGCTTGCCCGGGCAGAAGCGGCCAGGGCAGCCGGACAGCTATATGAAAATGCCGGGGATGCCATCCCGCTGCTGTTGGCGCTTGCAAGGCGCAGCCCGGAAAACCCGCAGCTCTCCGGCCATTTGCAGGCTGCCATGACACAGCTCTTGGCGCAGGGCGACCAGGCATTGGCGGCACTTGGTGAAAGCAGCGCGGATATGGCCGCAGTGCACCGTATCGCTGCGGTGGCGCGCACGGTGGCGGGCGAGGCGCCGGAAACACTGGCGTTTCTTGACCGCGTGGATGCCGCTGACCGCCTGCAAGCCCTGCTTGAACACGGCGAGCATGAACTTGCTGCCGGTCATCTGGGGGAAAGCAGTCTGGGCGCCTTGACCGCTTTTCGCGAGGTTTTGCGCGCAAGACCCGGCGATGTGCGTGCCTTGCAAGGGCTGGCAGCGGTGGAGCAGGCGCTGCTTGCACGCGCGCAACAAGCTGCCGGGGAGGATGACTATATCGCCGCCGAGCAATGGTTAAGCCATGCTGCCAGGGTGCGCCCGGAACTGCCCTGGGTCGTGGATGAGGCGCGGCGGCGCTTGCGCTTGCAGCGGGAGGCGCGGGTCGCCGGACTATACGCACAAACATTGAGAACACTGGACAGGCCGCATGAATTTGGTGCGCTGAAACTCGCCCGCAGCCAGATTGCCGAATTTGTCGGCATTGCTGCGCAGGGCGACTGGCGGGTGGCGCGTTTGCACCAGCGCCTGGAGCTGGCCAGCCGCTATGGGCGGCATCGGCCGGGGCAGCGGTTTTCCGATGCGCTGGCTTCGGGTGGCTACGGGCCACCGATGGTAGTGCTGCCGCATGGCCAGTTCATGATGGGCGCAACTGCCGAGGACAAAGACGCGGTAAAAGCAGAATGGCCGCAGCATCAGGTGCGCTTCCAGCGTGGCTTTGCGCTGGCGCGTACTGAAACCACGGTGGCCGACTTTGCCCGTTTCGTCCGCGCTACCGGCTACCGCAGCCGTGCCGAGCGTCGCGGTTATTCGGTGGTCTATGACGAGCGCAGCGGCAATTTCGTGTTGCGCAATGATATCCATTGGCGGCATGACTATCTGGGACGCATCGCGGCGCCGAACATGCCGGTGCTGCATGTCAGCGTGCAGGATGCGGAACGTTATGCCCATTGGCTGAGCGATGAAACCGGCCATCGCTACCGCCTGCCACATGAGGCCGAGTTTGAATACGCCTTGCGCAGCGGGAAAAACGCATTGTTTCCGTGGGGCGAGGGCGAGCCGCCGCCGCAGACCGGCAATCTCACCGGCAGCCTGGATAAGTCCGCTTCGGGCAGGCGCTGGGGCAATGCCTTTGCCGGTTATGGCGATGGTCACTGGGGGCCGGCGCCGGCGGGCAGTTTCCGCGCCAATGCCTTTGGCTTGCATGATTTGGAAGGTAATCTCAGCGAGTGGACGATGGACTGCTGGCATGTGGGCTATCGCCGTGCGCCTGCCGATGGCGGTGCCTGGTACAACCCCGGCTGCCGTACCCGTGTGGTGCGAGGCGCTTCCTGGTCCAGCGCCCCGTCGCAGGCGCGTGCTGCCTGGCGCATGTCGCAGGCGCATGATGTCACCAATGCCCGGACCGGCTTCCGCGTGGTGCGCGATATTTGAGCTTCTGTGAGGTGCGGGGGCTTTTCACGCGGGCTTGCGCTGTTTGCGTTTCAATATGCGCATTGATTTCTGGAGCAACGCCATGCGTCAAAACCCCGGACACCCCCAATATCGCCGCCCCCGCGGCCGCGGCTTCAATCCACGCCTTCTTGTTGTTATCGGACTGATTGTCTATGGCCTGTATTACTACGTTTCCAATCGCACTGTGGATCCATTCACCGGGAAAAAAGTGCTGATTGACAAGGCGCAGGATGCGGGCAGGGAAACGGCGCTGGGGTTGCAGGCTTATCGGCAAATTCTTCAGCAAGAGCGTCCGCTGCCTGCAGATGCAGAAGTTTCTAGGCAGGTACGCGCCATCGCCGCCCGGCTGATCGACAAGGTCGATGAAGTGGAGGCCGCGCTGGCAGAGGAGCACGGCTTGCAGGCGCAGAATTTTTCCCGTGATTTTCAGTGGCAGGTCACGGTGCTGGAATCGCCGCAGGCCAATGCCTTTGCCCTGCCAGGCGGCAAGATGGCGGTATATACCGGGCTGGTGCCGGTAGCGCAGAATGCCGACGGCATGGCGGTGGTAATGGGGCATGAAATCGCCCATGCACTGATGCGTCATGGCGCGCAACGCATGAGTCGCGGCAAGCTGGAGCAAATCGGTGCCATGGCCGGTGCCGCCAGCGGCATGGACGCGCAAACCCAGCAAATGATTTTTCAAGCCTATGGCGTGACCTCGCAACTGCCTTATGCGCGCGCGCATGAGTCGCAGGCTGATGAAATTGGCCTGCTGCTGATGGCCGCAGCCTGCTTCAACCCGGCAGAAGCCATGCCGCTATGGCAGCGCATGGGCGCACAAAGTGGCGGCAAGGCGCCGCCGGAGTTCGCCTCCACCCATCCCAGCGCCGAAACCCGCATCCGCCATCTTGAATCACTGCAACCCAAGGCAATGCAATACCGGCAGCGGTTTTGCCAGCAAGCTCGGTAAGAATCATCGGCTTTGCCAAGCTATCGCGCCACGGGCGGCGACAAGGCCGCTGGCAAAGCAGGCTTGCAGCAGATAGCCGCCGGTAGGGGCTTCCCAGTCGAGCATTTCCCCGGCGCAGAATACGCCGGGGCGGGCGTCCAGCATCAGTGCCTCATTCATTGCTTCAAGGCGTATGCCACCGGCGCTGCTGATGGCTTCAGCCAGCGGGCGTGCGGCTTTCAGCGTCAGCGGCAGATGTTTGATGGTGTGGGCAAGCAGCAGGCTGTCGTCTGCCGGGTTTTTGCCCAGCACTTCAAACAGCAGCGCGGTTTTGGCGGCATCCAGCCCGGTCTGGCGGCGGATATGCTCTCCCAGGCTGCGTTTGCCACGCGGCTTGCTCAGGGCTTCGAGCAGTTTTTCCAGGCTGCGTGCCGGCGCAAGGTTGAGGGCAAGCCGGGCGTTGCCATCGCGGGCAATCAGGCGGCGCAGTTCGGCAGAAATGGCATATATCGCGCTGCCTTCAATACCGTATTCGCTGATGACACACTCGCCTTGCAGGCGCTGTGCCTGGCCGTGCATGTCCTGCCAGGCAAGCACGACGGGTTTGAGTGGGGCACCGGCAAAGCGGCTGGCAAGATGTGCGCTCCAGTCAATCTCGAAGCCGCAATTGGCCGCTTGCAGCGGAGCGATATCCACGCCGCAATCGGCAAGCAGTCCGCACCATGCAGCGTCACTGCCAAGCTGCGGCCAACTGCCGCCGCCCAGCGCCAGTATGGTGGTGTCGGCGTGGCAGCGGTATTCGCCCTCGGGCGTGGCAAAGCGCAGCGCGCCGTCCTCATCCCAGCCCAGCCAGCGGTGCTGGACATGAAAGCGCACGCCGGCCTCGCGCAGGCGGCGCACCCAGCCGCGCAGCAGCGGGGCGGCTTTCCTGTCCAGCGGGAACACCCGGCCGGAGCTGCCGACATAGGTGTCAATTCCCAAACCTTGTGCCCAGGCGCGCAGTGCCCCGGCATCGAAGGCGTCCAGCCACTTGCCTATCTGTCCGGCGCGTTCGCGGTAGCGGCCATCAAAAGCCGGGCGCGGTTCGGAATGCGTCAGGTTGAGGCCGCCTTTTCCGGCAATCAGAAACTTGCGGCCAACCGAGCCTTTGGCCTCGAACAGGTCAACCTCGATGCCCGCAGTGCGGATGGTTTCTGCGGCCATCAGGCCGGCCGGACCTCCGCCGATGATGGCGATGCCGGGAAGTTTGGGCGCATGTTTGGGCATCAGAGCAGAATCAGCGTGGCAAGGCCGAGGAAGGTGAGAAAACCGAGAGTGTCGGTGATGGTGGTGAGAATCACGCCCCCGGCAAGCGCCGGGTCAAAGCCAAAGCGTTTGAGGGTGACCGGCACGAACACGCCGCCCAGGGCGGCAAAGCAGAAGTTCAGGGTCAGTGCCGTGGCAATTACCGCAGCCAGTGCCGGGCTGCGGAACCAGAGCAGCACTACCAGCCCCAGCACGATGCCAAGAATCACGCCGTTAATCAGTGCCACACGGACTTCCTTCCAGACCAGGGTGGGGACGTTGCTGGCGCCGATTTGTCCGAGCGCAAGGCCACGCACCATCAGCGTCAGCACCTGGGTGCCGGCATTGCCGCCCATGCCGGCGATGATGGGCATCAGGACGGCCAGTGCGGTGAGCTGGGCGATTGCGCCTTCAAACTTGTCCACCACCGAGGCGGCAAGGAATGCGGTAATGAGGTTCACGCCCAGCCAAATCAGGCGGCGGCGGAAGGCGCGGTGTACGGGCGAGAACAGGTCTTCCTCATCGTCCAGGCCCGCGGCTGACAGCGCCTGATGCTCGGCCTGTTCGCGGATGATGTCGATGACATCGTCCACGGTGATACGCCCGAGCAACACATTGGCATCATCGACCACCGGCGCAGACACCCAGTCGTTGTCGGAAAAGCGGCGCGCGACCTCGTCGCTGGACTCATCCACATGGATGGATTCAAGTTCGCCATCAATCAGCTGGTTGATAGCGGTGCCGCCGTCAACCGTCACCAGGTTTTGCAGCGCCACCCAGCCCATCAACTGGTGGCGCTTGTTGACCACATACAGATGGTCGGTATTTTCCGGCAGCTCGCCGCGCAGGCGCAGATAACGCAGTACCACGTCCACCGTGGTATCGGCGCGTACCGTCACCACATCCGGATTCATCAGGCGGCCTGCGCTGTCTTCCTGATAGGACAGCACTTGCTCAAGGCGCTCGCGGTTTTCCCGGTCCATCGACTTCAGCACTTCGTCGATCACCGTATTGGGCAAGTCTTCCACCAGGTCAGCCAGGTCGTCGATGTCCAGGTCTTCAACGGCGGCGACCAGCTCGTCGTCGTCCATTTCTGCAATCAGGCTTTCGCGCACTTCATCGCCGACATGCACCAGCACTTCACCATCGTCTTCGGCATCCACCAGCCCCCAGACGATGCTGCGCTTGGGCGGCGGCAGGGATTCCAGAAGATTGCCGATTTCTGCTGCCGACAGGGTATTGATCATGCGTTTGACCGGCCCCAGGCGCCCGGTATCGATTGCATCGGAGAGCAGGCGCAGCTGGCGCACGGTTTTGTCGCGGCGGAGCGTTTCGGCCATAGTGGGATTCCGTTGGATGATTGCCGGGCAGGCAAAAAGGCAAACTCACGCCCGCTTTGAGGCGCGACTGCGAGCGATATTATCGCCCCAGCCTGCGGGGCGTGGAAGAGCAAGATTTGACCACGCTATGGATTGGGAGCTGTTTCAGAGCCTTTGAGCAGGCTCTCAGGCGATGAGCTGGCGCCATGGAATGACACCGGGAAGCCATTCTTTGCAATCTCAGCTGGCTGGAAAATTCAGGACAGCTCAACTGGGCTCATCAACATCCTGCCTTCTTTTCCATTGCCGGCATGATGAAGACCCCCGACAAAAACGGAGCCGCACAAGGCGGCTCCGGGGTGGCGTTTGCGTGCTGGTGGATTACCAGATGCGCACGCGCTCTTCAGGCTTGATATAGAGCTTGTCGCCAGGCTTCACGCCGAATGCGTCATACCAGGCATCGATATTGCGCAGTGGTGCAAAGGCACGGATTTGTCCCGGCGAGTGCGGGCCATTGACCAGTTGCTGGCGCAGCGCATCATCGCGCCACAGGGTGCGCCAGACCTGTGCCCAGCCCAGGAACAGGCGCTGCTCGCCACTGAAACCATCCAGCACGGGAGCCGGCTTGCCATCCAGTGAACGGCGATAGGCTTCCAGAGCGATGGTGAGGCCACCCAGGTCGCCGATGTTCTCGCCCATCGACACCTTGCCGTTGATATGCATGCCCGGCAATTGCGGGAAGGTATAGCTTTCGTACTGGGCACCGAGTTTGGCAGCTTCGGCTTCAAACTTGGCGGCATCCTCGGCCGTCCACCAGTCGCGCAGCATCCCGGCGCCATCGGACTTGCGTCCCTGGTCATCAAAGCCGTGGATGATTTCATGGCCAATCACGCCGCCAATGGCACCGTAATTGACCGCCATATCCGCCTGCGGGTCGAAGAACGGCGGTTGCAGGATGGCGGCGGGAAAGACGATTTCGTTCTTCACCGAGTTGTAATAGGCATTCACCGTTTGCGGGGTCATGCCCCATTCCAGCTTGTCCACCGGCTTGCCCAGGCGGTTACGGTAATAATCCCACTGGAAGGCATGGCTGCGCAGTGCATTGCCGATGACATCGCCATTGCGGATTTCAAGGCCGCTGTAGTCACGCCATTTTTCCGGGTAACCGATTTTCAGGCCAAAGTTGGCGAGCTTGGCTGCCGCTTCGCGCTTGGTGTCTTCTCCCATCCATGCCAGTTGTGCCAGACGCGCGCCCATCGCCGCTTTCACATTGGCAACCAGCGCATCCATCTTGGTTTTGGCATCCTGGGTGAAATACAGCTGCACATAATCGCGGCCAATGGCCTCGCCCATGGTGCGTTCAGCCAGCGATACACCGCGCTTCCAGCGCGCCTGCTGTTCCGGCTGGCCGGACATGAACTTGCTGCGGAACTCGAAGTGGGCATTGACGAACTGGCTGGAGAGCAGCGGCGCTGCCGAGTCGATGGTCTGGAATGCCGCCCAGGCTTTCAAGGTATCCAGCGCGGCCTGATTGTAGATTTCCGCAAGTTTGGGCACGGCGGTGTTCTGCCGTACCACTACCACCGGCGCATGCTCAAGCTGGGCGGCCTTGAAGTAATCCGCCCAGGGGAAGCCCGGCGCATAAGCGGCAAAATCCGGCATCGCCACCGGGTTATAGGTCTTGTCGCGGTTACGGCTTTCGGCGCGGCTCCAGTGTGCCTCGGCGATACGGGTTTCCAGCGCCATAATCTGCTCGGCCTGTTTTTCGGCATCTTTCCAGCCAATCAGCCGCAGCATCTGCGCAAGATATTGCTGATAACGCGCGCGCTGCGGCGCAAAGCGTGCTTCCAGATACATCTGCCTATCGCCAAGGCCAAGACCGGACTGGCTCATGTACAGGGTGTAACGCTCGGGATTGCGCTGGTCATCGGACACGCCAATGCCGAAGAAGCTGCCACCAAAGTGCGTATTGGCGCGCCCCATCCATCCGGCCATCTGGCGCTTGTCGGCAATCCTGGCGATTTCATCCAGTGACGGCTTCAGCGGCGCCAGCCCCTGGGCTTCGACTGCAGCCTCGTCCATGAAACCACGGTAAATGGCGGCGATTTTGGCCGCATCGCCATCCGTTGCCGGATTGCCCTGCGGATAGGCTTCCACCAGCTTGTGCACCCGCACCTCGGACAGGTCGCGCAGGATATGGAAAACCCCGTAATTGGAACGGTCGGACGGAATCGCGGTATTTTTTGCCCAGTTGCCGCTGGCGTATTCAAAGAAGTCATCACCCGGCTTGACAGTGCGATTCATGCCATCGACATCAAAGCCCCAGGCACCAAAACGCTGCGCGGCAACCGGAGCATTGCCATTGTCAGCGCCACTGCCATCGGCTTCGGCAAACAATGCCTGTTGCCAGCAGGCTTCATCCAGGCAGTGCGCATGGGCAGATGCGGATGCAGAAAAACCAAGCGCAAGCGCGATGGCGCTGCTCACAAGTGCGGGCTTCAACATGAAAACTCCTGAAATCATCATAAGGTTCGATATTGCAAGGCAGGCATGCGTCCTGCCCTTGGGCGGCGGAAATTCTAACGTCCGCTGACAAATATGCTGTGAATGCTGGCAGCTCAGCCGCTACAGAAGCCGGGCTCCCTGCCTGCTGTCATCTGATACAACAAAGGCAGGCGAGCCCTGCCTTTGCAGTGTGGGGTTTGCAGCTATCAGGCTGCGGGCGTATCGGCCTCGCTGCTTTCTTCTTCGCCCGCGTCCAGCGAAACATCCAGGCGTTCGATGGCTTGCAGTTTTTCGTCCTTGGCAACGCGCATCAGGGTCACGCCCTGGGTGTTGCGACCGACCTGAGCAATGTCGGCGGCCGGGGTGCGCACCAGGGTGCCGCCGTCGGAAATCAGCAACACGTCGTGGTGCTCGGTGAGCTGGATGGCGCCGACCAGCTGGCCGTTGCGTTCGGTGGTTTTCAGCGCAATCACGCCCTGGGTGCCACGGCCTTTCTTGGGGAACTCGGCAAGTTCGGTGCGCTTGCCAAAGCCGTTTTCGCTGGCGGTGAGGATATCGCCCTCGCCATCGACCACGATAAGGCTTTGCACGCTCTCGCCTTCGGCAAGCTTCATGCCGCGCACGCCGGTGGCGGTGCGTCCCATGGCGCGCACGGTGTTTTCGTCAAAACGCACCGCCTTGCCATTGCTGGCAAACAGCATGATGTCGCGCTCGCCGTCGGTGAGTTCGGCATTCACCAGGGCATCGCCTTCGTCCAGGTTGATGGCGATTTTGCCGCGCGCCAGGCGATAGGCGAATTCGGTCAGCGGGGTCTTTTTCACCGTGCCGTTGCGGGTGGCGAAGAACACGAACTTGCCCTCCAGATATTCGCGCACCGGCAGTACTGCCTGCACTTTTTCGCCTTCTTCCAGCTTAATCCAGTTGATGATGGGGCGGCCACGGGCATTGGGGCCGGCATCGGGCAGCTGATACACCGACAGCCAGAACACCCGGCCTGCGCTGGTGAAGGTCAGCAGGGTGTCGTGGGTATTGACCAGCCACAACTGGTCGATGAAATCCTCGTCCTTGGTGGCTGCGGCATTGCGCCCCTTGCCGCCGCGCCTTTGCGCGCGGTAGCTGGTGGCCGGCTGGCGCTTGGCATAACCGGCGTGCGAGAGGGTCACCACCACGTCTTCGGGGGCAATCAGGTCGAGAATGTCCAGGTCTTCTTCGCTGGCGCGGATTTCACTGCGGCGCGCATCGCCAAACTCGGCCTTCAGCGCAGTCAGTTCTTCGCGGATGACCCGCATCAGCACGCCGGGATGCTCCAGGATTTCAATCAGGCCGCGGATGGCATCGAGCAGCTGGCGGTATTCTTCGGTGAGCTTTTCCTGCTCAAGGCCAGTCAGGCGGTGCAGGCGCATTTCCAGAATCTGCTGCGCCTGGGTTTCGGTGAGCTGGTACACGCCTTCAATCAGGCCCACGCCGCCGGGCAGGTCTTCCGGGCGCGAGGCCTCGGCGCCGCTGGCGGCCAGCAGCGCGCCAACCATGCCTGGCTGCCAACGGCGGGCGAGCATTTTTTGCCGGGCCTCTTCGGGGTTGGCCGAGGTTTTGATGAGCTCAATCATCTCGTCGATATTGGCCAGCGCCACCGTCAACCCTTCGAGGATATGCGCGCGGGCGCGGGCACGGCGCAGTTCGAAAATGGTGCGACGGGTGACCACTTCACGGCGATGGCGCAGGAAGGCTTCGAGAATCTGCTTGAGGTTCAAAAGCTGTGGGCGGCCATCGACCAGCGCCACCATATTGATGCCGAACACCGATTCCATCGGCGTTTGCGCGTACAGGTTGTTCAGCACCACTTCGGCCGATTCGCCGCGCTTGACTTCGATATAGATGCGCATGCCGTCCTTGTCGGACTCATCGCGCAGCTCGCTGATGCCTTCGAGCTTCTTTTCCTTGACCAGCTCGGCGATTTTTTCAATCAGGCGCGCCTTGTTGACCTGGTACGGGATTTCGGTGACGACAATCGCTTCGCGGCCATTGTCGGCCACTTCGATATCGGCCTTGGCGCGCATCCGCACCCGCCCCTTGCCGGTGCGATAGGCCAGCTGGATGCCGCCCACGCCATTGATGATGCTGCCGGTGGGGAAGTCCGGGCCGGGGATGTATTCCATCAGGCCGTCGATATCCAGGCTCGGCGTTTCAATCAGCGCCAGCAGCGCATCCACCACTTCGCTCATATTGTGCGGCGGGATATTGGTGGCCATGCCCACCGCGATACCGGCCGAGCCGTTGACCAGGAGGTTCGGGAACCGCGTCGGCATCACCGTCGGCTCCAGCTCCTTTTCATCGTAATTGGGCTGGAAATCGACGGTTTCCTTGTCGATATCGGCCAGCAGCTCGTGCGCCATCTTCGACATGCGCGCTTCGGTGTAACGCATCGCCGCTGGCGGGTCGCCATCCACCGAGCCGAAGTTGCCCTGCCCGTCCACCAGAAGGTAACGCAGCGAGAATGGCTGTGCCATGCGCACCAGGGTGTCGTACACCGAGGCATCGCCATGCGGGTGGTATTTACCGATGACATCGCCGACGATACGCGCGGACTTGTAATACGGCTTGTTGCTGTGCGCGCCCAGCTCGTTCATCGCAAACAGCACGCGGCGATGCACGGGCTTTAAGCCATCGCGCACATCCGGCAGTGCGCGCCCCACAATCACGCTCATGGCGTAATCGAGGTAGCTGCGACGCATTTCGTCTTCGAGGTTGACCGGGATGATTTCGCGGGCGGTTTCGGTCGGTTGGGCCATCAGATTTCCGTATTGGGTTCGGGGGCGGGATGCTTGCCAGCTATGCGACGCGGCATCAGCCAGCCGTCAGATAACGAAAAGACCGGCAATTCTAGCATTTTCACGCGCTGAACGTTAGACGAAATTCACGCAAAAACAAGCACTTGGCTATTGACAAAGACAGGCTTCAGGGGTTTTCGGCAAATAATTGCCGCATCGCGGCGCTATCCGGCCTGTGCACCACGCCGCGCTCGGTGACGATGGCATCAATCAGCGTATGCGGGGTGACATCGAAAACCGGGTTCCAGGCACGAACGCCCTCGGCCACGCTGCGTTCACCACGGTGACTGAGCAGCTCGGCAGCATCGCGCTCCTCGATTTCAATCAGCTCGCCCGAGCCAGTTGCCATATCCACGGTGGAAGAAGCCGCCACCACCATGAATTTCACGCCGAAATGCCGCGCGGCAATCGCCAGTTGCAAGGTGCCAATCTTGTTGGCGGTATCGCCATTGGCGCAAATCCGGTCAGCGCCGACCACCACCCACTGCACTTGGCCGGTACTCATCAGGTGCGAGGCGGCGGCATCGGCAATCAGGGTGGCGCCGATGCCATCTTGCAACAGCTCCCATACGGTGAGCCGTGCGCCCTGGTTCCAGGGCCGGGTTTCACCGGCAAACACGCGCGCAATCCGGCCTTCGGCCACCCCGGCGCGAATCACCCCCAGCGCGGTGCCAAACCCTGCGGTCGCCAGCGAGCCGGTATTGCAATGGGTGAGCACGCCACTGCCCGGGGCAATCAGCGCGGCACCGGCCATGCCCATCGCACGGTTGGCGGCCAGGTCTTCTTCTTCGATAAGCCGCGCTTGGGCCTCCAGCTTTTCACGCCAGTCAGCGCCTGCCCCGGCCAGCACCTTGCGCATCCTGGCCAGCGCCCAGGCCAGGTTCACCGCCGTGGGACGCGCATCATTGAGCCGCTGCATGGCCGGTGCCAGTTGCGGCAGGGCTTCATCGCCATTTTCGGCAGACAGCTCGCGCGCGGCCAGCACCACGCCCCAGGCAGCGGCAATGCCGATGGCCGGCGCGCCACGCACAATCAGCGCGTGGATGGCATCGGCAACCTCGGTATAACGGGTGAGCCGCAGGTATTGGCTTGCAAACGGCAGCTTGCGCTGGTCAAGCAATTCCAGGGCATCGCCCCCCCAGCGTATCGGGCGAATGCGGTCATAACGGGCATAGTCGAAAGTATTCATGCCGCCATTTTAAGGCGGGGCCATGCCCATCCAAAAACAAAACGCCGGGCAGAACCCGGCGCTTTGACTGGCGGACTATGCCGCGCCGTCACCAGATGCGGAACTCGGCACGGCAGCCATGACTGACCCAGACACCATCATGGTTCCAGCCCCAGCTGCGACCTTCGACACAGGCGCCGCGGGAAAGCTGCCGGGACAGCTCCACGCCGCGCGGGATGTGTACGCGACAGTAATTCTGGCGGCCATTATGGGAAGCACAATGAATCAACTGCGGTACCGGCCCATAGCCGCCATACCCATAACCGCCGCGATTGCCCCGCCAATTACCGTGGTCATAACGGTCGTCATCGTCATCGTCATCATCATCATCGTCGTCGTCACGTCCCTGGTAACGGTTACGGTAGTTGCGCGGCGCAAACTCGGCACGGCAGCCATGGTCAACCCAGACCTCGCCATGCCCCACCCCCCAGTTATGGCCTTCACGGCAGCGGGTACTGGAATGCTGTCTTACCAGGGTGATGCCGTAGCGGGTATCAATCCGGCAACTGTTATGGGTGTTCCTGACCGACTCGCACAATACCGTGCCGCCTTCATTACCCCAGCGGTTGCCGCCTCGCAAGCCCCGGTCGTAGTCGTAGTCGCGGTCACGCCTCCAGCCACCATGCCAGCCATCATTCCAGCCGCGGTAACGCACCTCGAACTCGCCCCGGCAACCATTGCTGACCCAGACACCGCGACGATTGAAGCCCCAGTTGCGACCTTTGATACAAGTGGTGCGGGAAAGCTGGCGCAGCAGACGCGCATCTTCCACCACGCCTTGCCCGTGCCCGCACTCGCGGTAACGACCATCTTGCGATTCACAGAGAAAGTGCGCGCTGCCACCACCATCACCCCGCCAATAGCCCGCAGCTTCCTGGGCACTGCCAGTGCCAGCAAGCGCATAAAGCCCTACGGCAAGCACTGCATAAAAAATTGAAGCTTTCATGAGCGGCATCTCCTTGAAGATTGAATGCTGACCTAGCAGCGAAAACAAATGTATGCAGCCTGGATGAATGAAACCCTAAAAAACGCCCCAACCCCGAAAATCCAATAACATTCATTCATGAAAACAAAGGGGCTCAGGATATATGGTTCCCATATTGGATGGCTCAATCTTCTCTCCGAATGGAAGGCAGCACTATGGGCCAGATTCTTCATGCATGCGCCACGACGACAATAGAGCATGGCATCGAGCACCGGCCTGACCCAGGTCCAGCATCCCAGGACAAATGGGCAGGTTGAGCGCATGAACCGGACCATCAAGGAAGCCACCGTCAAGCGTTTCC